>NZ_AP043824.1:0-558149 GCF_055379965.1 Halostagnicola alkaliphila | reverse complement strand
CCAAGTGACGACCGTGTCACAGCCAGCGTCAAGACAGGCCACGATAGTGTCTCGATAGAACGTCGCCTGCGTCTCGAGTGGATTTTCGGGTACGTCGTCGGTGTGAAAGGCAACATCCATTTCGGTGAGGTGCACCTCGAGACCGAGTTCCTGGAACCGTCCGATATTCTCTGCGATCGAATCCGGGTCCGGATGGTCGCCCAGCGCGTGCATCTGGAGGCCAACGCCGTCGATCGGGACATCGTCCTCGAGCAACCCCTCGAGGAAGTCGTAGATCGCGTCGGATTTCTCGTTGATTTCGTCGGCGCCGTAATCGTTGTAATAGAGGTCGGCATCGGTGACTTCGTCGGCCCATCGGAACGCATCGGCGAAGTACTCCTCGCCCAACGCGTCGGACCACACCGTTCGGCGCATCGAGCCGTCATCGGCGACCGCCTCGTTAACGACGTCCCAGGCGTCGATTTTCGAGCGGTAACGGCCGGCGACAGTGTGGATGTGATCCCGTAGGAACGTCCGAAGTTGGTCGTCCGCGTAGTCCCACGCCTGGAACCAGTCGGGTTTCTGGTTGTGCCAGACGAGAGTGTGTCCGCGAACGAACATGTCGTTTTCGACGCCGAAGTTGACGATCGCGTCGGCATCTTCGAAATCGTACGTGTGTCGAGACGGTCGCAGCGGCCCCATCTTCAGTGCGTTTTCGGGCGTTACCGCATTGAATTCGCTCGAGGCCGTTTTCCAATAGCTCGGGTCGGCCCGCAGTAACTCGGGGTCGACCGCGCCGCCGATGGTAACTCCCTGTTCGTCAGCAATCTCACGAAGTGTTGGCTCATCGGACATCGAGTGAACAGAGGGTGTGAATTACATAAAGGATAGGGATCGCGGCAGGATGCAGTCTCTCGAGCGCAAGTGTTGTATAGGTGGTTTTCAAATGGGATAGCATGAGCACGACTGCGACGCAGCGAAAATTCGCCCGCGGGGCGATGATTATCTCCGTGATCATCGGCATCCTCGGATTGCTGTACTTTACAACCCGCGGGGAACTGGTCACCGGCATTGTGATCGCCTTACTGTTCAGCGGAGTTGGCTACTGGGAGTACAAGCGTCGACTGCGCGACCTCGAGCAGGCGGAACTGGGATCCCAGGACCAGGGTCCCTTCAAAGAACGCGAACGGCGTCGATGAGCGTTGGAACGACTCGCTCTGGAAACAGAGCGGTAATCGTCCCTCGTAGTGGCGAATCGCCCCTCGAGACTGCCTGTTCGGTGCCCCTCGATTCGGTCGTCGGCCCCGTCCTCCCAATCGGCGGCCGGCTACGCGGCGACGTGGCGATCGAAGCCGACGATAATATTGCCGTCGTCAGTTCGGCCGTACAGCATCGCGACGTCCTCGATATCACTCTCGCTGCCGTCGAAGTGGATCATCTGGGATCGGTTGCCCCGTGCTTGACCGTTGCCACCGGGCAGATGCACGACATCGTGTCCGTCTCCGTCGGCGACGCGGTCGGGATCGCCGAAGCGGACGGTATCGTACTCGACGTTGGCAGGATCGAACGCGTCGCCGCCGTGGAGATGGACGGGAATCCGGCCATTGCCCTGTCCCGACCCGCAGACATCGATGTCGACGAGCGTGACGCAGACTGACGCCTCGTCAGGGTCGTCGACCGTCAGCGTCGTCTCGAGTTTACCGTCGTCGACCGTAACCGTCAGTTCGTGCTCGCCGAGGAACGCCGTGGCGGAGAACGTGCCGTCGTCGGTCGCGCCCGACTCGTCGGTCCACCACTCCTCGAAGACCAGTTCCGTGTAGACGTCGTGGGTCGGCTTTTCGTTCCAGTCCGCATCGAACAGCGGCGCGTCGTCCTGCCAGTGTTCGGCGTCCCAGAACCCCCACATCACGAAGTCTTCGACCTCGGAGTGGCTGAAGACCGTCTTCAGGAACCAGTGGAAGAAATCGGCTTTGTCCTCCTCGAGCCAGTTCGGATCGGCCATGTCGAACTCGGTGATTCGGAGGGCCGCCCCGGCCCCGGCCTCGGCGTAGCGATCGAGCGCGTCCACGATTTCGCTCGGCGTCAGCTGCTCGCCGCGGCTGAAGTGACTCTGCATGCCGATACCGCCCAAATCGACGCCCTCGGCGTCCGCGAGGAACTCGATCTGGCGCTCGTAGTCGTCGCGGGTCCCCTCGTACGGGCCGGCGAGCGTGTTGTAGTCGTTGACGTCGAGTGCGACACCTTCGGGGACGGCCTCGGTTGCCGTCTCGTACCACGACTCAAGCATCGGTGCTTCGACGGGGTCGATGTCCTCGCCGTCGATCAACTGGGCCATCTCGGGTTCGTGGATCGCCTCGTTGACCACGTCCCAGTGAAGCATCTCGTCACCGTAGTGGTCGATGATCGTCTCAACGTGCTCGAGCGAGCGCTCCTCGAGGGTTTCGGCGTCGTCCTCGTCCATCGCGTCCTCGACATCCACCGGGATTGCGTTGGCACCACGGTTCGCCCAGAGGCAGGCGTGGCCGCGAATGTCCAGCCCCTGTTCGAGGACCCAGTCGGTCGCGTCGTCGGCAATTTCTTGCTCCTCCTCGAAGAAACGCCACTTGTGGTAATTCTCGAGGACGGTCGCGTTGAACAGTTCCGGAACGTGCTCGCGGTACTGCTCGGCGTCCGCATCGTCCTCCTGCAGTCGGTTGGCGTCGACCGCAGTGCCAAACGTGAAGTCGTGTGCTCGCATCTCGAGAGCGACGTCGGCGTCAACGTCGTTACCGTCGGCGTCGGCAACCGTCACCGTGAGATCGGCGGTTCGGTGCGCTTGAATACGCGAGTCTGCCTCCTCTTCCCAGCCGTCCTCGAGAGCCATCTCGTCGTCCCAAGACGGAAGTTCGTTAGCGTCGACGCCCTGAGCGAAGTCTAGCAGGGCTAGGCCGCCGATATCGACGGTCTGTCCCTCGATTCCGACCCAGAACTCCGTCCACCACCCGCCGGCCTCACCCGGGGCCTGGAAATCGATGGGGAAAAAATACCGCTCCCACTCCTGACCAGCAGCGATACCGCCGTTCAGGACCCAGTTATCCGCTTCGTTGGCCTCGTCCGTCGTCTTGTAGGTTACGTCAGCGGTCGAACCACCGGTTCCCGGGTTCCGTAGATAGGCGACACCGAGTAGCGTATCGCCAGCCGAGACGGCCCGGTCCTCGACGGTCGCCTGGAAGTTGACGGCCCACGGATCGAGCGATCCGTCCTCGAGTTCTCCCACCTCGATTCGGGTTGCTTCGGTGAACGGAACGTCCTCGTCGCTGACGTCGAGCGGGTCGCGCTCCGCGAGGTCCTCGTTGTCCCCCGCGAGTTCGTAGTCCGTGAACATGTCGGCCTCGTTCTCCGCGTACACGAACTGGCCGGGCGCGATGTCGAGTTGGGAGAGTTCATCGACTAACTCCGCGTAATAGGAATCGTCCGGCGACGGCCAGTCGTCCTCGTCCGCCCCGACGCGACCGGCCACCCCGGCCGCCAATCCGAACGCACCAACTGTCTCCAAGAACGGACGACGGCGAATCGCTTCGTCTGACGATGACTGCGCTCGCTTCTCACGATCGTTTGAATCTGTCATGTCCACCGATAGCTATTCACAAAGGTGAATAAAAAGCTTCCCAATTATTGTTCATTAAAATAAGCGGCGTCGAAGCGATCGCTATCCGCTCGAGCACTGATCAAACGCCGTCAAACGTCCAGAGCTGGTTATCGCCACCGTTCCACTCGTACTGCTGAACGTTTGCGCCGTCACTGGTCGAGGAGCCTTCGACCTCGAGGGCCTTCTCGGTGTGAACCGGCTGGATGTGGTACTGGCCGCTACCCTGGTCGTACAGGTAGAAGCGCTGGTTGTCGCCACCGTGGTCCGAATACTGTTGGACGGTTGCGCCGTCCGATTCGCCACTGACGTCGAGGACGTTGGCGCTGTTGACGTTCTCGATGCGATACGCACCGCCGCCCGTGTCCTCGACGTTCCACTGTTGGTGGTCGCCGCCCCAGTACTCGTACTGCTGGATGTTTGCGCCGTCGTCTGTCGACTCGTCCGAGACGTCGAGGCCCTTGCCGCTGTTGACGTTCTGGATGCCGTAAGTGCCGTCAGCGAGGGAGCCGCCGTTGCCGTCACCAGGGTCACCACCTGGATCACCGCCACCGCCGTTGGCTTCACTGAACGAGACGGAGGCGTTGTTGGAACCCTGATAGTCCCAGGCCTCGACAGCCATGATCTGGTAGTCGTGGTCGCCCAACTCGAGGCCGTGGTTCTCCCAGGCGTCGAAGTGATTGCCGATAGAGATGGTGCCGCTGGTCCGGGAGCTCTGGCGGATGCTCCAGTACTGGGTGAACGTCGCCGTCCCTATGATGGACGGCTCTTCGATGCGTTCGGACGTGGCGATGTCGTACGTGCCGCCGTCACTCTGGTGGGTTCCGTGTTCCTCGTCGCCGGGTCGGTAGGTCCCGTAGTTCTCGATGATGTAGTACTCGACGAGCGGATCCGTCGTCCACCCGTAGAGACACAGATAGGAGTTTTCCGACGGATTGTGCGTGGCATCGTACTCGATTGTCCGGCTCGCGCCGGGATCCCAGCCCATCCCGACGACGAAGTTACCGGTGTTTTCCCAGTCGACGCTGTAACTGCCGCCGTCCTCGAGCGTCATCGAAACCACGTCCTCGGTGTCGGTCCAGAACGACACGAACGAGCCGTCGTAGCTGGTCTGTTGGTTCTCGGTGAGCGTTTCCTGGGCTGCAACTGGCGTTGCCACGGCTCCGATACCGAGGCCAGTCACTGCGGCTGCTCCCGCCGCTTTCATGTAGTCACGCCGGTCGATTAGTTCATCTGTCGATGCGTTCGTGTTGTGTGTCTCGTTGTTTGTCATTGTACTCTAGTACCGGTTACGTCGTCTCGGTTATCGATTCAGCACTTTCAGGGGGTATTCCCAACCACATGTCATGGGTAACCACCCTGATGTGATATCCAACGGCAATTATTAATATGTTTTTGAATAAAATTTATTATAATTATAATACATGTTCAGAGACAAATGGCACTAGTATCGTCTGCAAAATAACAGACGACGTCAAACGGACGTACGAGAGGGAAGAACTGTTGTATCGCGTCAGCACAACCGCAGCACAACTTACAGCTGTGTCGGCACAGATAGACAGTGGCCCGTATGAATCGCCACAACAACGCTCGAGAATTCCAGTCGCCGGAAAAACAAAACCGCGGGTATCTGGGTTATTCTGCGTCGACAACCGTGTCCGTGTAGTAAGTCCGTGCCGTCTTCGGAACCGTCTTCGTGTCCGTGACCTCGAGGTCGGCAACTCCCTCGATCTCCGTTGCGGAACTGCCGATGCGGACCTCGTAGGGGCCTTCCTCGACGGTGAGGTTCATATCGAGGTCGTGGAACGCGAGCCGAGTCGCCGACAGCTCGAAGGTGATCCGCTTAGATTCACCCGGCTCGAGCGAGACGCGCTCGAAGCCCTGCAGTTCCTGTACCGGGCGGGCTTGACTCGGGTTTCCGGCGCGCGCATACAGCTGAACGACTTCGTCACCGGGACGGTCGCCCGTGTTCGTGACCGTCACGCTCGCAGCGACCGTCTCGAGGGGTGCGACGCTGTTGGCCGACAGCGAGAAGTCGTCGTACTCGAACTCGGTGTAGCTCAGGCCGTGACCGAACGGGTACACCGGATCGCTGTCGGTGTAGACGTGGTCCTTGTTCGCCGTGTTCGCCTTCCGGTTGTAGTAGACCGGCAGCTGGCCGACGGATTCGGGGAGCGACACCGGCAGCTTCCCGGCGGGGTTGTTCTCGCCGAACAACGTCTCGACGATGGCGGGGCCGCCCTCGTCGCCCGGCAGCCAGGCGTAGAGGATCGCCGGGGCGTCCTCGGCTAACTCTTCGATCGCATGGGGCTTGCCGCTGACGAGGACGACGACGACGGGCGTACCCGTCTCGAGCAGTTCCGCGACGAGTTCCTCCTGAACTCCGGGGAGCCCGAGGTGGGTCATGTCACAGCCCTCGCCGCTGGTCGGGACGGTCGGTTTCTCCTCTTTCTCGGCGTCGACATCCGAAAAGTCGACGGCCGATCGCGCGCCGACGAACGCCAGCGCGACATCTGCATCGGCGGCGGCATCAGTTGCCGCGTCGAAGCCGCCCGTCGAGGGTCCGGAGATCGTACAGCCCTGCTCGTAGGTCACGTCGACGGCGTCGCGGTCCTCGAGCACGGCGAGCGGCGTGATCGCATCGGTTTCGTACTCCTCTTCGGGGTAGTGAGCCGCGTAGGCGTAGTCGCCCATCAGTTCCTTCGGATCGTCGGCTTTCGGACCGATGACCGCGACGTCATCGACATCGAGCGGCAACAGATCGTCGTCGTTCTTGAGCAGGGTCATTGACTGCCGGGCTGCCTCGCGGGTAACCTCGCGTGCCTCGTCGGTGTGGAACGCGTCCGCGGCCGCCTCGGAGTCGACCGGCGACTCGTCGAAGATGCCCTTTCGGAACTTCTCTCGGAGAACGCGACGGACCGCCTCGTTGAGCGTCTCCTCGGCGAGATCTCCATCCGCAACGGCGTTGACGAGGTGTTCGCCGTAGTACTCCGTGTAGGGCAGTTCCACGTCGAGACCGGCTTCGAGCGAGGCGACGGCTCCCTCCTGTTTCGTGTTGATCGTGCCGTGTTCGGTCTCTAAGTGGCGAACGCTGTAGTAGTCAGAGACGACGGTACCGTCGAAGCCGTACTCCCCGCGGAGCACGTCCGTCAGCAGCCACTCGGAGGTAGCACACGGAACGCCGTCAATGTCGTGGTAGGCGTTCATCACTGACTCGGCGTCGGCTTCGCTGATGACGGCTTCGTAAGGGAATAGGTGCGTCTCGCGGAGTTCCCGGCGGCCAACGTTGAGCGAAGAACGGTTCTTCCCGCCGTCGGTCGCTCCGTGGCCGACGAAGTGCTTTAGCGTCGCCGAGATCCCGCCCCTACGACCGCTTCCCTGCAACCCGTCTACGTACGCGCGTGCCATTTCGGCGACCATATACGGATCCTCACCGAACGTCTCTTCAACGCGACCCCATCGAGGGTCCCGTGCCACGTCGAGTACCGGCGAAAGGGCGTGAACCGTCCCGATAGCCTCGAGTTCGCCGCGGATCGTTTGGGTGACCGTCCGAAGCAGACCGGGATTCCAACTGCTCGCCATCCCGATCATCTGCGGGAAGGTCGTCGCCTCTGGACCCATGTAGCCGCTCAGACACTCCTCGTGGGGAATTGCTGGCACGCCAAGTCGGGTTTCATTTTCGAGGTACTCCTGCAATTTGTTCGTCACGCGTGCGGCCTCGGCGGGCGGCAAGCCCCCCTCACCACCGATTCGTGTGAGATGGCCGATACCGTCGCTAAGCCACTCCTCGACTGCCTCCCGGTCAAGATTTCTGTCCTCGGTGAGAATTCGTTCGGCGTTTACCGAACCTAGCTGTGCGGCCTTTTCCTCGAGTGTCATCCGCTCGAGGAGGTCCTCGACACGGCTCGATACGGCTGCCGTTTCCTTCTGGTACGTCGGGGTACGCTGTGCGTCTGTCACACCCCACATGTAGTAATCAATTATATTAGTTCTTCTGACAATGGAATCTCGGCGGGCACTTCGACGGCAGACAAGACGAACTGGCGGACAAGTAACGGCGAACCGTGGTTGGAATCGGCGGTCGGGGTCGCCGGGGACCGGGAAATCGATATCGAGGAGGTGGCGAGCGCGGCGACCGACCCTGGAACTGTTTCTCACATCGGAGTACGGTATCTGCCGTAGCCGGATACTTCCGTAAATCGGGTGTGAACAGTATAAGATCGAGTCTGTTTTGCCATAAAGAACTTAATATCCTGTAGAAGAACACTCGTGGATAGAACACAGAGACGCGACAGAACGTGCAGAGTAATAATTACACATGTATGGTTGTAATATATTGCGGACATCCACATACGATTCCTTAATGAAAAAAGATCCAATACCTAGGGATGGCTTCGTCGTTTCCCTATCACTCCTCGATTTGCGGGGAGTAGTATGGGGAATTTCGCCGGGGAATTCTCGTGGAGAGAAAGCTATTCCGATACAAAGAACGATACTGTTTATTGATGCCATCACTCACGGATGAGAAAGACACACAGGAAGCGCAATAGTAACGGACGACATCAACTGGAACGAAGTTCGTGCCGAGTATCCGGCCCTCTCGAATCATCGTATAAATTAGCTCATTGGGAACTGTATCGGTTCTTGCATCGACCGTTTTCGGTACGTACTCGTCTATCGTGGGTCCGATACACTATCGTTCATAACCTCGCTACCGCTTCGAATGTCACTCTGGAGCCCCTCACTATACCGGCGTCCGCTACGAGGGAAACAGTAATTTTATTAGGGTTGGCAAGCAGACAATCATTACCAATAGATCATGAGTAATTGGCTCCTCAAGCGAATAGGACAGGGTATCTTAACGATCGTCGTCGTGTTCCACGTGACGTTCGTGTTGGTTCGATTCATGCCATCGGACCCGGTGCAGGCGCTGTACACGCAGATGATGGCAGAAAATCCGGACAACCCGGAGCAGGCACGACAACTCGTCGAGTTATACCTCAGTATCAACCCGCAAGACCCGATTTATGTACAGTACGTCGATTACATGTCCTCGCTCATGCAGGGTGATCTGGGATACTCGGTCGCAGAAAGCGCCTCAGTGAATCAGATCCTCGCCGAGGCAGTCCCGTGGACGATTTTCTATATGTCCGTTGCGATGGCCATCACGTTCGTTACGAGTATTTGTATCGGAGCGATCATGGCCTACTACGAGGGCACGACGTTCGACACGGCGATGACCGCTGTCGCCGTCATCGAGAGTTCGACGCCGTACTATGTCGTTGCGCTCCTGTTGCTGTTCGTCTTTTCCTACCAACTCGGCTGGTTCCCGACGGGCGCTCGATACCCCGGCGGTGCGGAAATCGGGCTCAATAGCGAGTTCATTATCGGGGCCTTCTATCACGCATCATTACCGATCCTCTCGATGGTCGTTACCGGGGCAGCGGCATCACTCGAGATGCGAGGGAACTCGATCAGCGTTCTCGGCTCCGATCACATCCGGGTCGCCCGTTTGCGCGGGCTACCCCCGATGCGGATCGCGCTTCGCTACGTCATGCGAAACGCGTTGCTCCCGCTTTACACCGGACTTCTCTTGCTCGTCGGGTTCATGATCGGCGGTTCGATCGTGCTCGAGGAAATCTTCGCCTATCGCGGGATGGGATGGTATATGTTCGAAGGGGTCCAGAACCGCGACTATCCGTTGATGGTCGGGGGATTCATGGTGATCTGTACCACCGTCGTCCTCATGATGTTCATTGCCGATCTCACGTACAGCCGTATCGATCCACGTGCAAAGACCAGCGGGGACAATATGGAAGTGTACGGGAGTTCGGCAGGCGTCCCGTTTCGAACGCAGTTCAAGCGATACATCCGGCGACTCACCAACAAAACCGAAACGCGAGCCGACGGTGGCATGACTCCACACGCCCTTTTCGGTGAGGAAGACGCTGCAGATGTGAGTCGCAAGGATGTCGTCTATCGCAAGTTCGACCGGTCGGTGTACGCGCCGGCAAAGATCGTGTTGAGCGACTGGCGCGGCCTCGTCGGCATCGCGCTCACACTTTCGTTCGTGATCATCGGAACGATCGGGCCGCGATACACGCACAGTCCAACCGCAACGTTCGATTCGTGGGTCTCTCCGTTAGATGGTAATCTCATGCACCCCCTCGGAACGAGCGGTACCGGCACCGATATCCTCTCAACGGTGGTTAACGGAACGACGCCCGTTCTCATTATGGTCGCAACCGGTGCGGTTGTTACGGTCACGCTCGGTGTTACCGTCGGGACGGCAGCCGGCTTCCGCGGCGGTGCGCTCGATCGAGTACTGATGACGATCTGTGACATCGTCGTTTCGATCCCCGGCTTACCGCTGATCATCGTCATCGCCGCAATCGTCGAACCGCGCCACCCAGCGGTCGTCGGCCTCGTCCTCTCCATCGCTGCCTGGGGTGGACTCGGACGTGCGATCCGTTCTGAGGTTCTTAAGGTCCGCAGTCAAGCATACGTCGAAGCGTCTCGCGCAATGGGCGTTGGCACCGCCGCTATTATCCTCAAGGACATCCTTCCGAACATTTGGCCCTACGTCCTAATCAACCTCGCCAACCACGGGCGAAACATCATCTTCTCGTCCGTCGCCTTGTACTATCTGGGCTTCCTGCCGCGCAGTACGGAGAACTGGGGAATCATTCTCGAGCAGGCGGAGTCGGCAAACGCGCTGTACTCCATCGGACAGATACACTATATACTGGCACCGACCCTAGCCATCATCCTGTTCTCGATGGGGCTCATCCTCATCGCACAGGCACTCGATCGGATCAGTAACCCGCGCATCCGTGCGCGCCACGCGAAGTCCGTTGACGACAACGATCCGACGTAACGATCACGGCGTCAATCCGCTTCCTGTTCTGTTTTCCACCCTCACGGCGACGGCTCACAGTCCGCGACTCCAGTTCATCTCTCGGCCTTTTGGCCTCTTTTCCGTTATACGGTCGACTATAACTGTTTACCGGTGGTCGCTGTACCGGGTCGGCTATTACTGGTAAAAAACTCCAACCGACCGTCTCAGTCCACACTGCTCGACTCGAGAGAACAAACGCTCGTACGACCGTCGGATAGCGCACAAATCAAACGAGTAGCACGAACCACTGAGAACGGAGCGAACCGATGAGTGCCCGGCGAAAAGTAAAGGGCGACCAGGATTCTGAAGCTGATCAGTTTTGCGCGTACGCCTCGGCTTCCGCGAGCACGGTCGACTCGGAGAGATTCCAGTCCCGGAGGTACTCCGCCTGGGCTGTGGCCAGTTCGGCGAACAGCTCTCGCGCTTGTTCTGTCTGAAGGGTTCGAACCTGCTGATCGATGAGGAATCCCTGGAAGGCGGCATCAACGTCGCCATCTCGAGACGCTTCGATGATCGTTTCGATCGTCTCGACGTGGCCGCGAACGAGGCTGCGGACGGGGCGGGGAAAGCCACCGGCCGCCATCGGCTTGACCTCGTTCGCACGAACCGTCGCGTTCGTCTCGACGACGGCACCGTCCTGGAGGTCCGAGACCTGGCCGACGTTCGGGAGGTTGATGTTCGTCACGTAGTCGTCCTTGCCGACGAGCGCGCGGAGGATGTCGACGAAAACCTCGTTTGATTCGGTCAGTTCGAATTCCCGCTCGCCCTCGAGCCAGGCTTCGACGTCGGTCGTCTGGTCGGATTCGGCGGGCGTCCAGTGCTTCGAGCGGTAGTCGCTGCCGGTTCGCTTGACGCCCCAGCGGTTGAGCCCCTCCTGGCCGTTCTGGATGAACCAGGTGGCGTACTCGACGAGGTGGCGGTCGCCCGCCGCGGGCAACACGTCGAACCGGCGGAACAGCTCCCAAGTCACCTGCCAGTTGTCAACGAAAACGCTCTCGTTTTCGAGACCCTCCCTCGTGAACTCCTGGTGGCCCTCCTCGCTCTCGAGGCGGTCCTCGAGGACGGGCCAGAGGTCGACGCCCTTACAGCGAGCTTCGTCGACCCACGTGAAGTGGTTGATTCCCTTGACGTTGACCGAGATGTCCGAGCGCTCGGCGTCCATATCGAGCTCCTCTCGCGCGTAGCGAGCGAGTCTGTGACGAGTGCCAAGGACCTCGTGACAGAGCCCGAGCGCATTGATATCGGGGTACTCGTCGTACAGCGCCCGCGTCACGAAGTGGACCGGGTTCGTGTAGTTGAACACCCACGCGTCGGGACAGTGTTCGCGAATCGCGGCAGCGAATTTCCGATAGAGGGGGGCGGTCCGCATCGCTCGGAAGATGCCGCCGGGACCGATCGTCGCGGCGACCGCCCCGTAGATACCGTACTCCTTCGGAATGTCCAGGTCGTGGACGAACGTCTCCGCCGGATCGTACTGCGTCGAGAGGATGACAACGTCCGCTCCCTCGAGGGCCACCTCGAGCGAGTCGGTCGCCTCGTATGACCAGTCCGCTGTCGGTTCGACGTCAGCCCCTGTGTGGACCCAGTTGCCGAACTCGGCGTTTCGCTGCGCGCTCTCGTAGTGTTCGTCGTAGAGGCGAACCTGGCCGTCGAGGTCCGACTGTGCGAGGTCTCGAATCAGGTTCGGAGCCCACTGGCGGCTGCCACCGCCGAGGTATGCAATCGTAATATCGTCGGGATCGATCGCCGTGTTCGTCGTAATTGCTGGTTGCACTTGTCGCACCATCGTACGAAGAACGCGTGACCCACTACCATAAATATCGGGGTGCGAGTAAAATCTTCTTACGCTCTCGCGGAGTTATCTCAGGTCGTCCGTGAGTCATTGTTCTCGTTCGAACCACGCACTGTTCGATCGAAGTCGGTACTGTTCAACAACAGTTATTATGCCGTATCGCACGAGGATAACGACGGTTTCGCGACAGAAGTTGCCGGTGGCTTTACGGGCGTCTACGTCGGCCGCTATGCGACCGGGAACGAAAGATAGTGGACGCGACCGGCCCGGTTTCGATTCGGTTATGTATCGACCAACCGAATCGCAACGCTGGGGATCTGGATCGTGACGCCGAGCATCTCGTGCAGTTCGTGCACCTGGTGCATCGCGTTGTGGCAGCTTTGGTCACGGGCACTAACCGAGACATTTTTCGACGTGTGAGCCCGTGATACCGTATGACCGAGCGATACGATGAAACCGGCGAACTCGCCGCGTTCGCCGAACACGTGACAGCTGGTGACGAGGATCCGGTCGTCGTCATCGCTGGCTGTGGAAAGGGGGAGACCGTTGAGAACGTACGAGCCCGCGGCGTGACCGCGTACGGCTTCGATACGTCCGGATCGATGCTGGAAACGGTCGAAGCGCCAACACGCGAGTTTTTACTCGAGGCTGATCTGCGCGATGAGACGCTCGTCGAAACGCTGTCCGAAACGTTCGAAATCGACGGAATCGATCTCTTCCTGACTGAGTGTATGCTATCGTTTTTGTCCGTTGAGGAGGCCGGTGAGGCGCTCCGACGTATCCGCACCGCTCCGGAGGTCGGCGTCTTACTTCACAAAATTCGGCTCGATCCGCCGGTTCAAGCTCAGGAGGGGATGATCGACGCGACGATACTGTCTCCGGCGGAATGGCAGGAAGCGTGCGACCCCGACGGAGCAGACATCTGGCGCGATGCGATCGAACGCTGGGATCTCCCGCCGCGATAACGTTCGAATCCCGTTGAGCGGCCCGTGTTTGAACTACTCTACTGGTGCTCTCGCCCGGCCTCGACGATCGATTCGACTCGCTCTCTGGAGACCCTGTTCGTCGTCTCTTTTCCCTTTTTGAGTGCGGTTCCGACGATGACGCCGTTCGAGCCCGCCTCGAAACAGTCGCCGATCGTCTCGGCTGTCACGCCACTCCCGACGAAGACCGGCACTGGATCGTCGAGTTCGCCGAGCTTCTCTGACACGCGCTCGACGTCCATGAGTTGCGTTTCGGCGCCCGTCCCGACCCCGGAGACGATGACACCGTCCGCTAACCCGCGTTCGGTCGTCTCGAGTGCGACCTGTTCGATCGACGACTCCCCGACGGGCGTCGCGTGTTTGACGTGGACGTCCGCGAGAATTGCCACGTCGGCGTCGATCCGTTCTCGTAGTCGAACCGTTTCGTGAGCCCTTCCCTCGAGGATTCCCTGATCGGTCGCGGCCGCTCCGACGTGGACGTTGACGCGGACGAACGACGCGTCCGTCGCGGCGGCGATCGAAATCGCGGCTTCGGCATCGTTTCTGAGCACGTTGACGCCGACGGGAACGTCGACGGCATCCGTTAGGGCTTTGGCGTGTGAAGTCATCGCTGCGACCACGTGCGTCGGGACGTCTTCCGGATAGAACGGCGCGTCGCCGAAGTTTTCGAGGACGATCCCGTCGACGCCGCCCGCCTCGAGGGCGGTCGCGTCGTCGAGCGCTCGAGAACGGATTGCTGTACGGTCGCCGTCGAATCCGGGTGATCCGGGCAGTGCCGGAAGGTGGACCATACCGACGATCGGTCGGTCGGCAGCAAATTGCTCGAGAAGTTCCATGGTCGATATCGTCGTTCCGGTACCAAAAGATGCGGTATCGGCGGCAAAGCCGTCGCCGTTTTAGTGGAACAACTTCGACAAAATGCGGATCACAGTAAAACTATCTGCACGTTTCGACTCAGCTTTCGATCCGAAGTCGTTCGGATGGGTTTGTTCGAACATATCGGTCGGCGGGGCCTGAAACTCACGAGTTCGATTTCGAGTTGTCGTGAGGAGGGACGTGTCTATCGACGGTGGAACTGAATTCGTTCCGGTGCTCCCTCATTCGACTCGAGAACTGTCCGATAGAAGCGTGCCGAAAGCCTCGAGAGCAACTCGTGGCAATTGGCTCGTTGATCCGTAACGCGAACCTGATACGACGGTCGAACTGATCGACGGAACTATCGCATCTTCTGAGTGATTCGCTCTAATCGCAACTAGGTTGGTACGCCGATAACGGAATTACATCGACTGCCGTTTCGAAACGTACGGGAGGACCGGACGTGGTTCGGGTCTCGGGAACGAAAGGAGAGTGTCAGCGGTTCGTTGCGTCGAACCTGAAGCCGGCGAACTTGTGTGACTCGGGGCAGGGAGACACGACCGCCAGTTCGCCCGACTGAATCCCGTTTCGCCGATCGATCACGTCGTCGCGGTCGTGACGAGCCCGTCGAAGTTGAGGATGATCCGCTGGGCGATATCGCCGAAAATCGCTTTCCCGGTGGGGGAACGGCTCCGACCGACGACGAAGACGTGATCGCACTCGAGGCGCTCGGCCGCGTCGAGGACCGCATCGGAGATATCGTCATCGTCAGTCACGACTCCTTCAATCTCGTAGTCGATGTCGCCGTCGAACTCGGTAAACGCCTCGTCGGCGAGTTCTTGAGCGAATCGGGTCGTCATATCGAGGGCGGTAGATTCGTCGTAGGTTGTGTGTTCGATATCCCCGATCGTTTCGAGTGCGTTGACCCCCTCTTCGTACTGTTCGGGAGTCATCCAGGAAAACAAGACGAGTTCCGCGTCGGTACCTGCGGTGAACTGTCCGGCTTCTCGAAGCAGACGTTTGTGCGCTTGCGTATCGTTGATAACGACTAATCCACGATCCATATCGAACGTCATGGGTGCCCGATTAATAAGTGTAGCTACTATTTCGGAGTCGATGCCCGACCCTTCCGCTTTCGGGTCCACGAACCGGCTTCGGAACTCGATACGATTTGTGACCGCTGTCGACGACTTACGGCTCGAGGTTGCCTTTGGAATCCCAGATTTCGGTGACGAGGTCGGCGAACACCTCGGTTCGAACCGGGTAGCCGTGTTCGCCCGTCTTCTCGAGTGAGCAATTTTCGAGCGTGGCGACGAACTCGGGCGTGTACGCCCAGTCCGTCAATTCCGCTCTCACGTCGAGAGTCAGCGTCTCGTCGTCGTCGGTCTCGAGCCAGGAAACTGCCCCCTGTCGAGCGGTGTACTCGAGCGTGTAGGTTTCGCCCCCGATCAAGTCGATCACGTCGTCGATCGGACCAATCTCGAGCGAATCGCCTTCGTTTTCGCCGTCGAGAGAGAGCGTGCCGTCCACGACCCGTGCACCGTATCGCTGTTCGTCGGCCATTGTATCGCGTACAGATGAGCGGCTATCGGATATAGTTATCCTGCCCGCGTTGGGATTCCTGTTGGCTCTGATACGCTCGGCTGGAAGTCGTTCGAGATTCTCGCCGTCCCGGGGGTACGAGAATCTTCACCTAGTTACAGCCGAGCGTATGAGCCGTGGTGGCTACCACTCCGCGACGCTCCCATCCTCGTGCTTCCAGACCGGGTTGTGCCAATCGACGTCCTGTTGTGACCGCTCGCGCACTGACGCTTCGTCCACGTCGATGCCGAGTCCGGGGCCCTCGGGGAGGGTTACGTACCCGTCTTCGTACTCGAAGACGTCCGGTTCCGCGAGATAATCGAGCACATCGCTGGTCTTGTTGTAATGGATGTCGAGACTCTGTTCTTGAATAAGCGTGTTCGGCGTACAGGCGTCGACTTGAATGCACGATGCGAGCGCGATCGGGCCGAGGGGACAGTGCGGTGCGATCCCCACGTCGTAGGCCTCCGCCATGCTCGCGATTTTCTTCACTTCGGTGATTCCTCCCGCGTGCGAGAGATCGGGTTGAATGAGATCGACAGCCCCGCTCTCGAGGAGCGGTTTGAAGTCCCAGCGAGAGAACATCCGTTCCCCCGTCGCGATCGGAATCGTCGTGTGCTGGGCGATTTCCGGAAGCGCGTCGTTGTGCTCGGGTAGTACCGGCTCCTCGATGAACATGGGTTCGTACGGCTCGAGAGCCTTTGCGAGTCGCTTCGCCATCGGTTTGCTGACTCGTCCGTGGAAATCGACGCCGATATCCACGTCGTCCCCGACTGCATCTCGCACCTCGGCGAGTCGGTCACTGGCCGCCCCGACGGTTTCGGGCGAGTCGATCCGTCGGAGTTCGGACGTCGCGTTCATCTTCAACGCAGTGAAGCCCGCGTCCACCTTCTTTGCGGCCGCCTCGCCGACCTCCTCCGGCCGGTCGCCGCCGATCCACTGGTAGACGCGAATCCTGTCACGAGCGCGACCGCCCAGCAGTTCGAACACGGGCGCACCGAACCGCTTCCCTTTGATATCCCACAACGCCTGATCGATACCCGCGATCGCGCTCATCAAAACCGGCCCGCCGCGGTAAAACCCGCCGCGATACAGCCGTTGCCAATGATCCTCGATCCTCGACGGATCTTCGCCGAGCAGGTAGTTATCCATCAGTTCCTCGACGGCACTGCGGACGGTCTTCGCTCGGCCCTCGACGACCGGTTCTCCCCACCCGACGGTGCCGTCGCTCGTCGTGATCTTGAGAAACAGCCACCGTGGCGGAACTTCGAACAATTCGTACTCTGTTATCTGCATGGAAGTATCCCTCCTGATCAAATCCTTACTCCGCTGTAATTACCTTTTTGAATCCAGCGCAAACATTCGTATTCTCTTCGCGACACAACTGACGAGAACACGTTCCCGCTTGCCGAACCCTCCGTGGGTCGTCGTAGAAAAAAGCTACCGCCGCCGCAACCGCAGGGCGGGTCGCGGACGCCCCAGAAATAACTGACAGCAGTCCGTACGAACCGTCGTCTCTGGTACTCGGTGACCGCACTCCTTTCTTGTCGGCAAGATGATGGCAGGTATTATATGAGATGCTTGCGACGAAACCGATACGATCACCAAACCAATGACCACAGAGACGACCATCCGAGTCGGCGTTCGGACGCGCTCACTGTCGGAACAGCGACTGCAGTACATCCGACAGCTGGGCGCGACGGACGTCTTTATCGATCACGCCGATGTCGAAGAGGAACCGGACGAATTCAACGACCGCGACGCGGGCGCGACCCTCGAGGTCGGGCGAAACGCGATTCCATCGGCCAACGAACTTGAGGAGGCGAAAAACCGCGTCGAGGACGCGGATCTCACCCTGATCGGGATCCAGTCGTTACCCTACTCGTTGTACGGCGACATTATGTTCGACCGGGATGGGAAAACCGAGGCGCTCGAACAGATTACGACGCTCGTTCGGAACCTCGGTGAGGCGGATATCCCGATTCTTGGCTACCAGTGGAATCCGCGCGGCGTCGTTCCGATGCGAACGGGGACGACCGAACTCCGCGGTGGCGCACGCGGCACGGCGTTCGAGTACGACGCCCTCGAGACACCGGACGAACTCGCGCCGGGGCTCGATCGGGCGTACACCGAAGACGAGTTCTGGGATAGTTACGAGTCGTTTCTCGAGACGGTACTGCCGGTCGCCGAATCCGCTGGCGTCGAGTTGGCGCTTCACCCGGTCGACCCGCCGACTATCGAGTCGATGTGTGGTATCCCGCGTCTCTGCCGAAACGTCGAAAACTTCGAACGCGCGATGAGTGCTGTCCCGAGCGATGCCCATAGCCTCAAACTCTGTCTCGGCTGTTTCTCGCAGATGGGCGAAGACGTCACAGACGTTGTACGCCGCTTCGGAGAGCGCGACCAGATCGGCTTTATTCACTTTCGCGACGTCGTCGGAAGCGTGCCGCAATTTCACGAGACGTTCGTCGACGACGGGAATTTCGATCCCGTCGCGGTCGTCAAAACGCTGGACGAGATCGGATACGGCGGCGTCGTTATTCCCGACCACGTCCCCGAAATGGCGGGCGATACCGACTGGCGTCACCGCGCTCGTGGCTACACCGTCGGATATCTCCGCGGCGTTATCGATTCCGTCCAATCCGGCCCCTCGTAGTCGAGCGCTCGAGTCCCTGTCGTCTGATGTCAGTACGCCTCGGAGAAACCCCGCTGAGGATGGCGGTCGACCGCCGTGACGCGGTTGAACGGGACCGTAGAACCCCTCGAGCTTTACAGCTCGTCGAACTCGAACCGCTGGTGTGCAACACCGCTGTGGCCCCACAGGTGCACGTTCGTTCCGGGTTCCTCGTTGCCCCCCTCGACATCTAGTCCCTCGTCGGCACCGGCGGGGTGTACGGAGTAGCGGAACTCGCCGCTGGGCGTGAAGATGGGCTCGAGATCCCAGCGCTGGTGACTCTCGCCACTGTCCTCGCCAACCTGGACGTTAGCACCGTCTTCGATTTCGCCGTCCACAACTTCGAGGACCTCGCCGGTCGCCTCGAGCTCGATACGGTAGTTGTCGCCGTCTTCCTCGACGAGCCAACGCTGGGCGTCCCCGTCTTCCCACTCGTTCATCTCGAGGTTGCCGTCCACAACCGTCAGCGGCGTGCCGGTATGCCCCGCGTCGATTCGATACGTGCCGGGTTCGACTGTATCCAGTTCGGGGTCTTCGTCGCTCGCTTGCGTCTTGTCGACGATGTAGGACACGTCGACCGACTCGCCGGGATCGGTTCGCCAGTCGAAGACGAGGTCCCACCCGTCACCGGCCCACTCGAAGTAGTGCGTCCAGGCGACCGGCTCGGACGGAGCGGACTCGAGCTCGGCGCGCAGGCCGAACGCGGCGTCGGGCCGACCGTAGATGTCGGTAACGCGTGTGGCTTCCTCGCCGCCGGGCTCGAGCGTGGTCGTTCCGGACGTCAATCCGTCGCCGAGGTTGTCCCTGACGATCGTGTTCAGGGCCTCGACCTCGATGTCAGCTACCGTTCCCGCGTTGCGAACGTCATTGTTGACGATTCGGCCGTTCTGGCCGAAAAACCGGATCCCGTGCGTTTGGGTCGGGTCGGTCGGTGCACCGTCGCCGTCGGGAAGCGTTATTTCGTCGCGTTCCTCCTCGGAGAGGTCGTCGACGACGTGGAGATTCGAAACGGAGAATCCGTCCGCCGTCGAGGTGACGGCTTCGTTGACGACGTTCTTGACGAGGCCGCCCTGAATCGTGATGTTTTCGACGTCGTCGACGACGATGCCGTTGAATCGTGCGCCGATGATATTGACCTCGCCGACCGTGATCTCGTTCGATTCGGTCGTGAGGTGAATTCCCCGCGGGGCGTCACGACTGACGACCTGTCCGACGGAGACGTTTTCACAGCCGTTGGCACAGCGGAACGTCGCGTACCAGGTTGGCGACTCTGGATTCTCGCCGACGACGTTGTTGACTACCGCGTTCTCGGTTTCGTTCAGGATGACGGCGGAGCCGCCCATGTCGACGCCGATCACCTGATCGACGACGATGCGTTCGGCGGCGTACGTTTCGACGGCGTGGTGGCGACCCCCCTCGACGTAGACCGAACTGATAAACACGTCCGATGCGGGCTCCTCTCGAGCGCGGGCGTCGATCCTGACGGCCTCGAAGAATTCGCCGACCCACCCGGGATCGTCCAGAATTTCCTCTCGGCTGGCGTCCGGGTCGAACGACGTCGGCGGCCACTCGGGTTCATCGATATCCCAGTAGTTGGCGAACCCGTCGGTGTCGTCGAACCGGATGTCGATGTCACCGAGTTTGATGGAGTCGCTGTCCTGAAGCCACAGTGCGAACCGGGGATTTCCCGTTACGGTGAGTCGCGGAATCTCGATCTCCTCCTCGTCGAAGGCTCGAATCGGAATCACCATCGGCTGCTCGCCGTCGTCCTCGACCGAGACCGTTCCCGCGACGTCGAGGATCGTATAACTCGGTAGCACGATCTGCGTGAGTTCCTCGGCGGGTCCGATCGTCCCGGACGCAGTGACGAGTACTCGCTCTTTCGTCGTCCGATCCTCGCTCAGGCTGTCGACGGCGGTCTGGATCGCTTCGAGGTAGTCTTCGCCGCTGTAGACCGTTTCCTCGTCCGTATCCGCCTGGTAGCACCCGTCGTCGTCCTCCCAGACGATGACGTGGGGTTCTCGAGCCGGCGTGTGGTGGTGGTCCGTCTGGAGCCTCTCGAGGTTGTACAGCCCGTTTTCAGCCGCGTCGACGTCTCCGTCCCAGTTGTACCACGGTTGGTTCCCGGTTTCCGGATCGCCCGTTGGCGTTCGGCGAGCGGTTGCCGTCCCCGAGAGCGCGGCACCGAGGCCCGTCGCTCCGAGTACGGCTAGCGCTCCCCGCCGCCCCATCGACAGCGACGTCGCGTCGGTTTCGCTGGCGTCTGTATTCGCGTTTTCAGGTGTTCGTTGAGCGCTTTGCTCTTGTGTCCGTTCGGACCCCTTCGTGACTTGGTTATTGCTATCTTCTGCCATGTTTGGTTGTATCGCGATTTGCGACAGACGGATTATTACTCGAGTAGAGTAAAAAATTTTGTATTTGACTGATTCGGTACTGACCGTCGATAACGACTCTCGTCGTTTTCGATAGTTCTGTCCACTCGTTCGACTGCTAGCCTGCAATGCGGTCGCGACCTGTGGCGTTCTTCCTCGTCTCTCGTTCGGTGTGGTATTCCATAACACTATGTGTGCGGTATGGCCGGATATGGTCGTTAACAGGATAACTGAGCGCTAAGAGCTGACTTTTCGTGGTGAATACATGAATACTACTGAAATACAGCCAAACCTTTTACAACCATATATGTGTAAAAAGCCCGGCTAAAATCGAGAGCAAAAACTCCTATATTCGGCTCTGCCGGACGAATTTATTGCGTTCGCGTATCGGTGCGTGTCATCGAGAAGACGCCGGCGTTTTATCCAGTTTCGAGTCCTCGAACGAGATTTTCGAGCCTCTGAACGAGTCGTCCCAACTACACTGTTCGTCGCTGGCGTCCACGATCCCAACAGACTAATAGTTGACCGAAGAATATCGTTCCCGATGGATACGCAGCGACTCTCGATCCTCGAGGAGCGCCAGGCGGACACCGTGGCGCTGGTCGCGGACTCCGCAGTACCGATCCGATACGTCGCCACCGAATCGGTCGTCGAAATCGCCTCACACGACCTCCGGGACGACATCGAGCGCGTCACCGGACGCCGACCACCGTGCCGTCGGGGGGTCGCCGACCTCGAGGGCCGTGCGATTCTCGTCGGGACGTACGGGGTTGCCGACGCGTTCGACCGTGCGGTCGATCGGATCGCGGTCGGCCACGGACTCGGGGAACAACCCGAGAGCTTTCTATTCGGGGCCGTCGGGGACGGTGATTTCGAGGAACTGCGAGGTGTGGACGAAACGCTGGTGATCGCGGGAAGCGACGCGCGGGGAACGGCCTACGCCATCTACGAACTGTCGAAGCGACTCGGCGTCTCGCCGTGGTACTGGTGGGCGGACGTTCCGACCGACGAGCGCGACCAACTCCACGTGAGGAAGGGAATCGAGCAGGCGGGACCCCCGTCGGTCAGCTACCGCGGGATCTTCATCAACGACGAGGACTTCGGGATTCGCGAGTGGGCCCAGCAAACGTACGATCCGGAGACGCCCGACGGAATCGGGCCGAAGACCTACGAGCGCGTGTTTGAACTCCTCTTGCGGCTCAAGGCCAACACGATCTGGCCGGCGATGCACGACGGGACGAAAGCCTTCTATCGGTGCGACGGGAACCGCGAGGCCGCCGATCGGTACGGAATCATCGTCGGCACCTCCCACTGCGAGCCGATGCACCGAAACAACGTCGACGAGTGGGAGACGGACAGTCGAGGAGAATGGAACTACGAGACCAACGCCGAAACGATTCGCCAGTACTGGGCACAACGCCTCGAGGAGGTCGCCGGTCGGGAAAACATCTTCACCATCGGGATGCGCGGAATCCACGACTCCGGCATGCCGGGCGGCGACAGCCTCGAGGAGCGCGTCAATCTGCTCCAACGGGTCGTCGACGATCAGCGCGAGTTACTCGAGGAGACCCTCGAACCCGATGTCGCGGACGTTCCGCAGGCGTTTTGCCCGTACAAGGAAACGCTCGACCTCTATCGGAACGGACTCGAGGTTCCCGAAGACGTCTGTCTCGTTTGGCCCGACGACAACTTCGGCTACCTTCGACGCCTCCCGACGGAAGCAAAGCGGGAGCGAAGCGGCGGTCACGGCGTCTACTACCATCTCTCTTACTGGGGGCGTCCTCACGACCACCAGTGGCTCTGTTCGATTCCGCCGGCGCTGATCCGCGAGGAGTTGCGACGGGCGTACCACCACGGAGCCGAGACGCTGTGGATCGCAAACGTGGGCGACCTCAAACCCGCGGAGAAAGAAACCGAGTACTTCCTCGAGTTAGCGTGGGATCTCGAGGGGGTCAGAGACCAGTCCCAACGGGAGTGGCTCACGGAGTGGGCTACCCGCGAGTTCGGCCCAAGTTACGCGGAGGAAATAGCCGACGTGCTCGGCGAGTACTATCGACTCGCCCTCGCCCGCAAACCCGAACACGTCGGCTGGAACGGCGTGTATCCGAACACGGAGAAAAACGAACCCGAGTTCAGCGCGATCTGCCACGGCGACGAGGCTCGGCGACGGCTCGAGGCCTACGAACGGATCGACGAAACGGCGACGAAGCTATACGAAACGCTCCCCGAGGAATCACGAACGGCGTTTTTCCACCTCGTCGCCTATCCGATTCGGTGTTCGCGGGCGATGAACGAAGCGGCCCTCGAGGCGATGCGGAGTCGCCTCTACGCCGGACAGGGGAGAACGAGCGCAACGAAGTACGCGCGGCGCTCGCGGGCGGCAGTAGAGCGCATCGCGGCCGAAACCGAGCGGTACAACGCCTCCTCGGACGGGAAGTGGCGGGAAATGATGTCCGCGAGCCCGCGAGATCTCCCGGTGTTCGACCAGCCGGCGACTGCGGGCGTAACCGAAGAACAGGGGCCGACGCTCGAGGTTACCGTCGAGGGATCGTCCGGGAGTGCCGGAACGGGTCCGCGCCGACGGCGGCTCCCGACGTTCGTTCAGGGCGTCGACCGCTCTCGATTCGTCGACTGTTACAACCGCGGAACGGGAACTGTCGAGTGGACGGCGACAGCTGAGGAGTGGATCGACCTCGAGCACTCGTCGGGAGCGTTCGACGGCGACCGACGGGTCCGCGTGGCTATCGACTGGGAGGCAGCCCCCGATTCGAAGACGACGGGCCGAATTCGGATCGAGGGTGCCGGACGCGAACTCGAGGTCGAAGTGCCGATCAGGTCGCGAACGTCGGTGGAACGGGATTCTCGAGCCGAATCTGTGCCCCCCTTCGAACCGGATCAGCGACCGGTCTTCGTCGAATCGAACGGCCGGGTCGCTATCGAGGCGGATCACCCGACGGCACTCGTGCGAGGTGCGACGCACTGGAAGCCGGTCGACGGGCTGAGTCGAACGAGCGGCACCGCGATGGCAAGTCGTCCGATCGACGGGCCGCGAATCGGTGTCGGTGCTGGCACCGTCGACGCGACTGACGTTCGCGAGCAAGCGGCCCGACTCGAGTACGCGTTCGAGGCCCGCGCCGGCGACGTTCGCGTCGAGGTACAGTTGTTGCCGACCCACGCGCCGTCGGACTCGACGCCCCACCGATACGCGGTCGCGGTCGACGACGCCGACCCGACGGTAGTCGACTTCGACGCGAACGGCGGCGAACACGACCCGGAGTGGCAGCGAAACGTCCTCAGATCTTGCGTCCGTTCGACGACCGATCACGAACTGAACGGGTCCGAGAGACACGTGCTGTCGCTGTACGCGGTCGACCCCGGCGTCGTCGTCGATCGAGTGATCGTCTACACCGAAGACGATGTCCGCCGATCGTCTCTCGGTCCGCTCGAGACGCGGGACTCGCGGGCGGATCGGTAACCTGAGCCGTCGCTCCCCGCCGATGTTTCTGCCACCCAAAGAATCATGTCGCACACACCCACACCGTTATCCATGCCACTCGAAGAACTGCCGAGGCTCGGCCTCGGGACCTACTCCGAGAACGATCGCGACCGATGGACCGAACGCGTCGAGACGGCCTTGCAGGCCGGGTACCGACACGTCGACACGGCACAGGACTACGAGAACGAGGCGTATCTAGGGGAGGGAATCACCGAATCGCCCGTCGACCGAGACGATCTGTTCCTCGCGACGAAGGTCGATACGGGAAACCTCGGCTACGACGACGTCCTCGAGTCAGTCGAAGCGAGTCTCGACCGTCTGGAGACCGACTACGTCGACTTACTCTACGTGCACTGGCCCCACGAGACGTACGACGCGGCCGAGACGTTATCGGCGTTCGACGAGTTGCGCGAACGGGGTGCGATCCGTCACGTCGGCGTCTCGAACTTCGAACCGGACCAACTCGATCAGGCTCGCGACGTACTCGAGGCACCCATCGCCGCCCATCAGGTGGAATGCCACCCGTTCCTTCAACAGGAGGAACTGCGACGCTACGCCCGCGAACACGACCACTGGCTGGTGGCGTACTGCCCGCTCGCGCAGGGAGAAGTGTTCGCCCCGGCGGACGAACGCGATATCGAAGATTCGGTTGCGACACCTGCCGAGTCCGACGTTTCGGTCCTGAAAGATGTCGCAGATAAACACGAAACGACGCCCGCCCAGGTCTCGCTGGCGTGGTTGCTCTCGACGGACAACGTCGCCGCGATTCCGAAAGCCAGTAGCGAAGCCCATATGCGCGAAAATCTCGAGGCGCAGAACCTCTCGCTCGACCGCGCTGATATCGATCGGATCGACGCACTCGAGCGCGAGCACAGGCTCATCGATCCCGACTTCGGGGCCTGGAATCGCTGATTTCGAGTCAGTGAAACACAAATTATATCGGGCGAGGCATCGCGTCAGTACGCATGGAAATAACAAACATTGAAACGATCCCGCTCGGACACTCGCTTCCCGACGGCCGCGGACTCGGGGACGCCCGCGGGTTCGGCCACACACGAAAGACGACCTTGCTCCGCCTCGAGACCGACACCGGCGTCGTGGGGTGGGGCGAAGCGTTCGCACCCGGTCGGATCGTCGAGGCGACGGTCGATGAGTTGTTCGCCGACGACGTCATCGGGATGGACCCCTTCGCCGTGGAGTCGCTGGCAATCGATTCCTACACTGACCCGTACCACTTCGGCGGGAGCGTGTTCGTCCAGAGCGTCGTCAGCGCGGTCGACGTCGCCTGCTGGGACATCATCGGGAAGACGGTTGAACGCCCGATTCATCAGCTTCTCGGCGGACGGAGCCGCGACTCGCTCGTCCCCTACGCGTCGACGATGTACTTCACGGAGGAGGACCGACCGCTCGAGGCACCCATCGAGGAAGCCGTCGCGGAGGGATTCGAGGCGGCGAAGATCAAGATCGGAGCCGGTCCGAAAGACGACGCCGAGCGGGTCCGTGTCGCCCGCGAGGTACTGGGAGCGGACGCTCGTTTACTGGTCGACATGAACGGGAACTACCGACCTCGGCAGGCGATCGAATCGGCGAACGCGATCGCCGAATACGATATCCGCTGGATCGAAGAGCCCGTTCCGCCGGAGAACGCGAGCGGGTACCGGGAAGTGAAACGCGCGGTCGATATCCCGATCGCGGCCGGGGAAGCCCACTACGGCCGATTCGCGTTCAAAGAACTCATCGACGACCGGGCGGTCGATATCGTCCAGCCGAACCTCGGCAGATGCGGCGGTCTCTCCGAGGCGCGACTGATCGCCGATATGGCGACGACCGAAAACGTCACCGTCAGGCCGCACGTCTGGAACGGGGCCGTCGGGATGGCCGCAGCGGTGCAGTTCGCCGCCAGCGTCTCCGACTATCCTCACACCCGAAACGTGCCGGAGCCGATGATGGTCGAGTTCGATCGCAGCGAGAACCCGCTTCGGGACGACCTCCTCGAGACGCCCTTCGATCCGTCCGGGGGAACACTCGAGGTGCCGCAGGAGCCGGGGCTCGGAATTACCGTCGACGAGGAAGCGCTCGATCGATACCGGCTGGATGAGTAGCGAGGGCCGGATAGATGAGCACTCGGTGACGGTTGTTCGCCGAACGGTTCCGGTACGGACGGTTGCTCACTCACACAAGTCGGCACCTGCCTCGGGAACCGGGCTCTCGGCACTCGGTGCTCCGTTGTCGCCGACGATCGGCCAGTCGTCGTCGTCCCACTGGATCGGGTCGACCATGAGCACGCGGGTGTCCACCTCGTCGGTCGCCTCGACGTGGTACACCATCCACCAGTCGCCGTCGTCGTCCCGAATCGCCGTATTGTGGCCCGGGCCAATGAACTGGTCGGTCCCCGTCAAAACCGAGACGCCCGCGTGGTGCTCGTTCAGGTCCCGGAGATCGTCGCCGTTCTGATTGACGTAGGGGCCGAAAAACGACTCCGAGCGTCCGACCTCGAGTTCGTACGTGCTGTCGGGGCCGTCACAGCAGTGCCCGGTCGAATAGAAGAGGTAGTAGTACCCGTTCTCTTCGACGATCATCGGCCCCTCTATCATGTCTCCGGCCATGTGAAACTCCGTGTTGGGGACGATGTCCGTCCCGTTCTCGGTTAGTTCGACGCCGTAGATACCGTACCAGCTTCCCCACACCAGGTAGGGCGTACCGTCGACGACCTCCAACTCGGCGTCGATGGCGTTCGTCACCGGCAGGTCTGCCGCCCGAAACACCGGCCCCTGATCGGTGAACGGCCCTACCGGGTCATCCGCGGTCGCAAGGCCGATTCCCGGGTTGTCCTGGCTCCCCCAGGTCGAGTACGAGTAATAGAGGTAGTACTCGCCGTTGAAGTAGTTGACCGAGGGTGCCCACACTCCCGCGTCCGGGTCGTCGCGCCAGTCCGGTTGCTCCTCGAGGGCCGAACCGACGTACGTCCAGTTGACCAGGTCGTCGGACTCGGCGATCGGAGTCACGTCCTCCGGCGTTTCCGTCCCGTACACGTAGTAGGTCCCGTCGCAGGTTCGGACGATACCCGGATCGCCGAATCCGATCGGTCCGACCGGATTTTGGTACGTCTCTTCCGCCGCGAGCACCGAGCCGCCCAGACTAGCCGTTCCCGCGGTGGCGATCGCGCCCGCTCCGATTCCTCGCAGTACACTCCGACGGCAAATGTCCGTGTTATCATCGAACATGGTTCAGTATAATCATAGAAACATACACTAAAATAATTATCGTAATATCAATTACTTAGTAGAAACGGATCGGACGGAAGCGAACTTCGATCGTCGCGTTCGATGGACTGGACGACGGCGCGTATCGCCCTTTCTCGAGTAGCCGCGGTCGATTCCGGTCGTCAGTTTCGATTTAGGTAACCGATGCCGTCGAAGCGAGATTGCAGGAGGCGAATCTTTTTAGCCGCGCTCCGTTATCGAACACCCTATGGAGACGATCCGTCGACAGGGGCCGAAGGCTGGCCGCCATTGGCCCGCCGAAGTCGAGACGTACGACGATCCGACCACCGGGGCGACCGTCCGTCGGTTCACGAACTACCCGGACACCGCGAACCGCCACCTCTACTTCACGGAACCGGCGTTTTACGACGGCGGTCGTCGGCTCTTATTTCGTTCGGATCGAGACGGGACTCGGGACCTCTACTCGATCGATATCGAGTCCGGGCTGCTCACGCAGTTGACCGATCTTCCCCACGAGATCGACGGAACGACACGGTTTCCAGATCGAGACACCGCCCTGTTTTGGTGTGACCGCCAACTCGTCTCGCTCGACCTCGAGACGCTCGAGGTCGACGCTCACTACGAGCGGCCCGAAGGATACTACGGCGGACACCTCGGCGGGACGGCCGACGGGACCCGCGCCGTCGTCGCGCTGTCCGAGGCGCTCGACCTCGACGACGAACGCGATCCCGAAAACAGGGAGGTTTGGATGAACGCGCGGATGGAAGCGGGACCGCGTTCGAAGGTGATCTCTGTGCCGATCGAGGACGAATCGGCCGAGCCCAGCGTTCACGTCGATACCGAGCGCTGGCTGACCCACGTCAACACGTCGCCGACGAAGCCGGAGTTGATCACCTACTGCGAGGAGGGTCCGTGGGAGAACGCCGACAGGATCTGGGGGCTCAACCTCGAGACCGACGATACCTGGCAGATCCGGTCGACGGATGCGGACGAGGCCGTCGGCCACGAGCACTGGCTCGCCGACGGCGAACACGTCGGCTACCACGGCTGGCGCGGTTCCCGCGACGATCCCGACGCGTTCTTCGGGCAGGTTCGGTACGACGGGACCGATCGGCGCGAGTGGCCCGCACCGGACATCTACACTCACTTTCACAGTACCACCCGCGATCTGATCGTCGGCGACGGCACCCACCGCGGCGTTCCGCACCTACTTCTCTGGCGGTGGGACGCCGACGCCGATGGCTACGACGGGCCGTGGGCGCTCGCGACCCACGACTGGGCGGGTGACGACGACGTTCACCCGCACGCTCGTCTGAGTCCCGATGGCTCGAGGATCGCGTTCGATAGTTCGCGCGGAGGCAACGAGAGCGACGTTTACCTCGTCGACGTCCTCGACGACCTCGAGGATCTGCCGAGGCTCGAGGACCTCGATCTCGAGTTCGACTACTGAACGGGCTCGGTACCAGTCCGAACGTCCGTTCGCGCGACAAGTCCTGCCTTGGGGTGTCCCATTGCGATCGCACTCTCGATCGTTCACCACACTCGAGCGATCCGGCAGTGTGTCGATTCGGGACATCTCATCGATAGGTGGGCGTTTTCGCCGCGTTCAAATCTGGTCGAAGACGTCTAACTCGAGGTACGTTAGGGCGGCGACGAGGAGCAACATGATCAGACACAGCACGAACGTCATCGTCGCAGCGACGTACGAACCGGTACCGGGCTCGAGGTAGGGGTACGAAAAGGCGAGCATGACTAAAAAGAAGACGTTGATCCCGAACACCACCTTGAGCACGGAGCGAGTGCGATTCATTGCTTGGACTATCTGATGGAACCGAGAAATAAGTTTGTTTCCAGCGCGTCTCTCTCAGCAGAATGTGCTTCGGTGAGAAACACGTCAACGGGACAAGTTGATAGGAAAATATATATGGGTCTATCATGAATGTGTGTTCGATGCCAACTGATAGCAATGGGTTGAGCAGTCCGATTAGCAGACGAACTGCGCTCAAGACGGGGATCGCAGGTGGGGTTGTCGCACTCGCGGGTTGTGCGACGAACGGCGACGGTCCGGTCGGTGATCCGGTCGAAGAGCGGGTCGAACAGGAGTTTCGGGTCGCGAACCACCGCGGGGCCTACGAGTTCGAGACGGCTCACTGGAATCCGTACGATCCGAACAATTCGATGGCGGACTTCGATCCGCCGGGATTGCTCTACGACCCGTACGTCGTCTATCTCCACAGTGCCGACGAAACGCGAGGTGTGATCGCCGAAGACTGGCAAACGGACGGGGACGTTCTCGAGATGGAACTTCGCGACGACTACACCTGGCACGACGGGAGCAACGTCGTGGCCGAAGACTACGCGACGCAGTGGAACCTCGATCTGGAGCTCGGTCGCGTCCTGGATGACGACGAGGAACCGAACGCGTTCATCGACGAGGCCGAAGCGGTCGACGATCACCTGCTCCGGTTTCACCTTCACGACGAGTTCGACGAGCAATTCATCATGGCGAACGCGCTCGGTAACAGCCTCAATATCGTCAAGGCCGATCTGGGCGACGAACGGACGTACGCGGAGTGGCTCGAAGATCTCCAGAACGCGGAGGGCGACGAGCGCGAACAGATCGCGAACGATCTCCTCGAGTGGAATCAGGACGACCCGGTCGGAAACGGCGTCTTCGAACTCGACGATGTCGGTGACAACACGATGCACGCCACGCTCTTTGAAGACCACCCGAACGCGGAGAACGTCCTCTTTACGGATTACGTGTGGGAACAGTACGAGAACCAGCACATGGCCTTCCAGGAGGGGGAGGTCGACGGAATCACTGTGACGCTCCCCGCTCCGGATGACGTCGAACAACAGTTAGGAGATTACCACGCCATCAACGGCGATTATCTGCACTACCACTCCGTGTTGTTCAACTTCGGTGACTATGACATGTCCGGCTCGGCTGCGGACGACGGTGCGTACGATCCGTACACGCAGGATCGGAACTTCCGCAAAGCGATCGCGTACGCGGTCGACCGAGATTCGGTCGTCCAAACGGCACCGGGAGACGCGTACGAAGCCGTCGACCTTCCGCCGTGCTGGCTCACCGAGGAGGCTGCCGACGACGGAATCGTCGATCTCGACGGCTACGATCACTACGAAACGGACCTCGATACGGCACACGAGTACATGGAGGCCGCCGGATACGAGTACGACGAGGGAGACGAACTCTGGTACGACGATGACGGCGAGACGATCGAAATCATCCTCATGGCGAACACTGGTTCCGATATTCAGCGCAACGGCCTGAACGCCATCAATTACGAACTCGAGGAGTTCGGACTCGACCCCGACCTCCAGATCGTCGACGAGGCAACGTACGGGAACCGGCGTTTGAACGGCGAGTTCGACGTCCTACTGGATGACGGCGGCGGGTTTTCGGTTCGCGGGATCATGTGGATCGACGCCGTCTGGACGTGGTATACGGACCTCATGCACGCCGATTGGTACAACGATTCGTTCGAAGTTCCAATGCCAGTTGGCGATCCGAGCGGTTCGGATGGGACCGAAGATATGGTCCTCGGCGACGAACTCGGCGAGTGGCACCGGACGGGTGATGACGATGAATTCCTCCAGCGACTGACCTGGATGTACAATCAGGTGTTACCGCAGTTCGAGATCGTTGCTGGACTCGACCACGGCGGCATTCGAGCGGACTACTGGCACGTCGATGGCCCGGACGCGATCATCGACAATCGAGTCGCGGAGTACAACCTGTTGAAGTTAGACGACGCCGAACTGATACCGTACGAACAATAGGTGGAAGGAACGAACCGCTGAATAGATATTTTTAAATCCCTTGATACAGAATACCACTCACATCCACAATGGACTGGAGAATTAGACGATTAGGGCAATCTGTCTTTACGGTTTGGGCCGTGATGACGCTAACGTTCGTCCTCACGCGCTTCATGCCCGGAAATCCGATAGATTATTTCCTGGTCGAGGTCGGGCCAGATCTCGACGATCCCGCACGAGCGCACGAGTTGGCCGAACTATACATGAACATCAATCCGGAAGATCCGCTGTACATCGAGTACTACGATTATATGTCGGCAGTCGCGCAGGGCGATCTCGGCAGGTCGATGAGCATGAACATGCCGGTCGAGGAGGTGCTGGCAATCGCGATTCCGTGGACGCTGTTCGTGATGAGCTGGGCGGTCTTCCTCGGATTTACGGCCGGGATCTCGATCGGTGCGGTCATGGCCTACTGGGAAGGCGGCAAGTTCGATACGGTACTGACGGGCTACGCGACCATTATCACCTCGATCCCGTTTTACGTCCTCGCGTTGATTCTGCTAACAGTTTTCGCCTATCGCCTCAACTGGTTCCCGACCGGCGGGAGACAGCCGGAGGGCGTCGAACCCGGGTTCAACTTCCTGTATCTTACCGGAATTGTCCACCACGCGATGTTACCCGTCTTCTCGATGTTCGTTACTTCCGGGATGGCTGCCCTGACCATGCGCGGAAACAGTATCCGCGTTCTCGGTTCCGATTACCTGCGGGTCGCCCGGCTACGGGGGCTTTCGGACCCGACCATCGCCATCCATTACGTCGCTCGAAACGCGATTCTCCCCATGTATACCGGACTCATGATCGCTATCGGGAGCATGTTCGGCGGCGCCGTCGTCCTCGAGGAGATTTTCGTCTACCGCGGCATGGGCTGGTACTTGCTCGATGCGGTACGGGCGCGGGATTACCCGCTGATGATGGGCGCGTTTACCGTCATCACGATCGCCGTCGTGATCGCGCTGTTGATCGCCGATCTCACCTACGGAAAGATCGATCCTCGAGCCGGAGGTGAGAACCGTGAAGCGTTCTGACCGACCCGATGAGACGGACGAGCACGCGGCGACGGAATCGAATACGAGACCCGACACCGTCGAAGACATCCTTCGAAGCGACGGGGGAACCGTCGGCTCTCCGTTCGAGCGGACGGCGACGGTCGAGGAAACGAGACGGGACCGGATCGACCGAAAACTGCAGGATTACCTGTGGACGCCGTGGTCAATCATGCGAAACGACTGGCGAGCGATCGCCGGCGTTTCGATCCTCGTCCTCTACCTGTTGATCGGCACCGTCGGCGTCTACTTGATCGATCCGACACACCCGACTCACGGTGAATCACTCCTCGGTCCGTTCGAGGACTGGAGTCACCCGCTCGGAACCGATCAGTCGGGGCAGGATATCCTGTCGATGACGGTTTACTCGACGGTCCCCATCCTTCAGATGATGGGTGCGGGCGCGCTGTTCACCGTCGTTATCGGGACGGGATTCGGCCTCGTCTCGGGCTACAAAGGCGGGATGGTGGATACGGTCTTGAGCTCAATCACCGACGTGTTCATCAACATTCCAGGCCTCCCGCTGGTGATCGTGCTATCTGTCCTACTCGAGCCGGAGCATCCGGCGCTCGTCGGGGTGTTGTTAGCCGCCGCCGCGTGGGCTGGTCTCGCACGAGCGATTCGATCGCAAGTGCTTACTCTGCGGGGTGAGGCGTTCGTCGAAGCGTCCAGAGCGATGGATGTTCCGACGATGTCTCTCCTTCGCAAGGAAATCCTGCCACACCTCATGCCGTACATCGTGGTGAACCTCGTCAACGCGGCCAGGCGGATCATCTTCGCAGCTGTTGCGTTGTACTTCCTCGGCATCCTTCCGTACTCGGACGCGAACTGGGGCGTGATGCTCGAGAGCGCGTACCGGGCCGGTGCCGTGTATCGCCCCGATGCGATTCACTGGCTTCTCGTCCCGATGATCGCCATCTCGGGAATCTCGATCGGTCTCGTCCTGCTCGGTCAGTCCCTCGACCGAGTATTTAACCCTCGAGCCAGAGCACGACACGAGCGAAGCGACGACGGCAAGGGATCGGAGCCGGAGTCGGAAACGAACACGACCACTGTCACGCAGATGTGAGCTCACCCATGAACGAACGCTATGACCACGATGACCGCGACCGAATCGACGAGCAGCCGACTCTCCGAAACGAGGTGAACCAATGACCGTCTCTGAATCCGACTCACGTTTGACCGACTCGCCCGGACACGACACCATCGTAGAGCTTCGAAACACGTCCGTCAGCTTCGGGATGGACCGGGGCGAGTCACGCGTCCTGAACGACGTCAATATCGACATCGAACGGAACGAAATTCTCGGAGTGATTGGCGAGAGCGGCTCGGGGAAATCGATGTTCGCCTCGGCCTTGCTCGATGCGGTTCCAGCTCCGGGAGTCACAACAGGCGAAGTCGTCTATCACCCCAAAGACGGAGATCCAGTCGACGTCACCACGCTTTCGAAGTCGGAACTCAAACAGTTCCGCTGGGAGGAGATTTCGATGGTCTTCCAGGGGGCGATGAGTTCGTTTAACCCCGTTCGGTCCGTCCGAACCCACTTCGTCGAGACGCTAAGCGCACACGACTACGACGTCGACGCCGGCATCGAACGGGCCAAAGACCTCCTCGAGGACCTGTATCTCGAACCGGAGCGGATGCTCGAGTCCTATCCCCACGAGCTAAGCGGCGGGATGAAACAGCGCGTATTGATCGCGTTGAGTCTCGTTCTCGAGCCCGAAATGCTCGTGATGGACGAACCCACGGCCGCACTCGATCTGTTGATGCAACAGTCGATCATCTCGTTGCTCAACGACATCCAGGAAAAACACGATCTCACGATCGTGTTTATCACGCACGACCTGCCGCTGGTGGCGGATCTCTCCGATCGGCTCGCCGTGCTGTACGCCTTCGAGTTCGCCGAGATCGGCCCGGCGGACGAGATCCTCGAGCGCCCGGCACACCCCTACACGCGAGCGTTGCTCAACGCGACGCCGAACCTGTCGGCGCCGCTCGAGCAGATGCGCCCGATAGAAGGGGAGAGTCCGGACCCGGTAAATATTCCGCCCGGGTGTTCGTATCACCCGCGTTGTCCGCTGGCTGACGAGGAGTGTCGGTCGATCGATCCCGGCCCGTACGACGCCGGAGAATCCCGGAATCACGACGTCTACTGCCATCACTGGGAGCAGTCGATCGACGACCTCGAGGGGGCGTTTACGGAGTCGAATTCCGATGATTCGCCCGCGACGCGGAACGCTTCTCACTCGGACGATGCGGAGCCGCTCGTGTCGCTCGAGGACGTCGAGGTTCAGTTCGGATCCGAGAACGACGGCTGGCTCGATTTCGGCGAGTCCGACGTAGTAACAGCCGTTGACGGGATTTCGTTCGACATCTACGAGAACGACGTGGTCGTTCTGGTGGGCGAAAGCGGCTGTGGGAAAACCACGCTCGGAAAGACCGCGGTCGGCCTCCAGCGACCGACGGACGGGACAATCGAGTACAAAGACCGAGACATCTGGAAGGGAAGCTCCGGCAGTAGCACGCTCGAGGATAAAGAAATTCGTCGGGCGCTCCAGATCGTTCACCAGGATCCCGGCAGTTCGCTGAACTCACATCAGCGGGTTCGATCGATCCTCTCGACCCCGCTCAACCGCTGGCATCCCGATCTCGATGGCAACGACAGACGTGAGCGGATCCTGGCAATGTTAGAGTACGTCGGGATCAGTCCGCCCGAGGATTACATCGAACGGTACCCACACCAGCTCTCGGGCGGCGAAAAACAGCGGGTCGCGCTCATCAGGGCGATGTTGGTCAATCCCGACCTCATCCTCGCCGACGAGGCGGTGTCTGCCCTAGACGTATCCCTCCGGGTGAGCATTATGGACCTGATGATCGAACTGCAAGACGCGTTCGACACCTCCTTTCTGTCGGTCTCGCACGACCTCTCGAACGCCCGGTACCTCGCGGAGAAGACCGGCGGACGGATCGGGGTTATGTACCTCGGAGAACTCGTCGAGATCGGGTCGGCCGAACAGATCATCCAAAATCCACAGCATCCGTACACGCAAGCGCTGCGGTGGGCGACGCCCGAACTCGAGCAGGACGACGACCCCGAGGAAAACCCGATTCGAACGATCGACGTCCCGGACCAGACCAACATGCCGTCGGGCTGTCGGTACCACACTCGGTGTCCCGATGCCAGAGACACCTGTCGAACCCAGACGCCGGAACTGGTCGATCTCAGCGACGAAGACGGCGTCCAACAGACCGCGTGCTTCCGCGTCGACGACGACCACGAGTACTGGGAGAGCGCCCCAATCACGGACGATGAACCCGACGAGGGCGACGAAGATCCCGTGAGCGCCTCCGAGTAGCGATTTCTGGGACACGAGGATTCCTCTCGGCCGGATTTCCGTTCTGTTCTCCGATCGCGTCGCTACGGAACTCAGTCAGTCGAATAATCTGGGCGTCTCCGTTTCCTTCGTTCTCCGGTCGACAGTATTATTCCTTGTTATTTGCTATGTACAACCGCGAATATGGAACGACGAAACGTAATCACGCGGAGACGAGTAAGCACGCTTCTCGGCTTAGGGCTCCTCACCGGGATCGCCGGTTGTACAGACGATGACGAAGGCGACCCTGAGGGCGGTTCCGAAACGGATGGCGATGCGAACGACGATACCGCCGATGGCGAGAACGACGAGGAGGCGAGCCTCACCGTATACCTTGAGGACGAGGACGGCGACGCGGTTTCGAACGGGCTCGTCGTCGAAATCGTTGACAGGGACGAAAACCTTCGGTACATCGTCGACGAGGAAATCGAAGACGGCGTCGCCGAACCCGAGGTGATCGAAACGGGATCGTACACCGCCGTCGCTGACGGAGACGAGTACGAATCAGCCGAGGAGGACATCACGCTCGAGGAGGGTGACGACGAAGAGATCACGCTCGAACTCGAGGCGTCATCCTGAGTACCGGAGACGACCCATTGTGCAGTGAATACGGAGAACGGGTAGCAGTGGTGGCCCGTTGTTTTCGACGGCTGCTCCGAGACCGTTCCGAGTGTATTAGACTCTGAGTCGCGGTCAGATGCGTGTTAGACGGCTGTTCTCGGTATCATCTTCCCTCGAGTACGGTCGCGGTCTCGAGGTCGTAGTCCGTGAAGTACTCGCGCTCGCGCTCGATCAGTTCGGCGAACAGTTCTCGTGCGTCCTCCCGCGAGAGCGTTACGAGCGGTTCGTTCAGGAACGCCTCGAACCCGAGGTCGAGATCGCCGGCGAAACCGGCTTCGACGAGCGTTTCTTGGTTGTGAATCGCGGTCATAACCATACTCCGAACTTCGCGGGGGAGGGTCCCGGCGGTGATCGGTTTGACACCCCCGCCGGTGATGAGGACGTTCGTCTCGACGACGGCTCCGTCGGGGAGATCAGGCGTCTGTCCGACGTTGGGGTGGTTGACGTTGGTTTTCATCGGCTCGAGGCCGACGAGTGCGCGGATGATGTCGACGGCTTCCTCGCCGGATTCTTTGAACTCGAACTCGTCGGCGTCGGAGAGATACCGCTCCATCTTCGCCGGTCCCTCCTCGCTTTCGCCCACGCGGGCCGAACTCGGCGTCAGGCGGATTCCCCACCGGTGGATCTCTTCGGGGTCGTCGATCGAGAGGTACCACGGGACGAACTCCACGAGGTGGCGGTCGCCCGCGGCACCCAGGATTCCGAATTTGTCGTAGAGGTCGAACGCGACCTGGTGGTGATTGGTCCAGTAGTCCTCTCCCTCGAAATCGCCGGGTTCGAATCCCGGGAGGGGCTTTCGTTCCTCGAGCTCCGCGTCGAGGTACTGGTAGATGTCGTGGCCGTGCCAGTACGCCTCGTCGATCCACGTGAAATGGTTGACGCCCTTGACGGTTACGTCGATTTCACTGGCGGAGACGTCCTCGGCTTCGTCGACGTACTTTTCGGCGATGTCGGCCAACAGCATCTGGATGTGAAACACCTCGTGACAGAGGCCGATAGCGTTGATGTCGGGATACTCTTCGTAGAGCGCCCGCGTACAGACGGTCATCGGATTCGTGTAGTTCAACACCCAGGCGTCGGGGCACTGTTCGCGGACCACAGCCGCGATTTCTCGATACTGTGGAACCGCACGGAGGGCCCGGACCGCTCCGCCGGGTCCGCAGGTGTCGGCGACCGGCTGATAGCAGCCGTACTCCCGTGGCACGTCAATGTCGTGAACGAACGTCTCCTCCGGGGGGTCCTGAATCGAACAGATCACGAAGTCGGCTCCGTCGAGGGCGTCCGCGAGGACGTCGTGCGCCTCGAACGTCCAGTCACCGACGACGTCCTCGCGGCTTGCGAGTTCGTTTCCGAGTTTCGCGTTTTGTTCGGCCGGCTCGTAATTGACGTCGTACAGTGCGACGCTTCCCGAGATGTCCGATTGCTGGAGGAGATCGTTAATGAGGGTGTGGGCCCACCCTCGACTACCGCCACCGATGTATCCGATCTTGACGGTAGAGACGACCTCCGGAAACGACGTGTCCGTTGCACTGAGTTGGTGCATGCTACTGTGTGGACTGGAGACATCCAAAAGCGTTGCCGTTCGGGGAACGTTCGCCGCCGTGTCTTCGGCGGATTCGGCAGTCTTGCCTGGAAAGAGAACGACGACTTACCTCGGCTGCTCAGAGATCGGCGAAGGAGAAGACGGGTTTGCAGGTTTCGGAGGCGAGGAAGGCGTCGAACGCGGCGGTCGGGTCGTCGATGCTAAACGAACTGTCGATGATCGTATCGGCGTCGATTCCACCGCTCGCGAGCAATCGGATGGCCTGTTCGAAATTTTCCCAGGTCGAACCGTAGGAGGTGTTCAAATCGACTTCGCCGCGAACGATCGGCGTCATGAACACCTCGCTGGGTGCGCCGGGGAGACCGACGACGACCACCTGTCCCCCTTTTCGAACGTGGTCGACCGCCATCTCGACCCCGCTTTGGTGGCCGGTCGTATCGAAAACGACGTCGAATCCGATGCCGTCGGTTTTCCCGTCCACGAATTCGGAGAGATCACCCCGGTCGACATTGACGGTGTCCATGCCGAGCTGTTCGGCCAGCGGGAGCCGGTACGCCGTGTCTTTGCCGAGTCCCGAGACGACGACGTTCGCGCCCATCGAATCGGCGACGGACGCAACCAACATACCGATTGGACCCGGTCCTTCGACGAGGACCGTATCGCCCGGTGTCACGTTCGACCGGTCGAACACTGCTCGCGTGGCGATGCTGAGCGGTTCGGTGATGCTTGCCTGGGCGAGCGCCATACCGTCTGGAATCTTGTGCAGATCTCGAGGTTTTACCGTCGTATATTCGGTGTAGGCACCGTCGTTGTGCATCCCCGTGATCTCGAAGTTCTGGCAGACGTTCGGCTGGCCGTTCTTGCACTGAAAGCACGATCCGCAATCGTGGATCGGTTCCTCGACGACGGAATCGCCGACGGCAAAGTCCGTCACGTCGTCGCCGACTTCGACGACCTCGCCGGAGTACTCGTGTCCCATAATTCGGGGGAGTGGAACCCATTTGTACCCATCTTCGTACGTATACGCGTGGGCGTCGCTACCACAAAGACCGGCCGAATGGACGCGGACGAGTACCTCGTCCGGGCCGGGAACTGCTGGTTCTCGTTCACGGATTTCGATAGATCTGGGACCGGTATGGACTATAGCCTTCATTATGGAGCTACCTCGCTCTGTCGTTGAGCTACTGATAGTTGTGTGAGTTACCCTCATATAACTTTAGGTGGACGAAGCGCCTCGTCGGTAGATCACCGGCATTCAGCTATTGTCTTTCACAATCTTTCGGGATACATTCGGTATTGCCGGATAACTACTTGTTACCCGACGATCACTCATTGTCAAATAAAACATCTTAAAAATATATGAACGTTATCTCAGCGGTCGGGAATCGGTATAATCGTGGTTCCTGACGCCGAGTATTACACGAGTACCTGTGTAATACTGGCTTCAAAGAACTCTGCTCATGACGGATGTGGTGATTTCTAACGTATGTGGTAATACTCTCTTTATAGGGGTTTCAGCCAGCTTACGGGCGTTTTACGACGGATACGCCCGAGTGACGAGTTCTCCTTCGAACGGCTTCTGTCCGATGCTTCCGGACGCTCCTTCTACTGCGGTTCTCGTCGTTGTATCGGATATCGTGCGCCCCCGCTCCTATTCGGTATCTGCTCGCCTCCGTCGGAATTTCTCCCTGCGTCTCAGGCCGACTTCACGTCGAATGTTCGCCCCCATCGATGCCGGACGATGGCGTCGATAGTCATAAGACGCCCGTCGTCAGACGAGGGTGTATGTGCGCCACTAGGTACGACTTCTCCGCGAAAACGGTCATCGTAACGGGCGGTAGTTCCGGCATCGGCCGAGCCGTTGCTCGACGCTTTGCCGCCGCGGGTGCGACGGTGGTAGTCGCCGATTTTCGCGAGTCGCCGAAAAGTGAAGCTGCGACCGTCCCAACGCACGAACGAATAGAACGCGACGGCGGCGAAGCAACGTTCGTCGAAACGGACGTTTCCGATCCGACAGCGCTCGAGTCGGTCGTCGAGGCGGCGCGCGAGTTCGGTGGCGTCGATATCATGGTGAACAACGCCGGAATCTTTCGGGGCGGATCACTGCTCGAGCTCGATATCGAGACGTTCGACGAGGTGTACGAAACGAACGCGCGCAGCGTCTTCGCGGGCTGTCGTGCAGCCGCCGCCGATATGATCGATCGGGACGTCGCGGGTTCGATCGTCAACACCGCTTCGATCAGTTCCGAGTACGCACAGGTCGGCCACGCCGCGTACGATCCGTCGAAGGCGGCCATCACGATGCTCACACGAGTGGCCGCGCTCGAGTTAGCGAGCCGCAGTATCCGCGTCAACGCCGTCGCACCCGGCCCCGTTTCGACTGCGATCGGCGACGAGGACGACGCCTCGGACGTTCCGGATAGTCGTCGGTTTCGGAAACCCAATCCGATGGGACGACGCGCAACGCCCGACGAGATCGCCGGCCCGTACCTCTTTCTGGCGAGCGGCGACGCATCGTTCATCACCGGTCACATGCTGTACGCGGACGGTGGTCACGCCATATACTGACGACTCGAAGTTCATCTACTCTCCTGTGTGACTTCTCGCTGGGTTCTTAGTACTCTCTCTTGTACCCAGGCGTAACCCGTCGCCTGATATCCGGTGCAATCCGAACCCATCCGTGTACCTCTCACACGGAGTGCAGCGACAGGACCGTTCATCCGCTACACGTATGAGGGACTAGCAAATAGTCTCGAGTGAGACAATCACTATCCATGACGTGGAATCCGCTTCCCGACGAGCGCGAACCGGAGTTTGCGATCGAAGACGCACCGGCACCGCTGTTTCGCGATCCGATTTTCGACGGCGCGGCGGATCCGTCGATCATGTGGAATCGCGAGCGCGAGGAGTGGTGGATCCTCTATACCCAGCGACGTGCGAACGCCGCCATCAACGATAAAGGCTGGATCCACGGCAGCGACGTCGGTATCGCCACCTCGAACGACGACGGTCGGTCGTGGCTCTACCGCGGTACTCTCGAGCTCTCGGTCGAACCCGGACACAACACGTACTGGGCACCCGAGATACTCCACCACAACGGAACCTACCATCTCTTCGTGAGCTATATCACCGGAATCCCCACGACCTGGGAGCGCCCCCGCGACATCGTCCACTTCACGAACGACGCGCTCGCTCTCGCGGGATGGACGTTCGAGGGCGCGCTTGACCTCGGTGACGATCGCGTTATCGATCCAGACGTCCATCAGCTCGCGGACGGCACGTGGCGAATGTGGTACAAACGAGAGCCCAACAGTTGCACTATCACCGCCGACAGCGAGGACCTCGTATCGTGGGAGCCCGCCTCGAGGCCGACGCTCGAGGAGCCGCCCCACGAAGCCCCGATCGTCTTCGAGTGGGAAGGCTTCTACTGGCTCCTGGCCGATTCCTGGGACGGGCTGAGCGTTTGGCGATCCGCGGACGGCGACGAGTGGTCCAGACGACCGGGACGACTGCTCGACGAGGCCGGATCGCGGCCCGGAGACGATTGGCACGGCGGGCATCCGGACGCGTTCGTCGTCGACGGCGACGCGTACGTCCTCTATCACGTTCACCAATCAGCGGACGAACGCAACGCCCAACCGGACGACGGCGAGCGAGCCCGGCAGACGGCACTTCAGGTGGCTGAATTGGATTTCGAGGACGGGTGGATAACGTGTGATCGGAACGCGTATCTCGAGGAAAGTCGCCGGTAACCAGCGTGTCACCCGAATCCGATCGATAGGGTGAATCGGGGCCCGGAAGCGACAGTTCTCGCGTTACGAGTCGGAGCCGTCGAAGGAAAACAGTTGGTTGTTTCCGCCGTCTGCATCCCAGTGGCGCAGTTCGGCACCGGGCTCGGCGTCTCCCTCCCAGACGTCGACCGCGAGGTTCGCATGGGTCGGTTCGATGGAATAGGTGTCGGGCGTTCGCGGGACGATTTCGAACCGCTGGTACTCCTCGTCCGCCCACGTCCCGAGTTGCAGTTGCGTACCGGTGTCGCCGTTTCCATCTGCGGCCTCGAACACCAAGTCGGAATCGTCCGCGGCGTCGATACGGTAGATTCCATCCTCGAGTTCGGTGACTTGCCATTCCTGATCGTCGACTTCGCTCACGGTTTCGGTGTAGACATCGGCACCGTCCGCTAGCTCCGCGGCGCTGACGACGATATCGTCCGCGTTGATCTCTGGGGTGATCTGGTAGGTCCCCTCCGGAAGTTCCTCGAGTTCGCCGTCGCCCTCGTCCGGATCCCACTCGCCGATATCCGCCCGCGGGTTGTCGACGACGTACTGGACCTCGACGTCCTCGTTCGGGTCGTGTTTCCACTCGAAGTGGAGATCCCAGGCCTCGTCGTCGGCGTTCCACACGAAGTAGTGATCGTAGGCGAACGTCGCGTTCCCGATTTCCACGGGATCGGCGCGCAGCGACGGCCGCTGAGAGCCGAACGGACTAACGCCCTCGACGACCGCCGCGGGCGCCGCGTCGCCCTCGAGCGTGACTGTTCCCGTTTCGAGCCCGCCGCCGTGATTGTTCACGAGGACCGTCTCGTCGGCGTCGACGCGGATGTTCTGGTCGGTTCCGCCGCCGCGAACGTCGCAGTCGATGATTCGAACGTTCGAGGTCTGTTCGCCGGAGACGTAGATCCCGTACTCCTGTGATCTGTCGTCCTCGTCGCGATCGTCGTACGTCCGGAGATTGCTGATCGTGACGCCGTTTGACGGGTCGTGTTGGAAGTCGTTTCTCGAGTGGATGCGGACGGCCTCCCAGTCGCAGTTCTTTACGACGCCGCCCTGAATCGTGACGTTCTGGTTGTCCTCGATGAAGATTCCGCCGAACATCTCCGAGATATTGACTTCGCCGATGGTGATGTTGTGCGATCCCGAGACGCCGAAGATACCGCGGGCTCCGCCGCGGACGATGACCTGATCACAAGTCACGTCGTGCGTGTCGTTGGCGACGCGGAACCCGGCGTAGCCGCCGCCGGGGTCGATGTCCGTCCCGACCACCGACCCGACGGTCGCGTCCGTCGTGTCGTTGAGCAGGACGCCGGCTCCGGCATCCGTGCCGTTTACCATGACCTTCCCGATCTGAATTCGATCGACGGCGTACGTTTCGAAAGCGTGGCCGCCCGAGTTCTCCACGTAGACGTTGTCGATCTGAATATCCTCACAGCGAACGGTATCGTCGCCGCGTCCGTGAGCGAAGCCGTCGATCCGTACGCCGATGTTTCCGCGCGGGCTCTCGTCGGTCATTTCGATGTGAACGTTCCCAAGCCGAAGGTTTCGCACGCTCTGGAGGAACATCCCGAAGCGGGGGTTACCGACGACGTGGAGGTTGGGGATTTCGACGTGTTCGGCATCGGAAACCCTGACCGGATCGACGAGCGATTCGTCGCCCTCCTCTTCGACGCGCATCGGTGCCGGCACGTCGAGTACCGTGTAACTCGGCAGTTCGATTCCCTCGATCACGTCCGAGTCTTCGTACGGGTCCGGCGCGTCTTCGGTCGTTTCGACGGGGCCGACGGTGCTCGGCGAAACCACCGCGACCGTCTCCTTCCAGTCGCGCCCCTCGGTCAGACTGTCGACGGCCGCCTGCGTCACCTCGAGTACATCCTCGCCGCTTGCTACGGTCTCCTCGCGATTATCGGCGTGGAACACTCCGTCGTCGTCCTTCCAGACGATCACGTCGGCGTCGCGTGCGGCCGTGTAGACGTGTTCGACCTCGAGTCCGTGCAGGTCGAACAGATCGTGTCCCTGCGCGTCGATGTCCTGGTTCCACGGGCGTGCGTTGGTTCCGCCGCTATTTCCAGTATCCGCTGCTCCCGAACCGGCCATCGCAGCGCCGACGGTTCCGACGCCGAGCATCCCCAGCGCGGTCCGCCGCGTGAGTGATAGACCGTCGTTTCCCTGTCTGTCCGATCGACTACTATCTGCTAAGTCATCTCTTCCCATGGTCGCTCTCTCTCTCGAAGCCACATTTATAATTACTGAATATCTCTGAAGGCTATCAGTGATACTACTAGTCCGAATCGAGGAGCGGCTATGGTGACAGCCGATGGTGGACGGTGTGCGGTCGCGGTGACTCCGGAGCAAGCAGTCCGTCCGCGAACCGAGTCAGGACGCTGCTACTCACTCGCGTAAATGGTCCGCGCTTCGATTCCAATAACGGTTCTCATTCACGCCGTTTCATTTCCCGTACCTTGCAACCTGTGTGAACGGATCGGTTGGACTCTTATTTTCAGACGGCCCGATACGTATTACTGTCTCGCCGAAAAAATCGACACAGATGACGCGAATGCAGCCGATGGCGCTCAAAACCGAGTTCGCTACTAATCCGCTCGGCATCGACGCGCGAGAACCCGATCTCCGCTGGCGGGTCGACACGGAGCGACGCGGCGCGAGTCAGACCGCGTATCGTCTACTCGTCGCCTCGAGTCGGGAACGACTGGCCGACGACGAGGGTGATATCTGGGATACCGGCAAGCGGGAACGTACACAGTCCTCGGTCATCTACGACGGGCCGCCCCTCGAGTCCGGCACGGACTACCACTGGAAGGTACGAATCTGGGACGGCGACGACGAAAGCGCCTGGAGCGATCCGGCGATGTGGGGTGTAGGATTACTGGATCCGGATGACTGGGACGCAAACTGGATCCGCCGCCCCTCCGAGATCGGCGTCAATTCCCCTCTCGAGTTCGAACGCGGACAGTTCACCTACGCTCGCCGCGAGCTAACCCTCCCCGACGACACTTCCGTCGAACGGGCCCGCGCACACGTCGCCGCCTGCCACCAGTACGAACTCTCGGTCAACGGCGAGCGCGTCGACCGGGGGCAGTCGTTTTCCTATCCCGACTCCCACTACTACAAGACGGTCGATTTGGCCGATGCGCTTGAGGCGGGCGAAAACGCGATCGGCGCGCTCTTTACCTGGCACGGGGAGGGGCAGGGACGGCCGGCCGGCGAGCCCGGGCTTCTCTGCCAACTCGAGGTCGAACTCGCCGGCGGGAGCGAACGGACGATCGTCACCGACGACGCCTGGCGACTCCGGGAGGCCGAATGGGACGAGAAGGCTCCGCTACGGAACGAGGAAATCGGCGAGTCGGTCGAGCTCGTCGACGGATGCGACGCGCCCCGGGGATGGTCGAAACCCGGATTCGATGATGAAGGGTGGGATCCCGCGGGCACGATCGGCTCTCATCCGACCAATCCGTGGGACCGACTCATCGCACAAGATCGCGAGGTCGTCGGGTCGCGGGTCGAACCGGAGTCCGTAGCCAGAGTCGACGAGGAGACGTACGTCGTCGACTTCGGTCGAATTTACCCCGGCCTTCCGATCGTCGCGTTCGAACACGGTACCGCCGGACACCGCGTCGACCTGCGGGCCGGATACCGTCTCCAAGAGGACGGAACGGTCCACGAGCAAGCGGGAACCCAGTGGACAGATATGCGGTACGGGTACGTCCAGCGCGACGGCGAGTGTACGTTCCGGCCGTTTAACTACCTGGGAATTCGGTACCTGCAGATCGACGCGCCGGGCGAGGAACTCGAGCCCGAGCAGGTCTCGCTGCGCGCGCTTCACAACGAGGTTCCAGACGAGCGCGCGGCGACCTTCGAGTCGTCGAACGAAACCGTCGACGAGGTCTTCGAACTCGCACGTCACTCGGCGCTCTACGGGTGCCAGGAGCAGTTCATCGATACGCCGACTCGCGAGAAAGGGCAGTTCCTTCTGGATGCGCTGAACATCTCGGCGGTGTCGACGCGCGCATTTGGAGAGCGCGCACTGACCCGTCAGGCGATTCTCGAGTTCGTCCGCTCGCACTACCGCTACTGGGAAGCGGAAGGGAGGCTGAACGCCGTCTATCCCAACGGCGACGGCAAGCGCGACATTCCGGATTTCACCGAGGCCTTCCCCGAATGGGTCTGGCAGTACTACCGGATCTCGGGCGACCGGGCGATTCTCGAGGCAACCTATCCCGTCGTGCAAGCGATCTGTGAGTACATCGCCGACCACGTCGACGCGGAAACCGGTCTCGTGATGAACCTCTCGGGCGGCGAGGGCGGTCCCTACGAGGAGGGGATCGCCGACTGGCCGCCGGAGATGCGTTACGGCTACGACCGCGAGTGGCCCGCCCGAACAACGATCAACATTCTCGGCGCAAACGCCTTCGACAAGGCCGCTATCATCGCAGAGGAACTCGAGCGCCCCGTCGACGAACTCGAGACGTACCGGAACCGACGAGCGAGCCTCGAGGCCGCGATTCGGACCCACCTCTTCGACGGCGAGTTGTACGTCGACGGCTGTGACGCCACCAATGCTAGCGATAGCCGGTCTCAGCACGCTAACGCCTTCGCGCTCGCGTTCGGACTCGTTCCAGACGACGCGGTCGATCGGGTCGCCGATCACGTCGCGGAGATGGGCATGCAGATAGGGCCGATGATGGTCCCGTGGCTCTGTCAAGCGCTCGAGGCGGCGGATCGAATCGACGCGTTGGTCGACTTGGTCACGAACCCCGATGACGACGGCTGGGCGAACATCCTCGAGCAGGGTGGGACGTTCACCTGGGAAACCTGGCGTTGTCGCGATCCAGCCCTGCCGACGAGCGAGCGACGAAATCGGAGCGAGTCCCACGCGATGGGTGCGCCGGTGCTCGTGAGTATTCAGCGCGCTCTGCTCGGCGTCCGCGTCGCCGAGCGCGAGGGGGGTCATCTCGAGATTTGTCCGCCGGCGTCGGGCCTCGAGGCCGCGTCCGGACGGGTCCCGACCGAACGGGGAACGGTGGACGTCTCTTGGAGTCGGGAGGGCGAGTCGTTCGGACTCGAGGTGACGGTGCCCTGGAACGCGACCGCCTCAGTGACCGTCCCCGTCGACGCCGAGGCCGTGCGAGTCAACGGAACGGCGTTGACGGCGGATGACGCTTCGTCATCGAAACCGGACCCGTCGTCGGGACCGGCTCTCGAGGGCGTCACCGTGACTCGATTCGGCGAAGCGGTTTCTATCGACGTCGAATCCGGTCGGTACCGGTTCGAACTCGAGTAATCCGTGATCGAGTCGAATCGCCCGATGAACCGTCGATCAGCAGTACGCGACAAAACGGTTGGCGCGGAAGGATTAACTGATTCGCTCGAGAGCCTTCCGTATGAACTGCTTCGCCGATAATCCGCTAGCGTCACGAACTGACGTTCAACGCGCTGTTCGACAGTTGATCGACCCGCTCGAGACACACCGCAGTCCGGGCTCTGCCCGCGTGAAACCCGGGTCGGCGAGCGCCTGGTTTCCCGAGACGGCGGCGGAATTGGAGGGATTCGCCCGTCCGCTGTGGGGACTCGTGCCACTCGCCGCCGGCGGCGGTGACTTCGACGGTTGGCCGCGGATCCGCGAGGGAATCAAACACGGCACCGACCCTGACCATCCGGAGTACTGGGGGCCTGCGGGTGACAACTCCCAGAAACACGTCGAGACCGCCGCCATCGGATTCGGACTCGCGCTCGTTCCCGAAATCCTCTGGGATCCCCTCGAGGCGGAGACGAAAGAGCGCCTCGCGGCGTACCTCCGACAGGTGGACGACGCCTCGCTCTACGACTGCAACTGGCTGTTCTTCCGAGAGCTGATTCACCTCGGGCTCGAGCGCGTGGGGGTGGAGTACGACCGCGAACTGTCCCGGGAGACGCTCGACAAACTCGAGTCGTTCGCGATCGGAGACGGCTGGTACGCGGACGGACCGCCCGAGGAGAACGCGGTGGATTACTACATTCCCTGGGCGATGCACACGTACGGACTCATCTACGCGACGGTCGCCGAGGAGATCGATCCCGACCGAGCCGATCGCTTCCGCGAGCGAGCCGTCGAGTTCGCGCCGCAGTTCAGACACTGGTTCCGTCAGGACGGTGCCGCGCTTCCCTACGGTCGAAGTCTGACCTACCGCTTCGCACAGGCGGCGTTCTGGGGCGCGCTCGCGTTCGCGGACGTTGAAGCGCTCCCGTGGGGTGAGATCAAGGGGTTGTGGCTCCGAAACCTTCGGTGGTGGGCCAATCAGCCAATCTTCACCGACGGCGGCGTGCTCTCGGTCGGCTATCGGTACCCGACGCTGAAAGTGAGCGAGCCGTACAACTCGCCCAGTTCGCCCTACTGGGCGCTCAAGGTATTTCTCCCGCTTGCGCTCGGGTCGGATCATCCCTTCTGGCAGGCGGAGCCGAAGCCGCTCTCGGAGTTACCCGAGCAGGTGGTCCAACCCGAACCGAAATTGGTCGTCTGTCGGGATCGGACGGCAGATCATCACTACGCGCTCGCCGCGGGGCAGTCGACGCCTTACCTCGAGAAGTACACCAAATTCGCTTACTCGAGCGCGTTCGGATTCGGCGTCCGAAGCCGCCGTCCGGGCCTCGAGGGAGCGGGTCACGACAGCGCGCTCGCGCTGAGTGAAGACGGCGGGAACTATCGAATCCGACTCGACGTCGACGAAACTGGCGTCCGGGACGAAACGCTTTACTCCCGATGGACTCCCTGGGACGACGTCCGCGTCGAAACGTGGCTCGCTCCCGCCACCCCGTGGCACGTCCGCGTCCACCGGCTCGAGACGGACCGACCGGTCCACAGCGCCGAGGGCGGCTTTGCGTTGCCTCGGGGCGATGACGATAGATCGGAGCCCAACGGACACCAAACGAGCGACGGGAGCGCGCGGTGTCGGTCGCCGGGGGGAACGAGCGGCATTCGCGATCTCCGCGAACGACGCGAAGGCGAAACCACGGGGCAGGATCCGAACACGAACGTCTGTCACCCGCGAACGGTCGTGCCGACGCTCGTCGGCGAGCACGAACCGGGAACTCACTGGCTAGTCGGGGCAGTCACGGCGGCTCGCGCCGACGGCGAGGACCGATGGAAGCGGTCACCGCAACTCGCGTCCGCCGACCCGCTCGTCGTGACCGACGCCGACGGCGAGGAACTGATTCGATGTGAACGCGAATAGTGAGAACGGCTATCGAACACGGATACTGAGAACTACTCTCGAACACGAGTAGTGAACGCTTCCGTCCAGACGGCACAGACCGTCACAACCGCCGAGTCTGTAACTGGTTTGGACCCGCGGTCAAACGAACCGACACTGCGGGAACGACGGTAATTTCGCCCCTACCAGTATCGCTCCCACTGCTCGGTCGCCCGAACCAACCCCTCGACGTAGAAGTAATCGCCCCAGAGACAACACTCGTCGAAGTCGCCGTCGGTCCGATGGTACGCACCCTCCCTCAGAAGCCCGTTCGAGCCGTCGGGATCCGCGGTGTAGTTCTCGGCGAGCGACTCGAGCGTCGCGAGGGCGGCGTTGCGATACTGGCGTGTTCGATCGTCAGCGCTCGGGAGAATCCTCGAGAGTTCGTCGAGGCCACACGCGGCGATTGCGGCGGCGGAAGAGTCACGTACTCCGTCGTCGGTCGGGGCGTCGAAATCCCACCGCGGAACGTGATCCGCTTCGACGCGCTCGAGGTAGTAGTTGGCCAGTTTCGACGCGAGTTCGGCGTCGGCGGACTCGCCCGTGTACGTCGCCGCGATCGCGTACCCGTAGAGCTGCCACGCCTGGCCGCGCGCCCAGCAGGAGTCGTCGGCGTATCCCTGGTGGGTTTCCACGCCGACCGGTGCTCCCGACTCGATATCGAATTTGAACGTGTGAGCGGTCGAAGCGTCATCCCTGACGATGTGTCGGACGTTCGTTCGGGCGTGGGCGTCGGCTATCGTCGCGTACCGTTGCTCGCCGGTCGTCTCGCTGGCCCAGAAGAGCAACGGGAGGTTCATCATCGTATCGGCGATCAGCCGACCCTGTACCCATTCGTCGGGTGCTGACGCGTCGATCGGCCCCCACGCCTGAATCAATCCCAGGTCATCCCAGTATCGATCTGCCAGCAACTCCGCGGCGGCGACCGCGAGTTCCCGGGACTCGAATTTCTCGGTCAGTCGATAGCTGGCGACCGCCGAGAGCGTGTAGAGAAATCCCAAATCGTGGGTCTCCACGTCGCCGTCCTCGAGCCGTCGAGCGAACGTCTCGAGTTGCGTTTGTGCCGCGTTTCGATACTGCTCGTCTCCGGTCACCTCATAGGCGAGCCAACACTGTCCGGTCCAGAATCCGCTGGTCCACCCCTTCGAGTTGTCCGTCGACGGATAGACGAGGTCGTCGCTCGAGGCCGTCGGAAACCGATCGTGAAACGACGCCAAATTGGAATCGATCACGTCGACCGCGTCGATCAACGCCCCACGGAATGCTGATTCGGGGGTCGATCGACACCTGTCGTACCGGCTCGGGACACCCGGATCGGAAACGTCAGCTACGAGTGTCGAGGAATTTCGCGTCATACGATAGAGCACACGACTATTTTTAATAAACGCACCGACGGTCACAACTGCTCTCGAGCGTGATCGTCGACGGCGGATCCGAGAAGCATCAGTCTCCCAGTTCGAATTCGTGAACGGTCAACATCGTTTCCGGGGGATGTTCGTTGCGAGGTCTGTCGCGATTCGGCTCGAACGCGACGAACTGGTGCTCGGGGTGTGTACAGGTCGAACGCCGCGGCTGCCCCCGCCCAAACGGGCGCTCCCTCGAGCCGCGTTCGCTCCCTGTATTCGGTGTTCGAGTCCATGGAGCCAGCGCCGAAAGCTGTGGGAGTTGCGTTGTTGAGCCTACGGAGTTCGTCGCTCGTCCGAATGTCGACGGTTCGACGAGTCGACTCGATCCGGCGGCGAGTCGTCGTCGGTGTCAGACGAGTGCTGATAGTCCGAGAGCGGCACCGATCGTTTCTCAGCCTCGAGAACTGCGTCGCGAGTACCGGATTGCCAAGTGGGAAATCGCGCCGATTAGTACGAGGCCGATTCCCCAGACGCCGATGATCGCCGGCCAGACACCGGTGTTGACGATGGCCGCGACGACGGTCACTACCAATCCGATCAGGGCGACCTGTATCGAACGCGATCCGCGAAGCGGTTCGGCGAGCCCCAGGCCGAACGAAGACGCGGCGCTAGTCGAGTCAGACTGGTTCGAACGCTGCTCGTCAGTGGCATCGACGGACATGCTTCGATATCGTTCCGAACGATGTTATCTGTTTCGGGAGGGTGATCGATTTCCAAGAGCAAATTCGTCTCGACCTGTCGACACACTGTCTAATAACCCACTCGCGACCCCTTCCAAATAGCTCACAATCGCTTCCTCGCCCGCCGGTAGCATCCCTTTGGAAGGCAACTCGAGCAGCCAATTTATGATGGATTACTGCTATATCTGTCTCTGTGTAATATTGATTATTTAGAACACTAATACACGGTAGGTTCTCTTCAAATACCGATGGTTCACATTGGATCGGTTTAACCGATTGCCGCTTATCACATCCTCTAGCTGATACTTATGGTATTTCTCCACGTGTTCGCCGGTGACTTTCGCTCGCCGAAATTTAAAATCTTGTTGAAAAGGGACTTTTCTAATATATTTCAGCAGCGTTTCGGGAATTGAGTCTTTATCTCTTCAAGTTACTGGGTATTATATGATTAATATGGGAATTTACAGTAATTAGTATTGTGCAAGTACCACACTATTAAATTGGTTTAAAAATAACATGAACTAGTTTATTCATAAAATCGAAAACGCAACTCCTTCGGCACTGCTCAATACTCACTCGAGAACGGCTTCGACTGCACCCATTACGTGATTAACCTTCTCGACGTCCGCGTTGTATCCCATGTGCCCGATCCGAAGGATGTCGTCGGCCAGCTCCCCGAGTCCGGTCGCCAAAACGACGTTCTCCTCTTTTGCGACTCGTCGCTGTACTCGTTTGGCTTCTCCCGGCAGACGAAACGCCGTCACGGTCGGCGACTGCAGTTCGGGGGTGCAGTAACTCTCGAGGCCCAGCTCGGAGCCGCGTTCGCGACACCGTAGCGCCGCGTTCTCGTGGCGAGCGAAGACGTTCTCGAGTCCTTCCTCGAGGAGCAGGTCGAGCGCCGTCTCGAGCGCGGCGACGTTCGCGCTGAGGTGGGTGTAGGGAAACCCGTCGGAGACGTCCCGCCACGGGAGGAAGTTAGTGTACAACGAGGATGGCTCTCGCTCTTCTATTCGCTCCCAGGCTCGGTCACTGATCGCCGCAGTCGTCAACCCCGGCGGCGCGCTGAAACACTTCTGGGAGGCCCCGAGACAGACGTCGATTCGATCGGTTGGAACCGAGGTTCCGCCGAGCGAGGAGACGGCGTCGACGACGCTGAGGACGTCGAACTCCTCGAGGAGGTCCAGAACGGGCCCTAAATCGTTGAGCGCACCCGTCGGCGTTTCGCAGTGTACAAGCGTCGCAACTGAAAACGGTTCATCGGCGGACGCCGCCGCCTCGAGCGTCGCTTCGACGGTATCGATATCGTACCCCTCGTCGTACGGCCCAGAAACGAGGGTCGCGTCGCCGTCGGAAGCGTCGACGAAATCCGCAAACCCGTCGCCGTAGAGCCCGTTAGAAATACAGAGGACGCGGTCGCCGGGCGAAACCAGCGAGGAGATCGCCGTCTCGAGGCCGAGGATACCTTCACCGCCGAGGACGACGACGTCGTGGGACGTTTCGTATATCGCTGCCAGTTTCGTACACGTTTCGTCGTAGCGGGTAGCGAACGCGGCTTCCACATCCGGGTTCGGTTGTTCGGCTGCCATCGTCTCCCGTACTGCCGGCGGCACCGCCGTCGGTCCGGGTGTGAATTGCATGTCTATCCGTGCAACCTCCAATCATTAGCCGCTTGCGGTCGGGTAGCTCTCTCGGTCTTCTGCTCGATCCGATATCCTCGAGAGGCCTATTTCCGAACGCTATCGCTGTCTAACAGTACCTCTGGTAAGATTTAACAAGATTGATTTAGTTGTACGAACCGTGATTTCCAATGAACGGAATCGATGATAGTTCGTCGACGGACGATCCAACTGATTCATTCGTCCAGGGTGACGACGAGACCGGACCACGAATATCATTTTACGGCGGCCGAGGAATGAGCGCACTGCCGATCGTGTTTTTTATCGTCTGGGCGATTTTCCAGACGGCGCTGTTGCGCATCCAGTCTGAGAGCGGGTTGATCGTCGGCATTCTGATCGGGATCATCGCGGGAATGTTCTTCGTCCGCGGAGACTGGGCGTCGTACGCGAACACGATTTTCGAAGGGATGACTCAACCCGTGGCGGTGACGGCCATCGTCGCCTGGATCTGGGCAGGGATGTTCGCCGAACTGCTTCAGGACGGAGGGTTCGTCGGCGGATTGATCTGGCTCGCCGATATCGCCGGGATCGGAGCAACGCTGTTCCCCGCGGTGACGTTCGTACTGGCGGCGCTGTTCACGACGGGCATCGGGACCGGATACGGAGCGGCAGTTGCGTTCGTCGTCCTGTTTTTCCCCGCTGGCATCTTACTCGGAGCGAATCCCGTCCTCATGTTCGGTGCGATCCTATCGGGGGCGATCTTCGGCGACAACCTCGCACCGGTAAGCGACACGACAATCGTTAGTGCCGTCACGCAGGACTCCGATATCGGCGGCGTCGTCGCCTCTCGATTCAAGTACGTAATCATCGCCGCGGTCGTCGCGTTCGGCGGCTACCTCGTCGCCGGTTCGGCGATGACCGGTCTCGATATCGGCGTCGATGCACAGGCGATTCTCGACCAGGAAACCCAGGCGATCGGCCTTGTTCACCTCGTCTCGATGGGTGTCGTCATCGGGACCGCCGTCGCAGGGCGTCACATCGTCGAAGCTATTTCCTGGGGAATCGTGACCGCTATCGTCGCCAATCTCGTCCTCGAGTTGATGACGATCGGCGGTATCGTCTCGTTCAATGCCCCGCCGGACGCCCCCTTTGCCGAGCCGCTCGATGCGCTTCCGTTTTTGACGGTCGTCGAGGACGCCGACGCGGTCGGCGTGAGCGGAAGTCTCATTGCCGGCGCGTCGGGTTTCTTCGAACTCGCTATCCTCGTGTTGTTGATCATCGCGGCGGCACAGATCATGATACGAGGCGGAGCCTTCGATGCGATCCTCGAGTGGTCGATCGAGAACCTCGCGACGAACGTTCGCAACGCCGAACTGACGATGGTCGGTTCCGCGGCGCTGATCAACGCCGTCATCACTATCAATACGGCCGCAGAGGTCGCAATCGGCCCCTACATCTCGAAGATCGGTGAGCGATTCAACTTGAACGGCTACCGCCGGGCGAATATTCTGGACGGACAGACCGCCGCACTCGGGTACATCTTCCCGTGGTCCGGCGGTGTGTTGGCCGGCTATACGGCGATGCAGGATCTACCCGAGGCCTACGACTGGCTCGAGGCGGACATGCTCGTCACGCCCATCGACGTCGTTCCGTTCGTCTTTCAGGGGTGGCTATTGGTGGCGGTCTTCGTTATCGCAGCGATCACCGGGTTCGGGAGAGAGTACGTTACCGACCGCGAAAGTGAGGAGGTGGCACGAGTATGAGTTTGTTCGCGAAGTACCTCAAGGGATGGACGTTCCGTAGTACTACACCGTCGTTCGACGTTGGCGACGAAATAGCCGTCTTTATCGCAGAAACGAACAGCGATGGACACGGCCACGCGTACGTCGGCGACACCGAATTCACCGTCGAAGGCGCCGGTCTCGGCACCGTCGAGAAGCGCGTTCTGGTTCGTGTCACCGAGTTCGACGAGGCGACCGCGACCGGTCGCGGCGAGTTTCTGGACGTCGTCGGCGAGAGTTCTTACACCAAGTAACGAACAGCTCTCTCGCCCGTTCTCGGACGACCGACTACGCCGGTCGTTTTCGCGACCGATATATTGAGTGTACACCCAGACACCAAACAAACTCGTATAATATAGAATATATCTCTGTATTTCTATCGGCTACCAAGTAGTTATTGAGCAAGATGCCGTTCGATCGCACCGCAGGTTCGATACTGCTCAGTACAATCAAATATCCCCGATACTGGGCGTTTGTTCCCCGAAAACAGCACTTGACGATAAATCGTTGGAACGGAGATACTTCGTCTAAAATTCCGTGAAGATCCTGAGAAACGAGTACTCTCTCCTCTAGCATTCCCCGATGAACGAAGCACCGATCGTATTCGATACGACTGTCGGACCAACCGACTTTCACCGTCGATAAAAGGGAAAGCTCGAGAGATTTAGATGTAGATGTATGAGATAAGTTTACGAAAAGTCGATTCTGAACCGCATCTCTACAATCGACCATTGTGGAGAAACTGAAGAACCAGTTTCGACCGTTTCGAGGGTCGATCGACGAACTCGAGCGCTCGCCCGCTTACCTCGAGGCCTCGAACGCCTCGACGCCGGCTCCGGCGATTGCAATGTCCTCCGAAACGTCGCCGCCGCTCGCACCGACAGCACCGACGACCTCGCCGTCGACCTCGAGCGGAATTCCGCCGCCGAACGTGACGACGCGGTTGTCATCCGTGGACTGGAGCCCGTAGACGTCACCACCCGGTTCGGATCCCTCTTTGAGGGCTTCGGACGGCTTTTTGACGGCCGCCGCGGTGTAGGCTTTGTCGCGGGCGATACTCGCGGCGACGAGTTTCGCACCGTCCATTCGGCGAAATCCGATCAAGTTGCCTTCGTTGTTCGTCACGGAGAGGTTCATCGGAACTCCGAGCTCCTGTGCTTTCGATTCTGCGGCGTCTAAGATTTCCTTCGACTCGTCTAGTGAAACCGTCTGCTGGCTTTGCATTACGCACTCGAGTACAGCGTCTTCCTATAAACTGTCTTTGGAATAGCAAAGCGCTGGGTCGGTCGTTTTTCCGATTCAGCCGGGGCCGGCGCAGCGGTGATAAACAGTATCTCTATCCGGCTTCGTCGGATTATCGAAGACAGCTGTCCGTCCCACTATCGGCCCGTTCGTGTTCGTTTTTCCGTCCGTCTCCGTTCTAGACCCATTCTTCTGTCCTGTGTTCGACTTCTGTGACGCGGTTTCGTCCACGAAAACGAGTATCGGCGAAACAGTTCTCTGTCCGGTGATGGCGGACAATTCTTGTTCCTTTGACTTACAGATATACGCCTGTAATGGAAGTGCTCTGTTATCACACTCGTGCTGAATGTAACTATACGACCATCCTGTGGTGTTCTGTAACTTCACTCACCACAACTATCGGTTGACGGCGTGAGATATCCGGTATCGCCGGACAACTGTTCGTCAGGCGGGATCAACCAACCAGTAACTCGGTGCGAACCTTCAACTAATTCATCTCTCCGAGTTGCTCCGGATGGGGTGAAACTACCGCCAGTACGTGGTCGCCAACGGAGCTAGCGGGGATGACTCGGAAAAATACCTTCCCGTTGACTCCCTTCGTTGGTGTCCTAGTGGCGTTCGACTCGAATACTATGTACGGGCGCGTCGAGGACGGCAAGATCGTATTCGGGAACCGTTCGATCGCCCTGAAGTATCGATGCGTGTTCAGGCAGGTCGAGTGTGATCTTCTCGCCCGAGAAGTTCGTAACCCACGTGTACCCGTCTCGTTCGATCGCTCGAACGTTCGCCGGGAGCGCCTCGTCGGTGGTCGGGACCGCTGCCCGGTCGAGGACTGTCGAAACCAGCGCGTCGGCGAGTTCAGCCTCGGGCCAGACGCCACAGTAGGTGACACACCCGTTGTCGATTTCGTTTCGGGTAATCGCCGGGATTCCGGCCATGGTGCCACCCCGATACGTCGCTTCAGTAGTCGCCGACTCGAGCTCTAGGCGCTCGTTCCAAACCGTGTACTCGAACGTTTCCCCCTCGTACTCGAGTGTTCGCTCCATTTTCGGGTGCGGCGCTCCGTGTTCGGTAACCGTCGCACCGACGAGATCCGCGAGCGGACCGGGAACCGGCTCGTTCAGCAGTTTGTTCGCGCGGTCTTTGACGCCCGAGCGCATCGTTAGCAGAAGTTCGCCGCCGTCTTCCGCGTACGTTCGGAGCGTCTCGGCGATACCGTCGTCCACGAGATGTAGCGTCGGCGCGACGACGGCTTCGTACGCCGTCAGATCTCGAGTTGGTGGTACGATATCAACCGAGACGCCGCGCGCTCGGAGCGCCCGATAGTAGGTCTCGAGGTGACTCCAGTAGTCGAACTCGGGAGCGAGTGGTTGAACGTCGAGCGCCCACAGGTTGTCGTACTCGTGGACGATCGCGACGGGGGCGTCGACGTTCGAAAGCGTCGGTAGCTCCGCGAGTTCGGACGCGGCCGTCGTTGCATCGTCGTAGCCCCGTGCGGGACTGCCGTCAGCGTTTCGAAGCCCCGCGTGGTACTGTTCTTGGCCCTGTCGACAGCGTCGCCATCGGAAGTAGACCACTTCGTCCGCACCGTGGGCGACCGCGTGGTGGGCCCACAGTCGCATCGCTCCCTCGGCCGGCTGCGGCGAGTAGGGCGGCCAGTTGATGTCCCCGGGTTGTTGTTCCATCACCCAGAACGGTGCGTCGGCCGCCGACCGGTAGAGGTCGTGATCGAGCCCGACGACGTCCGGGTCGCCGGCGAGAAGCTCGTCGACCGACGGGTCGTCCTGTCGCTGAACGTGACCCGTCGGATACGAATCCCACGAGGCGAACTCGAGGCGCTCGCTGACGTCGTAGCTGTCGAGCGCCGAGAAGTGGCTCATGAAGTTGTGGGTGACGAACCAGTCCTCGTTTTCGGCCTTCAGCGCTTCGAGCTGTCGTTCGTTGTAGTCGACGACGCTGTCACTCGAGAAACGATAGAAATCGAGCAATAGCGACGGGTGGTGATCGGTCACCGTATGACGAGGCGGTTCGATCTGTTCGAACTCGTCGTAGCGCTGGCTCCAGAAGGTGGTTCCCCACTCCTCGTTGAGCGTCTCGATGCCGTCGTACCGGTTCCGAAGCCACTCGCTGAACGCCCTCGAGCAGTCGTCGCAGTAACACCGAACCGTGCCGTGGCAGCCGAACTCGTTGTCGGTCTGCCAGCCCGCAACGACCGGATGGTCCGAGAAGTGATCGGCCAACCGTTCGACGATTCGGTCGGTCTCCTGACCGTATTCGGGAGAGTTAAAGCAATAATGACGGCGACTGCCGAAGTGACGGGTCGTCCCGTCCGATTCCTTCTGCAATATTTCGGGGTGTTCGTCGACGAGCCACCGCGGCGGTGTCGCCGTGGGCGTACACAGTACCGCTTTCATGTCGTGCTCGCCGATCAACTCGAGCGCCGTCTCGACCCACTCGAAATCGAACTCGCCGCGTTCGGGCTCGAGCCTCGACCAGGCGAACTCCGCCATGCGCACGTACTCGATTCCCGCATCGGCCATCTGCTCGATATCGGTTTCCCATCGTTCGTCCGGCCAGTGTTCCGGAAAGTAACAAACGCCTATAGTCATCTATCGGAGTGACACGCAGCAGGTCCTTAGCCGCTCCGGTTTCGGCCACCGATCCTCACCGGACGGTCTGTCGAAACGGATATATGTGTGAAGTTGGAACGTGATTGTATGTCGACCGAATCGATTCGAGCAGGAGTGAATTCGAAGCTCGTCCTCCCAATCCTGGCGTTTATCGTCGGCTCAGCGGCAGGTGTCTACGGAATCTACCTGCAAGGATGGGGACTCGTCTTCGAACTGGCGTGGGTACTGTTGCTCGCCTGCGCGCTCGCGATATATCTCGATCGATCGCACCTCCGATAATCGATCACTGCCAGCCGAACCGTCAGATTGGTGTCCGATGAGTGTCGACTCCTGCTTTGCGGATCTTCGGCGTCGATCCGGACGTAAACACTTATGAGACGCACGACGCGTGTGTTGAACACGCTCGTATGGCACACGCTACTCCTGCAGGCTGGAGCCGGTTCGATGATAGACAACTCCGCGAAGAAATCCGGGCCGCTTCGCGCCAGATGGGAAGCATCGTTCGGAGTACGCTCGGCCCGTACGGGCTGGATACGATGGTCGTTCGACAGATGGACGACGACTCGATTCGAACGTTCGTCAGCAACGACGGGATCGCCATCATCGAGGAGTTCGAAGGTGAAACGAGCCATCCGATCGCACGGCGATTTATCGGCCTCGCGGAGGACCACGAGGCGACGTTCGGCGACGGGACGACCGCAACCGTGCTGTTAGCATCGGCGTTTCTCGAGGAGGCGCTCTCGTTGGTCGACGACGGGCTTCACCCCACGACGGTCATCGAGGGGCTCTCGATCGGCGGCCAGCGAACGCTCGAGGTGTGGAACGATCGGCGTCGATCGATAACGACCGGCGAGGGTGAACTGGGGGGGCCGCTCGATCGGCGGGCGCTCGCGACGGTCGCCCGAACGGCGATGACCAACGGGCGAAACGAGTCGTGGCCGCTCGAGTACGTCGCGGACGACCTCGTCGAAGCGGTCTTGCGAGTCTCGAATCGCGAAACCGGTCACGTCGATATCGGGAGGATCGACACGCGAACCGTTCCGGGCGGAAGCGTGACCGATTCCGAGATTATCGACGCCAAGTACCTGCTCAAAGAGCCCGTGACGGCGGAGCGATTGCTTCCGCTGTCCGGCGGCGTCTTACTCGTCGAAGGATCGCTCAGCCCTCGAGCGTTCTCGATGAACGCGACTATTTCGAATCCGGACGAGGATGTCGTCCAGGAGTTGCGGCGTCGAAACGGCGGTGAAACGGACCGGTTAGCTCGACACGTCGCATCCGCCGGCGTCGAACTGGTCGTGGCCGGCGAGGAAATCAGCCACGAAATGGCCCGTGCGCTCGCTCGTCAGGGTGTTGCGTGCGTACAGAACGTCACCCGGTCGGACCGAGAGTTCGTCTCGTCGATAATCGACGCGCCGCCGATCAGTACCGTTTCCCCGTCGATGGCTATCCCTCGGGAAAACGTCGGAACGGCGGACGTTCGCATGGAGGCTATCGGCGACCGTGACTGGATGCGTCTCCGTGCCGATGGCGACATTTCACCGGACGTTGGAACGATCGTCGTGAGGGGTGGTACGGAACGAACCGCCGACGAAGCAAAGCGCCGGCTCACGGGCGGAATGAACGCGGTTCGAGCGGCTATCAAGCAGCCGACCGTCCTTCCGGCGGGTGGTGCGCCCGACATCAGCGCCGCCGAGTCGGTTCGCTCGCTCGCGCCGTCGATCGACGGTCGAGAACAACTCGCCGTCGAGGCCTACGCGGATGCTCTCGAGGAAATCCCCCGAACGCTGGCACGGAACGCCGGCCTCGACTCGCTCGACACGCTGACCACGCTCCGCCGGCATCACGCTGAGGGCCACACCGAGGCCGGGATCGCCGCGGACGGTTCGGTCGTCGAGTCCGTCGGCGATCGGGGCGGCTACGATGCGAGTCTCGTCCGGACGACGGGACTGGTTCGAGCTCTGGAGTTCGCGAACGCACTCGTCCGCATCGATCAACTCCTCGTCGACCAGCGTCAGCCCCGCGGTCTCGAGCGGTAGCGTCTCCGTTGTATCCGGTTGGGTGTGATCTGGTTGTTGGATCTCGCGACTCGAGGAGGTACTCGGCGGAATGTCGATACGGCGGAAACTGAAGCGCCGAGGAAACCGAAATTCGTGGAATACCGTCGTTAGACTAGGGCCGATCCGATCATCGCGATCAGGGTCACCGGCAGAACTGCGACGACCGTCTGTTTTTGGGTCAGTCCGTAGAACTTCTGGACTCCCGGGAGCATCAAGAATCCGACCAGCAGCCAGACCGCGGCTCTGAGTACTCGCACGACCACCATCTGCCAGGAGTGATAGACGTGGTCGTAGATTTCGGTCGGCACCTCGTCGATAGTCTCTGCGCCCTGATGAGCCGCCTCCGCCGAAATTTCGGGTGCCGAAACCGTTAGCATGAGTAGCGAGCCCGCCGCGAAGACGGGAACGAACGGCAGGAGCAGGTACCCCCCAAGGAGGAAGAGGTCGGTCGACATGACGACCTCCTCGGAGAGGTATCCCGCGATAACGCCCACGAGTCCGAAGAAGAGAAACCAGGAGAACAGGACCAGGGCGATGCCGTAGAAGACGTTGATGCCCAGCGCTACCGGCCACCCGGAGAAGACGTACCCGTCCGCCATTACGTAGGGATCGCTCACGAACTCGAAAACGCCTCTGACGAGTCCGTGAAGCACTACCGCGATAGCGACGGGAACGTAGCCGTATCGCTGGACGATTCCCAGCGCGTCGTCGATATCGGTTACGTTCGATACGGCCGCGAAGAACGATTGTCTGGTGGGATCGCCCGTTTGATGGCTCATACGGTGGGTAACTGTTTTGGGTCGACAACGATCGTTCTTGGCCGTTCGGAGTCAGGCATCGTGTCAATCATTGGGTCGGAGCGACGGCTTCGGACTCCTGGGCCGCCTCCGGTGCGGTGAACCCGACGTTCGTTCCGGTTTCGGGGTCGAAGATGTGAATCTGCGACGGATCGACGGTCAGGTACACGCTTGAGGTCTCCTCCGGAACCGATCCCGGTTCGATGAATACCTTGAACTCCTCGGTGTCGCCCTCGGCGTCCGAACTCGAGCGACCGAGATCGTCCGCTTGCTCGAGCGGTTCGTCGAAGTTGAAGTACAGGAGGTCGTTACTGCCGAGCGGTTCGACGATATCCACGTAGGCCTCGATAGCGTCCGGGCTGGAAGTCGTCTGGACCTCGATATCTTCGGGGCGGATACCCACTGCATATTCGCCGGATGGCTTCCCAGATTCGCGAAGTGCACTCGCTTGCTCGTCGTTGAGTTCGATATCGATGTCTCCGACCAGCGACCCGTACTCGCCGTCGTCCACGTACTCCGTCTCGAAGATGTTCATCGACGGACTGCCGATGAACTGGGCGACGAACTTGTTCGCCGGTTGGTTGTACACTTCCCGCGGCGCGCCGATCTGCTGGAGTTCGCCGAAATTGAGGATCGCGATCCGGTCGGACATCGTCATCGCTTCCTCCTGATCGTGCGTGACGTAGATCGTCGTCGTATCCAGGGTCTTCTGAAGGCGCTGGAGTTCGATCCGCATGTGCTTGCGGAGTTTGGCGTCGAGATTCGAGAGCGGTTCGTCGAAGAGGAACACTTCGGGCTCTCGAACGATCGCCCGACCCGTCGCGACGCGCTGTTTCTGTCCACCGGAGAGCTGTTTCGGTTTCTGATCGAGCAACGATTCGATCCCCATCAACTCGGCGGCGTCTTCGACGCGCTCGTCCATTCGATCCCGCGGCAAATCCGTCGACCGCTTCAGACCGAAGGCCATGTTTTCGCGGACGTCGAGATGCGGATACAGCGCGTAGTTCTGGAACACCATCGCGATATCACGACGACGAGGTGGTAGCCGGTTGACCGTCGTATCGCCGATAACGATTTCGCCGCCGGTGATCTCCTCGAGGCCGGCGACCATGCGGAGCAAGGTCGATTTTCCCGAACCGCTCGGTCCGACGAGCGCAATAAACTCTCCATCTTCGATCGTGAGATCGAATTCGTCGACGGCAGTAATCTCGTCACCGTACACTTTCGTGACGGCATTGAACGCTAACTCTCCCATATGACTGTAGGGTTGTTCGGCCACACTATTTATTTCCTTGGTACCGAGCCGCTCGACTGTTGACGCTGTTTTTCCAAGCAGATGTGCGTAAAGAATCACTACATGTACATGCGCCCATACTATATAAATCTGATACGTTCGGATCTCTTCGCCCACACTTTGGACGTCCACGTCACAGTTTTCCCGTCATCGTTTCCAGAACACTTATAAATTTCCGTTAGAAAACTATCCGCAGGTCAATGTCAACTAGCGATACAATAGCGGCCGGTGTAGACAACTCTGAGCCGGACTCCGAGGAGTACTCCCGCCGAAATTTCATGCAAGCGGCTGGCGCAGTCGGGGCTTCGGGGGCCACGGCCGGACTTGCAGGTTGTCTCGATGATGCTCTCGGTCTCACGGGCGAAGCCGATTTCACGTGGTGGACGATGCGCGGCGACAGCCTCGGGGACGCACTCGAGGACGCCGCCGACGACTTCGCCGAGCAACACGACGACGAGTTCAACGTCACGACGAGTTTCGTTCCGTGGGGCGAGGTTAATACCGAGTGGAATACCGCAATACAGGGCCAAAGCACGCCAAACGTGAGCGAAATGGGCGGCGGACACAGCGTCGAATTCGCGGACCTGGGCGTCGTCGATCCACACACCGAACTGCTCGACGAGTACGACGATATGTACGATATCAACGAGCAGATGGTCGAGTGGGAGGACGAAGCGTGGGGGATTCCGTGGTTCTCGGAGAGTCGGACGCTGTTTACCAACACCGAATTGCTCGAGGAAGCCGGTCATTCCGATCCGCCGGAAGACTGGACAGAGCTGGTCAACATTGGACGGGACGTCGTCGACGAAACCGATGCGAGCGGCTTCACGACGGCGGGGGCGACCGACCTCGTAACGGGTCAGCACACGTTCCTGATGAACGCACAGGCTGGCGGTCAGTACTACGATTACGACGAAGACCAAGAGCAGTGGAGCGTCGAGATGGACGACGCAACGGGACTTTTCACCCACCTCTGGAAGGCGAGTCTCGAACGCGAGTGGGATATCACGCCCGGCGGCTGGGCCGGCGTCGACGGCATCGAAACCCAGGAACTGTACAACGACGAGAGCACCGCGATGGTGTTAGAGGGCGGTCACCTCGCCCGCGACATTTCCGACGACGACGAACTCCGCGAGAAGACCGAAATCGTGCCGATGCCGGCCGGCCCGATGGGAGACTCGCGCTCGTTCCTCGGCGGTGGCGTCATGACTGCGTTCTCGTCCGAAATGACTCAACACGACGTCGCCGATGGTGTCGAAGACGAGTTTATCCGGTACATGATGCAGACGGACGTGATGGATACGTACCTTCCCGAGGCGGCACCGCAGTTCCTGCCCGTTCGTGACGCACAGGAGGAGATGGAACTGTTTGCGGACAATCCGACCGATATTCCCGACGAATGGATCGACACGTTCACGCAGGCGTCACGGGACGGCGTGTTGCCCGGCGTCTACGGCGCCGATCAGAACGCGCCGTTCCTCGGCGAGATGGATACGATAACGACGGGCAACTCGGAGGCGATAAGTTCGATCATCGACGGTAACGCAGATCCGGCCGAAGCACTCGTCGATCAGGCGAACGCGAACCGGGAACAGATTTCCGACCACGAAGAGTACGACCTCGCGGAAACCGACAGCGAACCCGATCTCGACGACGCACCGGAAGAGTGCCAGGCCTGGATCCACGGCGACGGCGACACGCCCCAGATCTGGAACCCCTACGAATAACGAGACGATCTAATACGCTACTATGCGACAGAACAACGAGACAATCATCGATCGAGTGGTCCCCGACGAATACGCACATTGGCTTTCGAAAGAGAGCGTCTGGGGATGGCTTTTCTTGATACCAACGATCCTCGCGCTCGCGCTCGTCGCTCTCTACCCGATCGGTCGTGGTATCTGGTTGAGCTTCTTCGAATACGACGGCGTCGCTGATCCCGAGTGGGTTGGCCTCTCTCACTACGTCGAGGCGCTCACGTGGTCGCACTTCTGGATCGTCATGCGAAACATGTTCGTCTGGTCGTTCGCCGCCGTCGTCCTGATGACGGTGATCGGACTCGGCTTTGCGATACTCCTCAATCGGGAGTTCAGAGGCCGATCGATCGCGACGACGCTCTTGTTGTTGCCGTGGGCGATCCCGTTTATCGCGATCGCGCTCAACTGGCGACTGCTGTACAGTTACGATCTGGGGGCGTTCAACGGGATGCTCCGGTTGCTCGGTTTGAGCGACGGCATCGCCTGGATCGGGAGCTCTCGGTACGCGCTGTTCTCGATCACGATAACCTGGGTCTGGCGGAACTTCCCGTTCTTCATGATCACGTTCCTCGCGGCGATGAAGGGGATCCCATCGGACCTCTACGAGGCGGCTCGCGTCGACGGCTCGACGCGGTTCGATCTCTTTAGACACATCACGATTCCGTTCATCCAGCCGATCACGATCGTGTTGACGCTCCTGATGAGCGTCTGGACGCTGAACCACTTCACGCTCGTGTTCGTGATGACCGACGGTGGACCCGGACTGTCGTCGATGGTACTCCCCGTATACATCTACCAGTACGCGTTCAGCCTCAACGAAATCGGCTTCGCGAGCGCGATGGCCGTCATAACGTTGATCATCAGCATGGTCTACGGACTGATCTACCTACGATTGTACAACGAAAACGTCGGAGGGAAATAACATGGCTCAACGAACAGAAACGGGTGCGAACGTACCGAACGACGGCTATCTCAGTGACCACCGTCGCGAACAGTTGACGACGATTGGCTTCCACGCGTTACTGTGGTCCTCGATCGGCGTCGTCATGTTTCCGATCATCTGGATGTTCCTCATCTCGTTCAACCAGACGGGCTTCGACACCTTCGTCGCCGACCCAGCCGGCTGGCTCGCCGGTGCCGATCTCAGCGCGTACCGGCAGATGGTTTCTGAGACGCACTTTCTCGTCTGGTTCCGAAACAGCGTGATCGTGAGCATTGCGGCCGTAATTATCAGCATCGGCGTCTGCTTGCTCGGAGCCTACAGCATCGGTCGCCTCGAGTTCCGCGGTCGAAAGACGGTCGCGACGTTCCTGTTGCTCACCCAGATGTTCCCGGGGATTCTGATCGTCATCCCAATCTTCCTCATCTTCAGAGGGCTCAACCTGACTAACTCGCTGACCGGGCTTATCCTCGCCTACGTCGCGTTTACGGTTCCCTTTGCCATCTGGATGCTACGGGGATTTTTCGAGAACTTACCGAAGTCGCTCGAGGAGGCGGCGATGATCGACGGGAGCACCAGGCTGGGTGCAGTTATTCGAGTTATCGTCCCGCTCTCGAAGCCGGCGATCGCGACGACGGCCATCTTCGCCTGGATTACCGCCTGGAACGAGTTCGTCTTCGCGCTGGTGTTGATAAGCGATCCGAACCTTCGGACGTTGCCGCCGGGGCTCAACCAGTGGATCGGCGAACACACGCTGAACTGGGAGTTGATGATGGCGGGTGCGGTCGGCGCCTCGATCCCGCTTTTGATCATCTTCTTCTTCCTGCAGAGTTACATCGTCAAGGGGCTCGCTGAAGGCGCAGTCAAGTCCTGATCTTCTCTCGAAGACGATTTCGTGGCCGATTTGGATTCACCGAACCGCCGAACGTTATCTCGCCGTGACACGACTGTTATCCCTAGCTTTTTTAGCTCGAACTTCGTTGAGTCCGTCATGCTCCACGCTAAAGGAACACTCTGCACGATCGACGTCGACGACCGAATAGCTCGAACGGACTCGATCGAAGACGAACTGGCCGACTTTGTCGGTGGACGAGGTGTCGCAACCAAGCTCGCTCACGACCGGATCCCGTTCGATGCCGATCCGTACGGTGACGAAAATCGACTATACTTCTCGACGGGACCGCTCCAGCAGTCCCAGATGAGTTTCACCGGTCGAATGAACTGTACCGCACTCTCCCCGCTGACCGACGGCGTCGCGTCGGCGAACGCGGGCGGCTACCTCTCCCGGAACTTCGTCGGAACCGGTCACAGCGTCGTCGAGCTCACGGGCTCGAGCGACGAACTACTCGCCGTCCACGTCACCGACGAGGGCGTCGAGTTCGAGGAAGTGCCGGAACTCGAGGAGGCCACTGTCCCCGAAGTTTCTGCAGTGATGAACGAACGCCACGGCCTCGAGAGCGAGAATCTGGCGACGATCGGCCCCGCGGGAGAAAACGGCGTTCGATTCGCCTGCGTGATGACCTACGACAGTCGGGCGTTCGGGCGCGGCGGACTCGGCGCGGTGATGGGATCGAAGAACATCAAGTGCATCACTTTCCAGGGCGACTCCGCACCCGAGGTCGAGATACCCGCCGAAGACGTGCAGTCGTCGGTCCATCGAGAGGCCGCGACCAGCGATCACATCATGCGCCGACAGGGGACGACGAACTCCATCGAATTCGTCAACGACAACTTCTCGCTCCCGACGCGGTACTTCTCCGAGCAGTCGTTCGAACACGCCGAGGACATCGGCGGCGACGCCGTCGAGGAGAAAAAGTACGAGAAGGCCTCCTGTTCGGTCTGTGCCTTCGCCTGCAAACTCCCGACTCGGGACGAGGAAACCGGGATCGAAACGGAGGGTCCCGAACTCGAGACGGTCTTTTCCTTTGGCTCGAACTGCGGCGTCGGCGAACTGGTCGACGTGATGCAATCGAACGAGCTCTGCGACCAGTACGGGATGGACACGATCTCTTGTGGAAACGTCGTCGCGGCGTATCTCGAGAGCGAAGACGAGTTCGGCAACGCGGAACTCGTCCACGATATCGTCGAGAAAATCGCGTTCCGCGAGGACGAGGGAGACCTCCTCGCGGAGGGCGTCGCTCGGTCTCACGACGAGCTCGGCGTCGAGAACTTTTCGGTCAAGGGGATGGAATTCGCCGCACACGACGGACGGGCGATCAACGGTCAGGGCCTTTCCTACGCCGTCGCCAACCGCGGCGGCGATCACATGTACTCGACGACGCTCGCCGACGAGTACGGCGGAGACGTCGATCCGCGCGGGACTGCCGGGAAGGCAGAACTCGTCATCGAGAACGAAAACCGAAACGCGTTCCGCGACAGCGGCGTCATCTGCCAATTCGGCGTCGGTCGCGCCGTCGAGGGAGATCGCTTCGAAGCCCTGTTCGACGCGGATTACGACGATATCCTCGAGATCGGCTCCCGAATTGTTGAACTCGAGCGCCACTTCCGGAACCAGCGCGGTTACGACGAGTCGGAGGATAGACTACCGTACGATCTACCCGACCTCGAGGCCTCGATCGAGGAGTACTACGAACTTCGCGGTTGGAACGACGACGGAACGGTACCGTCCGGAACCGTCGGGGAGTACGCACAGGCCGATTAAGAAGGAGGCTTCCGGTGCTGATTCGTCTCGTTTCGTTCTGTTGAAGGCGATTCGTTGTACGTCTTACCCGCCTTCTGCCGGCGGCGACGCGCGAAGTACATCTCCGTCGTCGACGGGCGTTTCGATCCCGTCTTCGAACACGACGTTTCTCCCGTTTAGCATTACGGAAACTGAGTCGCTGAACCCCTCCTCGTCATCGAACAGGAGGCCCTCGAGTTCGGGGTTCTCGGCGGCGAGCGCTTCGAACACATCACCGACGGTCGCGTCGGCCTCGACCTCGCGTTCATGTGACTTTCCGCCGACCGCTTCCCGAAGGGGCCCGTAGAGTTCGCAGGTTACCTGCATCGACAGCCACTCTGTCGCGAGTTCACTTGAAACCGCCGCTGTCCCATCGATCGACCCGCTTTACTCGGGCGGCGCGTCCCACTCTTCGCCGTTGTCCTGTGGCTCGTAGCCGATCGTTTCTCGAGCGTTTTCGATGTCGTACCAGCGTCGGTCGTTGTCGCTAACGCCGCTGAAAATTTCGAAACCGGGCTCGTCGGTTTGCAGACAGCACTCGATCATGTGAGCGAAATCTCGACGTGACTGCCACATTCCCTTCATTCGTGCGACCTGCTGTTCGTACGCGTCGCTTCCGCGTTCGTACTCGCCACTGTCGACGTCGTTCTCCGCATCGCCGAATGGGTGATCGTACTCGGGCATTCGCACGCTACAGATTCGAATCGCGTGCGCTCGCTTGGGGTACTCGTAGTTTTCGACGTAGTACCGACAGAGGTCTTCACCGAAACTCTTCGAGACGCCGTAGTACGAATCCGGTCGAACGGGGTCGTCTTGCGAGAGCCGGAACGGAGCGTCGCTTCCGAAGTACAGTTCGGGCGCGTTTTCGGACTCGTACATCCCCATAACGTGATTCGACGAGGCGAAAACGACCGTCTCGAGTTCGGCCTCGCGTGCCGCCTCGAGCGCGTTGAGCGTTCCGATGATATTTGGTTGGTGGACGTCCTGCCACGTTCCGTCGGTGAACGGATACCCGGCGAGGTGGATCATCGCATCCCGTCCGGCTGCCGCATCTTGCAGTGCCCCCGCGTCGGCGACGTCTGCGGCCACGGTCTCGTATTCCCCGTAGTCCTCGCCGTCGTCGGGATCGTCCCGGTCGAGATACGTAAATTCGTAGGTGGGCTCGTCGTGGAGGTGATCGATGATGGCGGTTCCACACCGGCCGTACGCGCCAGTCAGTAAAACGTTCACAGCTGTGAGCAAGGGTGGGAAACACTATAATCGTTCGATTTATACCGTGACCTGTCTGTCTCCTCGATGTTGGGGTGGTGTCGGAAAGACGCGGATTCGCGTCGTCTCGGAGACCCGATTCCGACCTCGAAACGGTCGGCCGATCTGGCCTCGAGACGTGCTATGGAACGACTCTTGTCAGGTGATGCTGAAAGAATTCCTGAGGGGGAACACGCGTGTGCTCCTCAGTCGACCTGACGTTCGGGTGGTACTCGAGTGAGAATTATAAGGGTTGTGTTACCATTGTGCATATTTGTCTCGCAGTAACCCCGCCGGGGGCACGTAGTACCGCTGTGTGCGAGGTCGTTGTCGGCTTTTTTCTCGCTGTTGAACCGAAGACGAGCCGTGTGGATATCCCACGAAACGTCTAGAATTGGTTCGCGGCCAGCAGGAAAAAGCCCTGTCCGTACGACGTGCTCGTCAACGGTGCACCCGGTCCGCCCGGTGGACCGGCCACTCGACGAACCGCACCGTCGTCGTCGACGAGCCCTCGGCAAACGTCCATCGCATCCGCGGCTGCCTCCTCGTACGTGTCGTCGTCGACGATTCCTAACTCGAGCGCGCGCTTGAACGCGTAGGTGTACATGAGCGTCCCCGAACTCTCGAGGGGCGTGTGAGGGTCGTCGACCACGTTGTACCACATCCCGCTGTCGTCTTGGCGTTCGATGATCGACGAGGAGACGTCCCGGAAGATTTCGATCAGTCGCTCGCGATCTTCGTGGTCCTCCGGCAGGAACGCGAGGACGTCGACGATCGCCGCCTGAACCCAACCGTTTCCGCGAGCCCAGAACGTGCTTTGCGGGTAACTGTTCGGTTGTTCGTGCCAGATGTGCCGAAAGAGACCGGTGTGAGGGTCTTGCAGGTGTTTTGCGTGAACGATGATCTGTTTGGCGGCTTCGTCGAACGCGTCGGGTTCATCCGCGGCCGCTCCGTACCGGGCGAAAAACGGACACATCATATAGACCGAGTCGATCCAGAGCCCTTTCACGCCCGAGAGTTCGGGGACGTGGTGTGGAATTCCGCCGTCTTTCGTTCGTTCGACCGACTGCAAATTTTCGTACTCTCCCCGCGCGGCCTCGAGGTACCGTTCCTCGCCGGTTCGTCGATAGAACTCGAGGACCCCGTGACCGATGGAGGTCGTGTTGTTGGTGTTCATCGCCTTCCGCTCGTCGATGTGCCAGTGGGCGTCGTACTCCTTTCCGTGCTGGAAGACTTCGATCGGATAACTCGGTCCGTACGACAGCTGCCCGTTGCTGTCCTGCGTTTCGACCGCGCGGTCGACCAGCTCTCTGGCGCGGTCGAGACACTCTTCGCGCTCCGTCGCGAGAAGCCCGTTTATCGCGACGCCTTTCTGCCAGACCTCGTTTTCCATGTCGTGATCGATGGTATACGATGCGACGTTTGAGACCGCCTCTTCGAGGGACTCAGTCATACTAACGATAGCTAATACTCCCACGGGCACGTGATAAGTCTTGCTGGACGGCGCGACGGGATCGATTATCGCCGACCAGCAATCGGGAGCTCGACGAAGCGTTCGGGGGCGGCGGCGCCGAGAATTAGTGACGACATCTTTATTTGGGAGCTATTCGATTGTCTAGTATGGCCTCTACAAAGCTACAGGACGGGCTGCGCGACGTTGCAGTCGGTCTCTTGACACCGTTCGCCGAAGACGGCCGAATCGACCACGAAAAGTTGGCCGCAAACACCGAAAGTCTCTCGAGCGAGGGGCTCGGGACCTTTCTCGCGTGTGCGAACATCAGCGAGTATCACTCGTTGACTCACCAGGAACGCATCGACATCACCGAGACCAGCGTGAAAGCGTTGTCGGACGACGACTGCGTGCTCGCGGGAGTCGGGGGAAGCACGAAGACCGCACGGGACCTCATCACGACCTACGACGATATCGGCGTCGATGCGATGATGATCATGCCGCCGGATCACACGTACCTTCACGAACGGGGGCTCCTCGAGTACTACGAAGCGCTCGCCGAAACGGCAGCGAGTGCCATCGTGCCGTACGTTCGCGGGTTCGAACCATCAGTCGAATTTCTGGCGGATCTCACTCGGGTCGATAACGTCGCAGGAATCAAGTACGCGATTCCGGACGAGGTCAAACTCGGTCAGGCGGTCGCGGCGGGTGACGACGACGTGATCTGGGTCGACGGGATGGCGGAACCCTACGCGCTGTCGTTCTGGTCCCAGGGTGCTGAAGGGTTCACCGCCGGAGTAACGAACTTCGAACCTCGACTCGGAACCGCGTTGCTTTCGGCACTGCGCGAGGAGAACTGGGAACGCGCTCGAGAGCTCCAGAACGCTGCCGTTCCCTACCAGCAGTTCCGGACTCGACCGGGCGAGGGCAACACCCTCGCCGACGCGATTAGCGTCCCTGCGGTCAAGCACGGACTCGAGATGGCCGGCTACAACGGCGGTTCGGTTCGAGAACCGATCGTTCCGCTCTCCGAATCGGAGAAAGCCGACGCGGAGGAGCTGTACGACCGATTACAGTCCGACCTCGAGCGAATCCTCTGAGCCACAGCCTTTGTTTCCGGGGCCGCTGCTGTTCCTCTTTGATCCTACCGTTCTAGAAACCGATAGTCGGCCCTCGTGGTTGAACCAGGTAGTAGATCCCCGTGCTTGAGAGGGAATAGTTACTCGAGTAGCGACTCCAGTCGATAGTTACCACTCCGGATTTGGTAACGGCCGATATTACGTACTAGTGAACCTGCGACGTGAGATGCGTTTCGCCGCAAACGCCATATCGTCCGGTCAGACCGGATAGGGGTGATACCAATCGCGTAATTCGAGACTATGTTATTACGAAAGTATGTGTGTAAATACTGGTGAGCGAACGATGAGTGATAATCTACAGTTGGTGAATTTCTAACGTAGAAGTCTTCATAACTTCTTCGAGAGATGAATCCGGTATCACCGAACGCCAAAAGCTGAAAACGAGTCGAAGGTCCAGCGAACGCGGTTATAGGTCCTCACATACCGAACTACTACGGACAGAGTGGTGTAACTATCCGGGGAAGGCGAACGGTTCGAGAACGAGTGCAGTGCCCGGCCCGTTGCGCTGATCGTTCGGCTACACGCTCAAATCATCCGATAGACTTCGTCCATCCACTGATCAGAGTCGTCGTCGACGGTGATGCCCTCCATCTGCTCCGCCCATCGCGCCTGTGCGTCGCTCGATTCCATAACTTCGTCGATCGCCTCCGGATCCTCGAGTTCCATGAAGCCGAACACGTGTCCGTCCGACTCGAAGACGCTGTAGGTCTCGAGTCCGGCATCGGAGTCGAGGTAGGTCTCCTCGAGCCACTCGGGAACGTTTTCGTGGGCTTCTCGGTAGGCGTCTCGCTGTCCGTCGGCGATCTTCAGATGAAATGCAATCCGTGCCATGCGTCCTGTTCATCGAGCGGGAGTCCCATAGGTATTCTGTTAGGAAGCTTCGAATACCGGATCGGTCCCCCGGTAGTCCCGACGACAAAAATCGAGGCGGAGTTACTGGAACTGCGGGATAACTTCGTCGGCGAACAGTTCCATTCCGTCAGTGTCCGGCACGTCGACGAACCAGCACTGGAACTTGGTCACACCGGCGTCGATCCTGCGTTCGATGGCTTCGGCACATTCCTCTGGCGTTCCCAGGAGGAAGTACTCGCGGGCGTCCGCTTCGGTTTCGATGTCAGCCTGATCGACGTACTCGTCTTCGAACTGGATCGGGAGCATGAGCTCGAGCAGGCGCTCTTTTTTCTCCTCGTCTCGCGTACAAATCACGTGGCCGTCCCAGGAGTACTCGATTTCGTCGGGATTACGGCCGACGGTGTCGCAGTGGTCTTCGATGACGCCGATCTTGTGTGCCAGCGTTTCCGGCGTCCCGTTGAAGACGTCGGTGTTCCAAATATCGGCGTGTTTCGCGACGAGCTTGAGCGTGACCTCTTCGCCCTGTCCGCCGACGAGAATCGGCGGGTGGGGATCCTGAACCGGACCGGGCTCGCAGTACGCCCCGTCGATTTCGTAGTGGTCGCCCGAAAACGAGCCGCCTTCGTCGGGATCACCGTTCCACATCTCTTTCATCAGTCGGATGCTCTCGTCGAGGCGCATGAGCCGTTCGAACCCGTCGCGGTACTCCCAGCCGTAGGCCTCGTACTCGGGTTCGTGCCAGCCCGCGCCGAGACCAAGCTCGAGGCGACCGCCGGAAATCACGTCGAGCGTGGCCGCCATCTTCGCGACGAGCGCCGGATTCCGGTAGTCGTTACAGAGGACCAGCGAGCCGAGGTTGATCTCGTCCGTACAACCGGCGAGTGCCGAAAGCAGTGTCCAGCACTCGTACTCGGCGTGGTCCCGCCCGAGCATGAGGTGATCGGGAGCCCACGCGGCGTCGAACCCGAGTTCCTCGGCGTTCAGGACGCTGTCTCTGGTGGTCTCCCACTCGAGTCGTTCGTACGACGGCGTGTCGCGGTGGACGGGGTCGGTTCCCGATTCCGGCGCGCCGGCGAACACCGGTACGTTGTATTCGAACGTGATGTCCTTCGCGCTCATGTTACTCGACGCTGTAGTGTTCCAGTGCGTCGCGGTTGACTTCCGAACTCAGGCCGACGGTGTCGGGGATCGCGATCGACCCGTTCTCGGCGTTCGGCGGGTTCGCGTAGATCGCGTCGGCGTAGGTCGACTCCTGCTCGCCCTGGCGCTCTTGATACCATTCGGGGATTGGGAAATACTCCGCCATCGGCGCGTTCGTCGAAGCGGCGATGAAGTGCAGGTGTGGGTTCGTTCCCGAGTGAGGGATCACCGGCACGTCGCGGGCGCTGGCCATCGAGTCGATCTTCAGTAATTCGGTCAGGCCACCGCAGCGGTGGACGTCCGGCTGGAGGATGTCGACGGCCTCGCGCTCGAGCAGTTCCTTGTGGCCCCAGCGAGTAAACTCGTGTTCGCCGCCGGAGATGGGAACGTTCGAGGCCTCTCGAATCTCGGCGTAGCCGTCGATATCGTCGGGGATGACGGGTTCTTCGACCCACTCCATGTCGTAGCGCTCGAGGCGTTTGAGCATCTTCTTGGCGTACCTGACGGTCCATCCCATGTACGCGTCGCCCGCAATACCGATGTCGTCGCCGACGGCGTCTCGAACCGTCTTGACGATCTCCTCGTTTTCTTTCATTCCCTCGCGACCCGCTTCGGGCCCGTGCAGGAAACGGAGCTTCATCGTCTCGAATCCCTTCTCGGCGTACTCGAGGGCTTCCTGCTCGAGTTTCTCGTGGTCGACGGGGTGGAGGTTGCTCGCGTAACACGGAATATCGTCGGTGACGGGACCGCCGAGCAGTTCGTAGACCGGCTTTTCCGCCTCTTTGCCGGCGATGTCCCACAGCGCGAGGTCGACGGCGCTGATCGCTTCGATGGCCGCGCCTTTGCGACCGAACGGGATCGTCGCGCGGTACATCATGTCCCACAGGCGCTCGCGCTCGTGTGGATCCTCGCCGACGATTAGCTTCGAGAGCGTCTCGTCGACGATAGTTTCGATCGAACCCGTCGCCCAGTTGCCGACGCCGACGCCGGTGATGCCGGCGTCAGTTTCGACTTCGACGACGACGTCGCCGACCGGCCCCATCCACTTTCGACGGGCTTGTGGATTGTCCCCGTCGGCGTTGTTGTACTCGTCGAACTTGCTCATGACGGTGACGAGCGGGAACTCGACGAACTCGCCCCAGGAATCGGTACTAACCTTCGTGACGGTGATATCTGTTATTTCCATAGGTTCAAATCACGTTTCGAAGACTCACGCTGAGATGCGTTCAACAGCCCCATAAGTGTTTATAGTGAGAGAACGCACCGTCGCCCTTTCTCGGCGAAATCTATCCGTGTTCGCTCGAGTGAGAACGAGCGGCTTTCATAGGTTTACTGTAAGTCATTTCCGGCGCAACCGCAGGACTGGACGCGGTTGCAACGGTTGACTTGCTTCGCTCTTCCACCGAGGCTCGTCTCACACGGTTCGACTCACCACCGGTAAATTGGTGCAGTAATCCGTATCACACATCGATTCGGGAGCAATCGGTTTCGCGTGACTTGTATTTGTGCAGTGATGGCATTGAATAACTAGTACAAATATCCGATAATTATATTAACTGGTGTATGTTACCAATTACTGTGGCAGAAAATAGCTTCCACCGAATAGACGACTCACATCGCCAATTCACCCCTGACACGAGCGTTTCACGGCGGCGACTGCTCACAGCGATCGGCGTCGGCGCTGGCGTGGCGGTCGGAGCGTCCGGGAGTGCGCGCGCTGACGATCACGAGGCAACCGTCTGGGAGGATGGCGGTACATGGTACGCCGATAACGCGGGCAACCCGGTTTACGACGGACCCAGTATGCGCGCCGCGATCCAAGCTGGCGTCGACAGTCTCTCGGACGGCCGCACTAGCATGGAAACCGTCGTCGTCATGGATCCGGGGACGTTCGGTCCGACGGACTCGCTCGAGGCCGTCGACCTCCCGAGTTACACCGAACTGGATTTGCGCGGGACAATATACGTCGAAGACACGGGCGAGGACCTCGTCGTTCCGATCCGAGCACGGAGCGCTGAATCGATCGCCGTTCCGGGACTGCAGATAGAGGGGAACCCGCGCTACGGCGTGTGGATTCAGAGCTGTACCGACGTGTTTCTCGGACAGGTCGGAATGGATCTCTCGGCGACGACCGATCTGGGGCTGGGCATCAGAATCGACGACGCAGACGGCGGTCGCTCGACGAATGTCACCCTCGAGTCGGCCACTATCGCGGGTTCCGCACACCACGCCGTCGAAACGTACGGCGTCGACGGCCTCGATATCGGAACCGTCGAGACGTTCGATACCGGCGGGTGTGGCCTTTTGCTGAACGATACGGCCGACGCGACCGTCGACAGCGTCGATGCTTTCAGAGCGGACGCAGGCGGCGGATACGCGGCCTTCCGATTCGCAAACGGCGCCGGACCGAACGTCCACGTCGGCGAGGTAACCAGCGTCGAAAGCGGTCGCGGCGTGTTTGGCGTTTCGGGGAGCCACGGTGTTACCGTCGAGAACCTCGATGTCTACGAGTCAAACCAACACGGCGTACTGATTCAGGACTGCCAGAACGTAGCCGTCGACGGCGGATTGGTTCGCAACAACGGCGCGGAGGGCGTCCGGATCGATTCCCGCGACGGCGGCGACCATGCCCCAGCGGAGAACGTTACCGTTCAGAACCTGCGTGTCGTCGACGACCGAGACGATCCCCAACAGCCCTACGGGATCCGGGAAACCGGCCCAGGGACATCGCACAACGAAATCCTCGACAACGACGTCCGTGACGGCGGAACCATCGCCGAACTCGAGGTCTATGCGGATAGTACCGTTGTGGAGGGGAATATCACGAACTGAGGTCGAACTGGAGTTCTTGTCACTACGAACTACCTAATTGTGCCGCTAAGCGATGCCGATGGAGGGGCGATGGTGGTTCTGACACCTAAAGATATTTGTAGGAGAGCCCCCCAACTACTGATAGCTTGACCAGAGCGAGAGGTAACCCTAAATGAAGGCTATAGTCCATACCGGTCCTAGATCTATCGAAATTCGACAGCGCGAGAAAGCAGTTCCCGACGATGGCGAAGTGCTCGTCCGCGTCCATTCAGCCGGGTTATGTGGCAGTGATGCACATGCGTACAAGTACGAAGATGGCTACCAATGGATCCCGATGCCGCGGATTATGGGCCACGAGTACTCCGGCGAGGTCGTCGATGTCGGCGACGGCGTGACCGACTTCGCCGTCGGCGATTCCGTCGTCGAGGAACCGATCCACGACTGCGGCTCGTGTTTTCAGTGCAAGAACGGCCAGCCCAACGTTTGCCAAAACTTCGAGATCACGGGGATGCACAATGACGGTGCCTACACCGAGTACACGACGGTGAAACCTCGAGATCTGCACAAAATCCCCGACAACGTTCCACTCGGCCAGGCGAGTATAACCGAACCGCTCAGCATCGCGACGCGGGCGGTCTTCGATCAATCGGACGTCACGCCCGGCGACACCGTTCTCGTCGAAGGGCCGGGTCCGATCGGCGTCCTCGTGGCGGCCGTTGCGGACGCGATGGGTGCCGATGTCGTCGTTTCCGGACTGGGCAAAGACACGGCGTATCGACTCCCGCTGGTCGATCGACTCGGCATCGACACGGTCGATATCGAAACGACGGAATTGTCCGAAACCGTCGATACGCGAACGGACGGGATCGGGTTCGACGTCATATTCGACACGACGGGCCACCAAAGCGGCGTCGAGATTGCGATCGATCACGTCCGAAAGGGTGGACAGGTCGTCGTCGTCGGTCTCCCCGGCGCACCCAGCGAGGTGTTCATGACGCCGGTTGTTCGCGGCGAAGTCGATCTAAACACGTCTTACGGTTCGACCTGGGAAAATTTCGAACAGGCAATTCGACTCCTCTCCGCTGGCGCTATCGACGCTGATGCGATCATCGACCGCTCGTTCAGCGTGGACGAACCGACAGCGGCGTTCGAGGCGTTTCTCGAGTCAGAAACGTGCAAACCGGTCTTTTCGTTCACCGATCTCTGATCGTCGGGCACGACAGATTCCCGTAGTTGCAGTCTTGCGGTATCTTGATTTCGAGTAACAGCTCCTCACACGCGTCGCGCTCTCCGCTTTTCATGTGGCTCAGTTCGTCAAGTCATCGCGATCGTAACAAAACGTTTAGTATCACCCGAGACGACCGTTCAGTAACCGATGGTGCTGGATACTCACACGCACGCTTGGACGCACCCGACTCGAGACCACCCCTGGGTCAACGGTCCGCTCATCGAGACCGTCGACGAGTTCAGCGTCGATACCGTCTACACCGCCGAGAAGCTCCTCGAAGACATGGACGCGGTCGGCGTCGACGAGGCCGTCGTCGTCGGCTACCCGATCTGCGAGTGGACGGATAACCACTACACGCTCGAGTGCGTCGAAGCGAACGAACGGCTTTCCGCCATTGTCATGCTCGATCAGTTCGCTGATGGGGCGGCCGATCGGCTACGCACCCAGATGGCCGTCGACGGCGTCCTCGGATTCAGACTCGGTGCGGCCTGTCCGTACGACCGAATGTGGGAAACGTTCGATCCGACGGTCTCGTGGGTCCGCGAGGCGATCGAGGAGACGGCCTTCTGGGAGGTCGCTCGAGACACGGACGCACTGGTTCAGATCCTCGCGGACGTCGACCAGCTCGAGGCCGTGATCGAACTGATCGAGACGTATCCCGACTTGCAGTACGCGCTCGATCACTTCTGTCACGCCGATCCGACCGTCCCGCCGGAAGAAAGCGAGTTCGCGAAGCTCGAGGCGCTCGCCGGCGACGAATTCAACGTCGCGGTGAAGATTTCCGAAGTCGTTCACCGATCCGAGGAGGAGTTTCCGTACGATGATATGCACGACCACGTCCGCTGGTTGCTCGAGACCTTCGGCCGCGAGCGGGTCGTCTGGGGATCCGACTTCCCGAACGTGAGCGACGAGGCCACATACGAGCAGAGTCTGCGCTGGCTCGAGCACGTCGATTGCCTCTCGAAAAAAGATCGGCAGTGGCTCACCGGCCGGTCGTTCGAAAACGTGCTGAGTTCAGAGTAGGTCCGTGTCGTCTCGTCAGGTTACTCCTCGACCACGTGGTTCTCGAGTGTTCCAATCCCTTCGATTTCAGCTTCGACGGTATCGCCCGGTGCGAGCAGTTCCGGCGGGTCGCGGAAGATACCGACGCCGCCGGGCGTTCCGGTGGAGATGACGGTCCCCGGTTGGAGGGTCGTGACGTGGCTTAAGTACTCGATCGCGTCGCCGACGTCGAAGATGAACTCGGCGGTCGACGACTCCTGTTTGACCTCGCCGTTGAGTCGAAGTTCGACCTCGACGTCGTTCGGATCGATCGCGTCGGGGGCGGTAAGTGCTGGACCCATCGGCGCGAACGTATCGTAGCTCTTGCCGCGGAAGAACTGTTCGTCCTCGAACTGCGCGTCTCGGGCGCTCACGTCGTTGACCACCGTATAGCCCGCGACGTACTCCTCGGCCTCCTCGGCGCTGACCTCGCAGGCGGTTCGTCCGATAACAACGCCGAGTTCGACCTCGTAATCGACCTGATCGACGTCGTCCGGATGGACGATCGGTGCCTCGGGGTCCGTGACGCTCGAGGGCGACTTCGCAAACAACATCGGCTTTTCGGGGATCTCCTCATCCTGCTCTTCGGCGTGGTCGTAGTAGTTGAGCCCGACGCAGATGATCTGCTCGACGGACGGGATCGGTGCGAGGTAGTCCGTCGGTTCCTCGACGGCCGGAAGCTCCCCGGTCTCGACCGCGCGTTTGACCCGGCGGCGGTAGCCAGGGGTTGCAAGGACTTCGAACGTCGGTTCTCCGAATCGATCCAGTGCGTAGGGTTGGTCGTCGACGATAACGCCCCAACTGACGCCGCCGCTCGTCGCGAATCGTACGAATTGCATCGTGTCAAAATCCAAGCGCTGACCCTTGAATCTTTCTTTCGCCGCTCGAGAGATCGTCGCGGTTTAGGGCGAAACTCGAGTGAGGTAACCGACTTCAGAAGAAGTTGACCTGCACAACTGGTGTTGACCCGCACAACTGGTGACGGTTCGCGAAAAAACGCGTCAGGAGGACGTCAACGGAGCGGTACTTCGTGGTGCGGTGAAAGAATTCTACAGTCGATCGACGACGTACTCGAGATTCAGATCCGATCCGGGATCGGTCTCCCACTCGAAGAGCAGATCCCACGCGTCGCCGTTCCATTCGAACCGGTGGTCGAGCGCGAACGCGCCGGGCGGTTCCTCCGCTACGTGCGTTCGAGCCGAGAGCGATCCGGCCCAGTCGTCGCTTACGTCTTCGACGCGAGCCGCCGGTTCGGTATCGGACTCGAGCGTCGCCGTCCCGTCCGCGAGTCCGCCGCCGACGTTCCCTCTGACCACCGTCTTGTCGTCGACGTCGATGTGGAGATCAGCAACCGTTCCGCCGTCCCGGACATCGTTGTTGATGATTCGACCGTTCGTTCCGGTGAACTCGATCCCGTGGGTTTGGTTGCGTTCGTCTTCGTCTCGCTCGTCGACGATTCGGAGGTTGGTGATCGTGACGGTATCACCCCAGGCACGGACGCCCTCGCCGTCGGTGTTCTTGATGAGGCCGCCGCCGATGGTGATGTTCTCGACGCCGTCTATCGCGATTCCGGCGTTGTTTCTCGCGCCGATGATGTTTACGTTCCCGACCGTGATATCGTCCGAGCCGGACGTGATGTGGATTCCCCGCGGCGCGTCGCGACTGAGGACGTTTCCGACCGTCGCGTTTTCGCAGTCGTTCGCACACCGGAACGTCGCGTAGGCCGTACTCGAGCTCGGATTTCGGCCGATAACGCTGTCAACTGTGACGTCCGTCGTCCCGTTGAGTATCAACCCGCATCCCTGCATCTCGTTGCCCAACACGCGACCGATCTGCAGCCGATCGATGTCGTAAAATTCGACCGCGTGATGGTTCGCGTTTTCGATGTAGGCCGACTCGAGTTGAATATCGGTCGCGTCATCTTCGCGTGAACGTCCGGACACGCGGATTCCCTCGTTGATCTCACCGACGTGGACCGGATCCGCTAACTGTTCCTCCCGCGATTGGTCCGGATCGTGAGAGGGCGGGAAGCTGTCTTCGTCCGGATCGAAATCGGGGTGATCCTCGTAGGGCTCAAGCACGTCGAGGGTGTCGAACTGGACGTTGATGTGCCCGAGCCGAACGTTGTCGCAGTTCTGCAGGACGAGACCGAACCGCGGATTTCCCGTGACGTTCAACCGGGGTATTTCGATTTCCTCCTCGGCGATCCCTCGGAACGGGATGACCAGTGACTGTCCCTCGTCTTCGACGCGGATCGTCGCCGGAACGTCGACGACCGTGTAACTCGGTAGGACGACTTGCTCGAGTTCGTCCGTCGCTTCGACCGTCCCGTCGGCGGTGACGAGCACCCGTTCTTTCGTCGTTCTATCCTCGGTCAGACTGTCGACTGCTTCCTGGATAATCCCGAGATAATCCTCGCCGCTCGCAACGTGTCCGTCCGACTCGTCGGCGTGGTAGGTCCCGTCGTCGTCTCGCCAGACGATGACGTCCGGTTCTCGAGCGTCCGTATAGGTGTGATCAACCTGAAGCGACTCGAGGTCGTAGAGGCCGTTATCGCACGCATCGACGTCAGCGTCCCATTCGTACCACGGCTGGTTACCAGTTTCCGGGCCGGCGCTGGTCGATCCGCTCGCACTCGCGGAAAAGGCGGCTCCGAGTCCCGCGGCCCCGATCAATCCGAGGGCGCTCCGTCGCGGAATCGACGAACCCGTTCGTTCCGTCTGCTCCGTTCGCTCCGTCTGTGGTGGCGTGTTGTCACTCATGGTAGGATGTGCCACTACTTATGACACATGATGACAATCATCAGTAGCGGTAATATACGTTTTCATTACTATTACAACAAAACACACGCGCACCGTTTCAGAATGTCCCGTCCAACCCGTGAAACTGTTCGAAGTTGTTGGTCAGCGTTTCGGGTCCACGAGCGTAATCGGGTGTCGTGGCTGACGGGTCAACAGCGAGTCGAGCTGCTCGAGACACGACGTGCCGCTCGCGACGACGGTCCGGTTCGTCGCGTCTGGCATCTCGAACTGGGCTTGTAGCCGTTCGCCGACATCCATGCTCAGGTCGTAGTACTCGCTTTTGTACCCGAAACTGCCGGCCATGCCACAACACTCGACGTCGGATGTGAGGACGTCGAACCCTTGCTCTTCGAGGACGGTCGTCGTGTACGTCTCGAGTTCAAGCGTTCGCTGTTGGCAGTGGGAGTGGTAGGCGACATCCGTCGAAGCACCGATGCTATCGGCGTCGCAAAGTGCCTCCCCGGACGCGCCGTTCTCGAGCAGTCCGAAGACGTACTCGAAGAGTTCGTAACTCCGTTCGGCGAGTGACTCGTAGCGCTCGTTCTCAAGTAGTCGTTCGTACTCGCCGCGGAACATCGCCAAATCGCTCGGTTCGATGACGACAACGTCGTAGCCGGCCTCGATGTGCGCGTCGAGGTCAGACCGAACGTCGCGGGCGTGTTCCTCGGCCGTGGCGATCATCCCCTGTGAAAGCGGCGCGCGACCGGAGGAAGCCACGTCGGGGATTTCGACGGCGACGCCGAGGGCCTCGAGGGTTCGAACCGCTGCTTTTCCTCGCTCCGTTCGGACGTGGTTCGTGTAGAGGTCGGGATAGACGACCGCGTGGTACTCCGCGTCGACAGGTCGGGGTTCGTCCCGGTTCCGGAACCACTCGACGAGCGTCTCGCGTTCGAAGGTCGGGAGTTCGCGGCGGCTGTCGATTCCGAGCACTCGCTCCATGAGGTACCTCGAGGGCGGCGTTCCGGCGAACCAGTTCGAAACGGGTGCCGTCGTAGAGCCGAGTTTCGCGAGCGTATCGAAGTTTCCGAAAAAGCGTTTTTGCAGGTCGAGCCCCGCGGGCTCTTCGTCCGGCGTGAGTCCCTCGACGAGGAAGTCGAGTTCCCCGTCGTCGGCTCCTCGATTCCGCCGGTCGCGAACGACGGTGTTGATCCACGGAATGTCGATTTTGACCGGACACTGATTGACGCAGCGCGAACAGCCCGTACAGAGGTCGTTGAACTCGTCGGCCGACTCCTGTCCGTGGACGCCGGCTTCCCACCCGGTCGCGATGCCGCCGGAGTAGGTTTCGCCCCCGAAGACGTGCCCGCCGACGGACTGGAAGTTCGCACACGAGTTCGCACAGGCCGAGCACCGAATGCAGTAAAGCGTTTCTCGAAGTTGGTCGTCGTCGCGCATGTCCATCCGGCCGTTGTCGAGGAGCACGAGGTGAAAGTCCCGGTCCGAAGCATTCGAGCCGATCGGCTCGTCGCTGTCGAAGTCGACCGTCGGCGTCGAGACGGGCGGCGAGAACAACGAGACGTAGGAGGTGATATCCTGACCGGTTCCCGAGCGCGCGATCAGTTCCACGAACGGCTGAAGGTCCTCGAACGTCGGCACGATTTTCTCGACCCCCGCGACGGCGACGTGCGTTTCGGGAACGGCGATCGACTTTCTCGCGTTCCCCTCGCTGGTCACGAGCGCCATCGTCCCCGTATCCGCGGTGATGAAATTCGCGCCGGTGATGCCCATATCCGCGTCCTGTATTCGATCTCCGAGGTACTCTCGAGCGAATTCGGTCAGCTCCTCGGCGGTCTCGAGTTCTTCTTCCGGATCGAACTGTTCGTTGAACAGCGTGGCGATCTCTTCGCGCGATTGGTGGATAGCCGGCGCGACGAGGTGGCTGGGTGCCTCATCGGCGACCTGGAGAACGAACTCGCCAAGGTCGGTTTCCCAGACGTCACAGCCCGCCGTCTCGAGGTGTTCGTTGAGGTCGATCTCCTCCGTCGTCATGGACTTTGACTTGACGACGGTTTCGGCCTCGCGCTCGCGGGCGAGTTCGCGGACGTACCGGTTCGCGTCGGCAGCGTCCTCGGCGAGGTAGACCGTCCCGCCGTTGGCTTCGACGGTCTCGCGAACCTGCTCGATCAGCGAGGGGAGGTTTTCGATCGCGTCCTCTTTGATCGCCCGTGCTCGATCTTTGTACGCGTCGTAGTCCTCGAGTCGATCCACCGATTCGTAGCGGCCTTCGTTGAATCCGCGAGCGTTTCGCTCGACGCTGTCGCCCTCGGTTTCCATGATGTGGCGGATTCGTTCGGCCTTTTGAGATCGTTCGCTCGACATTATGCCTCCACGATGATCGCGTGCGTTTCTTTCGGTCCGTGGACGCCGTAGACGAGTTCGCCCATGTCGGCGGTCGCACTTGGCCCGGTAGCGAGGACGGCATCGTCGTTGCCGTTGCGAAAGCGTTCTCCCATGCGTTCGAACGCGGTCGCCATGTCGTCGACGAGGTCTTGCTCGCGGACCACGACCACGTGCTGGTCGGGGAAGAGACCGGCGAGTTCGGCCCCCTCCGGCGTCGACTCAAGGACAACAGTTCCGTAGTCGGCGACGCCCAGCGCAGCACTCGTGACGCCGCAAGCGGCCTCGCGAAGCTGATCGGGCGTGGGCTCGAGGACGACGTTCGTTCCCTCGAGCGAGACGGTTTCGAAGGGAAGTTCGGCACCGATTGCGGGCTCCGTGATAATCTCGCCGAGCGTTTCCCGGAACCGGCCCGGCGTCGTCCGGGTGACGTCCGTCCGGACCTCCTCGAGGCTTGTTTCGAACGTTTCGAGTTGAGTTGCCATTATTTGTGTGTGACTAACGGATGCCACGGTTTTGGGTCTTGTCATTGGTCGGCACGCGATGCGCAGAGGAGTACCGGTGCGATACCGAAAACCAATCGGCCGAATTCGCGACACCGAAGCCGATTCGCCTCAGTAGTTGTCGTAAACGGTCTTTTCGATGGTGTAGAACTCGAGGCCCTCGTCGCCCTGCTCTCGCCAGGTTTCACTCGAGGAGCCTTTCATCCCGCCGAAGGGGACGTGGAGTTCGAGCCCCGTCGTTTTCGCGTTAACCTTGGCGACGCCCGCTTCGATCTCGTCGATGAAGCGGTTCGCCTCCGTGTGGTCGTCCGTGACGATACTCGCGGAGAGGCCGTAGTCGACGCCGTTCGCAACGGCGAGTGCGTCTTCGAAGTCCTCGACCTCGATTACCGCGAGCACCGGACCGAAAACTTCCTCCTGTGCGAGACGCATCGACGGGTCGACGTCGGCGAAGACCGTCGGCTCGACGTAATATCCGTCCCTGTCGAGTTCGCTCCCGCCTGCTTCGAGGCTCGCCCCTTCGCCCTGAGCGATATCGACGTACTCGAGCGTTCCCTCGAGTTCGCTTTCGGAGACGTGCGGGCCCATATCGGATCCGTCGATTCCCGGACCGGGCTCGATCGCGGCGGCGCGGTCGGCGACGGCGTCGACGAATTCGTCGTAGACATCCGTGTGAACGATCGCACGGGAGCAAGCGGTACAGGCTTGTCCAGTGACGCCGAACGCGCCGCTGGCGACGATCTCGGCGGCTTCGGCTACGTCGGCGCTGTCGGCGACGATCGTCGGATTCTTTCCGCCCATCTCGAGCTGGACGCGTTTGCCGTCCTCGGTCGCCTGGTCGTAGACGGTGGTCCCGACTGCGGTGCTCCCGGTGAACGAAATCGCGTCGACTGCCTCGCTCGTGACGAGTTCGTTCCCGACTTCGCTTCCCGAGCCGGTCACGAAGTTAGCGACGCCGTCGGGAAGACCCGCTTCGTCGAGCGCCTCGAATATCGCGTGTGCGACGCCGGGCGCGAGTGACGCCGGTTTGAGCACGGCAGCGTTGCCGGTTACGAGTGCGGGTGCGAGCTTCCACGCTGGGATGGCGATCGGGTAGTTCCACGGCGTGATCAGCCCCACGACGCCGAGGGGTTCGTTGACCGTGTAGAGGTTCGTCCGCGGGCCGCTGGCCGATTTGACCGTTCCGCCGAGGTCGCTCGCCTTCGCGCCGTAATAACTGAAAATGTCGATCGCTCGCTGAACCTCGCCGCCCGCCTCGCCCGTGGTCTTGCCCTCTTCACGGATCAGCAGTTCGGTCAGTTCCTCTTTTCGGTCGGCAAGTATACGACTGGTCTCGGTGAGGATTTGCCCTCGTTCGGGGGCGGGCACGTCCGCCCAGTCGTCGGCTGCGGCCGCTGCGGCTTCGATTGCCCGATTTGCGTCCGCGGCGCTCGAGGACTGGTAGGTGGCGACGGTTTCGCCCGGCGATGCGGGGTTCTCGACTGCGACAGTGTCGTCGGTTTCGGATTCGATCCATTCTCCGTCGATGTAGTTGCGTTGCTCGACAGCCATCGTCGGATAGTGTCCCAACTGACGCATAACGATTTCGGTCGTCGAACCGCCGGACACGTGCCGGTCGAGGCACACTACTCCGATTGCAGTCGACTCTCTGAGTTCCTCGGCCACCGGACCGTCGTTTTTACGAACACCTTTCGAGTCAATTATATTATCTATCGGCAAAGAATTAAGGTCAGCAGCTCCGATATGCGGCTGTGTCGCAATAACGCGACAGCGCATATCATGACTGATGAGACTGGCGACCACCAGACAGGGGAATCGACACGTTCAGCCGCGCCGACTCCGATTTCGATGGGGCGTCGTGGCGCACTGACGGTACTCGGCGCCGCGGGTCTCGGTGCCGCGTTCAGCGGTTCGGGAAGCGCAACGGGGCGAGGGGGAACCTCCGCTCCGAACACCGGCGACCAGCCGTGGTACGAGTGGGAGGCCGACGTCGACGCGGGAGAAAACGGAGTATACAATCTCGAGTCGCTCGAGGTCGATCACACCTATACGCCGTCCGGAGACGCCGACGTAACGGTCTGGTGTGACGATGAGGGCACCTATCACGCCGACACCGCGACCGAAACGATCTCGAGCGGTGGGGAGCCGATGGCGGTCCTGCAGGATGCTCTCAATTCGCTCGAGGACGGCCGAACGACGAAGGCGACCGTTCGCGCGACGAGCGACCTCGGGGTCAGCGAGGACCACGACGTACAGGGTGTCGACGTTCCGAGCCACACCCGACTCGACATCGCGGGAACGGTGACTATCGACGGAGAGACCGGTGACGTCCTCTCGATGGTCGGTGTCGAAAACGTTCACGTCCCGCGTCTCACCGTCGATGGAGAAGCAAGCAGAGCCGTGTTCGCCGACGATTCCTCGAACCTCGCGTTCGGACAGCTGTGGATCGACGGCGTCACCAGCCAGGGCGTTCGCCTCGAGGGGGGCTGTACCGACGTTCAGCTAGATACCACATACGTTACGAACACGGGCCACCACGGAATCGAGACCTACGACGTCGAGCGAATCCAGATCGGACAGGTGCTCGGCGTCGATCCCGGAAGCTGCGTCCTCTTGCTAAACGAGACGTTCGACGCAACGGTCGGACAGGTCGTCGGCAAGAATCCGCAGTTCGACTACGCTACGTTCCGGCTCGCGAACGGTTGTCGGGGTGTTTCGGTCGGCCGCGTCGTCAGTCGGGGCGGCGTTCGTGGCCTCTCGATCATCACCGGAACGCGGGACGTCACCGTCGGCGAGGTTAACGTTCAGGGGGCGTCGAAGGCCGGTATCCTCCTCGTTGACGTTCGGAATATCAAGGTCCTCGGCGGCGTCATCAAGAACACTGACGGTCCGGGCGTGAACTTCTGGTCGCTCGGACTCATGGGCGAATCCTCGGAGATAAACGAAGGGGTCACGCTCGCGAACCTCCGGATAACGGACGACCGCGACGAGCCCGAACAGCCGTGGGCGATCAACGAACGCGGTGCGTGTCTGTACAACCAGTTCATCAATAACGACGTTCGCGTCCCCGGATCCGACGGCGGGAGCAACGACGATGAAGCGGGCCGAATCCACGTCGCCTCCGAGACGACCGTGGTCCACGGCAACGTCGGCGGCGGAGTTGATCGGGGAACCGCAACGCTCGAGCCGGATGTGTCACCCGCCGCGCGCGTCGAAGGGGTTTCGGAGCACTATCACTCGACGCTCGAGGCTCGAACGGCTCCGTTCGACGGTGCGGGCACGTCGGCGGCGTGGGAGAGCTATCCGGAGTGGAACGCCGAGTCCGAAGCGTGGGACCTCCTCTTCGAGTGGCGAACCGATCCGGGCACGGCTCTCGAGGTCGATTACGTCGTCGATCAGCCGGGAGCGACCGTCGGGCGCGACGTAGACCGAGATGCGCTCTGGGAGGACGGCGTCCAGTCGATCGAGCCCGGAACCTATCGAGTCGTCGCCGAACACAGCGACAAGGTGCTCGAAGTCGCCGATGGCTCCGCGTCGTCCGGAGCGCAGGTCCAGCAAGGCGAGTGGAACGACGAGCCACACCAGCGCTGGACGGTCGAGGGCGAGATGGACGGCCGGCAGGGCCATTTCACACTCACCGCCGAACACAGCGGGATGGGCATCACGTTCTCGGGTTCCGATGCGGTCCAGGGCAGTGCGGAGGAATACCGGATGGAACGCTACGAGAACGGCTTCCAGATCGACGTTCCCGACGGGCGTCTCGAGGTCGCCGACGCCTCGGACGAATCCGGGGCGACGGTACGTGCCGGCGAGTGGGAAGGCGGGGCCCACCAGATCTGGACGTTCGAACGACTGTAGCCCGCAAGCGAGAAAATCGACGCCTACGTGAATGCGACCGACGAACGGCCCTTTCGACCGTTTTGGCCATCGTCTCGCGTTCCGCTCGTCGAGACGGTGTCGAACGCGTTGATCGATTCGTGCCGCGACTGTCGAGGGGGGAACTCACACGTGCGATGGGTCGTCACTTGTCACTCCTCACCTCTCACTCCTCACCTCGAGATGTGGGTATCGACGGCGACGTGAATTACGACAGCAGAAACCGAAGTTTTGGGACGAGGCGTTCTTAGAGGTACTCTTCGGGGTCCGGACGGTTGTTCGTCTCGTCGGTATCCCCGTCGCGGAAGTACTGCAGTAGTGCAGGGACGAACTGGTACCGCAGATCGAAGTAAAACGAGACGAGGCCGTAGAACCAGAAGAAAAACAGCACTAACGCCGCGCCGACGAACATCGTTTCTGCGGTTAGGACCATCGATCAGTCCCCCCTGGCCTCGTTTTCGGCGGAGACTGCCGTCGGCTCGGAGACCGTTTCATCGATGACTCCGTGGGCGATCGCATCGCCCGTCTGTCCGTCGAACACGTGGGTTTTCTCCCGGTCGAAGACGACTTCGATCGTCGCTTCTTCCTCGATTGCGGTATCCGGATCGATACTCACGAGTAACTCTGGCCCACCTTCGCCCATGACCGAATCGGAGTCGCTCTGTGCGCCCTGTGGCGTCAAGTAGGCGTACGTCTGATCGCCCACCGGCTCGAGGACGTCCACGACCGCTTCGAACGCGGTACTCGGCGTCGCGGGTTCGTCCTCGCTCGAAACGAGGTAGACGTCTTCGGGACGGACGCCGACCGTCACGTCGTCGTGATCGGCGTCGAGATCGAGCGCGTGATCGATCCGGAAGTGAGTCAGATCGAGGACGTCGCCGCTCGCACTCCCGTCGTACAGGTTCATCGACGGACTTCCGATAAAGCTCGCGACGAACCTGTTGGCCGGTCGGTCGTAACACTCCAGCGGCGGTGCACACTGCTGGAGGTTCCCCTGGTTGATGATGGCGATCCGATCCGCCATCGTCATCGCCTCCTCCTGATCGTGCGTGACGTAGATCGTCGTGATGTCTAACTCCTTCTGGAGGCGCTGGATCTCGGTTCGCATGTGGACGCGCAGTTTCGCGTCGAGGTTGGCCAGCGGCTCGTCCATCAGGAACACTGCTGGTTCGCGAACGATGGCTCGGGCGATTCCGACGCGCTGTTGTTGACCGCCGGAGAGTTCGCTCGGCGTCCGATCAAGCATTCCCTCGAGTTGGACGGTTTTGGCCGCTTGCTGGACCCGTTGTTCGATCTCTTCGTCCTCGAAATCCCGAAGGCGGAGTCCGAAGCTGATGTTGTCCCGAACGTCCATGTGGGGGAACAACGCGATGTTCTGGAAGACCATCGAAATGTTCCGATCCTTCGGCGGCTCGTTCGTAACGTCCTCGCCGGCGATTTCGACCGTTCCGCTCGTCGGGAGCGTCAAGCCCGAAATCATCTCGAGGGTGGTCGACTTGCCACACCCCGAGGGACCGACGAGACAGAGGAACTCGCCGTCCTCGATCTGGAGATTCATTTCGTCGACCGCGACGACCTCTTCGTAGCGCTTCGTCGTGTCCGTAAGTGTAACGTGTCCCATGATATCACTCCTTTAGACCGCCCTGCGTTAAGCCTCTAACGATGTGTTTCTGTGCGAATATCACTAGTACTGCGACCGGGATGACCCCGACGATACTTGCGGCTGCCATGAAGTGGTATTGGCTGCCGGATTGTTGCTCGAACGCGAGAATACCGTAGACGAGTACGGCCCAGTCGTCGGGGTTACCGCGACTCATCATGAACGAGAAGAAGAACTCTCGATAGACGCTGATAAAGACGATGATCGCGGCCGTCACGACCCCCGGTGCGGAGAGGGGGAGGATAACCCGGAACAACGCCCCGAGTCGCGTGGTCCCTTCAACCCTGGCGGCATCCTCGAGGCCGTCGGGGATCTGACTGAAGAACGTCGTCAGGATAAAGATCGTAATCGGAAGGGTCAGCATCGTGAACGGGAAGGCCATCGCCCACGGTGTGTTATAGAGGTCCGGCGTCATGAACGGCCCAACCGTGAGCGACCCCGTTAGCATCTCGTACAGCGGAATCAGGTACGCGATTCCGGGGAAGTACGAGACGATCAGTAGCAAGAGCATTAGCGGCCCTTTGCCGCGGAAGTCGACGCGGCCGAACGCGTATCCCGCGAGACTCCCGATGACGAGACAGATGACCACGGTGATCATCGCGATGACGATACTGTTGAAGATGTAGAGATGGATCGGTTGTTGGCTGAATATCTCGGCGAAGACTCCAATATTAACGCTGTCCGGGAGAAAGCCCATTCCGTACGTACCCCCGCCAGAGACCGCCAGAACGAGCAGCCAGTAGAACGGAAACAGGGTGATCATGAGGAACGACGTGAGCCCGACGTAGAACAGAATCCGGTAGGTGTCGTACGGATTGTTGACCATCAGATCCACGAGCTGTCCGACGCGGCCTTTCGATTCGTCTTTCACTGCATTACTCATAGGTATCGACCTCGTCACGGAATTTGACCAGGTACACCATCACGATCGCCGCGATGATGAGTGCGGTCAGGAAGGCGATCGCGGACGCGGTCGCCCATCGCTGCATGCGGAACGTATCCACTACGAGACACGTAAGGGTTGGAACCGTATTACAGCCTGCAGACGCTTCGACGACGCCGTAAACCTTCATCGAACTGATCGTGTAGAAGATCATTCCGATCAGCACGACGGGTTTGATCAACGGAAGCGTGATGAGCCTGAATTGTTGCCATTTCGATGCTCCCGCGACCTTCGCTACGTTGTACAAACTCTGATCGACGCTCGCTAAGCCAGCGAGGATGATGAGCGCGATGAACGGGATCTTTCGCCAGACATCGATCAGGATAACGATAATGATGGAATCTCGAGTGCTGCCGAGCGGTCTCGAAGAGAGTATCCCGAGTTGGTTGAGCGGTTCGACGAAGGGACTGATGCTAGGCTGAAACATCAAGTAAAACATCATTCCCTGGATGACGATTGGGATCGACCACGGGAGAATCACCATCATCCGGGCGACCGAACGGCCGCGAAAGTCCTTGTTAAGGATGAGCGCCATCCCCAGTCCGAGAACCGTTCCGATCGTTACACTGACGCCAGTAATGAGAAGCGTGACGACCAGCGCGCTCGAGAGCGGATCGCTCAAGCTGAAAAAGGGATAGTTGAGAACGATGTTCAGTTCACCGGTCAATATTTCTACGTAGCCGTCGATTCCCCTGAACTCGCCGATCGGATGTTCTCCGTACAGGTCGTCGCTCTGGAGCGACAACCAGAACGTTCGAATGAGCGGATAGAACGCTAAAACCGAGAGGACGAGAATCATCGGCCCGATAAGGAGATAGCCATATTTGTCCTCGTCTAGTCGTTCAATCCTGTACAGGATGGGCGATACGATTCGGTATAGCTTCTCTATCATTGCACACTAATCATGGCGTCTGTGAACAATCTTGTACCTTTCGTTGTGTTTTGAGCGCGTCGCCTCGGGTTACTCTGCCTCTGCGGCTTCGATCTCTTCGACGTCCCGTTGTGCCGCTTCCACGGCTTCCTGGGGCGACTTCTCCTGATTGAGACAGGCGTGGAACTCGGCGGCGATGGAACTCGACTGTGAATCCCAGACCGCGTTGATCGGGTGGACCCACTGATTTTCCGACTGGAACTGGAGTGTATCGAGGTAGCGACTCATCACCGGAACATCTTCGGCCTGCTCGGACTCAAACAGTTCTGGCTTCGGCGGCGTGGAACCGGTAATTTCGAAAATATCGAGATAGAACTCGTCGGAGGTCATAACTTTCAGCAGTTCGACGGCGGCCGGGAGCTTTTCGGAGTTCGGGTTGAGCGACAGGTGCCAGCCGCCGAGGGTCGCGTTCGTCCCGCCGGTTCCCTCGTACTCGGCTTCGTCCTCGGAGACGCCGTACGGGAACGGCATGAGGCCGATATCCTCGCCGAATGCGTCCTCGCTTGCGAAGTCGGCGATCGCGTACGACCAGTTTCGGTGGAAGACGGCCTCGCCCGCGGCGAACGATTCTTGAGAGGGTTGGGTGTCCCAGCCGAGCGCTTCGGAAGGCAAAATATCGCCCGTCATGCCGTCGATCGCGTACTCGTCGTCCGAGCCGTGCATGAACGTCCGAAGCAAACGAAGCGCGTCGATCACCGGCTCCTCGTCGATCGTTACCGGCCGGTCGCCAACGGGTCCGTGTTGATTCTCCATGTCACCGAAGTAGTTCCCACCCATCGTGACGACCTTTTCGTATCCAGTCTGGTGACCGACGGTCCGCTGATCCAGCGTCGTCGTGTAACCGTGATCGACGTCGTTCGCTTCGACCGAGTCGCTGACGATATCGGCGAACTCTTCCCACGACATCGGCTCCGTCGCCCAATTTTCTCCTTCGGGGTCGAATCCCGCATTTTCGACGTAATCCTTGCGGTAGAGGATCGCCGGAATGTCCACGAACTGCGGGATTCCGTACAATCCATCGTCATAGCGCATCGAGTCCACCATCTCCTGGTGGTACTCGTTCTCGAGTTCGTCGAGTTTCTCCTCGGGGAGTGCCTCGTTCAGGTCGACCAACCACCCTCGAGGTGCGAACGAGGACGTGTACGCGAAATTGGTCAACATGATGTCCGGGGTGGACTGACCGGCTTGAAGGATCTGGTTGTACTGATCCTCCTGATCGTCCGCCCCCCAGACGCCCGTCGAGACGTCGACCTCGATGTTTTCGTGTAGACCCGCATCGCGTAGCGCTTCCTGAATCTGGTCCTCGACGTCGCCGAAGAGCGGGGCGGTACTGTATTCGACCGTCACCTCTTCGCCGTCGTATTCCGGAATGTCCAGTTCCTCGTCTCCATCGTCACTGAGACATCCCGCCGCGCCGATAATCCCGGCGGCACCGGTCGCCGCGAGAACGTTTCGGCGAGAAATACTGTTCTCATCGCGCATACTACCCCTAAACCCACGGTTGGCTCTGTCTGCCATACAAGCAAGTTAGCGTTCTACTATATAAACTTACTCTCTCGGCGTAGCTGGGAACAACAAATCGAGATCCAGCCTTACTATCTCGGACGAACTGTACTTTCCGTTTCTCTGACGCATGCAGCGGCGATTGTACGCCTTGCTGTCTCTATGTGCTGATATCGATGGTACTCCCGCACCAGAACCCTGAGTCCGGCATCACCGGACACTTTCGATCTTTCACTGTAAACGAATTGTCGGTTCTCACCTACCGCCACGGTTCCATAGTGGTGGGATCTCGACCAAATTTTTCCGGCCACGCCGGACAACTATTATATAGGATGTGCTTTAACATACCGTACATGGCGAGCAAATCACGCTACCCAGTTCAGGCGGCCGCGACGACGTTCCGGGTTATCGAGACGCTCCACCAACTCAATGGCGCGGGCGTTTCCGAACTCTCGGAGGCGCTCGAGATGCCAAAGAGCACAGTTCACGATCACCTACAGACGTTAACCGAAGCGGAGTATCTGGTAAACGAAAACGGGACCTATCACGTCGGAGCCCGATTTCTCGAACTGGGTGGGTTTGCCCGTAGCCAGATGAAACTGTATCAGGTTGCATCCCCTGAGATCAAGAAACTAGCAGAAGAAACCGGTGAACATGCGAATCTGATGATCGAGGAACACGGAAAGGGAATCTTTCTCAACAAGTCGAAGGGGCCCGATGCCGTCAATCTCGATACGCACATCGGCAAGCGCGTTCACCTCCATACGACGGCGCTTGGGAAGGCGGTTCTCTCGAGAGAATCCGAAGAGGTCGTCAACGAAATCGTCGACAGACACGGTCTTCCCGCCGTAACCGAAAAGACGATCACAGACACCGAGGAACTGAAACACCAACTCGCCACCATTCGCGAACGGGGGTATGCGATTGACGACGAAGAACGGGTTATCGGAATGCGCTGTGTGGCTGCACCGATCTGTGACGAGAACGAACGCCCAATCGGTGCAATCAGCGTCTCTGGGCCAACGAATCGATTCGATGAATCGACCTTTAACGAGGAGATACCCAAAAGCGTTCTGAGTACTGCTAATGTCATCGAAGTGAACATGACTTATTCGTAATATTTCCGGTCACACCGGATTCAGGAGACAGAACGGGCATGCCACTACCACTCAACAGACGGTCATATCTGCTATTCACTCATTTTGCTCTGAACCGCTTGAGCTAGACTGACGGGAGTGTACACATGGCAGAGAACGCGAACGAAACAGTAATTACCAAGTCATTATCCAATTCTTCGCCCTCGCACAATAAGTCGAAAGCAGACATCCGTTCGCACCGGCAAAAAATCAGCCCCACGCCGCGTCTAAGATGGTTAGATCTCGGTAACGAGTTCGTGCTCGGTTTCGATCGCCTGCGCGTCCTCGTCCAGCAGTGCGACGACGAGATACGGCACGTACGATTCGAAGTACTCGATGACTGAGGCGATTCGATCCGAGTCGATCGCCTCGAGAGAGTCCAGAAGCATGAACGGAACGGTCTCGTAGACGTCGTGGACGAGGTACCCTGCGAGCGCGAAGACGAGTCCCGTTACCTCCCGCTCACTCTCGCTCAAGTGTTCGATCGAGTCTTCGTACGCCGCGCCGTCGTCGGTGCTCCGGACGATTTTCAGATCGAACGACGATTTCGTCACCTTCCGACGTCCTTCGCGAGCCTCCCGAGTCGTTCGCGCGATCCAGACGCGGTCGAGGTTTCCGTACTCCAGCGTCTCGAGCAGGTTTTCCATGTGTTCGTTGAACGAATCGACCGCGTTCTCCTCGATCTGGTCGATCCGGGTTCGGAGATCGGTCAGTTCGTCGACCGCGTCCTCGCGGCGCGCCTCGAGATCCTCGCGGTTGCCGAGCTGATCTTCGATCGAACTGATTTCGTCCTCGATGTCGTCTCGTTTGCGCTCTTTGCGTTCGATCTTGAACTCGAGCTGGTTGACTTCCTTGTGCTGGTCGAGGATGCCGTCGTACTCTTCGGTCTCGAGGTCGTCGATTTCGGCCTCCAGTTCGTCAATTTCGTCGGTGAGTTCCTCGCGGTCGTCGGTTAACTCGTCGATCCGATCGTTTCGGTTGTCGATTTCGTCGTCGATCGAGTCGAGTCGGCGCTGGGTCTGCTGGTACTCGCTCCGGCTCTCGTTGATGTTCGAGACCGTCTCTCGCCGATCTTCGAGGTCGCTGTTGATTTCGGTTCGTTCCTGAATCCGATCCTGGCGCGCGTCTCGAAGCTGTTCGATCGTCGTCTCGATCTGGTCTCGAGCCACCGAGGAGCCACAGGTCCAGCAGGTCACCGTCTCGGAATCGTCGAGCAACTGGTCGGTGATCGCCCCGTCGTCGTCGCCGTCGTCGACCGGTTGGTTCGCGTCCGCGAGAACCGAATCCGGTTCGTCGAGGAGCTGTTCGTTGAACTGAATGGTGCTCTGTAGCTGGGAAATCTCTTTCGATAGATCCGCCTTCTCTTCTTGCAGGGTCTCGATTTCGGCTTCGAGTCGACCGATGTCGGTCTCGTCGCCGGTCGAGAGCGACTCGAGTTGGTCCTGAACCGCTTCTCGCTCGTCCTCGAGCGCGTCGATGCTTTCGCGCTCCGTTTCGATGCGATTTCTGGTTCGTTCGAGATCCGATCGAGTCTCCCGGAGTTCGCTGAGTTTGTTCTCGAGTTCGGACTGCTCTTCGCGGCGTTCCTCGACGTCGACATTCGCTTCGTCGAGTTCCTCCTGGGCCTGCTCGAGTTCTTCCTCGAGGTCGTCGATTTCGCCGGAAACGCGCTTGCGCTTGGCCTCGAGGTCGGGGAGTCGTTGTTCGAGGTTGTCGAGTTCCTCGAGTTGCTCGTCGATGGATCGCTTTCGCTGCTCGTACTGTTCGATCTCGGTCTGAATCGCGGCCGTATCGACCGGTCGCATGATCAGTTCCCGAAGATCATCACCGCGCGCAACCGCTCGCCGGGCTTCGTTCGATTCGAGCAAGAAGGCGAACAGATCCGCGATATCTGGGTCGTCCAGATACGGGTCGCCGTCGGTGATGATCGTCCCGTTCTTGCGCTCGAGTTTGCGCCGGTACCGTTCGTCGCCGAACTCGAGTTCAGCGCTTCCCTCGTCCGCGTCGGCTTTGAGGCTGACCTGATCGCTTCCCAGGGCTGCCATTATCGCCTGGAGTAGCGACGTTCGGTTCGTTGCGTTACGGCCGGAAAGGACGGTTACGCCCTGTTGGAAGGTCACTTCCGAATTGTCGATACCACCGATGTTGTCGACGGAGAGCGTCGCCGCTGTCGGGACTTCTTCTTTTTTCGTTGCTAGTTCGCTTTCCATGGTCCCCTATTCTCCCTCCTCACACATAGGTATTACCACTTCACCCGGACGTGTAACCGAAGTGAACAATGTCGGCGTCTGAGACGGTTCTTGTCAGCCAGATCAACTACCCAACCCGCCGCAACGACAGGACTGTTCGTCGAGCAGTTCCCGGACGGTGTATTCCTCGAAACAGTCCTCGCACGTTACCGTGATCGAAACTGCCACGTTGTACTCACCGATGTCGAGGATATCGTTTCGCTCGAGATGAGCGATGGTATCCCCGGTGACCGCTTCGGTTCGGTTCTGGAGCGATCCGACTTTGTTTCTGCTCCGTTCGAGCCGTTCTTCGTCGGTCGGTTCCTCGAGCGATGCCTCGAGACACTTCGTCAGGTGGTTGTAGACGGTCTGGTGGGAGATGAAGTCCGATTCGACCTGGTCGACCGGAACACCGTCTCGTTCGAGTTCGTTTCGGGTTTGGACCTGCGTCCCGCTACTGACGTCATCGTCGGTGAGCAAGCGATACGTATTTTCGATTTCACCTTCTTTCGCGGCCACGTTCGCTTCTTCGAGAGCCTGCTCGAGAACGAGTTCGTTCACGTAGGTTGCTAATTTCCGCGTACTGTACTGTTCTTCCCCTTTTCCGGTCCAGCGCGCGACGAGGTCATCGTCGAGTTCCAAGAGACCGTACTGATCGCTAACTCGGCCGAGTTTACAGCCACAGGACGTGCTCGATTCCGATTCGGTATTTTGTTTAGTCACTGGTATACCACTATGGGCTTACTGCAAAAAAATGTTCTGACTCGTAATTGTGACGGATGCATCTCTTACCGCTCCCGTCGCGTCTATTTGAGTTCGCAGTCTCAGATTCCATTTGCTGTATTACATGTGTGAATACAGTCATATGTGTGTGATTCGTATAATACACAAAACGACAGTAGATGTCCTCTTAGCGCGTTAAAACTCTCTCTTCAGTTATGGAGATTTGTTAAACATTTCGAACCAATAGCATTCACAAAAGACTACTGTCTATTATAATACCATATTGAACTTCCGTATGGCCGTACTGCAACAACTCATCTCGGCGCGACGGAAGTCCTGAACTCTAATTACACAGGTATGTGTGTAAATTGTTGTCTTAGAATTGAACCAACTGATTGGCGATTCTCGATCTCTCGAACTGTTAGCACGAATTGAGAACGTTTGTTTGCACGTCTCAAACAGAGGGGTTGTCGTGGTATTCTCTGTTCGGGAGTGAACAGATATTGTTGGGTTCCGGGGAGCCCGCTCCAGTCGGTCGATACGGATACCGACCACTGTGTCAAGAAAACTTCGCGTTGATTTCGATGACGTTTGCGGATCGGATGACTTTGTTCGGGAGTTCCTCTTCGTATCGATCGCCCGTCATTCGGCTCGACGGACCGGAGATGCTGACCGCACCGATAACTTCGTCGTTCGCACCGTTTACCGGTGCTGCCACGCATCGCAACCCGTTTATTTTCTCCTCGTCGTCGAAGGCGTATCCCCGCTCTCGGATTGTCTCGAGGGTGTCAAACAGTTCTTCACGAGAAGTAATGGTTTCTTCCGTGTACGCGGGCAGTCCGTGTCGGTCGACGATTTCTTCGACTCGCTCGCTCGGGTAATGGGCGAGGATCGCCTTCCCCAGCGAAATACAGTGAAGGTACTCGCGCTTGCCGACCGTCGAAGCCGTTTGGACGGCGCGTTCTCCGCCCTTTTTGTACAGGTAGACCGCGCGTCCGTGTTCTTCCGTCGCAAACTGGACCAACTCCTCGCACTCGCTCGCGAGGTCGTCCAGTTCGTCGGCGACAACGTCGTAGATGCCGAGATGTTGTTTGACGCCCTCTCCGAGTTCGAGGTACCGAAGGCCGAGTTTGTACCGTTCGCCGGATTTGACGACGTGTTCGTGCTCGAGAAGGGTCGCCAGATGGCAGTGGACCGTTCCCTTGGATCGGCCGATCCCCTTCGCTATCTCGGTGACTCGCGCCCCGTCCGTCTCGTGGAGGTAGTCGATAATCTCCAACGTGATCCCCACCGCCTGAATCGTCCGTGGTTCCGTCGGTTCGGCCATACGTGTATCTGTATCGTCTCCCACTAAACTGTTTGTGTGCTACGAACAGTTTCTCGCGTTTGAGAGCTGCAAACGGATATGAGATTCCGGTCCCCGTTGAAGACGTCGAGGTGGAGACATCGACAGTGTTCGTCGCGGGTGCGACCGATATCGGACAGCGGTCTGGTGAGCGTAACGTATTTGTGATCGTACCACAACGGACAATACGTATGTCCGAGCAACGAGAGCAAGCCGTATCACCAGCAATCCGTACGCGCGTCGATAACTACGTCGGTGGTCAGTGGGAGAGCCCGGCTAGCGAGCAATCCCAACCGGTCGTCGATCCCGCAACCAACGAACCGCTGACGACGGTCGAATTTTCGACCGAGAAATCGGTCGACGAAACGGTTCGGACGGCGAACGAGGCCTTCGAGGAGTGGCGAGAGACGCCCGTCGTCGAGCGAGTCCAGTACCTGTTCGACCTGAAGACGGAACTCGAGGACCGAATCGACGATATCGCGGTTGCGCTGTCTCGCGAACACGGAAAGACCGTCGGGGAGGCTCGAGGAGAAATCCGTCGCGGCATCGAAAACGTCGACGTCGCCTGTGGGATGCCGGATATGATCCGTCAGGGGAGCGGTAACGTAGAGGACGTCGCCCCGGAGATGGACGAGTACGCCGTTCGCCAGCCCCTCGGCGTGTTCACCGCCATCACGCCGTTTAATTTCCCGGCGATGATCCCGCTCTGGTTCCTTCCCTACGCGGTCGCGACCGGTAACACGTTCGTTCTCAAACCGAGCGAGAAGGTGCCGCTGAGTTCCCAACTCATCTTCGAGGCCGTCGATGCAGCCGGCTTTCCGGACGGCGTCGTCAACCTCGTCAACGGCGGTCCGGACACCGTCAACGCGCTTCTCGAGCATCCTGATATCGCCGGCGTTTCGTTCGTCGGCAGTTCGCCGATCGCAAAACACGTCTACGAGACGGCGGCCCAACACGGCAAGCGCGTTCAGGCACAAGGCGGTGCGAAGAACTACGCGGTCGTTACCGAACACGCAGCCGTCGAGGAGTGCGTGCCGAACATTACCGGCTCCGTCTACGGCAACGCCGGTCAGCGTTGTCTCGCCAACGATGTCGTCGTCGGCGTCGGCGACGCGTACGACGACCTTCGCGAACAACTGATCGATGCGGCCGAGAATCTCACCGTCGGGGCCGGCGTCGACGAGGATACCGACGTCGGACCGCTAATCACCGGCGACTCTCTCGAACGCGTTCTCGATCTGATCGGAAACGCGCTGGATGAGGGTGCAGAACTCGTCCTCGACGGCCGCGACTTCGAACACTCGGACGCGGCGCTCTCGGGAGGGAACTTCCTCGGGCCGACGCTACTCGAGGGAGTGACGACCGACATGGAAATCGCCCAGGAGGAAATATTCGGCCCCGTTCTCTGTCTCGCCGCCGCCGACGACCTCGACGAAGCAATCGGGATGGTCAACTCGACGAAGTACGGCAACGCCTCCTCGATCTACACCGAATCGGGAAGCGAGGCGCGCCAGTACAAGTACGAAGTCGACGCCGGAAACATCGGGATCAACGTCGGCGTCTGCGCGCCGATGGGCTTTTTCCACTTCGGCGGGCGCAAGGCGTCGTTCTTCGGCGACCTCCACGCACAGGGAGAAGACGCGGTCAACTTCTACACGGAGAAAACGATCCAGATCGAGCGCTGGTACAGTTAACTCGGCGGACGGGTGTCGTATAGAGCGGAGAGCGATCATCCGAACCGTCAGCAGTCTCGTCGCGATCGACCGGTGCTCAAATACCCGTTATTCGTTCTGTGCGACCGATCCTTCGTGGCGCTGAAGCGCCGCTTCGTAGCGCTCTTTCGCATCGCGACTCGAGTTCGCCAGATACGCCGTGTCTTTGCCGACGATCAGGAAGTCAAACCCGGCCTCGACTCGGTCGCCGATCTGGCCGGGAGAGACCGTGAGCGTGCCCACTGGCGTTTCGTGGGCGGCTCCAGCCCGGAGGACCTGATCCATCGCTTCGCGAAGTTCTTTTGCGTCCCATTGGGCGAAGATACCGAGCGCCCCGGAGAGATCCGCCGGGCCGACGAACAACGCGTCGATCCCCTCGGTGGCGGCGATTTCCTCCGCGTTTTCGAGTCCGGCTTTGGACTCGATCTGGGCGATCGTGACGATGGAGCCGTTCGCGTCGGTGACGTAGTCGACGAACTCCATCCCGTACTCCGCGGCGCGGCCGCTTGCAATGCCGCGGACGCCCTCCGGCGGGTAGTGGACCGACTCGACGAGTTGTCGCGCTTCGTCGGCGGATTCGATCATCGGCACCATCACACCGGCGACGCCGATATCGAGGACGCGTTTGATCCGAGTTGGATCGTTTCGTGGCACCCGTACGATCGACTCCGTCGGCGCGTCTTTCGCGTCGATTGCCCGCGAAACGTTTTCGACCGTCTCGAGGCTCATCGTCGTGTGCTCGGTGTCGATAAGGACGAAATCGAACTCGAGAGCGGAACTCACTTCCCCGACGGCGGGGTGACCGATCGAGAGCCAATTACCGACGGGGTTGTCACCCTTCTCTAAGGCCTGTTTGAGGTGGCGCGTCATGGGCATCCGATAGTCGGTGTCGGTTGAAGCGGGTTCAGGTCACGACGCAATCCGCGATGGTGCGTCGGTAATCGAGCGAAATACGTCGGTCTCCCGGCGAGCATCGATACATTCGTCTTCATAGATGGGAACGTACCGTACTATCTTTGGTCGAGATATATAAAAATTGAGGGTCAACTCGATCAGTCGGTCTCCGGTAGACGCTTCCTGGTAGCCCAGCCTGCCAATTCACCGGAAAGTATAACACTCGTCTCCCCAATCTGTGTGATAATGCGACTCGAGATTCGTGGCTATGACCGCTTCCCGGTCGTCTCGCCACGACGTTTCGATCTTGGTGGACTCGAGTCGTACGGTTTCGTCGGGGAACGGTGCCAGCGGCTTAGCACCTCGAGAGACGGGAAAGCGACTCATCAAACTGCTCGTCTCGGACGATGGTCCAACTGCTCATCGTGTCATCGTGGCACCGCCCCGATTGCAACCGAGGACGTATCGCCAAAACAGAACGGAATAATCAGAACGCAAATCATCAGCTAACAGATCATGTACGAAGACTTCGCATCCACGCTCGCAGCGACGATGTGGGCAGATTTCGACGACACGCCCGCTCGAGACGGCCCCACGGCCGAAATAACCGACATCGACTCGTTCGTCATCGACGGGAACTTCCCGTGGACGATCGTTACTCTCGAGACGGACCAGGGGGTGATGGGAATCGGCGAAGCGTACCCGTCGCCGGGCGTTCACGAGATCATCACCGACTACCTTCGGCCGGTCCTCGTCGGTGAAAACCCGCTCGACGTCGAACGACTCTACAATCTCATGCGGGAGAGTCTCTCCGGTCGCGGTTCCCAGTGGGGAGTCGGAACGATCGCGATCAGCGGCATCGAAATAGCGCTGTGGGACGCTGCGGGGAAAATCCTCGGCCAACCGATCTACCAACTGCTCGGGGGCAAACTTCGGGAGGACGTTCGAGTGTACGCGGATTGTCACGCGGGGGAAGCGATGGTCTCCTCGGCAGCGGACGGGCAGGACGAAGCGGTGTACGAGCCCGAGGCGTACGCACAGGGCGCGCGACTTGCCGTTGAGGACGGCTTCGACATCATTAAATTCGATCTCGACGTTCCGTCCGGACGGGATATTGACACGCTCTCGAGACACTTCGATCCCCAGGAAATCGAACACAAGCGCGCGGTGGTCGAAGCGGTTACCGACGAGGTCGGTACCGAAGCGGAGGTCGCCGTCGACCTCCACTGGAACTTCAGTCCCGAAACCGCAGAAAAGCTCTGTCGGGCTATCGAGCCCTACGACCTCGCCTGGGTCGAAGATCCGTTGCCGCCGGAAAACACCGATGCGATGAGAGAGTTAAAACGTTCCGTCGACGTGACGCTCCTGACCGGCGAGAATCGATACGGTCGCCACGGGTTTCGCGACATGATCGAAACGCAGGCGGTCGACTTTCTGGCACCGGACGTTCCGAAGACCGGCGGCATCGCCGAGACGAAGAAAATCGCGGACATGGCCGAGGCGTACTATCAGGCGCTCATGCCTCACAACATCGGGAGTCCGATCGCAACCGTCGCGACCGCCCACGTCGGTGCGACCGTTCCGAACTTCGTGGCCCTCGAGTACCACGCCCGGGAAGTCCCGTGGTGGGACGACCTCGTCGCCGCCGACGAACCGCTCATCCAGAACGGCCGACTCGAGGTTCCGGACGAACCCGGCCTCGGTATCGAACTCGATTGGGACGTCGTCAAAGCACACCGCAAATAGCGCTTGCGAAAAATAGTCGTTCTGTGACCACCTGTTCTCGCGGATCCGATCGTTTTCGTGGGACGTTCACCGATTCGCTTCGACAGGATCGGTTCTTCGATTCCTCGGGTCGATTCGACCGCTGGTGAACACAAAGCCTAATGCACGCTCGTTCGTAGCGATCGGTACCGATGGTTGCAATCGATTACATGGCCCATCAGGAGCAGTACGACCCGTCCCAACTGTTAGCGTACGGCGAACTGGCGATGGACGCCGGATACGAAACCGTCTGGACGTCGGATCATTTCCACCCGTGGTTTCACACGGGCGCGGAATCGGGGTACGCCTGGTCGTGGCTCGGTGCCGCGACCGAACGGCTCGACGGACCGATCGGGACCTGCGTGACGCCGGCAACCGGACACTACCACCCCGGCGAGATCGCTCAGGCGTTCGCCACCCTCCAGGAGTTACACGACGAGCGAGTGATTCTCGGCCTCTCGACCGGCGAGGCGATGAACGAAACGCCGCTCGGCTTCGACTGGCCCGACTACCCGGAGCGCAGAGATCGACTCGAGGAATCGCTTCAGGCTATTCGCGCGCTGTGGGGGGATGAAGAGTGGCTCGACGACGACCTTTGCGACCAAATCGACGACGACGGTTTCGTCACGTACGACGGCGAGCGCTTCGACCTCGAGGAAGCGAAGCTATACACGCAGCCTGCGGAGTCGCCGGAGATCCACATCGCGGCGAACGGACCCAGCACCGCACGACTCGCCGCCCGCTACGCCGACGGGTTCGTTACGGTCAAAAAAGGTGCGGAGTACACTGACCGGCTCTACCCCGCGATTCGTCGCTACGCAGCGGAAGAAGGGAACGACCCGGACGCCATCGAGACGACGTTACTGGTGATCGCTTCGTACGATCCCGATTACGAGAACGCACTCGAGTCGACCCGTCCGTGGTGGGCGACGACACAGAACGTGTTCGATCGCGCGATGGCGAATCCCAAACGCATCGAAGAGGAAGGCGAGAAGGCGACCCGAGAACAGATCGAGGAGAAGTTCCTCATCGCCGACGATCCGTCCACGATCGCGGCCCAACTCGAGGAGTACGCCGAGATGGGGTTCGACCGGATCGCCGTCGGGAACACGAGTCCGGATCCCGAGCGGTTATTCGAGGTTATGAACGACGATGTCGTGCCGTCGTTGTAACTGTTCCGCCGTTTCGACGCTGTTGGGGCGCAGGTAGCGCTTCGAATCGGCTAGTTCTGGTGGCCGTCGACGGCTATACCGGGTGGACGATCGGGGGGTATATATTCACAGAGAAAGACGACCTATTCGTCATGGCAGTAGAGAAGATACTCCTTGCAGTGACGCCGGAAGACGACCCCGAATCGCTCGTACCGACCGTCGCCGACGTTGCCCAGCCAACGGGCGCTACCGTCGTAGTCGGGTAAGCCCATACGCAAGCGCTATACGAGGCCGCCCTCGCCGATTTCGAGGGGCAGGGCTCACCCGACGAACTGGCCGAACGGAATCACGTCGTTCGCGACATCGTCTCGCTTCTCGAGGAGGATCGGGTTCCGTACTCGGTGCGTGGCGGCGTCGGCCAAACGGGCGAAACGTTTCTGTCGCTCGCCGAAGAGACCAACGCCGATTCCATCGTTATTCAGGGTCAAAAGCGCTCGCCGACCGGGAAGGCGCTGTTCGGCAGTACGGCACAGACCGTCCTGTTGAACGCGCCCTGTCCGGTGACGTTCGTCCGGAGATGACGAACTCGAACGTGTGTACCCGACTGGAAACGACTGACCGAAATCGACCGGCGACAGCAGGCCGACCGCGACGGCCGATCCGGTCGCTGACCGAACGCCATCCACGAGGGCGAATATTTATGTCACAGCGTGGCAATCCCACAAACGAAATATGGCTCAGCTTACCGGTGGCGAGATTATCGCTACCTACCTCGAGAAAGAGGGCGTAGAGTATCTGGTCGGAATCCCGGGACACGGAAGCACGAACCTCCTCGACGCGTTCAACGATTCCGACGTGGAAGTCATCCAGCCGCGCCACGAGCAGGGTGCGACCCACCTCGCGGACGGCTACGCGCGAGCGTCCGGCGACCCGCTCGCGGTCTTTACGTCGATCGGGCCGGGGGCCACGAACACCGTTACGGGTGCGGCGACGGCGTACGTCGATTCGATCCCGATGGTGATCTTCACCGGGGCGCCCCAGACCCACGAGTACGGTCAGGGAATCCTTCAGGAGCTCGACCGACAGAAACCGGGGGACTTTCCGAGCGTAATGGAACCGGTGACGAAACAGAGCTTCGTCGTCCAGGACGTCGAACAGCTGCCCCGGATCCTTCGGCGAGCGTTTCAGGTCGCCGTGACGGGCCGTCCCGGGCCCGTTCACGTCGACGTGCCGATGGACGTTCAGGGCAACGCCGCGGACGTAGAGATCCCGGAGCCAACCGAAACGCGAACCCGTAGCCGACCCAGCGGTGACGCGGAGTCCGTCGACGAGGCGGCGGAGTTACTCGCCGACGCGAAACGACCGGTGATCGTCCCCGGCGGTGGAACGATGCTCGGCGAAGCGTGGGACGAAGTCCAGGCGTTGGCCGAACACCTGAAAGCACCCGTCATCCCGACGTTTCAGGCGAAGGGAATCGTACCCGAAGATCACGAGCTCTTCGTCGGCTATGCGGGCTGGATCGGGTCGACCGCCGGCAACGAACTCGCGAGTAACGCGGACGTTGTCCTTGCGATCGGCTGTCGATTTTCCGACCTGCACACGTCGTCGTTCGAACCGGGCGTCAGCTTCGAAATCCCACCGAGCAAGCTGATCCACGTCGACATCGACAACGAGGAGATCGGCAAGAACTACCCCGTCGAAGTCGGCATCCACGGCGACGCGAAAGTCGTTACGGACCAACTCCACGACGCGGTTACCGACCGTCTCGAGGAGGTCTCGACGACGGACAACGAGTACTACGACGAGATCCAGCGGCTGTGGGCCGAGTGGCAAGAACGCGTCGAGGCGGAGCACACCGACGAGGTCCCGATGAGCATCTCGCGTGCGCTCGCAAGTCTTCGAAAAGCGCTGCCTCGGGACGGGATGATCGTCTCGAGCGCCGGTCAACCCCAGGAGATAACGAACCCGCAGTTTCCCGTCTACGACCCCCGGACGAACATCTCCTGTGGCGGGTTTTCGACGATGGGATTCGGCGTTTCGGCGGCCATCGGCGCGAAACTCGCCGAACCCGACAGGCCGGTCGTCAACATCGAAGGTGACGGAAGCTTCCTCATGTGCAACCAGGAGGTCGCTTGTGCGGTCGAACACGATATCGACGTCACCTGGCTCGTCGTCAACAACAACGGCTGGAAGTCGATTCGGAACCTGCAGGTCGATAAGTACGGCTGGGATCGAGTCCTCAACACGGAGTTCGACGAGGAAAACGACGTGGACTTCGTGAAAATGGCCGAGGCCTTTCGCATCGGATTCGCCGAACGCGTGGTCAAACCCGAGAACCTTACCGAAACGCTCGAGGACGCACTCGAGTACGACGGCCCCGCCTTCGTCGAGGCCGTCGTCGAACCGAACAACGCGGACTCCGGCGCGATCATCACCGGTGAATGGGATCTCGCGGACCTCGAGAAAGAGCAGTAACTGCTCGTTCAACCGTCTATCTACGTGGATTCTGTGTTTCGTACGGGTGGTTTTCGGTTTCGATGGCTTTGCTCCGGCATTACTATACCGTTCGCGAGACAACGCCGAAGTATGAAATCACTCGAAGTCGACGCTCGCTGGGATCCCAAATCGACGTACTCCGTATCCGAGGAAGAAGCGAACTCGAAAAAGGCGATGAAGGCTTCGGCGGTGTGGCGCGACCCGAAACTGCGGATAACGGAACGAGAACGACCGACACCGGGGGACGACGAGGTCCTCGTTCGAGTTCGCTACGCAGGCATCTGTGGGAGTGACGTTTCGATGCTCGAGACGGACGACGACGGCTACGTTCACTATTCGGCGTACCTGCAACTACCGAACGTCATCGGTCACGAGTTCTCCGGAGAAGTCGTCGAAACGGGTAGCGATGTTCGCCTGTTCGAGAACGGTGATCTGGTGACCGCAGAGGTTACCGATTACTGTGGTCGGTGTAACATGTGCCGTCAGGGGTTCGACGGTCACTGCGAGAACTTCGAGCAAATCGGGTTTACGGTGGCCGGCGCGTTTGCAGAATACGTGACTGTTCCCGAAAAATTGTGTTGGGACGTCTCCGGGCTTCGGCGGGCGTACGAAACCGACGAGCAGACGCTCAAAGCAGCTACAACAATCGAGCCGAGTACGATCAGCTACTACGGCTTGTTCGGAAGAGCCGCGGGAATCCTGCCGGGAGATTATCACGTCTATCACGGTACGGGCCCGATCGGTCTCACCGGGATGAACGTTTCCCGCGCCGCCGGTGCAGGCAAAGTCATCGCCTTCGAAATTTCGAACGAACGGCGCGAAATTGCCCGCGAACTCGGCTTCGAGCACGTCTACGATCCGACCGAAGACGATCCGGTCGAGACGGTCATGTCGATAACCGATAGGGAAGGCGCGGATGTCCACGTCGAAACGGCCGGTGCTGTCACGCAGACGTACCCGGTCATCGAAGACACGCTCGCGGAGGGAGCAAACGTGATCCATATCAGCAACGCTGGCGCAGATCCGGAAATTGCGCTGCGAAAGTACCAGGGCAAAAGCGCCCAGCTATACGGTTCGGAGGGACACACGGGACACCAGATATTTCCTCGCGTAATCAGGATGATGGCCTGCGGTCAACTCGATAATCTTCCCGTGATTACCTCGACGTTTTCGCTCTCCGAGGCTGAGGAAGCGATCCAGCGTGCGACCGAGCGCGTCGACGGAAAGGTTCTCATCGAACTGTGAGCCGCGGTTCGGACCGATACGAGGGTCGACCTCGCATCTCGTTCGAACGGCCAGCCCACTGCGTCTCTATCGGAAGTTATAATACCGTTCTTGGTAATTACACGCACAATGCGAATTGGCATTATCGGATGCGGATTAGTTGCTCAGGTGATGCACATTCCGTACGTAACCGAGTTACCGGAAACGGAGCTTCACGCGTTCGTCGATCCGGCTCTCGGTCGGGCGAACGAACTCGCCGAACGGTACAACGTCCCCCACACGTTCGAGGGGACCGAAGAGTTGTTAGGATCCGTCGGGGACGAACTCGATGCCGTGATCGTTTTGACGCCGGCTCACACCCATGCGGATGTCGTGACACGAACACTGGAGGCGGATATCCACACGTTGGTCGAAAAGCCAATCGCGGTTTCGGTCGAGGACGCTGATCGGATGGTCGAGGCGTCACAGCAGACCGACGCGACTGCGATGGTCGCGTACATGAAACGATACGATCCGGCATACGAACAGGCACAAGAGGTCCTCGAGGAGGTCGACGAAATCGACCTGATCACCGCCTACGATGTCGATCCCGATCACGGCCGAATCGTCGATGAAGTGTACGACATCGTCGACGGTGATGTTTCAGACACCTTTATCGAACGGAGCAATCGGCAACGAAACGCCGATATTACAGCGGCAATCGGCACGGACGATCAGGCGATCGGTCAGGATTATCACTGGCATCTAGAACACGCCTGTCACGATATCAACGCGCTTCGAGGGTTGTTCGGCGACGTTGAACGAATCGATCACGTCGACGTCTTCGCCGACGGCCGCTACGCGACGGCACATCTGGTCTACGAAGGAGGCCGTCGGTGTGTCCTCGACTCGGGACTTTCCGAACGCAAGTGGTTCGATGAGTTCATTCGAGTGGATGCACCTGATAAGATGGTGACTCTCGAGTTTTCGAACCCGTTCATCAAAAATACGCCCACAGAATTGCAGGTCAAACACGGACGAGAGGAGTTGGTTGAAGAGGTTCATACGCCATCGTACGACGAGAGTTTCAAACGGGAGCTCGAGCATTTCGTCCAGTGCATCGAGGGAGAAGCCGCCGTACGGACCACGTTCGAGGACGGCAGAGAAGACGTTCGGTTGATTGCGGATCTGTTCCGACGCTATCTGGATCTCGAGACGGTCGGGACCTACGACGGGATTTAGTGTGTCAAGAGAAAGCGTATTGACTGATAGCCGTCCAGTGGTTTGTCGACTCGAGATGAGAGGCACTTTCCGACGAGAACTCGTCAAATCAGCGCCTGTATGCAAGTCACGACGCCGCTCAAATCGTGAAAGGAGGAGAGTCGCTTCGATGCCTATCGTGATTACCCCTCAGACTTCGTACCAGATCACGACAATTGTATAACAATATGTCGGCTACTATATATCCCGATAATTTTATACAGTGGGGTTACCTTTGTGATACCGTATGACACGAGATTCGACAGTGCCGGATACGAACACTAAATTTATCGATCGACGGTCGGTCCTCGCATCGGCAGGTGCGAGCATAACTGCCGTATCCCTCGCCGGATGCACGGGTGGGGGTTCTGAAGAGGGTACTGCAGATAGCATTAGCGTCGCAGCGGTTGAAGGTGAGGGAAGTTGGTTTAACACGCTTGCTAATGAGTACCTCGAAGACGAAACGGGAATCGATATCGACGTCGAACTACTACCGTTCGACGGGTTGTTCGAGCAGAGTATCAGCGTCCTTGACAATCAGGGAGATGAGTTCGATATCGTCTTCATGGACGACCCGTGGTTTCCGCGCTTGGCGAGACACCTCGAACCGTTGGAGCCGTGGCTTCCGGAGGAACTCCCAGAAGAGCTCATTCAATCGACGGTCGACATCGCAACGTGGCCGACACCGAACGAAGCCGTTCCGCCCGGCACCGACGAATTAGAAGAGGAAGTTCGTGGCACGGTCGCCGTCGGAAATACGCAGTTGTTTGCCTACAACACACGGTACTTCGACGAAGTCGGCGAAGATCCACCTGAAACGTGGGACGATGTTCTGGAGTCGGGACAAGCCATCGACGACGAAATAGACGACGCCTCCGGATTCGTGTTACGAGGCGAACGCGGTAATCCGATCAACGCGAGCTTTTTCGCCGTCGGCGGATCGGTCGCCGGTTCGATGTTCGACGAAGACTGGGGGTACAACTGGTCGAGCCAGGACGGTATCGATGCGGTCGACTTGTTCGCCAACGAATTGGCCGAAATCAGTCCCGACGGAGTCACCGCCTACGACAGCGACGAGGTCGTCACGGCGATCGGTTCCGGCGAAGCGGCGCAGGGGCTCGTATGGCCTGGTGCGGCATCCGACATGTTGGACGGAACCGAAGAGGGTGACAACATCGAGTTTATGGTTATTCCGGAAGGAATCCAACGGGCCCCGACGCAGGGTAACTGGATCGCAAGCATCAACACGTACACCGGCGACCCGCAGAAACGGGCCGCAGGCGAAGTCTTACAGGCGTTTATTTCTCGAGAGGCACAGGAGTTGTACGTCGAAGACGGTGGAATCCCGTTCCGCCACGATATCTTCGAGGAGTATATCGATAGCGAACCTTGGATGGAAGCGCTGTACGAGAGCCTTCAAGAAGCACAACCACGACCCCGAACGACCGAGTGGAACGAGATCGAAGAGGACCACGGTGTCGCCCTCAATAACGTACTGACTGACGATATGACGCCGGAAGAAGCCGTCAACCAGGCCGAGGAAGATATCGGATCGATCCTCGAACGGGCGGGATACTATGAGTGAAGATTACGAGACCGACAACTCACACAATGATTCGCAATTCACCAATTGAGTGCGTTCGATCGAGAGGTGACTGGCACAAATGAGCGGAGACGCGTCGAGCGCAGTAACCACCAATTCGATCGGAGAGACGGACGAGTCGCTCAAAGAGCGGTTGGCTCTTTGGGCGGACGACCACCTCGCTGTCCTCCTGGTCGTGCCGACACTGGCGCTCCTGATAACGATGACGTTCTACCCGATGATCAGGGCCATAGAAATGTCAATGTACCAGTATACTGCGGGTGAACGGATCGGGTTCGTCGGGTTGGATAACTACGTTAATCTACTAACCGACAGCACCTGGCGAAATTCGTTGGTAGTCACGGCCTGGTACGTGGCACTTTCGGTAACGATTCAATTCGTCGTCGGGTTCGCAATTGCGATGCTGTTGAATCGAAAGCTTCGATTCAGGGGATTGATCCAGACCATCATCCTCATTCCGATGATTCTCGCACCGACGGTGATTGCGTTAGTTTGGCGGTTAATGTACGCGCCGAGCGGTTTGCTCGACTACATCTTCCATCCGATCGTCGGCGGGAACGTCGGCTGGATCAGCGACTCGAGTATCGCGCTCTACTCGCTGATCCTCACCGAAGTGTGGCAATGGACGCCACTCGTCGTGTTGGTGATGCTCGCTGGATTGCAGTCGGTCCCCGACCACCTAAAGGAGGCTGCCGTAATGGACGGGGCATCGCGAGTTCGAATCCTGTGGGATATTACGCTTCCGCACATGAAATCACTCGTCGTACTGATTCTGATTATCAGGGTGATAGACTCCATTCGGGTCTTCGACAAGGTGTACATCCTCACTCGAGGCGGGCCCGGCGAATCGACGAATGTCGTAAGCATGGAGATGTACCGCGCGGCGTTCGAGTTTACGAACTGGGGAGTCGCCGCTTCGATGGCGATTAGCCTCCTCCTCATCGTTCTGTTGATCGCGATAACCTTCGTCAAAATAGCGGAGGTCAAGTTCTAACCATGGCAACACAATCAGATAGCGATACGGTCGTCTTCGAGACGCCAGGACGATTCGAACGAGCGTACAACAACATCGCCGGAACTAGGTGGTCGAGAGTCGCCATTTACGGAGGACTTTCGATGTACTTACTCTGGACGCTGTTTCCGGTATACTGGATGGTTAGTGGTTCGTTGAAGACCCGAGAAGGACTCCTCTCGTTTCCACCACAGTGGATCCCTCTCCAGATGGAACTCTCGAACTACGCGATCCTGTTCACCCAGCGACCGGAGTTTTGGCGGTTCATCCTGAATAGTATGATCGTGACGATCGCAACCACGATCATCGCGACCTTCCTCGGAGCCTGTGCCGCCTACGGGTTCGTCGCGTTCGATTGGCCGTACGACCTGGATTTTCACCTTCCGTTCTACATCCTCTCAACACGGTTTATGCCCCCGATCGTCGTGGCGATCCCGATTTACGTCATCTTCCGAGATATTGGGCTCGTAAACACCATCCCGGGATTGATCTTGCTGTACGTGATGTTCAACGTCCCGTTCGTCGTCTGGATGATGAAAGGGTTCTTCGACGAAATCCCCGATAGTCTCGTCGAATCCGCGATGATAGACGGACACACCCACGTGGGTGCGTTCTTCAAAATCGTCCTGCCTCTCGCCAAACCGGGGCTTTTCGCGTCCGGAATCTTTGCCATGATCATCACCTGGAACGAACTGCTATTCGCGCTGATTATCACCCACAGTGCGGACGCCGCGACGCTACCGGTCGGACTCTCGTCGCTAATCACGCAGTATACGATCGAGTGGGAACTGATCAGCGTTGCAGGAACGATAGCGATGATCCCCGTCTTGATCTTCGCATTCCTCGTTCGGGACGAACTCGTCCGCGGGTTTAGTATGGGTGTCGACGGATGATCGGGAGCAGCTTCGGTGATTCCATGAATAGCTTTACAAACGCTAGCCGTAAACGAAAATGCACGGAACGTGAGTACCTATGGTTACAGTAGAATACGACTCGATTGAAAAGAGATACGGAAACACGATCGCCGTCGAAGACGTCGAAGTGACGGTCGAAGATGGGGAGTTCGCCGTTCTCCTCGGTCCCTCGGGATGCGGGAAAACCACGACACTTCGGTGTCTGGCCGGGTTGACGAAGCCAACCGATGGAAACATATTCGTCGACGGGACGGATATCACCGACGTTCATCCGAAGAACCGGAATATCGCGATGGTGTTCCAAAACTTCGCACTCTACCCGCACATGACCGTCGGCGAAAATATCGGGTACCCCCTCAAAATCAACGGGACTCCGGACGAAGAGCGACAACGGCGTATCGACGAGACCGCTGAAATCCTCCAAATCAGCGAACTCGTCGATCGGAGCGTCGGTGACCTCAGTGGAGGACAGCGACAGCGAGTCGCGCTTGGACGCGCGATCGTCCGTGAGCCTGCCGTTTTCCTTATGGACGAACCGCTCGCGAACCTCGATGCCAAACTGAAGATGGGGATGCGAACGCGAATAAAACGACTCCAGCGTGAACTCAACGTAACGACGTTGTACGTCACCCACGATCAGGAGGAGGCGATGTCTCTCGGCGACAAACTCATCGTGATGGACAGCGGGAACGTCCAGCAGGTCGGTACCGGCGACGAAATCTACCACGAACCCGTCAATCGATTCGTTGCCGGTTTCATCGGAAGTCCGGCGATGAACTTCCTCGAGGTCAGGAAGAAAGACGGCGTCGTTCATCCGCTGTTTGATGACACCGATTTCGAACTGTCGCTCAAAAACGAGCTCGAATCCTCGTTCGGGACCGCAGACGAGTTCACGCTCGGCATTCGTCCCGAGCACATCACGGTCCACGAATCTGAAAACGAGTACACGATCCCAGCGACGGTCGAAGTTACCGAACCGCTTGGAGACGAACAGCACATCGATATCACCCTTGGCGATATGAGTCCCGAAGATCTCCAGTTCACCGTTACTGCGCCCGGTTCGTTGTCAGTTAGCCGCGGTGAAACGGTCTGGCTCGAATTCCAACAGGAACACCTTCACGCGTTCGATGCTTCAACCGGTGACCGCATCGCTAACGACCATCCCGCTGCGTCGGAAACACGAGTTGTCGATCCAAACTAGTGAACGATGAGGGCGTGTTAATTTTCCGGGTTTTCTGAGTGATCGGTCGGAACGCGATATCGACCAGTAACAGCCGAAGACAGTAGTTTCGGTAACTAAATATGCGATCTCGAGAACGTTCGTCGATAAAAAACAGTGTCACCGTTCGACCCGGATCGACAGGTGAGTGATCGACGTCTCCAGTTCAAACGAGGGACAAACGGACTCTTGTCGACCACATCATCGGTCGACCAGCGAAGCCATTACGTCGAAGTTTTGCTTGGCATGAATAAGCGGTAATTCGATCTGATTCTCGATCTCGACCGTAATGTGGCCATCGTAACCGACTGCTTTCAGTTTCTCCTGTATCCGGTTGAACTCGAGGACACCGTTATCGAGGTCGGTAAACGCGCGGAAATAGCTGATCACGTTATCCAGGTGATGGGATTGAGAGCTGAGTGCGGCCGCATGTTCATCGAACTCCGCCGGTGGATCGACATCTTTGTAGTGAACGTACGCGATGTCATCGGCGAACCGTTCGATACCCTCGGTTACGGTCCCGTACGGGTAATAGTGGGCTGTATCGAACAGTAGTTCGAAATTCTCTGGGCCATTCTCGAGCCAATATTCGATTTCGTCGGGCTGTTCTATTGCGGTCGCCGCGTGGTGATGGATAAGCGGCGTGACTCCGGCGTCAGCGGCGGCCTCAGCGATATCTTCGAGCCATCGAGAAATCGTTTCCTCCGTTTCGCGGTGACGTTCGGGCGGGAGAAACCCGTAGTAGGGCGCGTCGACCTCGCTGACGAGCTCTGCGCCCTGACAAATTCGGTCGACGGCCGCTTCGTCGACCGGCCACTCGGCCATTATGCAGTAGGGCTCGAGTTCGTATTCGATGAGCCATTCCGAGAGTGCATCCGAACCGGCGTGTCGTGCCTTTTCGAGTCCGATCTCGATCCCGTCGTATTGGCACGCGCTAATATCACTGAAGCCAGTCTGGAGCGTTTCCGTATCGTACATCATCGCCGTGTACCCGTGACCCATGTGAAATAGATGGAGTCTTGGTATCAAATAGGTTGGGGTATCTGCCGTACCCGTCATCCACCGACGGTATTCGAAAACTGACAGATGCTACCCGTTGTGCAGGCGGGTCTGTTTCACTTGATGCGTCGGCACATATCGACAAGACGTGAAGCTGCGTATCTCGGCTACGCTCGAGAGGGAACTATTCCCATTCCATCCACGGGGGGTCCTCACAGCGGTGGTGACGATCGATAGCATCGATCCGATCGATATCCGTTTGGTCCAATTCGAGGGAGAGTGCGGTCCGATTGCTTCGTATGTGCGCGGGCGTTTCCGATCGAGGAATCGGGATCACACCGTCTTTCGAAAGGAGCCAGGCCAGACTTACAACTGCTTCAGAAACCGCGTATTTGTCGGCGATTTCGGTAATCACGGGCTCGTTGAATACCTCCCCTTGAGCGATAGGAGAATACGCGACGAGGTACGATTCCCTTTCACGAAGCGCGCCCAACAGTTCGGTCTGTGGTAAGAACGGGTGCATTTCCACTTGTTCGGCGTACAGCGGCGCCTCGAGCAGGTCGTCGACGAGGTTCAGATCGGATGGAGTGTAATTACTCACACCGACTCGTTCTACCACCCCTTCGGCCACGAGTTCGTCGAAAACGGGAAGGACCGTTCTGATCTCGTCACGCCCTCGAGGCCAATGGTGATAGAGGAGGTCAATTTTTTCGACCCCGAGCCGGTCGAGGCTTTCCTCGACACCGGTTCGAACGTATTCGGGCGTCTTCTCCGGTTCTTCGAAGTGAGCCACCTTCGTCGCGACGAATATGTCCTCCCGTTCAACGTCTGCACGGGCGATGGCTTCACCGACTTCTCGTTCATTTCCGTACAGTCGAGCGGTGTCGAGATGGCGGTATCCGGCTTCGATCGCCGTCGTGAGCGCTTCGATTCCGTCTTCTTCAGTGAGTCTATACGTCCCGAAACCGAGCTTGTGCACTTTTTGATCGAGCACAGCTACGCTAACGGACGAGCTCACCTTATACGTTTCCGTTAGGTGCCTTCGAAGCGTAGCGATACCTCGCTCGAGTGCTAGGAACGTCAGTTCCACAGAGTTGCGTACGGACTTGCCTATCACACAGTTTCAGATAGCTAATCGATGTCGCACAGTTAGTTCGAGAGAGACGAATGTGACTGCTGAGCCGCGGGCGTCACAATCAGTTCGATAGCGGGGTACTTTCCTCGATATATGCTGTACAAGGCCTGAATGAGGCATTTTCGGTCTAAGAACGGGCGATATCAGTTCGTGAAGGACGAACGGGATTGGCGATTGCCGACCATTTATTCGAACGAGTTATTAGAAGGGACAGTCTTCATACCCGTTTTATCGAGTCTAATTCCGAGAGAATCACTCCAGCATAAGACCGGTATCCTCCCGAAACAGTACCCAAATGGGAAGGATTGTTTGCGAGAGAAAAACAACACCATCCTGGGAATAAATTAGTGAAAACGCCCAGGACGTCTGGTAGTACAGTCGGAAATCGTTTGCACTCGCCGATTTTCTTTCCGAATCGAGTCACTGTGCGTTCTAACCCGCTAGGCAAACTGATCCAGTGCTCCGTCATCGAACGGCACTCTTCGGAAAGCGGGTCCCGGTAAAAAACTGGCTGTTATTACACGTGTATGACTGTATATATGGCGAGTTTATCCCCGTCGGGCGGATCCTTGTACAAACGGGAGTTGTCGAGTTTAAATCGAGTAGCCGAACGGCCCGAACTGATGAGTATTTACTTCTAACTATGATTCGAATAGCGCTTCTTTGTCCGCCGGAGATAACGGTGAAATGTTCGGCCTGCTGGCGTGATTCCCGTCAATTACCGAGCAGCCTCGAGAACGTCCTCGAGATCCTCGCGGTCGAACCGCCGGGGGTTTCCGACGAGCAACCGCTGGATTTCTTCGGTTTTTTCGGCCAGTCGAGGAACGTCGTCGCCGTCGACGCCGAGTTCGGAGAGGCCGGTCGGGATGCCGATATCGGCGGCAAGCGATTCGACTGCGATCGCCGCTCGTTCCCCCATATACCGGTCGTCGACTCCCGTGAGATCCTCTCCGAGGAGTTCCCCGATGCGGGCGTACCGATCGGCGGCGGTCGACGAGTTGTATCGAATCACTTCGGGCAATAGCACCGCGACGGTGACGCCGTGTGGCGTGTGATTCTCGCCGGCGACCGGATACGCCATCGCGTGGGTCGCTCCCAGTCCGGCGTTGGTAAACGCGATTCCTGCGAGGAGGCTTCCGAGCGACATATTACGTCTAGCGGTCACGTCTGTGCCGTTGTTGACCGCCTGCCGTAAGCTGTCGCTGATGAGTTCGATTGCGCGTTCTGCGTACATATCGGTTACCGCCGTTCGACCGCCGTAATCTGGGCGAGCGTCAGCTTGCTCTGGAGCCGGCTTCGTGTCGAAGCGTCGGGTCGTATAGGCCTCGATGGCGTGGGTCAGCGCGTCCATTCCCGACGAGGCGGTGATCGTCGGGGGAAGCGTCACCGTGAGCAACGGATCGACGATTGCGAGGTCGGGAAACAGGTGCCGACTCGAGATGCCGACTTTGAGTTCTCGCTCCGGAAGCGAGACGACCGCTGCAGGGGAGCTCTCCGAGCCCGTTCCTGCGGTTGTCGGTAGTCCTACGACTTGCACGTCGGAGTCGGGAACGGCCACGCCGCCACCGACTGGCGGTGCGACGTACTCGAGGACGTCCCGATCCGAACCGACGAGCGTTCCGGTAACTTTCGCAACATCGAGGGAACTACCACCCCCAATTCCGATGATTGCGTCCGGGTCGTACTCACCAGCGGTCGCGATTGCGGATTCGTAGACGCCGATATCGGGATCGGGTTCGACGCCGTCGAATATCGAAACCTCGATCCCATCAGGGACGGATTCGAGAGCCGTCTCCACGGTTCCCGTTTCCCGTAGCTGGTCGTCGGTTACGACGAGGACACGCCCGATGTCGCGGTCGGCGAGTTCGTCGCCGAGTTCCTCGCTCGCACCGTTGCCGAATTTGATCTGATCTGCGGTCGCGAAGTCCCAGACCGTTTCAGGGTCGTGCATTCGTAATTACCAGCGCGGTCGCAGAACGTAATTATGTTTCTACAATCATGATAAACTTGCCGCTCATTGTTTCAGCATCGGATGGGTGAGCTTGATACGTTATAATTAGTTACTCACCTCTAATTGGCTGATGAGGTCGGACACGACCCGTTATCCGGGCAGGTACTCGCGGATGGAGTACCACAAAGGCAGGGGCCGTGGTTGTCGAGAGTCGCGAACGACAGAACGGCGTCGATTCGCCAATGGAAAATCGGGGCCGCCGTGTCGCGATTATTTCCTGAACAACGGCTGCAAGTCCGCCTTGTGTTCCTGCGGGTCGTGTTCTAACGATTCAGCGCCTTCACGCGCACTCGAGAGGTAAATAGCACTGTTTATCAACCCGATGTGGCTGAACATCTGTGGAAAGTTTCCGAGTAGTTCGCCCGTTTTCGGATCGATGCGTTCGGAGAGCAGTTCTAGCGGCGTCGTGTACTCGAGAATATCAGTAAACAATTCTCTCGCTTCGTCTACCCGATCAGCGAGCACGAGCGCGTCCACGAGCCAGAACGTACAGAAGACGAACGAACTGTGTTCTTCGGGAACGGCCTCGCTGTATTTCGTCCGATAGAGCAGGCACTCTTCGGTCATGAGTTCCTCGAGGACGGTATCGATCGTCGACTGCACGCGGTGATCGTCCGCCGGGAGAAACTCGTAGATCGGAATCAACAGACAAGTCGCGTCCAGAGCCTCGTCGGTCTCGTAGTGCTGAACGAAACTTCCGGCTGACTCGCTGTAGCCCCGTTCGATAATTTCGTCCCTGAGCGCTTCGCGTTCCTCTCGCCAGCGCTCGATCGGCGCATCCCGGTCGTGCTGGGTGGCGAGTTCGATGCCGCGGTCGAGAGCGACCCAACACAACAGCTTCGAGTGAACGTAGTGACGCGACTCGTCGCGAAACTCCCAGATACCGTTGTCGGGTTCTGTCCAGATTTCGCACACGTGATCGACGATGGCGCGGATCGACTCCCAGTCTTCATCGGTGAGGCGTTCGTCGTGACGAAGCGTCTCGTAGTATCCCTGAACGATCGATCCGTAGATATCGTGCTGGCGCTGGTCGGACGCCGCGTTCCCGATCCGGACCGGGTTTGCGTACCGGTAGCCCGAAAGGTGCTCGAGTTCGCGTTCGACGAGTTCGGTTTCTCCGTGAACGCCATAGACCGGTTGGATATCCTCGGGCTCTTCGTGGCTGATATCCCGGAACCACTCGAAGTATTTCTGCGCTTCCGATCCCTTCCCGAGATTGTACAACGCCTGAACGGTGAATTTCGCGTCGCGAATCCAGTTGTATCGGTAGTCCCAGTTTCGAGACGTGCCGTGCTTTTCCGGCAGTGAAGTCGTCGCCGCCGCGTAGGTGGCCCCCGTTTCTTCATTGATCAACAGTTTGAGTACCAGACTCGAGCGCAAGATAGCCTCCTGCCAGTCGTCCTCGAGAATCGGTGTTGCCGAGTCCAGTAACTCGTCGGTCCACGTCCGCCAGTACTGCGTCGTTTCCTCGAGTAGCGATCGACCGTCGGCAGGCCCAACGGGGGAAAAGTGCTCGTATTGAAGGCCGAGCCAGACCGTCTCGCCAGCCGAAATCGTGGTGGTATCGACAACCCTGTCCGTCGCTATTCGACCCTCGAAGGCTCCGTGAATCTGGAGGTGGAGCGTCTCGTCATCGCCTGCGGCGACGAAGTGATCGTCGGAGCGTTCGACCGATGTCGATGCGCGAGCGTAGTCGAACCGTGGTTTCCACTCCATCTCCATCGAAACCGCACCCTCGGTGCACTCCACTCGCCGATAGATGGCCTGTTGGCAGCGGTTTAGCTGTTCACCGGCTGAATGCGGGTCGTCGGCTGCGTTCTCGTCGGGCGCTTGCTTGCTACGGTCGACGGGCATGAAATCCGTGACGGTCACCCGACCGGACCGCGTTTCGAACGTCGTTTCGAGGACGTTCGTTCGCTCGAGGTAGTTTCGTTCGATGTCGTAGCTGTCGGTCGGCCGAATCGCAAAGTGACCGCCGTCCTCGTCGTCGAGCAACCGAGCGAACACGCTCGGGCCGGCACCGTGTGGAAAGCAACACCAGTCGATCGATCCGTTCTGATTGACGAGCGCGTTGCGGTCGTCGTTCCCGATAATAGCGTACTCACTGATCGGTCGATATCCCATGGTAGCTTCGTGAAGAGAGTTGCTGATTCCGCGAAGTGAACTGACTACTGTACAACGATACTGATGGACATCGAGACACAACGATCATCGTCCAGTCGTGTGTTGATCACACGGACTGCGGGATAAGCCTACGCCCGGAAACCGCAACCGAGCAGGGATCGTATCGATTCACCCAGGCGATCGATGGCGTTGAGAAATCCTGCAGTATCCGTCGTCGGTTACCGCGCCTTATCCATTAACGCGCCTTCTCGAGCGCATGTGCGGCGTCCAGAACCGTCGAGTCGTCGAAGCGCGAGCCGACCAGCATGAGTCCGACCGGAAGCCCGTCGACCGTTCCCGCCGGAACGCTCACCGCCGGGTGTCCCGTTCGGTTGAACGGCGAGGTGTTTCCGGGAATCTCGAGGTCGCGAATCCGCTCGAATTCGTCCATATCCGGGTCGTGCTCAGGAGCGGTTACGTTCACCGTCGGCATCGCGAGCACGTCGTGGCCCTCGAGTACCTCATCGTAGCGTTCGGTTAGCTCCACCATGAGGTTCATTCCGGCCGCGTAGAACCTCGAGTGGTACCGCTCGGCCGTGTACGCGCCCATGAGCAGCGATAACTTGAGCATCGCCGGGAAATCGTCGCTCTGTGCTTGCCGGAACTTGCCAAAGGACTCGACCCAGGACGTGTTGTACCAGGCTTTCCAGCCGTGGCCCATCCCTTGTCCCCGCATTGCGGCGACGAGTCCTTCGTTCGTACAAACGGAGTGAATGTTCGGCGCGTGCTCGTGCAGCGGAACCGAAACGGGTTCGACCGTGGCACCGGCGTCCTCGAGTTCTTCGAGCGCATCGCGAACCTGTTCGTCGACCGCCGAATCGCCTCCGGGTTTCCCGAATCCTTCCTCGAGCACGCCGACGGACAGCTCCGACGGATCGCCCTCGAGCGCCTCCTCGTACTGTTCGACGGGGACGGTACTCGGCCACCGGAGGTGCGCATCGTTGCTGCCGGCGATCACGGAAAGCATCCGTGCAGCTTTTTCGACGTCCTCGGCCATCGGCCCCGGATGGTCTATCGTGTGCTCGAGCCCGACGCATCCGGTGTAGGGCACGAGTCCGTACGTCGGCTTGTGCCCGACGATTCCACAGAGCGCGGCCGGCAACCGAACGCTTCCACCCTGATCGGTTCCGATGGCGGCGTCCACCTCGCCCTCGAGAACGGTGACGGCGCTCCCCCCGCTCGAACCGCCGGCGAGGTAGTCGTCGTCGTGCGGGTTCGTGATCGTGCCGAAGGCGCTATGGCCCGTTTCCGTTATCGCCATGTCGTCCATGTTCGTCTTCCCAACGATGTCTGCACCGGCCTCGAGCAAACGGGTAACGACCGTCGCGTCGACGTTCGGCACGTAGCCCTCGACGACGTTCGACCCGCAGGTCATCTCGACGCCGGCAACGCAGACGTTGTCCTTAATGGCGACGTCCCACTCCTCGAGATCGCCGTTCTCGTCGCCCTCGACGAAACAGCGGGTGACCCACGCGTTATGCGGATCGTCGGTCGCCCTGCTCCCCGAATTTCGGAGACGGGGCATCGATCGATCGGGCCGCGGTTCGGGATCGTACGACCGTATCGTCTCGTAGGAATCGAGTTGCTCGAGGATCAGTTCCCGAAATACCTCGAGTTCTTCGGGTCGAAGGTCGAGAAACAGCTCTTCTCCTAGTTCTTGGAGGTCGTCCGCTGTCGGCGGATGAACCGGCATACTGGCCGATCATTACCGCGCGCTAAATGCTTTGATTCAGATCGTTTGTAATTCGTCTCTCAAGAATGGGTCGTCGAACCACCGGGTGACCGATCCGATCAGTCTTCGAAGAACGATCCGATCAGTCTCCGAACTGTCCCGGTGGGACCGCCTCCGACGACTTCGTGGCGGTGGTCGAGTTCAGACGCTGAACGAGAGAACTACAGACGAGTTGCTGTGCGACGTGAAACGCGGTTATTCCGGCGACGACAACTCCGCCACCGAACACCGCACCGACCATCACCGACACGCTCAGGTTCTTCATCGAACTGGCGAAAAGGACGGTGACGCAATCGTCGCTTCTCATTCCTCGAGCGTAGAGCCCGTAAGCGAATCCCGCACTGAGCCCGAGTGTTGCAACCGCGATCGCACCGACGAAGGCGATCTGGAGCGCATCGATCGAGAGGGGAGAGCCGCCGACGCCGACGTAAATCAGCGCTCCGATCGTCGCCAACGAGAACGCGTCCAGTTGCTCGTCAGAAACGGACCCGTCCGGAACGAGAAACGCGAGGACTCCGCCGCCCGCGATGATAACCGCGAGTTCGACGACCATCTCTGTCGCGGAGATGTCGACCGCCGACCCGGCGAAGACCGTGATGAGAGCCGGCATCGCGAGAGGCGCGAGGAGCATGGAAACGAGAACGGTAACCGTCGCCAACAGCGTATTTCCGCCGCCCAGACGCGTCCAGATGATCGAACTGCCGGCGGCCAACGGGGCGGAGAGTGCGATGAGAACGCCGAGAAGCAGATCGCCGGACAGAACGACGGCGGCGACCGGATACAACGAGGCCGGGACGACCAGGTAGAGACAGACGAGCGAAACCACGAGCGGGGTCGAAATTTCTCGAGCCGATACGTCGCCGAAACGGAACCCGTAAAACGCCGTGAAGACCAGACCCGCCACCAGAACGGGAATTATCGGTTGAAGAGGCCCTGCGAACTCGGGGGAAGCTATCCCGGCGAGCGTTGCGGTAACGACCACGAGAAGTGACCGTTGCGATTGGGCGATGTTTCGAATGCTGCCTGTGTGTCGGACGATATCGGTGAATTATCGAAACGAATCTTATAGGCCTTTTCAAGCGCGTTTCGGTCGGATTATTGATCGGCATCCGCCCGCACCCGCTCGAGAGCGTATCCCGCGTCGAGGACCGTCGAGTCGTCGAAACGCGAGCCGACCAGCATGAGCCCGATCGGCAGCCCATCGACCGTTCCTGCCGGGACGGACAAGGCGGGGTGACCGGTCCTGTTAAACGGCGCCGTATTGGCGGGAATCGTCACCTCTCGGAGTCGGTCGAACTCGTCTCTGTCCGGATCGTGTTCGGGTGCGGTCACGCTCGTCGTCGGCATCGCGAGCACGTCGTAGTCCTCGAGGGCTTCGTCGTACCGCATCGCCAATTCGACCAGCAGGTTCATCCCGGCCGCGTAGTACCGCGAGTGGTACCGCTCGGCCGTGTACGCGCCGATGAGCAGCGACAGTTTGAACATCGCCGAGAAGTCGTCGCTCTGGGCCTGTCTAAATTTCCCGAACGACTCCACCCACGGCGTGTTGTACCAGGCTTTCCAGCCGTGTCCGACTCCTTGCCCGCTTATCGCGCCGACCAGCCCTTCGTTCGTACAAACTGAGTGAACATCGGATGCGTTCACGTGTAGCGGGACCGAGACGTCGTCGACTGTCGCACCCTCACTTTCGAGTCGGTCGATTGCCTCGCGCACTCGTTCGTCGACCGCCGGATCGCCGTCGGACGGTCCGAATCCCTCCTCGAGAACGCCGATGGACAGTTCCGACGGATCGCCCTCGAGTGATTCCTCGTACCGTTCGGTCGGAACGGGGAACGGTCGACGGAGGTGTCGTTCGTTGCTACCGGCGATCGCCGAAAGGGTTCGCGCGGCGGTCTCGACGTCCGAGGCCATCGGTCCCGGGTGGTCGATGGTGTGCTCGAGTCCGACACAGCCCGTGTACGGAACGAGACCGTAGGTCGGCTTGTGCCCGACGATACCACAAAGGGATGCAGGGATGCGAACGCTGCCGCCCTGATCTGACCCGATGGCGACGTCAACTTCGTCTTCCACCACTGCGACCGCGCTCCCGCCGCTCGAGCCGCCCGCGAGGTGATCGTCGTCGTGCGGGTTCGTGATGGTTCCGAAGGCGCTGTGGCCGGTTCTCGAGACCGCCATATCGTCCATGTTCGTTTTTCCGACCACGTCCGTCCCAGCCTCGAGCAGGCGGGTGACGACCGTCGCGTCGACATTCGGGACGTAGCCCTCGACGACGTTGGATCCGCAGGTCATCTCGACGCCGGCGACGCAGACGTTGTCCTTAATGGCGACGTCCCACTCCTCGAGATCCCCGTTCTCGTCGCCCTCGACGAAACAGCGGGTGACCCACGCGTTATGCGGGTCGTCGGTCGCTCTGCTGCCCGAACTGCGAAGGCGAGGTTCGACTCCGCCGAGTCTCGATTTCGGTTGGAACGAACGAACAGACTCGTAGGAATCGAGTTTCTCGTCGATCATTTCCATGAAAAACTCGAGTTCTTCGGGGCGAAGGTCGAGAAACAGCTCCGATCCCAGTTCTCGAAGATCCTCTTTCGTCGGCGGGTGGACTGGCATGTTCCCATCCTCACTAGGTCCCGATAAAAACCTTGGTTTGAGCCAGTAGTAAGTCCCTTAATCGCGGGTTCTCCACCAGGACACTATTTAGTTATCGACCGTCCGTGAAGAAATCATATTACTGTCTTTTTGTATACTTTCACTGAATATTCAACTGAGTTTTTTGTTCGATGATGCGGTGGTATTGCGGTATCTACGATGGGAGACGACTCTGCGCTTATGCGGTGGTGTGGAACGGGGGAGAACCGGAGCCTGGGTGAACGAAGACGGTACGAACGCATGATCGCCGATGGTTGACCTCTTGAACCCGGTGCTTCTGACGATGGTCGGGTACTTTCTGGTAACCCTCATCGTCGGAATCTGGTTCGGCCGCGGAGCCGGCGAAGGATACGTTGAATTTACGCTGGCCGGACGAGATCTGAGCCTTCCGGTGTACATGATGACGTACTTCGCGACCTTCGCCGGCAGCGGGCTTACGATGGGGATCGCTCAAGATGCGTTCCTTCAGGGCATCAGCGCGCAGTGGTACGCGATGACGCAGGGGCTCGCCTGGATAACGATGACGCTGTTCATCGGCTACATTTACACGTTCGACGTGGTGAGCGTCCCCGAACTCCTAGGACGAGTGTACGGCGACTACACGAAGTACTTCGCGGCGGCGTTTACCATCATGGGCCAGATCGCACTGACCGCCGGGCAGGCGATCGGGATGGGGTCGGTGCTGGCGGTCGTCACCGGCGTCGACCTGTCGGTCGCCTTCTGGATCAGCGTGGCCGTATTCATCGGCCTCACCGCCTACGGCGGGATGAGCACGGTCGCCTACACCGACACGCTCCACGGGGTCGTTATCATTTTGGGGACGATCATCGCGATTCCAATCGCCGTCTCGAACGTCGGAGGCGTCGACGCTATCGCAGCCGACGTTCCGGAGGGCCACATGAACTGGTTCGGCGTCGGGCTCGTCCAGATCGGCACGTGGTACCTGATGTACATCACCGTCGCCGGCGCACAACAGCAGATGCTCCAGCGAACCTGGTCGGCGGGAAGCCGAAAGATCGCGATGATGGGGACCTTTCTCGCCGGGTCCGTGATCACGGGCTATGGCATCCTCACCGCGGCGGCCGGCATGATCGCGAGCTCGCAGGGCGCACAGATCGACTCAGAGATGGCGTTCGCGTGGACCATCACGAACACGCTCCCGGACGTGTTCGCCGGTCTGCTGCTCGCAGCCGCTGTCTCGTCGGTCATCACGGGCGCGGACTCGTTCCTGCTCGCCGGTTCGACGAGTTTCATCAACGACCTCTACATCCCGTTCCGCGGCGGGCGCGAAGGGCTGTCAGACGCTCACCTCGTGCTCGTCATGCGCCTGACGATCATCGTCTTCGGAGTCGGTGCCGCATTGATCGCGCTCAGCGGCATCCAGATCATCGTGATCAACACGCTCGGCATGGGAATCATGTCGGTGCTGTTCGCCGGACTGGTGATGATGCTCTGGAACGGGACCGTCCGCGAAGCCGGTCTCCCGGCCTTCATCGTCGGCGGAGTCGTGTTCACCATCTGGGAGTTCTACCTCGGTTCCCCCGAACTGTTCGGAGAGGGGCAAGTAGAGCCCGCAGTCCCCGCAACGTTGGCCGCGATCGTAACGATCTGGCTCGTCAGCGTCTTCTACGGCGGCGAACGGTTCGACACCGACACTGTTCGCGAACTAGCGAGCGAAGATATGGATAGACTCACCGGAGAGGAGCTGATGACCGAGGACGACGATTGATCGAACGACTGTCTCGTTTCGACCCACCGAAAAACGACCCGGACGTCCGGAATGCGACTTGCCTGTGAACGCCCAAGCTTCATTTCTCCCGAGATGTAATCGATATACTACTTCGACTCCCCCTTCGTAGGGTGATCGCATCGTCGCGAATTCTCGCTCGAATAGCCGTCAGTCACGCAGACATTCATGAAAAATATTCGAGAAATTTACGCAAACGATCCGGCAGCGTTCGCACGGAAGTACGGTCTCGCGTTTGTCATGGTCGCGAGTTACTTCGGCTCGGGATCGGTGTTCATCGCCAGCCAGGCCGGGGTGATGCACGGCTACACGTTGTTGTGGGCGGTCGTCGGCGCGGCCCTCCTTGGATTCATGGCACAGGACATGAGCGCTCGCCTCGGCATTCACGGGAAGCCGCTGATGATTTTCGTCAGAGGGAAACTCGGCGGACCGGCGGCGACCGCGATCGCGCTCTTCCTGTCGATCGGGTGTCTCGCCTGGACCGTCGGACTTGTCGCCGCCGTCGGTGCCGGCGTCTCGTTTCTCACGGGCGGGGCGATTGCGTGGCAGCCCATCGCGGTCGTCACCACGGTGTGCGTGATCGTGGTCGGCCTCCTCGATTACGACATCGTCGAGAACCTCATGATCGCGATGATGCTTTCGTTGCTCGTGGTTTACGTCGCCGTCGCGCTTCCGAGCGGTGCCGATCCTGCCGACATCGCGCTCGGGTTCGTGCCGACGACGGCGTCCGTCGACGCGCTCGTGGTGGCGGCGGGCGTGCTCGGCACGACGGCACTTTGGCCGAACTTCTTCCTCGAGTCGATCCTCGTCCGCCAGAAAGGATGGAGCGAAGAGAGCGACGTCGTTGACGCCAGACAGGACCTCGCGATGGGCTACGCTGTCGGCGGAATCACGACGATCGCGATCCTGATCGTGGCCGCTGCGGTATTGCGCCCCATGGGATTCACCGAACTCGAGTCGTTCATCACCCCCGGGGAAGCCCTGGTCGAAGTCGTCGGGACCTGGGCGATGGTGCTTTTCGTCGGCGGCGTCACCGCCGCGGCGTTCAACAGTATCGTGCCGATCATGTGGACGCCTGCGTACCTCATTCCGCAGGCGGCCGGCTACGACGTAACGAAAGATGATCGGCTGTTTCAGGCGGTCTTTATTCTGTTGACCGGTGTCGGCGTCTTCTCGCCGCTGATCAGTTCGGCACTCGATCTGGCGGTCGTGGACATGGTCATTCTCTTCCCGACGTACAACGGGATCTTCGCGCTGCCGCTCGCGACGGTTCTCCTCTTCTGGGCCGTCAACGATCGCGAGACCATGGGCGAACACCGCAACACGCGCCGACTGAACGCGATCAATGCGCTATTGGTCATCCTGGCTATCGTTCTGGCGGTCTTCACCGTGCAGGATTTCGTCGAACTCATCACAACGGGGGGGTTCTGACCGTGTTGACGATCACACGAATTATCCCCAACCCAGCCGAGGACCTAATCGAACAGTTCGGCGGCATGCGACGCTCGAGGAATCGATCGAATCCTCGTTGATCGAACTCACCTACTCATGGTACTCACATCGCTGTCGGTTACGGTACTGGTCGCGCTCGTGGTCATCGCCCTGTTCGCCGGGGTCGGAATCACGACGATCGGACCGGGCGGTATCTTCGTCACGATCGCCCTCTATGTGCTCACGCCGCTCCCCTCGTCGACCGTCGCCGGCACCGCCCACGCGACGTTCATCGCGACGGGAATCGTCGGCTCGCTCGCCTACGTTCGGTCCGGAGAACTCGTGGGCCACGACGGGCGGCGGATGGCCGCCGTCCTGAGCGTGACGAGCGTCGTCGGTGCCCTCGCCGGGGCCTACCTGAACGCGTACGTCTCTCGAGAACTCTTTGGGCTCCTCCTCGGTGGGTTCGCCGCGCTCGTCGGGGCGGTACTGCTCTACCGCCAGCGTCGATCGCTCGGCCGGACCGAGACCATCGAGGAGTACACGCCGACGAGCCAACTCGAGTTGGGCGTTCTCGGCGTCGGACTGGGCGTCTCGAGCGGGCTCGTCGGCGTCGGCGGCCCGGTTCTCGCCGTTCCGGCGCTCGTCGTGATCGGGGTGCCGATGTTGCTGGCTGTCGGTGTTGCGCAGGTCCAGTCGATCTTTATCGCCGTGTTCGCGACCTCGGGCTACCTCTCCTACGGAGCCGTCTCGCTGCCGTTCGTCGTCCTCGTTGGCGTCCCGCAACTCGTGGGCGTATCCGTCTTTAGCTAAGCGAGAAACCACGTGACAGCGGCGGCTTATCGAGGCATCTTTTCGAGAGGAATGAGGAGGCGACGAGTGTGCACAACGAAGCCTCCTCATCTCGGATTATGCGTCGGCTCACTACATTGTTTCCCTCCGAGTTCCTCGAAGAGCACGCCGAGGAACTCGGCGTGGTCGAACGTGACCGCAAGCTCCAGATTCCCGCCTTCGTCTGGGCATTCGTGTTCGGCTTCGCCGCAGGCGAAAGCCGAACACTCGCTGGCTTCAGACGCAGCTACAACTCGACAGGCGACGAGACGATCTCTCCCGGCGGCTTCTATCACCGGTTGACGCCGTCTCTCGCAGAGTACTTCCGCGACCTCGTCGAGCGTGGCCTCGACGAGGTCGCTGTCCCTGACACTGTTGACGCCGATATCGACCGATTCAGGGACGTGATGATCGCTGATGGAACCGTCCTGCGGTTGCACGAGTTCCTTGCCGATGAGTACGAAGCTCGCAAGGAGGAGCAGGCTGGAGCGAAGCTCCACCTGCTCCACAATGCCACTGAGCAGACGATAGAACGTCTCGACGTGACTGACGAGAAAACGCACGACAGCACGTTGTTTAACACAGGATCGTGGCTCGAAGATCGGCTCGTTCTGTTCGACCGAGCCTACTTCAAGTACCGCCGCTTCGCGTTGATCGATGAGAACGACGGCTACTTCGTGAGTCGGCTGAAAGAGAGCGCAAATCCGGTCGTAACGGAGGAATTACGGGAATGGCGCGGCCGCGCCATTCCCTTGGAAGGTGAGCAGATCCACGATGTTGTGGATGATCTGCACCGCGAGTACATCGACGTGGAAGTCGAAGCCGAGTTCGACCGAAGACCGTACGGAGGAACGCAGTCACGCGATACGAAGCGGTTTCGCGTCGTCGGCGTCCGCAAAGAGGACGCCGACGACTACCACCTGTACATCACGAATCTCCCGAGAGAAGAGTTCCTGCCGTCGGATCTAGGGACGGTCTATCGGTGTCGGTGGGAGGTGGAGTTGCTATTCCGTGAGTTGAAGACGCAGTACGAACTGGACGAGTTCGACACGACAAAGAAGCATATTGTCGAAATTCTGCTGTACGCAGCGTTGTTGTCACTGCTCGTGAGTCGTGAATTGCTCGATCTGGTCACCGAACAGGCGGACGATGAGATCGTGTTTCCGCCGGAACGCTGGGCGGCGACCTTCCGGTCGCACGCCCAGCTCATCCTCCACGAACTTGGCGAATATCTCGGCTATTCGCCGCCACCGCTGCTCGACCGACTGATCGACGACGCACAGAAGATCCACCAGCAACGCCCAGTGTTACAAGAGACGCTCGCTACCGCTACGCAACCGAGGTGTGAGTCTTAGCTAAAGACGAATACTCGTGGGCGTCATCGTCGGGTGGCGGATCGCTCACCGGATCGATCCCGAGCGTCTGAAGACCGCTCTCGGCGGTGTGTTGATCTTCGTGGGGATCTCTCTCGCTATTTAAGTCCGGTTTCGAGGGGTATTCTCACGGAGCGAGCAACGGACCGTGTGCGTGTTCACAGCGGCGTATTGGGTCTGCAAGCAGAACCGCTTTTCAATCGCCCCTCTCGAGAGACTGAACGAACCGTGTCACCGAATAAGATCGACCAAGAGACGTTTTCGATGGATTCTACGGACGGGTCCGTGGAGATCGGACCCGGGGAGAAACGTAACCTCGAGTACGACGTCGGAGAGAATTACCTGAGCCAGTCAATCGAGATGCCGGTGACGATCGTCAACGGCGAACAGTCTGGCCCACGGCTCTTCTTGAGCGCCGCCGTTCACGGCAACGAGATAAACGGAGTGAAAGTCCTCCAACGGGTGGCGAATCGGTACGAGCCTGCCGATATCCACGGAACGCTCGTCTGTCTCCACGTCGCCAACGTGCCGGGCTACGAGGCCGAAGAGCGATACCTTCCGATCTACGATCGCGACCTGAACCGGGCGTTTCCGGGCTTATCAAGTGGTTCTGAGGCGTCGCGGATGGCGAAGACGATCTACGACCAGTTCGTCGCTCCGTGCGATATCGGCCTCGACTTTCACTCGTCGACGCGGAACAAATTGGCACTGATGCACGCACGAGCGGATATGGACGACGACGGCGTCGCTCATCTCGTCGACGCATTCGGTTCCGAACTGGTACTCTCCGGGGAAGGGTCCGAAGGGTCGTTGCGGCGGGAAGCGACCGAAGATGGAATCCCGACGGCCACGATCGAGATGGGCGAAGAGGATCGGTTCCAGCCCGTGCTGATCGAGAGAGCGGTGAACGGTGTCGAGAACGTCATGGCGGCCCACGGGATCCTTCCGGATAGCGATCCGGAGTCCTCCGAATTTGTGAAGGTTCTCGAGAGCGACGGCGAAAAGCAGTGGCTTCGCGCGGATACCGGCGGATTGGTGGATATGAAGTGGGGCCCTCACCCGATTGTCTCCGAGGGAGAGACAGTCTGTGTCATCTCGGATCACTTCACGCAAGAAAAGCGCGTCGTCGAAGCGCCCTACACCGGCCTGTTAATCGGTATTCTGGCGAATCCTCGAGCCCTTCCCGGTCGGCCATTGTTCCACCTCGTCGAACTATCCGAGGACGAACGCGAGGCGGCCGAATCGGCGTTCGAGGAGATCGGGTTTCAGGCCCAGCGAACGTTCCACTGGATGGGAGAAACGGGTGACGATATCACCGAAACGGCCCTCAACGACACCGAAGACGCGGACCAGGGGGAGCTCGAGTAAGAGAGTTCCGGGAGAAAGACGTTCCCGATAGTCGTATCCTATAGTCGTGCGTAGCGTGTTTGTCACAAAAGCGGTGATTCCGATAGCGAGAGAACCCACTTACTCGGTGGGTTTCACGTTCAGGTTACCGCGGAAGCGGTTCGTCGGATCGTACGCCTTTTTTACCTCGACGAGGCGTTCGTAGTTCTCTCCGTAGAGCGATTTCGCGGGGACCTCGTTCAGCCCTGGGAAGTTCCCGTACCGACCCGATGCAACCGACAATTCCTGTGTTTCGGCGATTCCCTCGCGAGCCCAGTTGACGTTCGCGTCGTCGGCGCTCGCGTCCTCCCAGTTCGCTTCGAAGTTGAGCATGTAGGGCTTATCGCGATGCCAGAACGCCGTCTCGTCCTGCGGGATCTCGCCGACCGCACCGCCGAGGTGCCAGAGGTCGACCGTCGACAGCGACGACGGCGCAGATTCGTTGTACCGAACCATCAACTCGACGACTTCGTCGGTGAGTTCCGCGAGATAGACCGACTTCCAGTAGTAGCGCAATCCGTTCGGGTAATCCTCGTCGAGCATCGACTGCAGCTCGACGAATTCCATCGGACCACTCAGATCGGCGATGGGAGTTGCGTGCTCGCGCAACGGTCCGAAAACCTCGTCCGCATCGTTCACGTCGCCACGGTAGCAACCGAGGAGCGCCAGCGCCGGCTCGCCCCACGCTTCCTCCGGGTACTCCGCCAATTCGGGGACGTGTGCGGTGAAGGTGAGTACGCTGGCGTCTCGAGGGGCGTCGTCGGTCCACTCCCGTATCCCGGTCATCACGGCGGCCGCGTCGTCGCCGTGGAACCACGTGAAGAGCGTGTACACTTCGGGATCGACCTCGTGAAGGGCGTACTCGAACGACGTGACGATCCCGAAATTGCCGCCGCCGCCCCGAACCGCCCAGAACAGGTTCTCGTTCCGTTCGGCGTTCGCGGTACGAACCCGACCGTCCGCCGTCACGATATCCACGCCGACCAGATTGTCCAGTGCGAGCCCGTACTGGCGACTCAGATGACCGTAGCCGCCGTTGAGCGTCAACCCGGCGGCGCCCGTGTCCGAGACGGCGCCGAGTGCCGTCGCGAGACCGAACAGTTGCGTTTCATTATCGATGTCGCCCAGCGTCGCACCACCTTCCGCGCGAACCGTCCGTTCCTCGCGGTCGACGTGAACGCCGTTCATCTCCGCGAGATCCACGACGATTCCGCCGTCGCAGACAGACGTCCCGGCCACGTTGTGACCGCCGCCTCGGACCGCGATATCCAGATCGTGATCTCCCGCAAACGTAACCGACGCAACGACGTCGGCGACACCGTTACAGCGGGCGATGAGCGCCGGGTATCGATCGATCATTCCGTTCCAAACTCGGCGACTATCCTCGTAGGCATCGTCGGAGGGAAGCAATACGGTGCCGCGGAAGTCCCGGGTGAATAATCGAATCGCTTCGGTTGGGAGACGTTCGAGAGCTTCCGTTCCCGGTGTCAAACGTTTCGTTGCCATAGCGTTCGGTAGGCTTTCGGCGGAGATATACCTGTAGGCATTTTTATAGGACAGTCAGTACTTACAGGAGTTCGGCCGGTCGAGTCGTCATCGGCTCTCCCATATCGACGCGACAGCTATCGCTTCTATATCGACTTGCGCTGAACGCTCGTCAACAAAGGGAGCGCTCGTCGAAGAAGGGATCTTAATTCGACGATACGTACTGTGCCTCGTGATCTTTCTCGCCGAGGATTCCGTCCATGAACCGCTTGACGTCGTCCGAAAACAGGATGATCTCATCCCGCCGGGTCTGCATCGCCGAGTCCCGCCTCGGCGAGCGCAGCGTCGCGATCGCGGTCCACATTATCGCAGTCGCCATCGCTCCGACCGCAGAGAGTGTCATTCCCATCGTGCTGAACGTGAACGCGTAGACGCCGCCGACGGTCATACTCGGGATACTCGTCCCTAGCGGCACGCGAGCACTCACGTCGCGAATCGTCGGTGCGAGAAAGAGCACCGAGAGCGCGCTACCGATCATAAAGATTAAATCTTGCCACATCATCATATAATTACTTACTCGAGTTTGAGTTAAGAGTCTGTTGGTGGGGCACCCATCGTCGAGAAGGGACCGGGAAACTGGCCAGCTGTTTCGCCGTACCGTTTGGTGGAATTCCGCGAGTGGTTCGACACTGCTGCTGCGATAGTCAATCTAACGCGTTCGGCCGTCCGACTCACGCGCCAATGGTGACCGAGGTACTGGTGGTGCTGGGGGTACCGGTAGGTTGCATAGTCAAGCAGTGAGGTTTCCGCACCTCCATCCTAACTATCACTCGTCTTCGTAACAGCGAACGATGATTTCACACGATGTGGGTACTCTCCCCGATTGACCGGAGCAAGTCCACATCGGAATAACTCGACGACGTCTCCCGATTAGAAACAACATACAATGCAAAAGAGCATCGAAGTCGAGTACTGGGTGGTTGATAGGGACGGGACACTCACGGAGCCCGGCGAACTCACAGACGTTTCAGCCTACGCGGAAGAGGAGTTCGTCGATTGCCTGTTCGAACTGAAAACACCGCCCTGCGAGACGGTCGAGGAACTCCGAACGACGGTTATCGACCAACTCGATACCGTTCTCGAGCGAGCGTCGGAGCTCGAGAAATTGCTCGTCCCGCTCGGCACCCCGATCAACTGCGAATCGATCGATATGAAGTCCGACGAACGGGGGAAAATACAGGAGCAAGTTATCGGATCGGGCTTCGAGTACGCGAAGTACTGCGCCGGGACGCACGTTCACTTCGAACAGCGAAACGTCGTCGATCAACTCAACGCGCTCATCGCGCTCGACCCTGCGCTCGCACTCTGTAACTCCTCGCCGTACTACCAGGGCGATCGGATTGCGAGCAGCGCTCGAGCCTCCCTCTACCGAAAGGGGTGCTACGAGCAGTTCCCGAAGCACGGCCAACTCTGGAACTACGTCGACACTGTCGCGGAATGGCACCGACGCCTCGATCGACGGCTCGAGGGATTCAAAGCGAGTGCCGTCGAGCAAGGAATTTCCGAGGCGAAAGTCGACGCGCACTTTTCGTCCGACGACGCCGTGTGGACCCCGATCAGGCTCCGCGAAGAGATGCCGACGGTCGAGTGGCGGTCTCCCGATGCGACCCTCCCGAGCCAATTGCTTCGCCTCGTCGAAGAGCTAGATTCGATCTTGGAAGCGGTTCACAACACTAACGTTCGTATCGGCGACAGCGGTGACAACGGGAAGCGATCGGACGACGAAATCGTCCTCCCCGAGTTCGAACGCGTCGACGGGTACGCCAGAACGGCCATGGTCGACGGCCTCGAATCGCCCGATGTGGTCGACTACCTCGAGCGGATGGGCTTCGACGTCGACGCGTACGATCCGCTCACAAACCGTTTCGAGACGACGGAGTACGTCTCCCTCGAAACCGCTCGAGAGTTACGACTCCGAAACGCCGAGCGATTGAAACGAGACGTCAAATCCCTGAAAGCCGGCAACGCTGGCGACGAACGGTAGTGACAGTTCCCCGCCCGCATCCGGACTTCGACACGAAAAGTGGGCTTTCTTCCATCGGTTCGGTAACGTCGTGAACAATCCGGACAGTCAGTTCCAAAGAGCGACGAGCGAAGTAATTACTCGAATTCCCTGCGATTCTAAAGACAGTACTTTTTGGTTGGTGTTTGATATGTTTATGTAGCTAGGCAACCCTCTATACTACTAATGGGAGTTACTTCACCTCGAGTCGACGATACGTTCTTCGAGGAAGTGACGACGGTCATCACCGAATGCGTCATCAGCTTCGAGGAGAGCGGTCACATCGTCTACGCAAATCAAGCTGCAACGGAGTTGCTGGGATACGGCCCCGGTGAGTTGCTCGGACAAACGGTCGACGGGCTGCTCCCGGACGAGAAGTCGACACCATTCGATCGACTGCAGCGACGGACAACGGGAGAAGCGGCCGTGACGAGCGACCTGTTACTCCGTCACGCGAACGGTCGAACTGTTCCTGTTAGACTAACACTCAAAGGAACGAACGCCGACGAGCAGCAGCGGTTTATCGCCGCTTTTCACGAACGTCCGGACCTTGACGGACGAAGCGAGTACGAACTTCGACTCGCGGCACTCAACGATGCGAGTCGAGAGCTTATGGCCGCCCAAACGCGTCGAGAAATCGCGCGGATTACCGTCGATGTCGTCCAAACGGTTCTCGATCGGCAGCGGACGACCCTATGGCTTAGTGACGACGGAAACGACGAACTTCGTGCGGTCGTCGCGAGTGACGAACCGACCAGTGACCCGAACACGAGCGCATCTGAGAGGATAGATCCGATCACGGACGGAACGGTCGAAATGGCGAGTTACAGGAACAACGACGTAACCCTCCTTGAGGAATACGATTCGATCGAGAACGTGGCCCATCCGGAGATGGGCCTCGAGGCGCGACTCGTCGTTCCACTCGGTGAACACGGATTACTCACCGTCGAATCGACGACAAGGGACGATTTGAACGGGTCCTTGCGGGAACTCATCGATATTCTCTCGAAGAACACCCGGGCGGCGTTCGATCGGGTCGAGAACGAGCGAGTTGTCTACCAGCGGTCAGGGGCTATCGACGCGGCGATCGATGGCATGGCGATCACCGACGAAGACGGCGTTTACACGTACATGAACGACGTTCACGCCAAATTGTTCGGACGCGACGATCCCGAATCGCTCATCGGAACGACGTGGGAACAACTCTTCGACGCGACCGAGGTCGCCCGCTACAAGGCCGAAGTGATCCCCGCTTTGGATGAGCGGGGTTCGTGGCGAGGGGAGGCGTCCGGACGACGAACGGACGGCACTCGAGTGCCTCTCGAAATAACCCTCTCAACCCTCGCCGACGGCGGGCTCGTGTGTATCATTCGTGACATCACCGAGCAAAAGCGACAGGAACGTCAACTCGAGGCGCTCAACGATGTCGCCCAGAGCCTGATACGGGCGGACGACGTCGAGGAAATCGGAGAGATCGGTATCGAGGTCGTCGAGAGCGTTCTCGGTTTCGAGAACGCCTGTCTTCGCCTGTTCGATACCGACGCGAACCGGCTCCAGTGTGCCGTCATGACGGCGGGGGCCGAAGCGTTGCTCGAATCCCACGTGGCGTACGATCTCGAGGCGACGCTCGCCGGTCACGCCTTCCGAAACGAACAGCCGATCGTCAACCCCCCACCATCGGATTTCCCGGCCGACCAGCTAGAAACCGGATTCCCGAGTTTCCACGTGCCGGTAGGACAATACGGCGTGATTAGCATCATTTTGCAAAACGATATCGATATCGACGACCGTGACGTCCATCTGGTGGAGATGCTGTCGGTCAACGTCCGGACGGCGATCGAACGGGCGGAGCGATCTCAGTTGCTCAAAACCACCGAGCGCGAGGCCCGCAACCAGCGCGATCAACTCGAGACGTTGTACCGAATCAACACGCTTGTTCAAGAGATCGGCCGACGACTCATCGAAGCGACGACGCGCGAAGAGATCGAGCGAACGGTCTGTGACCATCTGGTGAACTCCGATCTCTATCACAGCGCGTGGATCGGCGACATCGAGGCGAGCACCGATCACGTCACGACCCGGACCGGATCGGGAATCGCGGACGGCGATCTCGAGGCGATCAACGAAATGTCTCTCTCGAGCATCGGAAACGGGTCCGTCAAACGAATGATCGAAACGGACTCTGTGGAGGTCGTCAGACACTACCAGATCGACGGGCAGCCTTCGGAACGCGATTCCGCCGAGGAAGTGCACTCCACGGGGGCGATCCCCCTCACGTACGGTGATAGGCTGTTGGGCGTGTTGGTGGTGAACGGAGTGGGGACGGAAATCTTCGGCGAGGAAGCGGTGAGCGGGTTCGAATCGCTCGGCGAAGTGATCGGATTCGCGATCAACGCGATCAGGCACCGAACGCTGTTGCTGTCGGACTCGGTGATCGAACTCGAGTTCGTGGTGTCCGATACGCAACCGTTCTTCCTCGATCTGACCGCCGGGCTCGGCTGTGAGTGTACGCTCGAGCGATCGGTACCGATCGAATCGAAGCGGATCCTCGACTACCACACGGTGGCGGGCACCGATCCGGAATCGGTTCTCGAGTTCGCGGCCGATGCCGAGCAGATCGAAGACGCGCAGGTGCTCACCGAACGGGACGATAGCTTCGTTCTCCAGACGCTCACCTCGGAGTCGGTCTCCCACGTCGCACTTCAGGGCGGCGCAACGCTCCAATCCGCGACCGCGATCGACGGCGAGGCACGGATCGTTCTCGAGGTACCCGTGACGACTAACGTCCGCGAAATAGTCGCGCTGATCGAGGAGACGTTCGCTCACGTCGACCTGAAGGCAAAGCGAGAGCACAATCGATCGATCGAGACGGCTGACGAATTTCGCCAGACAGTCGATAGCGCGCTGACGGAAAAACAACGGTCCGCGATCGAATCCGCGTACGCATCGGGATACTACGACTGGCCGCGGGCCATCACCGCGGAGGAACTCGCTGACTCGATGGACGTCTCCTCGTCGACGCTTCACCAGCACCTACGGAAGGGGTTGTGGAACCTCTTATCGGCGTTTCTCGAGGAACAACGCGAGTGAAGCTGTTTTTGTGAAAGCGCTGGAAGCCATTGACCACGAGGAAACTCGGAACAGTGAGACGGGGTTGCTAACGTGTGTCGGTCGTCTGCACTAACGTAGTTCGGCGCGAAAGCGTTGCTGACGGCTGTCGTAACAGTGGGTACAACGCGGGGACAAACCGACTCGTTTCGAGAATCACCAGCGCACATCGAACCAAAAACTATGCCATCATACGACAGCTACGACAGCCCACACATCGATCTCGAGCCCGACCGTTCGGCCGTTCCGCCGACCGTCGTCGCCTACGGCGTCAGTGACGGTCGCGTCATCATCTACGACAAACGACATCGAGCGGGCTGGATCAGTTCGACGTGCGCGGTTCCGCTCCAGAACGCGATGTGAACCGGACGAACTAGTGCCGTTCTCCGCGACGGTCGTCCTCGACGGACTCTCGAGCGAGAAATCGAGGGGCCATTGAACGACGAGAAGTGCGTTCGGGTATCGGGTAGGGCCAACTGTTTGCCAATCGCCCCGACACGCACCGCGGCTTCGACCGGGGTTTACGAGCGTCCTGTTCGCTTTCTCTGTTGGACCAGCACAATCCTGGTGCGACGGTCGGACCAACCGACCTGCGTTCATCTTCGGCCGAACGGATCGAACCGTCGCTCGAACGGAACGGGAACAACCGTCACCGAGACCCCCACGGGGTTCGAGGGAAGCAGAGAGCGTCTAGCGATACCGGTTCCGGGTTCCCCGCTGTGACGACCGCGCGAGAACACTTGCGAAACATACCCGCATGACGACACACATCAAACTCCACGGAACGAAGGCGGAACGATTCGAAGAGGTAAAACTCGAGTTGAGTAACCGAATGGGTTACGAACTCAGCAATCCGGAAGTGCTCGGACTCCTGATGGCAGGGCTCGATTCGGACGATCCAAAGATCGGGGAGTTCCGACACTGAATCGGGTTCGCGACGACTCCGCTCGTTCGGTGTTGACGCACGGTTTCAATCGCGCACTGGAAGCAATACGCTGCAGGCCGCACGCTGCAGAGCCCGTACGCTAGAAGCCACACGCTACAGGCCACACGATACAACACGTCGTTCGAGCATCTAGTCTCGCTATCGTGATTCGAAAGAGGGTGGTTCCGCGCTCACTCGCCAAGCGTAACCCGCGTAGTTTCTTCGGTCGTCTGTTCGAAGTAATCGGTCGCCAGGATCGTGACGTCGTACTCGGCCTCGTCGCCGTTACTGTCTCGATCCGCGAGCGAATCGGTACCAGACGCTTCGTCGTCGCGCGCCATCGAACTCGAGGAATCGACGACCGCGGAGTCATCGGCGAGACGCATCTCGAGTTCAACGCCGTCGAGGTCTGCTCCCTCGTCAGAGATTTTCCACTCGACGACGGCCTCGGGCGAGCCGAGGAAGTCGTCGGCGGTGATCTCGAATCGATCGATGCTGGGGGCGGGAGACCGTTCGTCGAGCGAGAGTCGTTCCGTCTCCTCGGTCACGTTGCCCTCGCCGTCGGTGACCGAAAGCGTCACGTCGTACTCCTCGCCGGCCCCTTCGAGTCGGTCGCTGTTTCGGACCGTGTGGATGCCGCTCTCCTCGCCACCGTCGATCTCGGATTCGGTTCGGTGGATAACGTCCTCGTCGTCGGCGTAGCGGAGTTCGGTTGCGACGAACTCGAGTGCGTCGTCCTGATCCGAAACGTCCCAGTGGACGTTACACCGAACGAACTGGTCCGTGCTGTCGTCGGTGAGTTCGAACCGCTCGATCGTCGGCAGCCCCGGTTCCGGATCGGTCTCGACCGTCACGGTCTCGCCGGTCGTTTGCTCCCCGTCCCCCTCGAGAGTCGCTTCGACTTCGTACTCCGTTTCGGGCTCGAGGCCCGAAATATCGTCCTCGAAGGCGCCGATCGCCTCGAGCGAGTCGGACTCGGTGGGTTCCCACTCGTCGTCGCCGACCGGACGAGTTCTGAAAGCCGCATCGACGGTTCCGTTATCACCCAGGCCCGTTATCTCCCCGGCGACCCGTACCGTTCGGTGATCGGTGACGTCGACGTCATCCGTTTCGACGGCGAGGTCGTCGAGTCCGGTCGCGAACGTCACGACGTTTCCGGTCGTCGTCTCGTCGCCGTCGTCGAGAATTGCACGAACGTCGTACTCGGTATCCGGCTCGAGGTCGTCGACCGCCGTGTCGAACTCGTCGTCTTCCTCGAGCGGTTCCGATTCGGTCTCGTTCCACTCGGAGCCGTCGTACTCGCGCCACTGGAAGGAGATCTCGACAGCATCGGCGTCGGTGTCGGCGTTCTCGAGCGATCTGATCGACGCGTTGAACGTCGCTGAGGTCGTCCGCACGTCGGTGACGTCTTCGGTAGTGACGGGCTCGAGTTCGTCGAGGGCGTCGAACGCGTTGAGCAGGCCGTATCCCTGCTCGTCGTCGTCGAAACCGACGTCCTCGGCGGTCTCTCGCAGTATTCCGCGGACGCCGCCGGGATCGTCGAAGTCTTTCGCGTCTTCGGCGTGCGGAAGTCCCTGTCCCATCAGTTGGGCGCCGATACCGGCGATGTGCGGCGTCGACATGGACGTCCCGCTCAGGTAGACGTACTCGTCCCCGGGTTGGGTCGATAGCACGTCCGCTCCCGGAGCGACGAGTTCGATGGTCTCGCCGCGGGCCGACCAGTCCGGCACCTCGTCGTGGTCGTCCGTCGCGCCGACGGCGATGCACTCGTCGTACGCCGCCGGGTAGTCGATCCCGCCCAAAGAGCCGTCGTTGCCCGCCGCAGCGACGACGAGTACCCCGCGTTCGTAGGCGTATCCCAGGGCGTCCTCGAGCACCTGCGCCTCCTCGCTTCCCCCGAGGCTCAGGTTGATGACGTCGATGTCGTTGTCCGCACACCACTCGATGGCGGCGGCGATATCCGAATCGTATCCGGAGCCGTCGCCCGCAAGGACTTTGAGCGCGTAGATGTCCGCACCGGGAACGACGCCGACGACGCCGGCTCCGTTGTCGAGCGCCCCGATAGTGCCCGCACAGTGGGTCCCGTGCCCGCTTTCGTCGTCCCACTCGGACTCGCAAGCGGAACCGTCACACTCGGTGAACGCCTCGCCACCGGCCACCTCGAGGGTCTCGTGTTCGGGGTCGATTCCGGAGTCGAGGACGGCGACGGACCCGCCGTCGCTGCCCTCCGTACTGTCGTGGAAGTCGATCGCGCCGATACGTTCGACGCCCCAGGGCAGTTTTTGCTCCGCTCCCAGGTCGACGGCGTCGGCCGGTTCGATGTCGTTGCGAACCAAGGGTCGACGGACGTGATCTCGTTCGACGTACCTGACGTCCGATCTCGCCTCGAACTCTTCCCGTGCTTGGTCGTCGATGCTGGCGACGACGACGCCGCCGGTCGAAGCGAGATCCAGCGATCGGTGCACTCGTGTCGCCTGCCGCGAGACGCTGGCGCTCGAGGTCCCCTCCTCGAGACCGACGACGTACCGGTCGAGGTCGTCCCCGTTCTCCGTCTCCTCGCCCGTTGCAGGAGCGATTCCGAGAGCGACCGCGAGACCGCCACCAATCATCCCGAGTGCGTTTCGTCGCGAGACTCCTAACCGGGCTATCGAGACGAGACACACGAGAGATGGAGCGACCGAAAGCACGAGACTCCGTTTCATCGATCTGCTCCAAAGTGAAATCCAGTCTAAAATATCGCGATTTCGTTGATTCGTCCGCGGAGATTCGCCGCCGTTCGAGTGGGTGTTTCCCCGTTCGGTCATATTCTTCTTCACGATGCTTCACTCGGCTATCGACTAAGCCGCACGCGCTACGTGGATAGCCTCCACCGATCCTCGAGTCGATTCGAATAGCGGTCGGATTCATATACGCGTGACATCCACCTTCGGTGAATCACTCGACGAGAGGAAGGTCGGACGTGATCGGCCGTCTCGCGAGGTCGCAGTAGCGACGCAATTCGATTCGTTCAGCTTTCGAAGACGGTTCCGCTGCTCGAGTCGGCCGGTGACGAGACGGGGAAGCGCCCGATCGCGGAACCGGCGACGGTCCGCTCGATTGTCGACAGTGGGGGTACGCGGCGAACACCTGGCCTTCAACGTACATCGGTTGGCGGACGTTCACGACATAGGCGCTCGCTTTTCTCGTTCGTGTCGCCTTTAAGCGCTAGCGATACGCACTCTCCTCGAGACTTCCACCGCCTCGGGAACTCAAAGCAGACTGTATCCGGCGATCCGATGGGTGGTCGACGACGTACCTGTCGCGTCGGTCGAAACGCCCTCATCGCCTTCGGACGCAAATACGACGGTCCGTGAACACCGATGAGCAGCACTACACCAACGCGCGACGGCCGAGACGTCGGCGACCCGATACGGGTTCTCTTCGTCGATACGAACGAGGACTCCATCGGAGCCGCGACGGCCGTGTTCGAAGACGAGTTCGGTATCAGCGTGACCGTCGCCTCGACCGACGCGGACGTCTCTCGCTCGCTCGAGTCGGTCGACTGCGTCGTCAGCGAGGTTCGTTTGCGGGAGACGAGCGGTCTGGATCTCCTTCGATCGGTGCGCCGAATCGACCCGGACCTGCCGTACATTTTCTTCGCGGAGGCCCGTGCTGACAACCTCGTCGAGAAGGCCCTCTCGGAAGGGGCGACGGACTACCTGTGGAAGGGATCCAGCGACCGCGGGTTCCGATGGCTGGCCTCGAGAGTAGCCGACGCCGTCGCACGACGACGCGCGACCGACGGCGTTCGTTCGAAATCCGTCGGTTCCGTCAGCCCCGGCGCGGTCGTCGAAGGAAGCTGCCTGCTAGACGAGTCGTTGGCGTTCGAAAGCATCGGCGAGAGCTACGCCGATTTACACGGATACGCTCCCGAGGAATTGCTCGGCAAGTCGTGGTCGACGGTCTTTCCGACCGACGAGCGAGACCGCTTCGAACACATCGCGAAACGCGTCCGATCGTACGGAGGGGCGACGGACGAGCCGACCGCTATTCGCGCCGACGGACGGCGGTTCCCGGTTCGAGTGTCGATCGGTCGGGGCGAGGGAGACAAGTACGTGTGTACAGCGACCGCCCTCTCCGAGCGCGGCGGTTCGATCGCCGATATCGAGGAGCGTACCAGCGACCGCGTCGCGCACCACCTCGCCGTCCTCGGACCGCTCGTTAGATCGAGCGGTGTGCGAGACCCGGTCCGTCAGGAAGACGTCTGCACCGCCGTCGTCGAAGCGATAGAAGCGCTTCGAAACGGCGCATTCGCAAGCGTCTACCTGTACGACGAGGGCGAAGACGCGCTCCGTCGACAGGCTGCGAGCCGGCGCTTCGAGGACGGTGCCACCGAAATCCCGCTCGAAGACGAGTCTACACCCGAATGGAGCGCGCTAATCGATCACGAGTCCGTGTTCGTCACGACATTGCTACCCAGACCGGCGAACCCGGTGTACGATCCCGACCAAGCGCGAGGTATCGTCGTTCCGGTCGGTACTCGAGGAATTCTCTGCGCCGGCGCTATCGAGGGTGCTCGACTGACGTCGAACGACCACTCTCTCGCACGCCTCGCGGGAGCTATCGCAGGGACCGCGTTGGACCGCATCGACGACGAACGCCGGCTGAAAATGTGTAATCAGCAACTCGAGGCGACGACGAAGACGGCCGACCGACTCGTCGAAACGCACGAACTCCTCCAGCGAACCGGCCGAGCGATTCGGACGGCGTGGACGCGAGACGAACTCGAGGCACGGGTCTGTGAGCGGATCGTCGCGAGAGATCGGTACGCGTTCGCCATAATTGCCGACCGTGACAGGGTGAGCGAGGAGATACGCGATCGAGCGTCCGCCGGCCCCGAAAGTCGATACCTCGAAGGAGTCGAACGCGACGGCGAAATACTCCTCGAAGAGAGCGAACCGACGGCACGCGCGATCCACACCCTCGAGGCGCAGGTCGAGCGTCATCTCGTGACGGACGCTGTCGGCGAGCGGTGGCGACAGGGTGCGATCGCGAGTGGGTTTCGATCCGTTCTCAGCGTTCCGCTCGTCTTCAAAGAGCGGTCCTACGGCGCTCTGGCGGTGTACAGCGAGCGCCCCAACGCGTTCGATCGAGTGGAACGCGAGCAGTTCGAGGAGATCGGACGGTGGCTCGGCCACGCCCTCCACACGATCGAGCTGAAAACCGCCCTCGTCGGTCGGGACGGCGTCGAACTCGAATTTCGCGTTCGCGACCGCGAGATCGAGTTCCTCGAGTGGACGCGAACGGCGGAGTCGACGTACGAGTTCGAGTCGGTCACGCCGCGGTCCGACGGCTCGATTCGTGGCTTATTCACCGTCGGCGGTGGTTCCGTCGAGACGATTCTCGAGCTGGCGAGTCGGTCGCCGGCAGTCACGGCGACTCGACTCGTCACCGAACGGGGCGACGACCACGTGTTCGAGTGTACGCTTACCGAAGCAAGTCTCGTCGCGCGCCTGCTCGAGTACGGAGCCGTCCCGAAAACGATCACCGCGGCAGACGGGATTGGTCGTCTAGTCGTCGTCCTCCCCGAGCACGCAGACGTTCGCGAGTTTAACGACGTGTTCGACCGCATGTACCCGGATTCGACGCTGGTCCGCCGGCAGGATCACGAGTACGTCGCGCGAACGAAGGACGGTTTTCTCGCCGATCTCGAAGACGAGTTGACCGAAAAGCAGTTCGAGGCGCTCGAGGTGGCGTTCGTCGACGGCTACTTCGACGTCCCTCGAGCCGCGACCGGAGCGGCGGTCGCGGAGGGAATCGGCATTAGCCAACCGACGTTCAATCATCATCTTCGCGCCGCCCAGCGAAAGCTGCTCTCGATGATATTGTCCGAGCGAGAAAACGGCTCAGACGAACGATAACGGATCGACGTGTCGTCGAGAATCGAATTCGTACACGCGCCGTACAGCCGTCGGACGAGCGTACTGTGTTAGCAATTGCTCAGGAATAGGAGATTATTTGAATCCGATCTATCGGTACGTGTCGAAACGAGTGCTGGCATGGGCAAGCAAAATACGAAACCGCGGATAGATCCTTAGTGATACACGTAATTAAATACACACTTCGATCCCTATACGGGTGATGGAACGGTTGGTTCGGTGGTTGGGAAATCTTGAGTCAGTAATCATCGTTAATGATGTCAGAGAAATATATGTACGGCGATAATCGCCGAACGACAACCCGCCTGGGAACTCTCGTCGGTGGCCCCCACCGGCGCCCCAAGTCGGCACTCGGCAAATCGATCACACGATACCAACAATGACCCTCGAAAACATCGGTCGACGGGAATTCATCGCGGCAGGAGTCGCCGGGATTTCGGCAACGGCAGCGTACGGTGCCACCACGCTCGGTGTGACGACGGCGTTCGACCAAACGCAAATCACGACGATCGTTCCGTGGTCGCAGGGCGGCGGCACCGACCGGGCGATGCGCGTTACCACACCAACGTGGTCCGAACTTCTAGACGTGGAGTTCGTCGTCGAAAACTATCCCGGCGGATCCACGCAGATCGGTGGCGAGCAGGTGTACAACGCAGACCCGGACGGGTTTACGATCGCGATGTGGAACATGCCGCAAATGCAGGCGACGTGGTTGTTCCAGGATGCGCCGTACAGGAAGAACGACTTCGATTACCTCGGGACTCACCACTGGGACCCGACCATGTGGTTCGCACCGCCCGATCGACCGTACGGTGATCTCGAGGAGTTCGTCGAGTACGCCCGCGAAGAAGGGGCGACCGTCGGAATCACTGCGTCGATCGGAAACACAGCGCTTTCGGCGCTACTCGTCGATGACGCTTACGACCTCGATCTGACGATCGTCAATATGGAGGGCGGGTCGGGGCTCCGACAGGGCATCCTCGCCGGGGACATCGACGCGGGTGTCAACCAACCCTGGTCGTTCAATCCCGATCACGTCGACGACGTGACTGCACTCGGAACCCACACCGCAGAGCAACAGGAGGTGTGGCCGACCGCCCCGTCGTTCGGCGAACTTGGATTGGACGAGGTGCCGTTGGTCGAAGAAGGTCTCGGCCAGTGGAAACTGATCGTCGCGCCCGGCGGCGTTCGCGAGCGCCATCCCGACCGCTTCGAAGAGTTGGCGGAAAGCTACGCCGCGGTGTTCGAAGACGAGGAGTTTCAAACCCGGATCGAAGAACAGGGCGGGTTAGACGAGATCACGGACTATCAGGGCCCCGAAGAGACGGAGGAAGAAGTCGCGGAAAACGCTCGGTTCATGGAGGAGTACGCCGACGTGATCGAAGACTTCATCTACGATCGAGAGTAGTCATGACACGGATCACGCCGCCGGTCGTCACCGTCTCAATCGGATCACGAACCGCCCGCGTCGACACCGGTGAACTGCTGTTTCCGGGGATAGTATTAGCGTTTTGTCTATTTTACTACTGGGACACGCGCAACTTACCGGACCTCTCGATGCTGTACGCGGGTCCGCTTTTGTACGCGACCGCCGCCCTCGCCGTCGTTACCATCGTCGGGCAGGCCGTCTCGATCGACGGTCACGTAGACGGTCGCGAACGGCCTTCGGACGGGCCCCCGCCCGAGTTAGCGTCCGCCGAAACGAGCACCGAGACGCCAGCGGACGATCCGTTTTTCACCGTCCGTAATGCGGTGCTATTGGTCGGGTTGACGGCCGCCTACATCGTCGCCCTCGATCCGGTCGGATTCCTCGTGACGACCGTCGTCTTCCTCGCGCTCACGCTGTTCCTGTTCGGCGAGCGCGATCCGGCCAAAATCGCGCTTTATTCGGTCGGAGTAGCGTTCGTCGTCTGGCTAGTGTTTATCCAGTGGCTGATGGTCCCACTATGATCGACCCGCTGTTTACCCCCGCGACGATAGAGGGTGGAATCGGCATACTCACGGATCCGTACATCCTCCTCGCAATCCTCGTCGGGACCGCAATCGGCGTCATCTTCGGCGCAGTCCCCGGCTTTTCCGCGACGATGACCATCGTCCTCTTTACACCGGTCACGATCGCGTTCGAGCCGACAACCGCGTTAATCTTCCTGGTAGCGGCCTACGGCGGCGCGGTGTACGGGGGATCGATCCCGGCGATCCTCATCAACACGCCCGGCGCACCGGGTTCTGTCGTCACCTGTTGGGACGGGTACGAACTCACGAAACAGGGACGGGCCGTCTACGCGCTCGCCGTCTCGGCGATCGTGTCGGGAATCGCGGGGCTGTTCGCGGCAGTCGTTCTCCTCGTTTTCGCGCCGCCGATTTCCTCGTTCGCGCTCAACTTCGGAGCGCCGGAGATGTTCCTGCTCGCGGTGTTCGCGCTCTCGATTATCCCCGCCGCAAAGGGATCCTCACTCTCGAAGGCGCTTCTGGCCGGCGCGTTCGGGCTGCTAATCGGAACGGTCGGAAACGACCCACAACTCTCCCAATCGCGAGCGACGTTCGACCAGACGACGCTCCTCGCCGGCGTCGACTTCATCGTCGTGCTAATCGGGCTGTTCGTCCTCACGGAGCTGTTTCGGTTGGCCTTTCGCGGAACCGTCGTCACCGACGACGAGCACACCAGAGGCGGGTCGGCTGAGGTGTACGAAGCAGCCCGAGCGGTAGCTTCGCGTCCGATCGGGTCCGCTCGAGGAATGTTCATCGGTGCCTTCATCGGATCGTTGCCGGGTGCGGGCGCGGACGTGGCGAACTTCGTCTCGTACAACGAGGCCAAGCGATGGGCCAACGAAGAACTCGCCGAACGGTTCGGGGGCGGGGCCATCGAGGGAGTCATCGCCGCCGACTCGAGTAACAACGCAACCCAGGGCGGCGCGTTAATCCCGACGCTCACACTCGGGATCCCGGGCAGCGGCGCGACGGCGGCGCTGTTGGGCGCGATCGCTCTCCACGGCCTTAATCCCGGCCCCGGGCTGTTCGAATCCTCCGGCGACATCGTCTACGCGATGATCCTCTCGTTGTTCATCGGAAACGTTCTCATTCTGATCTACGGAATCTCGGGATCGCAATATTTCGGGAAACTCGCGTACATTCCGGTTCGATACATTATCCCGACGGTGACGGTACTTGCGATCGTCGGCGCGTTCGCGGTCCGGAACGCCACCGTGGATCTGTACATCGTGTTACTGTTCGGACTGATCGGGTTACTGTTCGTCAAGTACGACTATCCGCTGGTCAGTCTCGTGTTAGGGGTTATTCTCGGCGATATCGCCGAATCTGGCTTCGTTACCGGCTGGCTGTTGACCGGCGAGAGCGTCACGGCCTTCCTCTTTAACAGTTACATCGCCGTCGGATTACTGGTCCTCACCCTCCTCTCGTTGATCGTCACCGTCCTCAAAAACTGAGTGACTATCGATCAGGAACTGACACTACTGATCTCGACGTCGTACGAAGCGACCCGGACTTGACTCGCCGGAAACGTGATACGAGGCGACCAGGACTCGACTCGCCAGCAACGGAACGGGCTATCGTAGTTAGTTGCTAGCGGATCCATCGTCGACCGCGACGATTTCGTCGGATCTGACCAAGTCACCGAAATCCGTGTATTCGTTCCCGTCGTCGTCCGTTTTGACCATTTCTTCGTAAAATTCGACCCGTGACCGGTTCCACGACCCCGATTCGACTTCCTCCGCAGCGACGAGCCCTTCTCGGCCGGGAAGATCGAACTCCTCGACCGTTCGCTCGCTGGCCCGTACGGCGTACCGAAGACTGCCGCCGTCAACGTCGTCGTCCGCCGACCTCGGGAGGTGAAGCGGCCTGATAATCGAGGTGGGTAACTTCGTGTCTTCGTCGACGTACAGGACGAGTTCTTCGCCGTCGGTCTTGGTGAGCAACTGTTCTGCGATCTCGTTCGGATCTTGTTTATCCGTTGTCATTGTGTTCGAGATGGTGCCGTCGGTAGTTCCGCATCGGTTGCGACGAGCGAGTTGCCGACGAAGCGGTTTTCAATCGTCGGCTTCTCCGTCGCCGACTCGTCGAATGCTGTCGTACGCGAAGAGCTCGTCACCGTCGAGCGTACACTGCTTGCATCCGAGACACTCGAAACCCTCGTCGTAGAGGTTATTGTACGGTATGTCTCGGCGCTCGTGGTACTCCCAGACGTCCTCCGTCGTCCAGTGGACGATCGGGTTGACTCGGACGACCTCGGACTTCTCTTCGAAGAAGTCGAGATTCTTCCGCCATTCGTAGCTTTTATCGCCGTCGCCGAGACCCTCGTCGATCCGGTATCCCGTGATCCAGCTGTCGTGTCCGTCGATCATCTCCTCCATCGGATTCGACTTGAGCGTCGTACAGCACAGGTCTGGCTTCCGTTGGTTCACCCGCGGCCCGTGCTCTGCGACGAGTTCTTCGTAACTCGAGTCGGGCTCGTAGGTCTCGAACGTAACGCCGTAGTAGTCCTCGAGCTCGTCTTTCATCTCCCAGGTCGCCTCGAAGTGATTACCGTGGTCGAGAAAGGAGAGCGCCGTTCGTTCCTCGAGGTCGGCGCTCGTCCTGTCGATGAGGTCGAGGACGGCGTTCGAGTCCTTTCCGAAACTACAGGTGAACACCGGCGAATCGAATCGATCCCACGTTTCTTCGAGTACGTCGAGGGATTTTTCGACCGTTTCGTCGAGAGGGGTTGATTCGATAGGGATATCGGTTGACATTGTTGTGTAGTGGGCGGGTTCGTGGCTGATTAGTGCACCACAGCGGTCGAATTTTCGGATCTCAGCCACGCCCGGACAGTATAGGGTAGTCAGCAAGAGAGGGATGGCTCTTCTGCCTGCGTATTCGGGTCTCGAGAGCGATCGAAATCGACCGCGTGATAAGCTCACCGCCGTTTCTCTCGAGACGACTATCTCGGCTCGATTTTTCCGCAGGTGATCCGGATCGGTCGATCACTGAAACCGCCGTTCGGCGACGACTACGGGTCGGCCAACGGACATAGGCTGCACCGCATCCAACCACATAGGCAGACAACTCTCGACAATGCGTGTCGTTTGTAAACGCATAGTACCCATTCAGCGTCGTTTGCCCACTCGCACCCGGAAGCGAATTCGATGACGCTCGATCGGTACTATACCGGTGACGGACGACTCCGTGCCTTCGCCCCCTGGTGATACGGACTCACCTCCCGGATGATACCGACTCGTCTCTGGAATACTGCCGACCTCGTCGCCCACATGGGATTCAACGGACAAGGGGGCTCGAGCAACGACATCGACCGGTCACCGGCGAACGCGGTTTTCGTTCGCCATGGATCGAAGATGACTACGCGCTTGCAGTAGATGGGGTATGCTGCGATGGACGCCGCATGCCACAACGAACGCTACACGACAGCAACGAACGCTACACGACAGCAACGGACACAATTACAACACCACCAATGACCTCACACATCAAACTGTACGGATCCAAAAGCAACCGGTTCGAAGAGATCAAAACGAGTATGGAACAACAACTCGGTTACGAGCCGTCGAACCCCGAAGTCGTCGGGCTCATCATGGCCGCGTACGAAACCGAGGAGAACAACGCGCTTCAGGTCGACAATGCACTCCTGTGAGACCTGCGGGAGCCCCCTCTCTCGAGCGTACGTTCGCGTGATGGGAGACAACCGAAACGGCGTGTACGAATGCCTTCACTGTCTGCGATCGAGGCGATGGGAATAGCGATACTGACGCCGCTCAGCGAAGTTTCCAGAACACTCGGCGATCCTCGCCTCCATCTTCGAAGTCGAAGACCCAGTACAGTTCGGAAACTCCCTCTTCGAGCTGGTAGGCGATCTTTCGGTCGGACTCCTCGCCGTCTTCCAGAACGTCTCCGTCGAAATCCTCGAGCGCCCCGACGGCGCCAGCCGCTTCCTCGTAACTGCGGCCGAACTCGTCCTTAAGCTGGGCCTGGCCCGCCGAGAGGGTGTGTTCGCGCCCGCTTGCGTTCTCGAACCGAACCCCCACCGCGACGATTTCGTACCCCTCGTCGGATTGCATGAACCCGCCCAGGTTGTTTCCGTGCTCGAGACCCGTTACCGTCACTTCGAATCCACCCGTTTCGACTCCCTGGGAAAACTCGAGCGCGTCGGTGGATAGGTCTTGTTCGATCGTCTCGGCCGGTTCGGCTTCCGACTCGAGGTCGACGGCGTACTCCTCGTCCGCCTCGCCGAACTCGAGGAGGAGTACCAACTCCTCGGCGTCGTCGTCGATTTCGTAGACGAGATCCCCTCGAGCGACTTCGCCGGGCGCGAGTCGCACCTCGGCGACACCGGCCGCCTCGTCGTCGTTTTCGGACGGAGCTTCGACGTTGCCGGTCGGTTCCTCCCCGTCGTCGGCGAGTGAAATCGCGAGGTGATCGTCGATCGTTGCAACGGGTTCGTCTCCGGCGTACTGCAGGGCGAGATCGACGACCGCAAACGCCGATCCCTCGTCCGCCTCGCGCACTTCGGTATTCGGCCCCGCGACAGCCCCGCTCGCTTTCGCCATCCCACCGTTCGCGTCCATCGCATTACCGCTCTGTCCAATCACCACGTCATCCGCGCGATCGAAAGCCGAAACGATGAGGTGGAGGTCGTCCACCTCGAGGCGTTCGCCGACCTCGACGGTGGTCGGCACCTCCGAGTCGCCGGACTCGTCCGTTTCGTCCGTCTCGTCGGTCGGCTCGGATTCATCCGCAGAAGCCGTGGCATCGCCTTCCTCCAGGTCCGTGGGCTCGACGTCCGGTTCGTCGGATTCGTCGTTCTCGTCACCGGCACAGCCGGCGAGGACGAGGGTTCCACCGGCAACTACGGAGAGATATGTTCGCCGATCGATCCGTTCCATAATCGAACCCGGTGACGGGCCAGCAAGTACGGTGGGTGAAAACTACCGCCGAACCGGGAAGAAACGGCTGCAGGTGTCGGCCAACCCACGCCACGCGCGGAACATTCAACCTTCCTCTAATACTATCAGACAGAACTACGTGAAGATCGGTCGCTCCGTTGCGGCCGTCGCCGGTAGAGACGGCCGCGAATTCGCGACCGACTTCGTATTGACTTCTGTCCGACAGTATAACTCACGCGAGCGCTCCGACCGGCGGACGGAAACGACCCGTTTCTTCGACCACCCTTCATAGCCCGCCGAAGCCTGTTCGTGGTATCCACGCCGATGACAGCCAACTGCACCTACTGCGGCGAATCGCTTCCGGACGAGGAGTACGACGGCCACCTCAGACGAGCGCACGCCGACGAACTGACGAACATCGACAGCCGTCGTTTGAACGTCTCATCCGCGGATTCGGGTGGGAGAAAAACGAGCCGGAGAAGGCTGGCTCTTTACGCGGGTGTGACCGCCGTCCTCGTCCTGTTCGTCCTGGGGTACATGACGGTGTTTTTCAACTCCGGATCGGCCGTGAGTTCGGCCGCGGTACAACCGGACGCCTCGAGCGAAATCCACGAACACGGCACGATCTCCGTCGTGTACGATGACACCGCCGTCGCGTTCGACGATCCGGAGCACCTCGAGCGCGACGGCTGTTTCCACTTCCACGGCTCCGACGACGCCGAGGTTTGGCACGCCCACTGCGAGGACGTGACGATCGAGTACGCCCTCGAGACGCTCGGAATGGACGTGACGGCGGACCGCTTCGCCGTCGGCGGCGAGACGTTCGCCGAAGACGACGGAGACAGCGTCTCCGTCACCGTCAACGGCGAGGAAGTCGATCCGCAAACGTACGTGCTTGAGGGCGTCGGACCCGTCGACGACGCGAAAGACGGAGCCGGTGACCGCGTCGAAATCGTCGCTGAGTCGGGTGACTGACGGCTTCTCGAGTTCGATCAAGAGACCGTCGCGGCTCGAGCAATCACTAACCGACGTGACTCGAACAAGCACGAGGCGAGCGTAACCCCCTCCTTCCGAAGGCGACCCCGGATCGACGCGGTTTTTCACCGTCCTTATACGAAGCCGCCCGTCCTCGACGACGAATAGACCCTTAGCACTAGCAACGCTTGCTCGGGGTGGACAAAATGATTCGAATACCGGATCCGACGTGTATCGGCTGTGGCAGTATCTTCGAGTTAGACGATTCGTACCACGGGTATTACTGTGGCGACTGCCGCCTCGAGCGCGGCGAACAGCGCAGTTAGGTGCGGACCGATACCGAAATCGATCACGCGTGATGCGTGTAGGGCTGTCGATCGAACCCCGAACTGGCGACTAAACCCGGGCCGCCGATTAAACGGTTCGTGCGGCCGCAGATCGAACGGTTCGTCCGCGGATGGTCCGACTGACACCGTTCTCGAGACGAGCGACGACTGGTGCTGAGAACGACAACTCACGCTCGACACCGAGTTTCCGACTGGAGCGGGGACCGACGCTCGGGGACGCCTGCAAGGAACTTCACACCCGCTCGAGGTCGCAACGTCTCCTCGGCTTCCGCGGCCCCTAGACGCCGAGAAGTCTGAGGAGCACGCCGCCGAGGAGGAAGAATACACCGCTAACCGTGCCGACCAAGGGCGGCAGAACGGGGATCGGAATCACGATCAGGAGGAGTCCAATTACGATCGCTATCGTCGACGGTCTCACACGGGCTCTTCACCTCGGACCCAAAAAAGGGTAGGGGCCGGGACGAACAGCTCGGTCTTGGAAAATCGAGTGCGACGGGTAGCGGAGTGGGCCGAGGCCACCGGCTGGCCGACGATCAGTGCGACTGTCCGATACTCCGCGGAGACGACCCCAACCGGCGGCGTTCCCCGCGATTCTTCCACACCCTTCGTCGTCTCCTTTTGGGTAACTGTGGCGAAGAGCCCGTTGTCTAGAGACCTATCCGAATCGTAACCGACGGGTCGGCTAGATGGGAGAACCGGAACATGATAGATCAACTTGGTGTCCTCGCGTTAGCCGCCCTTCTGGTCGTCGGTGGCGTCATCGCCGCAAGCGGTGCCGTCCCGACAGGTGACGACCAGACTGTCGTCTACACCATGGACGACGAGCGATGTGACGTGAGCGAACACCTGGACGAAGCCGTCGATACCACGAGCGAGATCGACGAGAGCGAGAGTGAGAGTGAAAGCGACCGCGATCGGTCGAACAACGATCACAGGGAGAACGAACACGAACGAGAGCTGAGCGAAAGTGCGAACGAGCGTGACAGCTCGAGCGATCTCGACGAAAGCGAACGCGACGTTTCCGAGCGCGACAGCAGTCACGACGGCGAGTACGACCGCGACGAAAGCGAGTCCGAAGTGAACGACCGCGACGAACACCGTGACGCCAGCAGCGAGCGCGACGTCAGCGATCTCGACGAAAGCGAACGCGACGTCAGCGAGAGCGAGGTCGACGACACCGACGTCGAGATCGACGAAGCTGAGAGCGAGAGCGATCACGACGTCAGCGAGAGCGACGCGACCGACTCGAGCGCCGACAGCACCCACAGCGAGAGCGATTCTGGTGCCAGCGAACGCGCCTCCGAGGAAAGCGAACAGGACGCGAGCGAGAGCGACCTCGAGACCGACGAGCGCGACGAGGCCACGGACGAAAGCGATCGCGACCGAAGCGAGAGCGACATCGACTACGACGACGCGGAACGCGAGACGAGCGAGAGCGATAGCCGTGATGTCGAGACGAGTGAAAGCGAACGCGGTTCCGACGAACGCGATATCGACGACAGCGCCGTCGAAGAAAGCGAACGCGATGTCAGCGAGGGCGAACTCGAGGAGCACGAAAGCGAGAGCGATGCCAGTTCGGGCGACGAGTCCGACCGGTTCGTAAGCGACGGCGAGTCGGAACGGATCGACGAAGACCGGTTCGACCGCGGCGACGACGCGGACGCCGCAGAGCAGTACGAGGCTGAGAGCGACGCTGAGAGCGAGGAGTCGGACTCGAGCGAGCAACGCGAAAGCGAACGCGACGGCGAGACGAGCGAAACCGACCGCGCGGAGAGCGAGGCCGATTCCAGCGAGACCGATCGGAGCGAAAGCGACCGAAGCGACTTCACCAGTGAATCGTTCCTAGACGAAGCCCTCGAGACGGCACTCGACGAAAGCGAGAGCACTCGAGACGGCGGCGAAAGCGGCGTCGACGAGAGCGAGCGCGATGCCAGCAGCGTCGAGGGAGAGCGCTCTCAGAGCGAATCCGCCACTGACGAACACGCCAGCGACAGCAGCGACTCCGAGAGCGATCAACACGATCGGACCGCCGAGAGCGCCGACAGCGACGAGGAGAGCACCGAGAGCGAACGCACCGACCGCGCCAGCGACGGCGAACGAACCTCGAGCGAACGCGACGGCAGCACGTACTCCGACGAGCGCGACGAGAGCGACCGCGACCGAAGCGAGCACGCGGAATCCGAACTCGACACCGAGAGCGAGAGCGACACCGGTACCGACGAACGCGAGGACACGGACACGGAACGCGAACGCATCAGTGACCGCGACAGCAGCCGCGACGAGAGCGAACGCGATCGTAGCGAGCGGACCGACGACAGCGAACGGGAGAGTCAACGCGACGAAAGCGAGAGCGAGTCCGACCTCGAGACGCGCGACAGCGACCGGAGCGACTCCGACAGCGAGAACGAGAGCGAACGGACTCAGACCGAACGCGACGAGACCGAACGCGAACAGACGACCGACTCCGATTGCGAGACGATCTCCGAACGGTTGATCGTCACCGGAGACAGCATCGAGGAACTCGAGCGCAAGGGCATCATCGCCGAAAACGCCGACGGTACCTTCGACGTCGACGTCAGCAAACTCGAGTGAGCGACACCGAACGAAAGCGGAGAGCGAGTCCGGCGCGAGTCGGGTTCGCGAGCGACTTTTTTCGGACCGACGAATCGAACGGACGGTCCCGTCGCTGATCGCGATTCGTCCGAGTCCGTTCGGGACTGATCACCCCTAGAAGCCCCCATCTATCCCGTATCTCCCCGGGGCTTCGTCTCCGGTTTTTAAGATACCCGAGCGGAGGGTCCAATGACCTACGGTATAGGTTTCGAGAGTAACGATGAGACAGAAACTAACAGTCATCACAATGATTGGTCTCCTTGTATTAGCCGGCGCGGCCGGCGTGAGCGGGACGGCCGGAGCGAGCTCCAGCCAGGCCGCGATGCAAGTGGACGATCGGTGTGACGAAGGAGAACACGTTGACGACAGCACGATGTCGTCCAACGACGAGGAGGAAACCGAGTACGAAAGTAGTAGCGACCGGGATCGCACGTCGAGCGATACCCGGGAACAGTCGAGCGACTCCGATCTAAGCGACAGCGACAGTTCGAGCGATAGCTCGAGCGACATGGACGAGAGTACGTTCGATCAAAGCGACAGCGACAGCTCGAGCGACAGCGACAGTGATCGCGACCAAAGCACGTCCGAAGTGAACGACCGCGACGAACACCACGACGCCAGCAGCGAGCGCGACGTCAGCGATATCGACGAAAGCGACCGCTCCGAGAGTCAGAGCGAGGTCGACGATACCGACCTCGAGATCAACGAAGACGAGAGCGAGAACGACCGCGACGTCAGCGATATCGACGACAGCGAGGAAAGCTCCGACAGCACCCACAGCGAGAGCGACTCGAGCGCGAGCGACAGTCAAAGCGACGAGAGCGACTCGAGTTCGAGCGATAGCTCGAGCGACACCGACGAAAGCGACAGCTCGAGCGACGAGAGCGAAAGCGACCGCTCCGAGAGCGACATCGATTACGACGACTCCGACTTCGACGTGAGCGAACGCACCGCGAGCACCCTCGACGAGAGCGACAGTCAGAGCGATTCCGACGAAAGCGATATCGACGAGAGCGACAGCTCCGTGAGTTCACACGACGCGAGCGAGTCCGATAGCGACGAAGACGAACGCGACTTCGAGGAGAGCGAATCCGACGAGAGCGACAGCTCCGAAAGCGAGAGCGAGTCCGACCTCGACGAACGCGACGCGAGCGACCGCGGACAGAACGACCGCGACAGCTACGACCGGATCGATAGCGACAGCGACAGCGACGCCAAAGAGAGCTCCCAGAGCGATCGCGATACGAGCGAAAACGACCGCAGCGTGAGCGAAAGCTCCTTCGACGAATCGGACCGCGACGAGAGCGAGAGCGAACTCACCCAGAGCGACCGCAGTAGCTCGGACAACGAGAGCGACTACAGCGAGAGCGACGACTCCGAACTCGACGCGAGCGAAACCGACCGACACGGTTCGGAGAAGACCTCCGACGCGAGTGACCGGGACGTGAGCACGGCAGACAGCGATAGAGTCCACAGCGAGTCCGACGCAGACGAGAACGCGAGCGACAGCAGCGAATCCGAGAGTGACGAGAACGAAAGTAACCTAGAGACGACGGACGCCGACGACGAACGAACGAACAGCCAGTTCGACGAGAGCGAGAGCTCCAGCGACCGCACGTACAGCGAGAACGATCAGAGTACGCTCACCGACGAGAGCGACATGAACGAGAGCGATCGCAGTGAAAGCAGCGACTCCGCACTCGATACCGAAAGTGACAGCGACACCGGCGTCGACACGATCGAGAACAACGACATCGAACACGAGTCCAGCAGCGAGCAGGACAGCGAGTCCGACGTGAGCGAGACCGACCGCAACGAGAGCAGCGACGACAACGAGTCCGAAAGCAGCCTCGAGGAGAGCACCAGTGACAGCGACGTCGACACCCGGGACAGCTCCCGAACCGACTCCGACACTGACTCCGAGACCGAGAGCTCACAGAGCGACAGCGACGAGAGTAGCTACGACGAATCCTACGATTCCAACTGTGGCCACGGCAACGACGACGGCGACGATGACGAGAACGATGCAGACGACGAAAACGACTCCGACAACCGCTCGAGCGTGACCTCGAGCATCGGCGCGGCAGTCGACAGCCTCGTCTCCCTCGTTATCGGATAACAACGGATAGCTACCCCGACACGTCTTTTTTCAGCGTCCCAGAAATCGACGCACCACGTCACCCGGATAACGGATAGTCAGGCAGTCAACTGATGGCGTTTTGTCCCCGATTCTCCCCGACTGTTCCCTATTCGCGGCCGTCTTACCTCGAGTGTTAACGACGATACCGGGACAGTGGTACCTATGAAACGCCGAACACTGTTGGCAGCCGCCGGAGTAGCCCTCGCAGGCTGTACTACCACCACCCCCGACGGGGAGACCGGCGATACCGATGCGGGTGCCGGGAACGAGTCAGAGGATGAGAACGAGTCAGCCGCAGAGAACGACGCGCAAAAAGATGAAAGCGAGGAGAACGCGAGCGATGCCGAGAACGAATCCGAAACCGAGGAGCTGAGCGACGAGGAGATCATCGAACAGTTCAGGTCGACTCTCGAGGACGCCGGATTCGAACGGGTCGACATCGAACGCGCCGACGACAGTCTCGAGGTCAGTTACGACGCGACAGGAACCGGCGAGAGCGACGTTGCAACCGAAATCGAGCTGATTACGGACGGCTACACGACCACCGTCGAAGAGGGGTTGTCGCTCGTGTATCTCGAGGCGTCCGCGTACGATCAGAACGACGGCGACGTGCTGGATTCGTTCGTGATCGAAACCGAATTGGTCGACGCCTATCTCTCGGGCTCGCTCGAGTGGCACGAGTTGCTCACCAGCGTTGCGGACACGTTCGTCTCATACGATCGGGACGATGAGTCCGTGTCGAGTGACGAATCGAAATCGGACGGGGAGGAAGAAACGGAAGACGAAGCGGAAACCGAAGAGGGGGCTGCTGAAGAGGGCGAAAGCGGGGAAAACTCCGATTCCAGTGGCGACGAGGAAGCCGAAAACGGAGACGAGTGAGAGGAAGCCGGTGAGAACGAAACGGTAACGGTGTACGCGTTCCGGTCGAGTCCGGCTTCTCGTTTCTCAGGTGAGGCTTCAGTCGCCGATCCGTCCCAATCAACGAACACTTTTCGAGTTCCATTCGCTGATTCGTATTCAGCCACCAGATAGAGTGAGCGATAATGCCGTTGCCGACCTTCTCAATCGCTGATAACGGATCGGCAGCGATACTCGATACCGATCGGAGTATACGCGTTCGGAAAGGCGATCCACGCGCCGTGACTGGTCGACATTCGGCGTCTCGAGTTGAGAGCGTTCGGCGGTCGCGAAACCGCAGCGGAGCTGATCGAACACCGCGACCAGAATGTTTTCTGAGCCGGCAGCTACAAGGGCGCTATCGCGTTGGGTCCAACCCATCGTACGTGCCCATTCCGGAACGATTCACAGCACTGTATCCGGAGATGGGACACCGTCAACCGTGACAAGGAGCGACTCGAATACCAGCCGAACTGAGTCGTTTCCGACCGGTCAACCGGATGGGATGGTTACCCATCGGTCGATCTCTCGTTGTGCACACGCGGGCTGGGGAGTTAAGTGACGGTTCGTGGATGAAACGAGCGTGACGACGTCGATACCTGGCAGGCCCCCGGATTCGAATACCGCAGCCGTTTCGCGAACGAATCGGAACGCAACGACCGACAGGGCGGTGGTTCGGTCGTGACTGAACTCGGCTACCACGCCTCCCACGAGCAGTTCGCGCCGAGCGATCTGCTCGAGTGGGTGCAACTCGCCGACGAGCTGGGCTTCGAGCACGCTCTCGCGTCGGACCACTTCCATCCGTGGAGCGAACAACAGGGCGAATCGGGATTCGTCTGGTCGTGGCTCGGATCGGCGATGGAGGCGACGTCGATGACCTTCGGAACCGTCAACGCACCCGGCTATCGGTACCACCCGGCCATCGTCGCACAGGGGGCGGCCACCCTGCGAGAGATGTACCCGGAGCGGTTCTGGCTCGCCGTCGGCAGCGGTCAGTTGCTCAACGAAGGCATCACGGGAACGGACTGGCCGGTGAAAGAGGAACGGAACGCCCGCCTCGAGGAGTGCGCCGAAATCATGCGCCGGCTCTGGGACGGCGAGGAAGTCACTCACCACGGCCGCGTCGATGTCGAGCAAGCGACGCTGTACTCTCGGCCCGAAACGCCGCCGCCGCTGATCGGCGCTGCGCTGTCCGAAGAGACGGCGAGGTGGCTCGGGGAGTGGGCCGACGGGATGATCACGATCGCGACGCCGGATCACGAGGACGACGCCAACCGGGTCGACGCCTTCCGGGAGAAAGCTCCGGACAAGCCGGTGTACCTCAAGGCCCAACACTCCTACGACACCGACGACGACGCGGCCCTCGAGGCCGCGACCGAGCAGTGGGGCACCAACTGCGTGCCGGGAACGGTCACGCAGGAACTCCGGACGGCCGCGGATTTCGACGAGCTTCGCGAAACGGTCGACGCGGAACAAGTCGAGGAGAACGTCCGCGTCTCCGGGGATCTCGAGGATCACCGCGAGTGGCTCGAGGCGGACTTCGATCTCGACGTCGAGAAGGTTTTCGTCCACAACGTCAACACGAATCAGGAGGCGTTTCTCGAGGCGTTCGGCGAGAGCGTTCTGCCCGAGTTCGATCCCTCGTAGGCTGTCAGATCATTCGCTTCACAGTAGTTGATTCGATCGGTAGTGACGGATTTGAAGGACCGTTTTCGAACTATCCCGTTGCTCGGAACTCGGATCGATCCGTCCCCGTTGGAATATATTTTTGGCCCCCATATGTTCAAATACTAGTTCAATATAGGTATATTATAATCGGTTATTAGTCTCAGCGTTTCACTCGAAACCGCATGTCGGAACACGACATCGAACCGGACGGTCAGTCCGGTCCCAACGACGAGGAGCCGAACGATGAGTATGATTCTAGCGGAGGTGAAGCGAACGACCAGCACGGCACCAGTGAGGTCGAACGAACCGAGGACCGAGCAGTAACCGCGACTCGGCGCGGCGCGATGGCGCTGGCGGGGCTCGCCGGGCTCGGATTCGTCTCTTCACAGTCGGCGTCGGCCGCTTCGGGCGGCCCGCCCCACTACAACTGGCGAGAGGACGTCGACGCGGGCAACCACGCTCTGAAGGGGCTCGGTGAAGTGCGGACGAGCGATAATCCGGCCCCCATCCGGGACTTCGCCGGTCGAAACCTCAGGATCGACGACGGTTCCTTGCACGCCGACGGCGATAGAGACCTCCCGGACACCGACGCGGATCTGACGTTTCACGTGGGCGGCGTCTGGGTGGGAAGCGACGACCCGCTCGAGGAGTTTCCGGACCACGTCGAAGAAAACGACCGGTGGTACGATACGGGAGAACTCGACCGATGAGAGCCAGAGAACGCGTGCTCGTCGACGGTTGCTGGCGGACGGTAGCCCAGCCGCAGTCGACGGACGACGATGCAAGCTCGACCGAATGAACGACCAGAACGCCATCGACTCAGATCAGCACCCGATCGACACCTTCACCAATGACCCAACGAACGACAGAAATCACACCGGAAGAGTTCGCCGATATCACCGACCACCTCGACGAGTGCAAAGAAGCGATCGACCGCCTCAAAATCGCCGTCGAAGCCGAAAGCATGGAAGAAGGCAAGGGCTTCGAGTACGAGCGGATGGACCGCTACGAGACCGCAATGAAACGGATCGAACAGGCGATCGAAGCGCTCGAATCCGAGGCGGAGAACTATGAGTGACGTCATCCCTTACGCGCTGTTGTACGAAACCGAGACGGGCGATCCGACCACGGTCATGGGGATCAGCTGGATCGACAAAACTGGCGACGGCGGAGATACGCAGGTCGTCGAGTACGGACGCGAGGGCGATTCCGTCGAAGGGACGGAAAGCGACGGCGGTGAATTCATCCCGAAATCGAACGAAGTCGACGACCACGACGAAGCGTACGTGTACCACACCGTGTTGGCTGGACTCGAGCCGGGAACGCGGTATTTCGTTCGAATCGATTCCAACGAAACCGTCGAGCACGAGTTCGAGACGTTCCCGGAGGAAATGCCCGAGTCGTTCGACGTGGCCGTCAGCTCCGATCACCACCCGTGGCGCTCCGGCGTCGGAATGGTCGACCAAGGGATCGGCGCGGCGGTTATGGAGAACTTCGCCGAGAAGGAATACGACATGATCCTCGAGCCGGGAGACTGGATGACCTCCGCGGCAACCGCCTCGGAGAACAACACGTGGACGTGGTTGACGTGGTGGGAGGACGCCTTGAGCGCGATGGACACCGACAAACTGTACCCGCGATTCGGTTGCGCGGGCAACCACGAAGTCTCGGCGATCACGTCGGGTACCTGGAACGGAAGCAAGGACGACTGGGACTACGAGGACCTCACGCCCGAGACGGGATACTTCCAGCTGTTCTTCCCCAATCTTCCGGCCCTCGAGCCGACGGGAGAGAACTACGGCACGATCACCATTTCGGATTACGTGCAGTTCATCGCCCTCGACACCTACTCCGCGTTTCCGGTGGATCAAACGGCGTGGTTCGAAGACCAGATTCGGGACGATATTCCCTTCGTCGTGCCCTTTACCCACGCCGCGTGGCTTCCCGGCGCTGCACGGGGCGGCCAGAGCCACACCGATCTCATGCGGCTCATGCGAGAGGAATGGGCTCCGATAATCGCCGACGCCGACAACGTCTACTTCACGCTCTGCGGGAACGAACACGCCCGCAAGGTGACGTACCCGTGGGATGTTGTCGACGAAGAGCCCGCCCACGACGAGTACTTCGACCTCGGGGACGATCAGTACATGATCGTTCGCGACGAGGGTAAAGAGGGCGTCTGGGGATTCGGCGACGGCTGGCCGAACGCCCGGACAGAGGATCCGCCGATCGGGACGTGGTACCTCAACGTACAGGAGTTCGAAGACGTCAGCGAGGCGAACGTCAAGACCGTCAGATTGGGTTCCGACGCGTCGATCGAGGTCACCGAGTGGGATCAGTACGGACACATGATCGACCGTCACCGGGTTCTGGAAGCTCCGCGGGTTCGAAAACGATTGCTCCACGAAACCGGTCGGAACGATCTCGAGTGGACGCCTCAGACGGACTGAAAAAGAGATAGCCACGGAAGCAGTGGATCGGATACGCATCGTTTGCCCCCGTTCGAGGTCGGTTGTGCGACAAGCAGTCGACCCAATCATTTCGTTCGTTCTCGCTCGAACGGGTTTCGAATCCTCGTCATCGATCACGTCTTCGACCGCCCGTTCGTGCGATCTATTGTGACCTACATAGCAGTCTATTGCGATACTCGAGTAGCTATATAGATATTATAATTAGCTTTATACGATCCACGGAATCACTCAGGTGATGTCGGACAACAAGTCCGGACGAGCCGGTTTCGGTGGGGTATCGAGGCGAAACTTCCTGACGATCAGTTCGGTAACAGGTATCGCCAGTCTCGCTGGCTGTAGCGATTTCCTCAGCGGTGGAAGCGGCGACGGTCCGTCCGGAACCATCGACGCGTCCGGTTCGAACACTGTCGCACCGATCACGTCGTGGGCCGGCGAAAACTTCGAGAACGAATACCCCGACGTACTGGTAGACGTTGCACCGGAAGGGACGGGTGCCGGTTTCGAAGAGTTCTGTCGTGGCAATTCGGGCGTCCAGAGTGCGAGCCGGGAAATCACGGAAGACGAAATCGACCTCTGCGACGAAAACGACGTCGAATACGGGTTTCTCGAGGTCGGTCTCGACGGGCTGTCGGTGGTGAAAAATTCCGAGAACGATTGGGTGGACAACATCACACTCGACGAACTACAGTTGATCTGGGAATTCGACGCGACCGACGAGGTAACTCACTGGAGCGACGTTCGCGACGAATGGCCGGACGAAGCAATGCAACTCCACGCTCGTGACAGCGCGTCCGGAACGTTCGATTATTTCACGGAAGCCATCAACGGCGAGATGGGTGACATCCGCGACGACTACTCTGCGACCAGCCAGACCAACGAAATCATGGGTGCGGTCGCGGACAACCAACACGGTTTCGGTTGGGGCGGTCTGGGCTACCTTCGAGACATCGAAGACGATCAGCCGATAGAGGCCGTTCCCGTCGAAAGCGACGAGGACGGCGATTTCTATCTGCCGGAGCAAGACAACATCGAAGAAGGACGCTACTCGCCGCTGGCTCGACCCCTGTTCGCGTACGTCAATCTCGCGAGCCTCGAGGAGGAACCGGACCTTATCGGTTCCTTTGCCAGGTTCTACACCAACAACGCTCAGGAGTTCGCTCGCGACGAGGGGTTTTACGCGGCTCCCGACGAGGTCACCGAGGAAAACCACGACAAGATCGACGAGTGGCTCGAGCAAGTAGACTCATCGCCGGATGACCTGACCGTTCAACGCGACTAATCCCGTAGGATACGATGAGCACTAAAACCAACCCGGAGCCGGGTATCGCCGGCGGCGGCGCACGGGCCGATCAGGACACGAACCGACGAGTTCGACGTGCGCTCTTCGGGTGTACCATCATCACGGTTCTCACCACGCTCGCGATTTTTTTCGTGTTGATTGACAACGCCGCAAGTTACTTCTTCGGTGCCAAGTTCACCGAGATGCTCACGGGTGCAAGCCTCGAGCAAGCCGTCACCTTCACCGAATTCTTCACGGGAACGAGATGGGCACCCGACCACGCGACGCCGGCTCACGGCGTGCTCCCGATCGTGTTCGGGACGATCGCGATTACGGTCGGTGCGGCGTTCGTCTCGATCCCGATCGGAACGGCGACGGCGATTTACCTCTCGGAGTACGCTTCCGAGGGAGTCCGAGCAAAGCTCAAGCCGACGCTCGAGATCCTCGCCGGAATTCCGACGATCGTCTACGGCTACTTCGCGATAGCCTTTATCAACCCGGTCGTCATCGGCCCGATCGCGGATGCGTTGTTCGGCATCAACGTCGGACGCTACAGCCTAATTTCGGGGATGCTCGTCGTCGGTATCATGACGATTCCGATGGTCTCGTCGATCAGCGAGGACGCGATGTCGGCCGTTCCGGACGATCTTCGAAACGGTGCGTACGCGCTCGGGTCGACCAAGTACGACGTCTCGACGAAGATCGTGCTCCCGGCGTCGCTTTCCGGCGTGTTCGCGTCCTACATTCTCGCCGTTTCGAGGGCTATCGGCGAGACGATGGCCGTCTCGCTCGCGGCGGGTTTTAGCGCGAACATCACCGCCAATCCGTTCGACGAAATCATGACGATGACGGCGTACATGGTAACGATGGCGCGGGGCACCTCGGCGGTCGGTACCGTCGAGTACCAGAGCCTGTTCGCCGTCGGATTACTGCTGTTCGTCATGACGCTCACGATGAACTTGCTTAATGACTGGTTCAAACGCCGTTTCCAGGAGGAGTATCGATGAGTACCGAAACTGACGACACCCTGTTTACCGACGTCGACCTCGGCTGGGAACACCGCAAGAACCGAATCTTCCTCGCGCTCATCTTCGCCGCGTCGATGTTCGGCGTCGTCATGTTAGCGCTGCTATTACTCGACGTCGCCACCGACTTTTACACGGGGATCACCGAGTACAACATCAGTCTCGGTGACTTTTTCACCCGAGACGGTTCCCGGCGAGAGGAGTTGACCGGATTCAGAGGGGCGATCGTCGCGTCGATTTTTCTCATGGTCCTGACGGCGATTCTGTCGTTTTTCGTCGGCGTCGGCTCGGCGATTTACCTCGAAGAGTACGCGCCGGACAACCGCACCACTCGACTGATCGAGGCGAATCTAGCGAACCTCGCCGGCGTTCCGTCGATCGTCTACGGACTGTTAGCGCTTGCGGCGTTCGTCAACGGAGTCGGAATGGGGCCGATCCTGCTCGCTGGTGCAATCGCGCTCTCGTTGTTGGTCATGCCGATCATCATCGTCTCGACCCAGGAAGCCCTGCGGGCCGTTCCCGACGGCGTCAGGAACGGTTCCTACGCCACCGGCGCGACGAAATGGCAGACGATCCGCAAGGTCGTGCTCCCGGCTGCGATCCCCGGTATCATGACGGGGACGATTCTGGCGCTCGCACGGGCCATCGGCGAGACGGCCCCGTTGATTATGGTCGGGGCGATATTCGTTAATCGCGTTCCGTTCGGACCGTTCGACCGATTCAGTGCGATGCCGACCCAGATCTACAATTGGGCGAACGAACCGAGCCAACACTTCGTTCACCTCGCGGCGGTTGGAATCGTCGTGTTGCTCGCGTTCATGTTCGTTATGAACGCCGTCGCGATCTACATACGAAACAAGTACGAAACGGAGGTATGAAATGTCACTAGATCAATCTGAATCCGCATCGACGACCGAGGGGGACAACACGCTCATCACGACGAACATCAATCCACCCGAAACCGACCGAGGGCCGAGCCGTTCGGAATCCGTCGTCACCGCAACTAATCTCGACGTGTACTACGGAAATGACCAGGCCCTCGATGGGGTCACCATAGACGTTCCCGAAAACTGCGTCACCGCAATTATCGGCCCTTCGGGCTGCGGAAAGTCGACGTTCCTCCGGTCGATCAATCGAATGAACGACCAGATCGACGCCTGTCGCATCGACGGCGAACTGTCCTTCCACGGCAAGAACGTCTACGATGAAAACGTCGATCCCGTCGCACTCCGTCGGAAGATCGGAATGGTCTTCCAGAAACCGAACCCGTTCCCCAAGTCGATCTACGACAACGTGGCCTACGGGCTTCGGGTTCAGGGGCTCGACGAGGACGTCGACATCGACGACGAAGTCGAACGCGCGCTTCGCGGTGCCGCGTTGTGGGACGAGGTCGAAGACCAACTCGATTCGAGCGGCCTCGACCTCTCGGGCGGGCAACAACAGCGCCTCTGTATCGCTCGAGCGATCGCTCCCGATCCCGAGGTCATTCTGATGGACGAACCGGCGTCGGCGCTGGATCCGGTCGCGACCTCGAAGGTCGAGGACCTCATCAGCGACCTCGCCGAAGAGTACACCGTCGTCATCGTCACCCACAACATGCAACAGGCGGCCCGAATCTCCGATAAGACCGCCGTCTTCCTGACCGGCGGGAACCTCGTCGAGTTCGACGACACGGCGAAGATTTTCGAGAACCCGGAACACGACCGCGTCGAAGACTACATCACCGGCAAGTTCGGCTGATCGTAACCGAATACAATCATGTCACGAAACGACTATCAGCGACAACTCGAGGAGCTTCGAGACGACGTACTGGAGATGAGCGACACCGTCTGCGGACGGCTTCGGCGGGCGCTCGAGGCGCTCGAGCGCAAGGACGAACAACTCGCCGAAGAGATCATCACGAGCGACCACGAGATCAACGACCGCTACCTCGAACTCGAGCAAGACTGCATCGAACTGCTCGCGCTCCAGCAGCCGGTGGCGGGAGATCTCCGATTCGTCGCTTCGTCGTTCAAGATCATCACCGACCTCGAGCGCATCGGCGATCTCGCCGTCAATCTCGGCGAGTATACGAAACGAGCCGAACGAGACCGGTACCCGGACATCGACATCACGTACATCGGGGAAGAGACCGTCGAAATGGTCGAAGCGGCGATGGAAGCGTACGCGACGGACGACGCCGCGGCGACGTCTCAAATCGCCGAGTCGGACGACGAAATCGATGCACTCTGCGAGCGGGCCAGCGAAGTCGTCGTTCAGGATTTGCTCGAGACGGAAGCGGAGAACCGGGCGAACCTCGACGACGTTTCGCGGATGCTCCTGACGGTTCGAGACCTCGAGCGGGTCGGCGATCACGCTGTGAATATCGCCGCACGGACGTTGTACATGGTCGAGAACGATGACGAATTGATCTACTGAACGGATCCGGTTGCTATCCCGTAGGGCTCGAGTGCCGCGAAAAGCAACACGTTGGGATAGCCGTCGTCGACGAGGTGTGAAAGAGCCGGACGGAACGTACGAACGCGTCGAGCGTCGGGCGACGGCTCGACCCACGATGCTCACGAGAGCTTCATGCGGGCCGCGCGAAACGAAAGATCCGGGTATCTGAGACGTCCCGGTGTCGTCACGGTCCGCGTCGATTCGACACCGGCTCTTCTCCGATCAACGGTTCGCCGTCGACGCGGGGCGGTTCGTACAGAACCGGAAGATCGTCGAGCGTGCTCTCCGTGATTCCGAGAAGCGACCGCCGGAACGCCGGTCCGTCCGCCGCGAACTCGTAAGCTTCGTCGCGGCCGGACTCGCTGGCGTGAGAGACCAACCAGACGTTCGTTCCAGTCTCGTCGACCTCGAGCAAGCAATACGCCTGGGGATACGATGCGATCGCGGGCGCGACGAGCTGGCGAATCCCGCCGCGTTTGACCAGCGACGGCAAGTGGTGATGACCGGCGACGACCAGCGAAACGCTGTGGTTCTCGAGGACCGAGTGGAGCCGATGTCGGTCGCGAATCGTAAAGGTGTCCCACGGACTGACGGTACAGAGCGGTTCGCTCACGATCGGAAACGGATTGTGATGCGAGACGACCACCGGTGTCGTTGCATCCGCGAGTTCCGTATCGAGCCACTCGAGTTGTCGTTCGGAGACGCGTCCGCGGTGGGTGTCGGCGTACGGTCCGTCCGACCCGGCCGAACTGTTCACTACGAAGAGGTCGACCTCGCCGAGTCGGTGACGGACCGGCAACGACCCCGACGCGTACCGATCGGCGAACGCCGCCGCGGACGGGCAGTCGTGTTCGTCCCCCCGAGTTCGAAGGTCGTGGTTTCCCGGGGTCGCGAGAAACGGCGCAACGAGTTCGTCCAACAGGGCGTCGACCCGGTCGTAATTCCAGGGCTCGCCGTCTTTCGTGAGGTCGCCGGGAACGACCACCAGATCCACGTCGCGCCGGTTGACGTCGTCGATCACCGCCCGGAGCCGCTGTTCGGTGCGATGAAAGACTCGATGGGTTCCCCGAGACCGGGTCGCGACGTGTGGGTCCCCCACGACCGCGATTCGTGTGAGATCTGCCGTTCTCGGCCGCTCGAGTCTGGCGAACAGGACGCGGTCGCCGACGTCGGCGAGGGTATCGGCGGGCCCCGTCATCGCCACGCCCTCAGTCGGGCCGGGTGGTTCCAGTGTGGGTATCGCGTCCGCCGGGTCGATTCGACGCTACGGTCGCACAATCGTCGAGCCATACCGCCGGTACGACGGCGGGGTAAAACATCATTTATATTATATCTACCGTTCGCTATAGGGCAATCATAGCCGAGGGTCGAACACTGATTTCGGCGGAGGAAGACGGAACAGTATTGAGCGGTACGGATCCCTATACACCGCCGTACACGACTCCTAGAAAGGACCTTGTGGCGGGTCGTGGTGCTCTCTACCGGATGTCCCCCCAACCGTCCGACCACGCGTCCGTCCGAACCACTGCTCCGGATGACCGCTCTCGCGTCCGATCTGAAAATCGCGGCCGCTCGCGCCGACGCACGTCCGACCGACCGAGTTCGCCGAACCCGAATTCCGGATCGAAATCCCGCCAAGAAGACCGGTTCGAACACTCCTGTCCGGTTTGCGGGTTCGACGACGAAACTCGAGCGAACGTCTACGAACACCTGCTGAGTAGCCACCGAAAGTGTACGATCACGAGCACGTTACTCCAACAGCACGTCGATCCCGAGTCGTGATCGTGCCGGTTCGAGCGGATCGCCGACGATAATTCGCTGTGTCGGATCCGCTCTCAGGAGAGACAAAGTAGACAGTACGGATAGCGAGTATACTGGTCAGAACGGGAGAGAAATATGATCCCTTAACTGCTGAATTGACCCGCAGGTAGTATGGCGTCCAGCACAGCGCCACCCACCGCGACCGTCGAAGAGAATTCGGGCTGCGTACGTGGGACGTTCGAACGCGACGGTGACGTCGTACTCCTCGAGCAGCGTGGGCCAGTAGTTCCGGTCGGGTGCTATGCGCGTTCGGACTTGAATGGCGAACGGTTTCTCGAGTGCTGGATCGACGTCGCGTATCCAGACCAAGAGGGTCACTGTTCCGCTATCGCTCAGTCGATCGCGGGCAGCACTTCCTCCTCGTAAAATTCGACGAACTCCGCTTGATCCGGTCCGATCTGGTGGATCGTGATGTGATCGAACCCGGCACCGACGTACTCACGAATCGTCTCGATGTGCTCGTCGGGATCCGAGCCGCAGACGACGAGTTTCGCAATATCTTCCTCGGAAACCGCCCGTGTCGCCTGCTCGAAGTGAGCCGGCGTCCGAATCGACCACATGAGCTCTCCGGGAAGCCCCGCCTGGGGCCAGATCTCGTGGGCGGTCTCGAGGGCTTCCTGCTCGTCTTCGGCGTAACAAACGTCGATTTCGGCGTACTTCGGCTTTCCGTCGCCGCCAGCCTCCTCGAACTCCTCGACCAACTCCTCGTCGGGAGCGACGGCGACCAGCCCGTCGCCGATTTCGCCCGCAGCTCGAGCCGCGTTCGGGCCGTCCGCGGCGATGGGGATCGGCGGCAGCTCCTCCGGAAGCGTGTAGACGCGAGCGTTCTCGACGGTGTAGTAGTCACCCCTATAACTCGTCGTTTCTCCCTCCCAAAGGGTCCGGATGATGTCGACCGCTTCGCGTAACATCTCGAGGCGGACCTCGTGTTCGGGCCATCTGTCGCCGTAGATGTGCTCGCTCAGATTCTCACCGGTGCCGACCCCGAGGAAGAACTGACCGGGGAACTGCACGCCGGCAGTCGCCGCCGCCTGCGCGATGATCGCCGGATGGTACCTGATGATCGGACACGTGATCGCGGTTCCGAGCCGAAGGTCATCCGTCGCCTGGGAAATCGCGCCGATGACGTTCCAGACGAAAGGGCTTTCCCCCTGTCTCGAGGTCCAGGGGTGGAAGTGATCGGAGATCATCGCGTACTCGAAGGCGGACTTGTCGGCGAGTGTCGCGTACTCGACGAGGTCGTTCGGGCCGTGCTCCTCGCAGATGAGTTTGTAGCCGATTTCTGTCATGGTATCGTGTTCAATGAACCGGTCGGCGGAGGCTCGATCGACGATTGCACCGTCTCGGACTCGACTACGGGGCGGTTGGGCTGATTCCGGTCGCCGATCAACAGTACAAGAAAAACGACCAGAATCAGACACTTAATTCGTACACTTGCAGTCGTTTTGCCCGGCGGACGAAACGATATTCGGCACGGGTCGGAGCTTGCGACGTCGTTCGAAGGCTATCGATCTCCAACGGTTCAGAGACCAGCTACTCGAGAGTGGAGAACGGTTACTCGAGAAGGTGAATCCGATCCGTTTCGAGGTCGAGCGCGAGCGAATCACCGACGCCCACGTCGTGAGACGTTCGATCGAGGCCGACGGTCACGGATTCGCCGTTCGGGAGTTCGGCGCGAACGCGAACGGAATCGCCGAGGTAAAATCGGTCGCGAACAACCGACTCGATCGGCCCCTCGCCCGGAATCAAATCGTCCGGTCGGACGACGATGGTTCCCTCGGCAGTCTCGGAAAATCCGTTGGACTCGAACGTCGCGAATCCCAGGTCGAGTCGCCCGTTCTCGACGGTTGCGGGGAGAACGTTCGAGGTGCCCACGAAATCGGCGACGAATCGATTCGCCGGCCGTTCGTAGATTTCCGTCGGCTGGCCGATCTGCTCGAGCGAACCGTCGTTCAGAACGGCGATCCGGTCGCACATGACCATCGCCTCCTCCTGATCGTGCGTGACGTACAATGCGGTTACCTCGAGTTCCTCGAGTAAGCCGCTCAACTCGGTCCGGAGGCGTTCCTTGAGCGACGCATCGAGGCCGGTCATCGGTTCGTCTAATAACAGAACGTCCGGTTCGATCGCCAACGCGCGGGCCAATCCGACGCGCTGTTGTTGCCCGCCGGAGAGCGTCTCTGGCGCACGGTCCGCTAACGCGTCGATATCGAGCATCGAAAGCAACCCCCGCGCGCGGTCGCGGCGCTCCGCCTTTTCGACGCCCTGCATCTTCGGGCCGAACGCGACGTTCTCGAGGACGCTCATGTTGTCGAACAGCGCGTACGACTGGAAGACGAGGCCGATATTTCGGCGTTCGGGCGGAACGTGCGTTACGTCCTCGCCGTCGATCAGCACCCGCCCGTCGGTCGGCGTCTCGAAGCCCGCGAGGGTCCGAAGCGTCGTCGTCTTGCCACAGCCCGAGGGGCCGACCATGCCGAGCACTTCGCCGTCTCGAATCGCGAGGTCGATTCCGTCGACCGCGAACTCGGTATCGAATCGCTTCGTCAGCCCCTTGAGGTGGACCTCAGCCATCGAAGATCACCGCCCACGGCGAGGAGGTTGTTTCGTCGCGCTCGGGGTTTTCCGGTGTCGAGGGGAGCGTTCGGCCGGTATCGGTTTGGACCGTATCAGATCGGCCGGAATCCGATCGGCTGGGATCGACCGTTCCGCTGCCGTCGATCTCTCGATCGTTTCCACGCTTCCGTCCGCTTCCTGCCCCCCGTTCGCTTCCGGTTTCGGTTCTCGAGTCGTCGGTCGAAGTCGTCTGGATTCGTTCGGTCATGGGTTGGTTGAAGTGGTGGTAAAGCCGCGATTTCCGAGGAACTGCAACACGACGATGGCGCTCACGACGATGAGAAAGTAGATCGAAATCGCCGCGGCGGACTGCAAGAACGGCGCGTTGTTGATGTTCTCGAACAAAAACAGCGAGAACGGGCGCGGACCCTGCGAATACACCATGTACGTGAAGTTGAACTCGGCGGCGGCGAGCGTCCACGTGATGATCGACCCCGCGACGATCCCGTTTTTCGCGTTCGGGAGGATCACCGTCAGAAAGGTTCGTGGCCAGGACGCCCCGAGGGACCGCGCGCTCTCTTCGATCCGTCGAAGATCCATCGACTGGAACGAACTCTGGACGGTGAGGACCATATACGGCGACTTCAACAGCGCGTAGCCGACGACGAGCCCGAACGACGTACTCGCGTTTTCGGGGTAGGCCCGAAGGAACGCGATGCCGAGGATGATCCCGGGGACGAGCGGCAAGATTGCGAGCGCGTTGAGCCAGTCGCGGGCGAAGAACTCGTACCGGGTCAGCGCGTAGGCGATCGGGACGCCGACGAGGAGATTCACTACCGTTCCGCCCGTCGCGATTCCGGCGCTGAAAAGCAGCGATCGACCGACGGTCGTCTGGACGCCGTACTCCGCGTAGCCCATAACGACGCGCCAGTTCTCGAGGGTCGCGAATCCGCTCGGGAAAACGCCGTCGGCCGAAGACGCGAACGAGGCCACGAAGGTGTAGGCGATCGGGATCGTCAGGAAGGCGAGGAACGCGTAGACGACCGCCGTAACGAGACGCCGACCGACGAGGTCGAGTCGCGAGATCATCCGTTGCCACCTCGTCATAGTTCCACCACGCTCGTTTCGACGAACCGTAAACTTGCGACGGTGAACGTCAGGATGAACAGGAAGTAGACGACGCCGATCGCCCCCGCGAGCTGGCTGTCGAAACCGACCGAAATCTCGTAGTTGATCCGAACCGTCGCGACCGTGAGGCCACCCAACACCAGCACCGTTCCGAAGATGGCGAGCGCAGATCGAAACGTCAGGATGATCGCCGCGACGACCCCCGGTCTGATCTGAGGTAGCGTCACGTGGTAGAACGTCTCTATCGGACCCGCGCCGAGCGCTCGAGCAGCTTCCTCGGCGTCGGTGTTGATCTCGGCGTACGTGCCCCGGAGAACCATCGTCGAACGCGGGACCAGCGAGTAGACGTAGCCGACGAACAGTCCGGTCACGGCGGTCGCGGTCGCCAGATCGATGGCGCTTTGCCCGGTGACGACCGCAGCGAGGTTCGTCACGAGCCCCTGTCGGCCGAGCAGCGTGATGATCAGAAACGCGACGACGATCCCCGGGAGCGCGATGGGAAACGAAAGCACCGCGACGAGGACGTTCTCGAACGGCAACGAGTACTTCTCGAGCGCGTGAGAGATCGCGACGCCGAGGGCCACGCTCACGATCGTCGTCAGCGCCGCGAACCACAAGGTGTTCCAGGCGACGGTCAGGTACGTCGAATCGGTCGCGAGCGTCCGCCAGGCCTCGAGGCTGTAACCGGCGTTTTCGAACGGGTCCGCCGACACGCTCATTCGCGCCATCACGACCAGAGGGATGAACGCGGCGAACGTCCCTAACACGAAAAACGGCAAACACATGATCGCGATCCGTCGGCGCTCCCGTTCGCGTTCGGTCGACGGCGACACGAGAGCCGATCCGAGTTCGGTTGCGGTCTCTCGATACCGGGCCGCAGTTGCTGAAATAGACATCAGTTCGTTGAACGTGTCGAGTTACGCCGCACCGGGAAGCGGCGTGCGCTCGGTGATCTCGTCCATCAACGCCTCCTGACGCTCGAGCAGTTCCTGCTGGTCGAGGCGGAACTGCGTCTGCTCGTAGCGCGCGTCCTCGGGGAAGCCGTCGGGCTCCTCGAGGTCGTCCGCGCGCACGGGACGGACGTACGCGTCGTAAAAGCGCTGCTGACCCTCGTCGGAGAGACAGTAGTCCATGAACAGCTTCGCCGCCTCGGTGCTATCGCCGCCTTCGATCAGCCCGAACCCGTAGGGCATCGCCGAGACGCCGGGCCCGCCGTCGGGTCCGGTCAAGAGCGCGACGTCGACCTGCTCCTCGTCTAACTCCTCTACGTTGTACTTGAGATTCAACCCAGAATAGTCGGTCTCGACGACGGTCGAAATCTCTCCCGACGTGAAGTCGCCGTCGATATTTCGCCGAAAGTCCGCACCGTGGGACTCGATCTCCTCGTGGTAGTCGATAACCGGATCCACGTCCTCGAGCGAGCCGCCGTAGGCTTCGTTGACCGACAGCGCGGCGTTCAGCCCGTTTGCGGTATGGGGAGGCGTAAACGCAAGATCCTGCGCGAGATCGGGGTGTTTCAGGTCCTCCCAGGTCTCGGGTTCGTCGAGCCCTCGCTCTTCGTAGACGTCCGTGCGGTAGGTCACCGCCGTCGTCATCTCCCGAGTCGTCGTCACGTGCCCGTCGTCGGTCTTGAACTCCTCTGGGACTTCGTCCCAGTGTTGCGGTTTGTACGCGGTGAGGAAGTCGTCCTCCCAGGCCTCGAGGGCGAAGGAGTAGCCGCCGTTAAACGCCCCGTGGCTCGGGTTTTGTGCGTTCGATCGCATGTGCGTCAGCGCCTCGCCGGAAGAGCGCTGGTCGTCGTTGAGCGAAACGCCGTACTCGTCTTCGAACGCCTCCATGAGATCGTCCCACCCGGACCACCCCGTCTGGACGCAGTAGACGTACAGCGTGTCCGGAAACGTGGCGCTGTTGACCGATGTCTCCGAATCGCCAAACCCCACCTCGTAATCCGTGCCGTCGGTTGTATCGTCGTCGCCGCCGAGACAGCCCGCGAGTGCCGTTCCAGCAACCGTACTCCCACCGACGAGCACCTGTCGTCTCGAGCGTGTCGTGCGTTTTAGCCGTTGTCGCATCATCGAGACCTGCTCGCACCGTACATTAGTTCATTTATAATATGTCTACTGACGTGAAAGTGACGTACGGAATACTATTGAGAACTATCCTACAGTATCGACGATCGATACGTTCGGTTCACCGCCGGTCTATATCTCTCAATAGGGCAACTAGAAGCGGCTATGTACCGCTCGAGCGTCTTCGAACCTACCGGAGGTCAAAAACCATGAACGGGTCCTCGAGCGGATACGGCACTGACGGTGTTCGGCAACGATTGGAACGGGCCACCCAGTACTCGATCGAGTCGATCGACCTTGAGGCGGTCGTCGTTCGATACGAGAACCAACCCGATCGGTGTACGGTTACGCCTCGGGAGTGCTCCGAGAGCGAACGACTCACCACGTGGTTCACCGCCGACCGACAGGCGTTCGTCGCCCTCGAAAACATGCGGTGAGCTCGAGGATCGAAGCCTAACGGGACACCCCCTTCCGTACGAATACGTATCCGAACTGAGCGCTATATATCGCTCTTTTACTCACCATATTGATATTATAACGGCTTTTACCCGTTCTCTCGGTTGGATCAACCGACGATGTCCGACGAGTTCCGAACGGACGGCGACGCAGATGGTGCAAAGCGGAAGACTTCCTGCTGTCGGGTCTGTCGGCGGACGCTCTTAGCGGGGGCCGGTGGGGCGGTCACGGGAGCGCTGGCCGGCTGTTTGAGCGATACCGACGATGAAATTCCCGACGGTGCGGACGAAGACTTCCCGGAGTGGGATCCGGAGAGTCCGGAATTCCCACAACGGATGTCCACGCTGATGGACTACGACAACGGCTCGGTCGAGGATATCGAGGCGTTCGAGGAACGCGACGAACCGGTGTACGGCGACCCCGTTCGAAGCCCGCCCACAGATGACAGCGAAATTATCGATCCGGATACGCTTCTGTTCGCGATGACGCCCACGGAGGATCCGGCACAGTACGAGGGTGTTTTCGACCCTATCATGGAAAATATCGAGGAGGAGACCGGTCGAGACGTCGAGACCAATATGGTCGAAAGTTACGCAGCACAGGTCGAAGCGATGCGGAGCGAACAGCTCCACATCGGCGGTTTTTCGACCGGTCCGCTCCCGTTTGCGGTCAACCTCGCGGGCGCGGTTCCGTTCGGCATCCAGGTCTCCGAAGACGACGCGGGCTACTTCCTGTGGGCGATCACCCACATGAGCAACACCGATATCAACTCCGTGGAGGACTTCGCCGGCCGCGACGGCGCACACGGCGACCAGTCCTCGAACTCCGGCAACCTCATGCCTCGAGCGATGTTCGACGACCAGTTCGGCGTCGAGCCCGGTGAGGATTACGATGTCGAACACATCGGGAGCCACGAAAACCTCGTCCTCTCGATTTACAACCAAGATCACGAGGTCGCACCGGTCTGTAGTTACTGCGTGACTCGAGTCGCCGATCGGGGCGACGTCGACCCCGAGCACATCAAAGTCGTCTGGCAGAGCGAACCGATCGTTACGACCGGGTTCTCGTATCTGTACAACCTCCCGTCGGACGTTCAAAACGGAATCGAGCGCGCGTTTCTCGAGTACGATTACTCCGATACCGAACTCGCCGAAGAGTTCGACGGACGGGGGCAGTTCACGGAGATCGATTACGCGACGCACTGGCACGACATCCTCGTTACCCACGAAGCGAACGACGTCGACCTGACCGATCCGAGCGACATCTAAGAACGGGCGTCTGCGATCGGCTCTCACAAAAGACGGCGATTATCCACGAACACACTATGCTCACCATCACAGATCTGCGAAAAGAGTATCCGACGGGGGACGAGGCGCTGAAAGGGGTTTCGATGCGGGTATCGGGCGACGAAGTCGTCTCGGTCATCGGCCCGAGCGGCGCGGGGAAAAGTACCCTTATCAGTTGTATAAACCGCCTTACGGAACCGACCGAAGGATCGATCGTCCTCGACGATACCGAGATCACCTCGTTATCGAAGCGGGACCTGCGACGGACTCGTCGAGAGATGGGAATGATCTTTCAGGAGTTTAACCTGATCGAACGGCTCACCGTCATGGAAAACGTGCTTTCCGGCCGTCTCGGCTATATGAGCAACTGGAAGGCGTTTCGTCGAAAATTCGATGCGGAGGACATCAGTAAAGCCTACGAAATTCTCGATCGCGTCGGCCTCGAGGACGTCGAGGATAAGCGAGTCGACGAGCTCTCGGGCGGCCAGCGACAGCGGGTCGGCATCGCACGCGCGATACTCCAGCGACCGAAGATACTGCTCGTCGACGAACCGACGAGCTCGCTGGATCCCGAAACGTCGGCCGCAGTCATGGAACTGCTGACCGAAATCGCGCGAGAGGAGGAGATTCCGGTCGTGATCAACATCCACGAAGTCGACCTTGCGCTCGAGCACACCGACCGGATCGTCGGCCTCACCGACGGGCGGATCGTCTTCGACGGCGCGCCAGGCGAACTCGACGACGGCGCTCGAGACACGATCTATCGAGGTGGGGAATCACGGGCCCAGACCGGCTCGCTGAACGGCCGGCAACCCGACACGACGGAGTCGGTCGAACTCGAAACGGAGGGATCGTTCTGAAATGCAGGATCGAGTCCCTCTCGGTGACAGAGATGAGTAGTCCGAAATCGAACGGCAACGAGCAACTCCCAACCGAGGACGCTTCGGACTCGTGGGCCCGGCCGACCGTCTTCTACAACAGGCAGACGAAGTACATCGTCTACGGCGTCTTCCTCCTGTTCGTCCTGTGGAGTGCGTGGGAACTTCGGCCATCGCCCGCTCGAGTGATCAACGGAGCGGAAGCCACACAGGGATTGCTGGCCACGATGTTCCCGCCGGATTTCACTCCCGAAGCCCGCCAGCGAATTTGGGATGGAATGATCGAGAGTATCGCGATGTCGATCGTCGCGACTCTCATCGGGGTCACGATCAGCGTTCCGATCGCCGTGATGGCGGCCGAAAACCTGGTTCCGCGGCCCGTGTACTACGTCGGGCGGACGATCGTTTCGGTTTCGCGATCGCTTCACGAACTGGTGCTGGCGATCGTCGCTGTTGTCGCCGTCGGTCTCGGCCCGCTAGCAGGGGTCATCGCGCTGGTGATCGCGACTCCCGGGTTCTACGCTAAGCTCCTCGCAGAGGAGTTAGAGGACATCGACGAGGGACAAGCCGACGCGATTCGGGCCGTCGGCGGAAGTCGACTGCAGGTTCTCGTCTACGGCGTCGCGCCGCAGGTGATTCCGCGAATGGTCGGACTGGCAATCTACCGGTGGGACATCAACATCCGCGCCAGCACGATCGTCGGAATCGTCGGCGCTGGCGGGATCGGAGTCACGTTGCTCAACTCCTTCGATCGGTACGAATACGATTTCAGCCTCGCAATCGTGCTCGCGATCATCACTGTCGTCATGATCGGCGAGATTGTGAGCGCGCTTATTCGACGGAGGGTTCAGTAATGTCGGCCGAATTTCGAACCTCCTGGAGCAAGTACGATACGAGGACGAGAGTGCTCCAATTTCTCGCCGTCGTGGGAGTGGTGGTCGTCGCCGTACTCTCGTGGTGGCGGCTAGATATTCGGTACAATTTCGTCGTAAACGCGCCGAGAAACCTGGGCGACTTGCTCGGTCGAATGTACCCGCCGAACCTCTCCTACAGCCTCGAGATCGTTCCGCCGCTCGTCGAAACGATCAACATCGCGATCCTGGGGACCGGTCTCGCGATTCTCATTTCGATTCCGATCGCCTACCTCGGTGCCGAAAACACGACACCGAACGCGATCACCTACGCCGTCGGCAAATTCCTCATCGTCGGCACGCGGTCGGTCAACGTGATCATCTGGGCACTTTTGTTCATCATCATCTTCGGAACCGGCGCACTGGCCGGTGTCCTCGCAGTTGCGTTCCGATCGATCGGTTTCGTCTCCAAATTACTCGCCGAAGGGATCGAAGAGATCGACCCCGGACAGGTAGCGGCGATCCGCGCGGTGGGCGGCTCCCCGTTCGATGTCGTCGTCTACGGAATCGTGCCGCAGATAAAGCCGACGTTCGTTAGCGTCGCCACGTACCGGTGGGACATCAACGTCCGCGAAGCGACGATCATCGGGTTCGTCGGTGCCGGCGGAATCGGCGCCTCCCTCGACGCCTCGATCGACTTTTTCCAGTGGTCGAACGTGTTGACCATCCTGATCGCGATGCTCGGGATCGTACTCGTGAGCGAAGGAATCTCCGCGTATCTTCGAGGGAAAACTCGGTAGTATCGAAGCGACAGACTGGGCTACAACGTTCGAAAACGGAGCCGGAGAGCAGACCGGAAAACGATCCGTCTCGTGGTGCGATCAATCCCATCTCCCCATCCGCTCTCAAAATACGCTCCGAGTGTTTGAAGCGCGCCAGAAAAGTTACAGTTCGTCCGCGCTGAGCCACGCCGAGCCAACTCTGTACTCGTCCTGATATTCGAGCCTGACATCCACGACGTTTTCGACGGGCGGGGCGTCGAACGTGACGGTCTCTCCGTCGGCGAACTCGCCATCGACCAGGGTCTCGAGATCGACCGCTTCATCCTCGCCATCAGCGCGAATCGCCGCCGTGAGATCGGTCGCCGGGAGCGACGGGCCGCCCTCGTGGGTGAGCTCGAGTTCGTCGTCGCTACCCTCGAGCGCGAGGAAGATCTGCGGTCGCGCGGTCGTCCGACCGATATCGACGTCGTCCTCGACCCAGACGACCGTCGCCGTGGAACCGATATCGAAATCCTCGACGGTGATCGACGCGCCATCGCCGACCGTTTCGTACTCGTCGGTCCACTGCACGGCGGCGGACTCGTCGTCGACCCGAAGTTCGTAGGCGTCGGCTGGCTCGCTGCCGTCTAGTCCGAGTTCGATATCGAGGGTGTCCGCGTCGTAATCGTACTCGAACCGGGCGTTCCCCGGCGGCGTCACGACGTGGTTTGCGATCGAATCCTGCGTCTCGTCGCCCTTCCAGCCGACGAGAACGCGCGAATCGATTTCGACACCGTCGATCGTTGCTTCGTCACCGACGCTCAGTTCAGCGCCCTCCCACGGCTGAGTGGACTCGAGGACGGTCGGTTCCTGACCGACGGTTCCGCCGCCGTGGTACGTCCCGTCGACGATCGAGAGATAGACGTGATCCCCCTCGAGCGGGAACTTTCGGTCGTCGACATAGGTGGCCGTCACCGTTTCCGTTTCGCGATCGTACTCGAAGTCGAACTGGAAGCGATTGAGGATCGTCGTGCCCATGGACGAACTGCCGTTGGGGCGATCGTGTCGGATCCGGAGCCGTTGATTCGGTTCGACATCGTCCATCTCGATAGAGAGCGTGTCGCCTTCTTCGATCTCGTCCCGTCCGTCGGCCCAGATCGACTCGTCGTACGCCTCGTCGTTCAGTTCGAGCGTGAGTTCCTCGAGCGGCGTCGGATCGCCCCGCGTGACCTCGAGTTCGAGGAAGTCGTCGTCGGGATCGACTTCAACGGCTGGTGAAACGCTCGGGCTCTCGTGATCGCGCGCCTCCTGTTCGGCCTCGAGGTCTCGCATCCAGGTCGCCGTCACGAGCGAGCCGTCCTCCTCGAGTTCCGGAGATCGGGTTCCAGTGCCGTTGCCGAAATCGGCTTCGAGTTCGTCGCGGACCTCGTCGGTGATCGCGGACTCGTCGACAAATTCGATCCCGACCTGCTCTTCGATCGTGTACTCGTCGATTACCGTCGATGCCGTCGCCGTAAATCGAACGTCGTCGGGGTCGATAGTCGAACCGGAACCGTCGTCGTCCATTCCGACGAAAACCCGGAGGGTATCGGCGCGGGAGAACGTTTCGAACGCGTCTCCGACGGTCGAATACTCCTCGAGGAACGAGACGGAGTCCTGGGTCGCCGACTCGAGGGCATCCTCGAGGAGCGAAACCGACTCGGCGGCGATGACCGTCTCGCCGGAAACGCCGACGACGATCTCTTCGATAGCCGGATGCGGATCGGCGAGTTCGTATTCGATCCCGTCGGCCGTTTCCTGTCCTTCGAGGACGCCAGCGACATCGTCGTTGACTGACGGATCGCCCGAAAAGACGGTGATGACTTCTGGATCGTCCTGCTCGAGGTTCGCGATCGATACCGATTTCGTCGGCGAGGCATCTTCGTCGAGAACGTCTCCGTAGTAGACCATCGACGTACTCATCGCCGTGTCGACGAGTTCCCGGGCCTCGATATCGGTGACGGTGAGCAGCATCGACTCGTCACCGGCGGCGGTGGGGAGGTACCCGAGGATATCGGGAACCGCTTCGGCTTCGTCGTCCGCTTCGTCTCCGTCTTGGGAAGCTGAAAGACACCCTGCGGCGGCGACGGCGAGGGTTGAACCGATGCCACCGAGGAGCGTGCGGCGGGGAGCGTTCGGCATAGGTGAGATTGGATAGGAATCACACAAGTAAGTTTCCAATATAGTTCAATACGATAATCTATTGTGTAGAGGAATTTCTCATTGATATCAGGTGTTCACTGAAATGAAGTGGGTTACAACCGAAGGCAAAAATGAAACGTCACAGGTACAGGAAATATTTTCTTCTATAACTGACGGAATCGGCAAGGGTTAAGTACGGCGCTCGTTCAAACGCGAACGAATGACGATCGACCACCGAGGACTGGTTGTGGCCGCGCGGGCGTACTGGTCGAGGCTCGAGCGCGACTGGCAAAGCGTCACTGTCGGAGCGGTGATCGTTGCGCTCACCATAACGCTCGAAATACGGATTCCCTGGTAAATAGATGGACACCTATCGGGTGATTCCGGGGATCGGGTTTCTCTGCGTGGGTGCCGTCCTCGCACGGAGTCTCGAACTCGTTGTGGGATTCAATCACCTATTGATCGCAATCGGGATCGGCTTCGTCCTGGCGAACAGTATCGGTATCCCGGGTCGTCTCGGGCCAGGAATCGCCACTCACAAACTCTGGCTCGGAGCAGGTATCGTCCTCATGGGAGCGTCATTGACGCTCGATACAATCCTCGAAGTCGGGGCGACGATCATCCTCGTCGTCGTTCTCGTGACGACGAGCACGATTCTGGTCGTCGAAGTGCTCTCGCGAAACGTCTTCGGGCTCGCGACTCGGCTCGGTTCGTTGCTCGCGGCGGGAGCGAGTATCTGTGGCGTCTCTGCCGTGGTCGCAGTTGCCGGTTCGATTGACGCTCGAGAAGAGCAAATCGCGTACGCTGCGGCGACAGTATTACTGTTCGACGCGTTTACCATCGTCGTCTACCCGATCATCGGCGAACTACTCGACCTATCGGGAACGATCTTCGGAATTTGGGCCGGCGTGAGTATGTTCTCCACCGGACCCGTCGTCGCGGTTGGATTCGCCCATTCGGAGGCCGCTGGACAGTGGGCGACGATGACGAAACTCTCGAGAAACGCCTTGATCGGTTTCGTGGTACTCGGCTACGCAACGTACTATGCGGGTTCGGGAACGAACCGAAACGTCTCCGTCCGCACCCTGTGGGACGAGTTCCCGAAATTCGTTCTCGGATTCCTCGTGCTCGTCCTCGTCGCCAGTGCTGGCATGTTCTCCGAGGGTCAACAACGGTCGATCGAAAACGCGTACAATTGGCTGTTCGTGCTCGCGTTCGTCGGGCTCGGAACCGAGATACAGCTCAACCACCTTCGAAACACCGGCATGACGCCTGCCCTCGTCGTTTTTCTGGCATTAATCGCTACTAGTTCCCTCTCGCTAGTCGCACTACTGATACTGTTGTGAGGGCTCGCGCAGTTCGGTCCAGCCGACCGGCCGAAGTGCCGTTATCGAACGACAAACGTCAGCCGGAGCCGAGTGCACGAGAGCGGGTTCGCGGTCGGCGGCCAAGAATCGTTTCGCCGTCGATGTACGGAAGTGTTCGCCGTCGAAGTACGGAAGTGTTCGCCGTCGAAGTACGGAAGTGTTCGCCGTCGAAGTACGGAGATATTTGCCGTCGAAGGTAGACGCAATATTTGCGATAGCGGTCCTGAAGGAGCACTGATGCGCGAGAAGCTCGTTTTCTCGATTATTAGTGCCGCTACTCGGCCAGCTCTTGAGCGAAGAAAGATTTTCGAAGTCGGGCGGAATATCAAGATACCTGTTAATTCTGGGTTTCGACGACCTATACGGGCGTATTCTGGGTTTGATCGGTGTAGAGTCGATTTTGCCTGTTTTTCACACGCACGACTGGAGAGTTTTGCTGGTTCCGAGGTACGTCCCAAAGAATTGCTGGGTGCCGAGGGAATACAAGGAGCTAGTTACTAGGGGAGTTACCTATGGAACGTACCTATTCGCGTCGATCTGCGTTGCAACTCGCAGGAGTCGGTTCAGCGATCTCACTCGCCGGTTGTACATCTTTCCTCGGTTCAAGTGATACAGTCCGGATCTCCGGTGGGGTCGGTCCGCTTCCGATGGTCGAAGTGTGGGCAGATATTTACGAAGACGAAACGGACACGTCGTTCGATATTTCGGGGGGCGGAACTGGTGTCGGCGTCTCGGACGTCACCAACGACCAGGTCGACATCGCCATGATGGGGCGCGAGCCCGAGCCCGAAGAGATCGAAGGCGGCTTGTTCGCCGTTCCGATGCTCATCGACACCGTCGTCGGCACCGTCAACGCCGACAACCCGGTCATCGACGAACTGCAAGAGAACGGGCTCACTCGAGAAGATCTCGAGGACATCTTCACGAAAGAGGTCACGAACTGGGGCGAGGTCGTCGACGCCGATGTCGACGAGGAAATTACCGTCTACGGACGGTCGGATGCATCCGCCGCGTACAAACAGTGGGGCGACTTCCTCGGCGGCGAAGACGACGCCTACACCGAGAACGAACTCGAGAGTCTCTCGGACGGAAACCATAACGGCGACCAGCCGGTCGCCGAGGCGATCGCCGGCAACGAAAACGCGATCTCGCTGAACAATATCAACTACGTCTACCATCACGAGAGCGGCGAACTCGAGGGAGACATCCGTCCCGTGCCGCTCGACCTCGACGGCGAGGGTCTTTCCGACGAGGAGGACTTCTACGAGACGCGCGACGACTTCCTCGCCGCCGTCGAAGACGGCACGTATCCAGCGCCACCAGCACGCGAGATGTTCCTCGCGTCGAACGGCGAGTTCGGCGAGGACTCCCACGACTTCGTCGAGTGGGTTCTCACGGACGGACAACAGTACGTCCGAGACAACGGTTACGTCCCGCTCGAAGAGGATCGACTCGAGGAAGCGCAGGACGACCTAAACGAGGGGCCATAACCTAACCGATGGGGGGTTCGACGGACTCAGGAAGTCAAAGTCGTCTGGGTCGGCGCCTGCTCACGGAACGAGTGAGTGGGTACTGGCTTCAGGGTGCTGGCTACTTCGCTATCGCACTGTTTGCCCTGATCGTTCTGGCGTTGCTCTACCAGTCGCTCCCATTGCTTTCGGAGTACTCGCTGGTACAAATGCTAACGTCCTCGAATTGGGATCCCGCGCAGAACCAGTTCGGCTTCTTGCCGGCTATCGTGGGCACGGTATACGTGACCGCCCTCACGATGATTATGGGGACCCCGATCGCGATTCTCGCGGCGATCTACATCGCCGAATACGCGGAAGGGCGAACGAAGACGCTCGTTTCGTCGTTCATCGACGTCCTCGCAGCGATCCCGAGCGTCATCTTCGGCCTGGTCGCACTGATCGTCGTCGTCCCGTTCGTCGGCGACTATCTCGCACCGGCGGTCGGCTCCAGTGCGACCGGTCTCGGCATCTTCACCGTCAGTCTCGTGATGGCGATCGTCGTCACGCCGTTTATGATCTCGTTGTCCGTCGAATCGCTCGAGGCGCTTCCGGACGAACTCCGGGAGTCATCACTCGGCGTCGGCGCGACGAAGTGGGAGACGATCAGGATCGTCCTGTTGCGAGCCGCAGGCCCCGGCATCTTTTCGGCTATACTGCTTGGGTTCGGACGCGTTTTCGGCGCGACTATCGTCCCGGCGATGCTCATCGGCGGCCAGACCCACTTACCGAGCTCACCGTTTGCGACGGGACAGACGCTTCCGACGCTGATCGTCAACGATTTCGGCGAGCTAATGTCGCTGCCGCTCACTCAATCCGCGCTAATCTTCGTCGGACTGATGCTCATCGTCGTCGTGTGGCTGTTTAACTTCAGCGCGATGATTCTCCGGCAGCGACTCCAACAGAGGTGGCAGTTCTAATGGATAGATACACCGAACAACGACTCTTCGGCTTGCTCGCACGCGGTGCGGCCACCCTCGTCGTCGCCGTGATGGTGCTCGTGATCAGCGTGACGATCTACAGAGGGGGGCGCGTTTTCCTCATGGATCCGGCGATCGCGATAACACCGCCGGGTTCCCGATACATGCTCGAGGGCGACGGCGGATTCTTGCACGCAGTTCTCGGAAGTATCTTCATCGTCGGACCGGCGACAGTTGTCTCGGCGGTGCTCGCCGTTTCGACGGCAATCTACCTCCAGAGCGACTACTCGAGCGAGCGCTTCTCGGACACCGTAAACATGTTTCTGAACGTGCTCTGGGGAACGCCGCCGATCGTCTACGGTGTCTTCGTGCTGACGGTGATCATCGCAATCGGTGCCCGAACGTCGCTATTCTTCGGAATCGTCGCGATCGCGATCTTCCAGTACCCGATTATGACCCGATATACGGACGAGGCGTTGCGCTCCGCACCGGATTCGGTAAAGGAAGCGACGTACGGTCTCGGGGCGACACGGTTCGAGACGGCGCTAATGACAGCACGCGCGGCGCTTCCGGGAGTCATCGCCGGAATCGTCATGGGCTTCGCCCGCGGAATCGGCGACGCCGCGACGGTCCTTTTCACCGCCGGTCGAAGCACCAATATGCCCTCGGGACCCTTCGACGGGGCGACGACGCTCCCCGTACTCATCTTCGATCAGGCGATGTCGTTCAACGCTGAAGTTCGGTCTCACGCCTACGCGGCATCGTTCATCCTGATCATCGCCGTATTGGGACTGATTCTCGTCTCGAAACTACTGGCCGGGCGATACGCCCGGTACGCACCAGGAGGTCGTCACTCATGACAACGAACACTGCACTTACCACGGAAGAGCTCAGCGTAACGTACGTCGGAGACCGCGAAGTAGAAGCACTCAAAGGCGTCAGTATCGATTTTTCGGAAAATCAGTTGACGGCTATCATCGGCCCCTCCGGTTGTGGGAAATCAACGCTGCTAAAGTCGTTAAACCGGCTTCACGAGATCCAACCCAACGTCGATATTTCCGGCGACGTCCACCTGGGCGATCAGTCGATCTACAACACCGACGAACCGATACCAAAGCTGCGAAAACGGATCGGCTACGTCCCACAGACACCGACGGCGTTGCCGCTGTCGATCTACGAGAACGTCGCCTACGGGGTGAAACTCCACGGCGACTACGATTCGAAGGACGAACTCGACGCCCTCGTCGAGTCCTACCTGCAAAAGGTAAACCTCTGGGACGAAGTCGAGGATCGACTCGAAACCCCCGGTGCAGAACTGTCCACCGGCCAGATACAACGGCTCTGTCTCGCCCGTTCGTTGGCCGTCGAACCCGACGTTCTCCTGTGTGACGAGGTCACGTCTGCGCTCGATCCGATTTCTGCCGAATCCGTCGAGGAGACGCTCGTCGACCTCAAGGAGGAGTACACGATTATCATGGTTACACACAGCATGGAACAGGCACAACGCATCGCCGACGATGTCGTATTCCTCTACCTCGGAGAGGTTATCGAGAAAAACGACGTTCGAACGTTCTTCGAGAACCCCGAAAACGAACGGACACAAAAGTTCATCGACGGCGACACCATCGTCGAATACGACGAGACCGACAACGATGTTTCCCCCGATGCGGTCCCCGCCAAACGGTAGCACCCACGCAGTGAACCGATCGCCACAGTATCTCCGTCACCCGAACCGCTTTTTCACCGCCCCTTCGAGTTCGGATCGGAGCTGTCGAACGATCGGTCTCGGATCGTCCAGGTGGAGATAATCGAAGTTCGGCGTGGAAACACACGAGCGCGTAATTTCGCCCGACCGCACCGCCAATGACGGACGTTCGACGAACGGCGAGTCCTCGCGGGCGATGCTGACGAGGTGTTCGAGCTCTCCGAACAGGTAGTGCGTTCCGACGCCGACCTCGTATTCGGGATCGATCAGATCCGACCGGTTTCCGGCCTGGAGCACGTACCAGTACGGAAAGTCCGCTCCCGCACGCGTTGCACACGCGAGCGACTGCCACATTCGCGGGTTGATCTCGACGATGCTGAACTCGCCCGATTGCGCGTCTTCGATGTACTCGATACAGGCGAGCCCGTGCCACTCGAGTTCGTCGAGGATCGCCCGACCGGCCTCCTCGAGTGCCGGAATGTCGACCGACTCGCGGTAGACGCCGCCGCTTCCGGTGTAGGAATCGCCGCGGATCTGGCGGTGCTGGAACGTACCGACGGCTTCGCCGTGATCGTACAGTGCACCGAACACGTACTCGTCACTGCCTTCGACGTACTCCTGAACGATCGGTTCGTGTGACATGTCGTCGACGAGTGCGGCCGTATCCGGTGACTCGCCGGCTGAAACGTGTTCGACGGATTTGGCGATTTTCGAATCCTCGAGTTCGAAGTCCTCGAGATACTCGTCGGTGAGGACGTTGTACCGCGATTTGACGATTTGTTCGCCGCTCCACTCTTCGACGTCGCCCAACAGCTTCGTCTCGGGTATCGATACGCCCGCGCGTTCCGCGGCGTCCGCGAGCCGTTTTCGGTCGTGAACGGATTTCAACGTCTCGAGTTGCGGAACGACGACGTCGACGTGTCGCTCGAACTCCTCGGCGTACTTCGAGAGCAGATACGTATCGTGGGGTCGATGCGGAACGATCGTCCGAACGTCACGTCGGGCGGCCAGACCCAACAACGCGTCCTTGTACGCCGGGAGATTACTCGGCGGCGGAATCAACACCGCCTCGTCACAAAAGCGGGAGGCGGTGACGCTGAGTTCGGGATCGTCGACGGCGACGACCGTGTGGATATCCCGATCGGCGAGTGATCGAACCGACGCGTAGCCGTGGGGATATCGCGATGCAGTAACGACGACCGAATCACGTCCGTCGGGCAACGTCGATCACCTCGTTTTCGAGAGCGACGGGCGGTGTTGCGGTCGTATCGATCTGTTCCGTCTTCGTCTCGCTGTTGAGTACGTGTTCTGTTACTGGCATCGTTAGAACGGTCAATAACGTGTACAGTTCGACGACGTGATCCGAGCCGTCGTGGTGGTCTTGATACACCTCGCGGATCGAATCGACGTCGGGACCGGGTAACGCGTCGGCGAGCGGTTCCTGTTCGTCGAGGACGTCGTTTGCGAACCCGAACGAGCGAAGCAGTTCGGCGTCGTCTAACCAGGGTCCTTCGGTTAGGTACGGTTCCGGTGGCTCCCGATTGCTCACGTGCTTTGCCCAAAATTCGCGGAGGTGGGTGCTCACGTATTCGATCGGGAACGGTTGTGAAAGTGCAACGCCGGTGCTCGAGTGTGGTATCGAAGCGAGATCGGGGGCGAGTCGATCGACCGCCTGTCCGACCAGATTCCGCCGGAGGCGATACCGGATCGGCATCGACAGGGAGAGCTCGAGTAACCGATCGTCAAGAAACGGCGATCGATAGGGCAACAACTGACGAAGCGCCGTTCGAAAGCGCATGTCGTCGTCGTTCGACAGCGGGTAGCAGTTGCCGTAGTAGACGAGTTCGTCGAGCGATTCGTAGGTAACGCCGTGGTGAACGATTCGCTCTCCGTCTCGAGAGATGTTCGACTCGAGTACCGTGCGGAGATCCGTCGGCATATCGAGGCCGTCGTGGGCGTCCTCGAGCAGCAGATCGATGTACTCGTCTACCGTCTCTACCGAGCGCTCGACCGGGATCGTCATCGATCCGATCGGACCGAGGGAAACCGACGGAGACGGGATACTGTACCCGCCAAAGAGCGAATCGGCGTACAGTCCCGACAACAGTCCGTCGACCTGGCTCGTAATCTGCGCTTCGAACCCGGCCGTATACGGCTGAGTGAACCATCCGTTAAACGAGCCCGCCCACTGGTTGCGTTCGAGTGCGCCGATCCGGTGTTGTGGCCCCCGCTTGAGCACCTCGAAGTCGGCACCACCCTCCCGCGCAACCCGTTCTGCGATGCGGGCTTCGCGGTTCTTCCAGTCGTTCATGTGGAAGGCCGTCGCGTCCTCGAGAGCGGACAGAACGAGACGAGAGTCACTTCCACCCGAGAGCAACACCCCGTACTCGCGGTCGTCGTGTGTCCACTCGTCCATAATCGTCCGGAATCGCTGCGTGAACTCTTCGACGAACCACTCGAAAGGCTCATCGCGCGGCTGATACTGCGGACGCCAGTACTGTTCGGTCGTCTGGCTTCCGTCGGCCAGCGAAATCGTCGCAATCGTCCCTGGCTCGAGTTTCTCGACACCTTCGAGGGGCGTTTTAACGCCGAAAGTTCGTCGAAACGCGAGATATTCGTGCAGGAAGCCGGTGTGGAAGGAGGTATCGATCGCCGGATGAGACGGCAGGTGCTGGACGTTCGTCGAGAACACGGTCGCGCCGTCGTCCGTCTCAGTCAGGTAGAGCGGAACCGTTCCGAACCGATCGGTACACAGCGACAATCGCTGGCTTTGTTGATCGTACAACAACAGCGTGTAATTGCCGTTGAGGCGAGAAACGAAGTCCAAGCCTTCCTGTTCGTACAGCGAGACGCAAAACTGTGCCGCGTTGGTATCAGGAGGTCGAGGTTCGTACTCGACGAAGCGACCGGTCGAGCCCGCATCGTACCCGTACACGTCGCCGATTACCCAACACAGAACCGCATCCCCCTCACTAGGTCGACCCGCGAACTGACAGGTGTGCGGATCGGATTCGATGGCCACGTCGTCAGTCGTATACCGGACACCGTCATCAGCACTCCCCCACTCTTCGAGCGTCGAAACCGACAATGCATCCGTTGTCCGAATCACCCCACGTGTATGGCTCATCCATCCTCACCCCCACCCCAGTCGACCGATCGATCCCCACTGGTGGTCTGCAATCGTCGTGTCCGTGCTAATCGCATCACGGAAGAATGCAATCTTGCTAACCTATTTATTATCACTACTATAACAGTCGACACGTCTCGTGGCAGGCGACGGTTTTGGTATCGGTAACGCGATGAGAAACGTGTCAATCAAAAGCCTGTAGCCGCCCGAAAACACGGTTTAACATGTCTTTAAGGCAAGGTATTGGGCGGCGATTGTCAGAGGTCCCCCCAAGTAGACCAAGTCAAATGGAAAAGTCACAGTCGAAATCGATAACCGGCGATCGCAAACAACAAAACAACGGTCGCAATCAGAGAACGGTAATTGTAATCAAGAGAAGCCGACTGGTATCGAACAGATCACTCTCCGGCCAAGCGGTTATTCTGTTCATCCCGGTTGCTCACCGGGCGTCATACGGTTTACTGTAAGTCATTTCCGGCGCAACCGCGTCTAGTCCTGCGGTTGCGCCGGTGGACTCGCTCCGCTCCTCCACCGAGGCTCGTCTCACACGGTTCGACTCACCGCCGGTAAATCGTTACAGTAATCCGTATCAGCAGTTCGTTACTCGAGTAGGGGAGAACGAACAACAGCGGACATACCGGTGTCGATAGATATACCGTTGTGCGTCAATTACCCCAAGTGACCGGCCAGACAAGCGCTAAAAGCGCGTTATCTCCGCAATGGACGGCATCGTGATTACACGAGCCAAATACCTTATATCTCATTTCCATCGGTTTAAAAAATGAAGCTTAAAAATGGGATCGGGTACCGTAAACATTATGGAGCATTTTAGATTACATAGTAATACGACTATGAGCACCAACGAGAACACCGAACCAGTGCTGATCGCAGGCGCTGGTCCAGTCGGGATGAGCGCAGCACTCGCGCTACACGCACGGGGGATCGACACCGCCATCCTCGAGGCGGAATCGGAAGACCGGGACAGGGACGGCAGCCGCGCAATCTACGTCCACGGTTCGACCCTTCGAACGCTCGAGCGCGTCCACCCCGGGCTCGGGACCGATCTAGTCGACGAAGGGCTCGTCTGGCCGACTCGACGCACGCTGTACCGCGGCAAAGAAGTGTTCAACCGGACCTACGACTCGCCGGGTGGAAGCGGAGACATTCCCCACTTTACCAGCGTGCCACAGGTCGTCACCGAAGCGTACATGCACGACGCCCTCGAGGACGCCGGCATCGACATCCACTGGGATTCCGAAGTCGTCACCGTCGATACCTCGCCGGAGGGAGTTCACGTCGAAACGAGCGACGGAACCGAGTGGGAGGCCGAGTATCTCATCGGTTCCGACGGCGGCGGCTCGGAAGTTCGCAGCGAAATCGGCGCGAACTTCGAAGGCGACCAGTCCGAGAACGCGTTCCTCATCGCCGACATCGAAGAAGAAGGCGGACACTCGGAAGAACTCGAGCGGCTGTTCCACTACGACGCGCCGGAAACCGACGGTCGGAACGTGTTGCTCGTTCCGTTTACCGGCGGCTGGCGACTCGATATTCAGTGTCTCGGCGACGACGATCCGGAGGACCTCAAAAGCGACGAGCGAATGCAGGAGTTCATCCGCGACATCATGGGCGAGGAGTACGTGGACAACCTGAAATGGGTCTCGACGTACTATTTCCTTCAGGTTATGGCGGATACCTTCGTCGACGATCACCGCCGCGTGCTATTGGCCGGCGAAGCCGCCCACCTGCTGGCTCCCTTCGGCGCGCGCGGAATGAACTCCGGCGTCGCCGACGCCGACGAAGCGGCGTCGGCAATTGCGGTCGCACTGGGTGCACGAACCGACGCCGTCGCCCGCGACGAAATCGAACTCTACGCGGCGCGACGAGAGAAAGCGGCCGAATTCAACCTCGAAGCCGCGGGAGAAGCGCTCGAGTATCTCCAGGGGGAGGATCCGGTGACGGTCCTCCGAAAAGAGGTCGCCGCTTCGCTCTCGGATCACTTCGAAGCCGCGGGCGAATGGCTCGACGACGCACCGTACGGTCCGCACGGATCGCCGCCGATCGTTTCGACCGGTAACTACTAAATCGAAAATCGACCGTTTTTCTACAGATATCCCGAAGTCGCACTATCGGACACTGTTGCTGGGGGTTCACTCTTCATCGATTAGCGGCCCCCTTTCCGTTCGCACGCGATGAACGGAAACGCGGACAACAGTATTCACCAGACTCGTCCACGGAGACATCGATCGAACGGTATCGATTTCGGCGACGAATCTCACAAAACCCCCAACGCATCGCCTGTCAGATAACGGAGCCAGTAATCGAACCGATCTTAGGCCAGGTCGAGTCGTTTGGCGACCCAGTGATCTCGAGCTTCCATCACGAGTTCCTCGCCGTCCTCGAACTCGGTCGTCTCGGCGACGAACTCGTCCCACTCGCCGTGGCCCACCTTCTCGAGTTCGTCACCGGTCTCGGCGTCGCTCGGGCTGGCCGCGACCAGGTCCTCAAAGGAGTCGAACTCGGTTCGAGCCTGAACGAACGCGTCGTCGAATATCTCTGCGAGCGAAATTGCTTCGTCCTGATCGTACACTTCGTCGGCTGCCGGGAGATCCTCGCGTTTCTGTGCAGCATCTTCGAGGTCGATTTCGAGTACCATGGTCACACGTTGTCTTGTAATTATGTAAATCCACCCCATTCAGTCAGACTCATCGAGAAAAACAGCGTGGATCGTAAGCCGCGAGTCGACTCGATCGATGAGAGCCGTCGAACGCTAGTCCATCACGTCGTCGATCCGCTCTGCAACGTCTTCGGGCTGGATATCGCTGTATGCCTCGTGAGTCGTCTCGATGGATTTGTGTCGCAGTGCCGACTGGGCGAGTTCCGAGTTGCCACTCGCGTACAGTTCGTGGCCGAGGCCGCGCCGCCCGCCGTGGGGTTTTAGGTACTCGCCATCGATTTCGAGGTTCGCCTCCTCACACAGGCGTTTCATCACACTCCGGGCCCCGTTTTTCGAGATGGCGGGCGGTGAAACCTCGAACTCCCGGAGCGCTTCGTCGGTCGTCCGCTCCTCGAGTATCCGATCCACTCTCTCAGGGGAATACTCGGCCTCGAGGGCTCGTCGCTTCGAAGGATAATGGCCCGTCGGAAACACGGGCCAGTCCTCCGCCGGCGGCTCGAGCACGGCACGGTAGCGTTCAAGTGCGTCTTTCGCGCGCGCGGGAAGGCCGACGCGTTCGTACTGGCGGGACTTGCCGAGCACCGTCACGCGGCCGCGTTCGTCGTTCAACTCGACGTCTTCCCAGGTGAGTCCGTTCCGTCGATCGTCGTGCGGGTCCGCGAACGCCTCCGCGCCACGAAGTCCGGCGAGCGCGAGCAAGATGACGAGCGCCCGGTCCCGGTATGCGCGCTCGAGGTCGGTCCCGTCGTCGTCGTACGCGCGATCCACTCGAGCGTGGGCGAACGAGAGGAGCTCTTCTCGAGTCTCCTGATCCCAAAACTGGCGATCTCGTTTGCCCGTGTCCTCCGGGAGGAACTCCCGAGCGGCGTCCGTCGCGGCGGGGTTCGTCTCGAGAAGCTGATCCCGGACACAAAACGAGAGGAACGCGCGGGTGTACATGTAATAGTTGTGAGCCGTCGAGGCGGCGATTTCGTCCTGGGCGTTCCGGGTGCGGAGCTCCATCCCCCAATCGCGACAGCACGCGGTATCGATTTCGGCGACGTATGCGATACCGTTTTCCTCGAGGTACGATCGAAAGGACTGCTCGCCGCGATGGAGGACCCACTCGAGGGTGTTTCGCGATCCGCCCGCAGAGAGGCTGGTCAGATAGCGCTCGAGGGCGTCCGTAACTCTCGTTTTTTCCGGCGTAGCGCCGTCTTCCGCTGGTGGCGACATTCGTGTGTCGGGTACAGTATCGACCCACCTAAATCTACTGCACTAAAGTGTTCTTTAGTACAGTAGATGTGCTGGACGCCGAATCATTGGATATTGTGCGGTTCAGGCCTCCAACACGGAGGACCCACCATGTGTAAATGTTATAACGGTATATCAAATAGTATCGGCTCGAACTCGAGCAACCAGATTGCAACGACACCGATGAAGCCAATTCCAAGAGTTTTTGGCGAATTTTGGCACCTCAAACCCTCTATAGGACGTCTGAAGCAAAATTCGTGCTCACCATCTCTGCTCGAGAACCCCGGTGAATCGTCGGTCGACCGTCGGGATCCACCGCCACACTTCGGAATCCCATCGATTCCGCGACGTGGTCGCAACGGAGAGTGCGAACGATCCGACGCTCCGTACCTGTTTCCGGACCCTCGACGAGTCCGATACTCGAGGGGTCTGCGGAGTGGATCCGTCGATCCCAGACAAATGTTTGAACTATCTGCCGATCACGCGTAGCCGAGATGTTCTAACTTCGCCCGCACGTCCTCCGAGACGGCTACGCTGGACTTTCGGTCTTCATCCCTGCGCGTGATCGATGCGGCGAGTTCCCGCAGAAGGAGCCGCGGATTTTCCGCCGGCGGAGATCCCTGCTCTTCCCACCCCTCGAGCGTTTGATAGCCGTAGTACTCGTTCGGCCCGGCGAGACCGTTCAGCGGCCGATCGTACGACGTGACCAACTGATCGGGGTACCGATCGCGCATCTTCTCGAGGCGAGCGGCTCGAAGCCCTTCGTATTCGACGAGGTAAAATTGATCGTCGAGCGTGCCGAGCAGGTTTTGTCCACGGGAGGCAGCCTCGACATCAAGGAGGGCGAGAACCGTCCGATGGACATCGAGGAGACTTACCGTCTTCGAGCATGTTCCGGATACTCCGTCGCCCGAGATTACGAGCGGGATCCGGGTCAACTCGGGGTACACACCGTGCAAGTGACGCCAGCTCCCGTGCTCGCCGAAGAGTTCTCCGTGATCACTGAGCGTGATGACGTAATCGAAGCGCCGCTGTAGTTCCGCGAAAATTCGTTCGTACTGATCGGCGAGATACCGGACCGAGTCGTCGTACGCACCGCGAACCAATCGTTCATCTGGCTCGTCGTCGGTCAGCGTCGCAGCAACCTCGTCGTACGATGCATCTCCGGTTGTTCGATACGACTTCGGGGGCACGTACGGTGCGTGCGCTTCCATCAAATTCGCGAAAAGAAAATCCGCATCCGCGTATCGGTTCTGTCGGAGGGAGTCTAACAGTACCGCCGCCCCGTCATCTCGACGAGGGTTTTCAAAGAGGGTTCTCACGCACCGGTCGGTCAAGCGCTGTGCGAGTCCGGTTTTGACCGAAGGGAGGATTCGATACCAGCCGGCAGCCGCCCCTTTCACCAGCGTAGCGTACTTCTTTGCTCCGGAATGGCTGTTCCGAAAGAGTTCTCGCCATCCCGTTATGCCTTTGCTGTTGATATTAATGCGCCACGTCCCCTCGAACGAGTCGAATCCGCGATCGAACCCGAAGATCGGCGAAACCATGAGGTTCGCACTGAATGCCCGAGGCGTGTATTCAGCATCGGAGAGGAGTTCAGCGAGTACCGGTTCGGGACAATCCAACCCTTCCGAGTTGGCGTTTGCGCCCGCTTCGCTCGCGTACGTTCCCGTAAACAGCGAGGCGTGGGCGGGCATGGTCCACTTTGCAGTCGACCACGCCCGCTCGAAGCGGCGACCGGGCAGCCACGAAAAATGCTGATCGAACGCATCTTTTCGTAGCGTGTCGAGTACGACGAGTGCGATACGCGTCATCAATGGGAGAGTCAGTTTCAACGGGTGAAAAGCATAGGCCGGCGAATTACGTATTCGGAGAGTTCCTCCGCGTGTACTCGAGGGGGATCGCGGGAACGAAAGCGGAACGGTCGGTTCCCGTCCGAAAAGCGGAACATTACAAGCCAAGACGACCAGACCAAGTAGCCCGGGATCGATCCGCTTCCGACGTTCAGCCGTACGAAGCCGAAAAGCGTTACGCCGATCGAACGTATTTATACCGCTTAAAGAGATAGATGATGGTCGCGATCCAAAGTGCAAACATGAACACGTAGACGGCAACGCCAGACGGGATTTCCGACCCAAAGTTAACCGAGACGGCGATGTACGCCAACATGCCTGCGATGATCGGTGTTCCGATGTACGCGATCCAGTTCGGCTGCCAGCCGACGTCTGCCGCATTTAGATGGCAAGCATCACGATAGAGTGCTGCTACCGCGAAGACGGATACGAACATCGACCCTAGCAAGAGAACGAAGGAGGCGAAGAACAACACGTCAGAATCAGGGCCGCCGTTCGCAAGCCAGGCGAGGTTTCCGAACAACAGCGGGACGACTAATGCGTACGCCGCGACCGGAAGCCACCAACTGGGGCTATCCGACGTTCTGGACTGTATCCACCCCACGATGTCCGGAGCTATCGGATATTCCCACGCTGTGCCGAATATCGCCTTGGCGAACGCGACGAATACGAAGGCGATCTGTAATAGGAACAAAATTCCTATCACGAAGAACGAACCCGCGAGTCCCAAAAACAACCCCGCGAAGAGAAGATTGAACGGAGTCGAATCAGGGAAAACGGCGTCGAAAAGGAACAATAGGCCGAACGCACAGAACCAGAGTAAATGCGTGCCCCAGTACAGGAGCTGCCAATTGGTCGCATTCCGGGCGTTCTTCCGACTGAAATCAGAATCTGAGATCAGGTAAATGAAACTCGTACCGATGAATCCAGTACCAAGACCGATGAGATGAACGAAGATTCCTGCGAGCGTTCGTTCTGTGAGTAAATCCGGACCAGGTTGTGTTGGCTGTGCGGTCGTCGTGGGAGTATCGGTTTCGTTTGACATTAGTTGCTGGTGTGAGATGGTAAGCTGATTACTTCGAGACGAACTCTTCGACTGTCGGAACGAAATCCGCCGAACCACTCTCGCGGAACGTTCGGACGATACGCTCGGCAACGAGCAGAACGACACAGACGGTAAAGAGGTTCAGTGCTGCCGCCATGAAGGCGCTATCTGACTGCACCGCAAGGTCGATCGGCGCGGGTGCAACGAGAAAACTCAACGCAAACAACACTAGACTCAACTGAAACCCCGCGAGGACTAACGTTCTGATTCCGGCGGGATTTCGAAGGCGAATAAAGTCGCCGAACGACAGCGTCTCGAGCGGGGTTTCGCGTGAAAGTGCCTCCTTTCCTTCAGGGGAAAGCGGCCAGGATGATTCTGGATAGTTGATGTAGTAAAGCGTGATCGACTCCGGATACGTCTCCGCAGTGATGACGTCGATTTCGCGGAGTTCGTTCAGCCGGTTCCGGACCGTCTCCTTACTCACGTCGGGGCTTACGCGAGCGCGGATCTGTTGCGCTGAAAAGAACGGTCGCTCCGCATCGATCATCGTCTCGACGACGTGGCGCTGCGTGAGCTTCATGTTGAGGTTGGAGTCGATCCGGTCCTCGATCCACGGCGGAAGATGTTTCATCGTATCAGTGACAGGTGGTATGAACAGGATGGGTTTAAACCCCCGTGCCGATTTTGCGGTCGCCAAACGCCGTTAGGCGGCCGAAAAACCGTCTGTGAACGGTTTTCACTCGAGCAATCCAATCGATCGGGAAACGAGCGACATCCAGTAAATCGGGGACAAGGGCTAGGACCTGCTCCGACGGACGACCCATTCAGCCCCGTGGACCAGCAGGCACAGCGCGAACAGATACATCGCCGCAGTCCCGAGGTCGTTCCCAGTTTCGATGACGCCGTCGATTCCGAACGCGGAGAGGACGATCCCTGCTGTTAAGAGCACGAGACTGAGCTGATACCCGGCGAGAACGAGCGTCCGGATCGCGTCCGATTCTCGAAGCGTGAGGAAACCTTTTGCGGACAACTCGTCGAGAGGATTGGTCCTTGCCGATCGGGAGCTCGAGCTCGACGGACCGACTGAATTCGATTCCGGTTCGTTCAGATAATACAGCGTGACCGAATCTGGATACGACGCGGCACCGAGGATGCCGAGTTCCTCAAGCATCTCGAGGCGATCTCGAACGGTCAACTCGTCGGCATCTGGATCCGCTCGGCGTCGGAGCTGTCCGACGGAGAGAACGGGTCGATCGCTTTCGACGAGCGCTTCGACCAGGCGACGCTGGGCAGGGTGGATCGACGGCTCTTTGGTCAATCGATTCTCCACCCACGGTGGAAGGGGTGACACGGTAAGCGGTGGCTCGTACGGTGTCGCGATAAAGCCCCGAGGGATTTTGGCGGACACGAACCCATTCTCGGCGTACCAACGCGATTCGTGTACGTGGAGCCGCTTCGAAAGCACTCGTTTCGCGGTCGGTGGCAACCAGTTCGACGGCAGTGGAACGTCCGACCGGCGACCTCGACGCACCGGATGCGGTCGGGTCCACAGTATTGGCTCGATAGAAACGAGGACGACACGAACTGATGTTATCGTTCGATCGTCACCGATCCGCGCAGATCCCGCGAGGATCGGCCCACGTCGACGGTGTACTCCCCGGCGTCTATCGTCCAGCCCTGGGATTCGTCGTACCGACCGAACGCGCGGGAGTCGAGGTCGAGAGCGACCGTCACGGACTCGCCAACCTCGAGTTCGACGGCCTCGAACCCGCCGAGTTCCCGGGGCGGTCGCTCGAGATCGTCGGCCGCATCCGGCGATGCGACGTACGCCTGAACGACCTCGCGCCCGGCGCGGTCGGCGACGTTTTCGACGGTCACCTCGACGGTCGAGTCGTCAATCGACTCGAGGGTGCGATACTTGAAGTCGGCGTAGGAGTGTCCGTGGCCGAACGGATACGTCGGATCGACGCCTGCCGCGTCGAAGTAGCGGTAGCCGACGAGCAGCCCTTCCTCGTAGTGGCTCTCGTCGGCGACACCGGGGAAGCGCCGCTCGTCCGCCGTCGGATACTCGCCCTCGGGAGCGAACGTAACCGGGAGGCGTCCGCCGGGATCAACGTCGCCGTAAAGAATCGACGCGACCGCCTCGCCGTGGGATTGACCGGGATACCAGTTCGCGATAACTGCGCCAACGTCGTCGCGCCACGGTACCTCAACGGGACCGCTCGTGTTCGAAACGACGACCGTCCGATCGTTCGCGTCGGCCACGGCGGAGACCAGTTCGTCCTGTCGACCGGGCAGATCGAGCGAATCGCGGTCGACGGCTTCGGTTGCCTGATCCCGGACGAACACGACGGCGACATCGGCCTCGGCGGCCGCGTCAGCGGCGGCGTCGATATCGGGTTCTCGCTGCTTTCCGGCTGCGGACTCGTCGAACATCGAGATGTCCTCGATTCGAGGCAGTCCGTGGGCGACGGTGACCGTCCCGTCGGCGCGAGCCTCCAATCCCTCTCGAGGGCTCGTTTCGGTGAACGGCGTCACCTCGGAGGAGCCGCCGCCACCGAGAATGGCTTCGTCGACGTTCGGCCCCACGATCGCGACATCGGCGTCGTCGGAAAGCGGAAGCAGACCGTCGTTATCGAGCAGGACCGTCCCGCACGCGGCGATATCGACGGCGAGCTGGCGGTGTTCCGGCGTGTCGATCGCCCCCTCGTCTTCTCGACCGTCGAAATGACCGACCGCCTCGAGCGACCGGAGGATCCGAGCCACCATGTCGTCGAGACGGGACTCGGATACTTCGCCGCGCTCGACGGCGTCGGCGAGTTCCTCGGCGTAGAGCCCTCCGGACATCGGGTCTGGCATTCCCTCGGCGAACTCGAATCCTCCCTCGATGTCGAACCCGTCTCCCTGGGGGTCGTCTTCGTCGACGAGGTCGTCTGCTGTCATTCCCATCGAGGCGAGTAGCTCCTCGGCGGAGATGCCGGGCATCTGGAGGTCCAAGCCGCCGTTTGCGGTGCCGACGACGCTTTCGGTGCCGAACCAATCCGAGACGACGTACCCGTCGAACCCCCACTCCTCCTTGAGCACCGCCGTGAGGAGGCGTTCGTGTTCGCTTACGTACGTACCGTTAACGCGGTTATACGAGGACATGACCGAACCGGCACCGGCCTCGACGGCGTCCCGGAACGCCGGCAGGTACAGTTCCCGAAGGACGCGTTCTTCGACCTCGGCACTGACGTCGGCCCGGCGCGTTTCCTGGTTGTTCGCGACGTAGTGTTTGGGCGTCGCGACGACGTTCTCGGCCTGGATACCCTCCACGACGTTCGCGGCGAACGCGCCCGAAAGGACCGGATCCTCGGCAAAGTACTCGAAGTTACGCCCGCAGTGGGGGACCCGGATCAGGTTGAGGCCGGGTCCGAGGAGGACGTCCTGGTCTCGCGCAGTCGCCTCGCGGCCGAGCGCCCGACCGAATCGCTCCGCGAGCTCGGGGTCGAACGTCGAGGCGAGCGCCAGCGACGCCGGGAACGCCGTCGCGGGTTCGTCCGTCCTGACTCCCAGCGGCCCGTCAGTCAGTCTTACCGGCGCCAGACCAACGCGCTCGAGGCCCGGAATGAATCCGGTCGCCGTCCCCACTGTGTCCATCGACCCGTGTACGAGATCGACTTTTTCCGACAGGGTGAGGTTGTTCACGATGGTCGTGACGGTATCCTGACTCATGTTTACTGCATATTTACTAAATAGTCATTTAGTCGTTCGTGATTCGACCCCGAAGCGGAACGGGGCGGCGGCGGATCGACTGAGTTCAAATCAAAGTTGCTATGGTCCCCACACCACGAAGATGGAGGTAGAATGGTACATGCCAGCGTCATCGGGTGCGGGAACATGGGATCCGCCCTGATACAGGGGCTCGCGAGAACTGGAACCCACACCGTGACAGCGTGCGACGTCGATCCGAAGGTGCTCGAGCAGGTCGAACGCTACTGTGCGAACACCACGACCGACCTCGAGACGGCGACCGAATCCGATCTCGTCTTCGTCGTCGTCAAACCGGACATCGTCGGAGCGGTCCTCGAGGATCTCGATCTGTCTCCCGATCAAACGCTCGTCTCTATCGCAGCGGGCGTCTCGACCGACTTTCTCGAGCAACGAACCGATGCAACCGTCGTTCGATTGATGCCGAACCTCGCCGCCGAATCGGGCAACATGGCGGCTGCTGTCGCCGGTTCGGAGATCAGCGACGACGTCAAATCGGTACTCGACGACGTCGGCACGTTCGTCGAAGTCGAGGAAGCGCAGATGGATATCGCGACCGCGGTCAACGGCAGCGGACCCGCGTTCGTGTTTTACTTGCTCAACGCGATGAAACAGGCCGGCGTCTCGAGCGGACTCGATCCCGACGACGCGGAAGCACTGGCCGCACAAACGTTCAAAGGTGCCGCAGAGACCGTCCTTCGATCCGAACGGAGCACCGACGAACTCATCGACGCCGTCTGCTCTCCACAGGGAACGACGATCGAAGGCATGAAAGTGCTCAGGGACAGTACTGTCGAAGAAACGGTCGAAGACGCGGTAACCGCCGCCGAAGACCGATCCGCGGAGTTAGCTCAGGAATTTGCAAATGAATAATACAGTCGAACTGAACGAAGTCGAAACCGCACGCCAGCTCGCCGCCGACGCTGACCGGGTTGTGGTCAAAGCTGGAACGAACTCGTTGACGGACGACCAGTCCAAACTCGACGACGAGAAATTGGACAAACTCGTCGACGACATCCACGACCTCCACGAGAGCGACACGGACGTTTTGCTGGTTTCTTCAGGTGCGATCGGGGCCGGAAAGGGGCGCATCGATTACTCGAGCGAGACGGTCGAGGAATCCCAGGCACTCTCGACGGTCGGCCAGTCACACCTCATGCGTCGGTACACCGAAAGCTTCGAACGGTACGACCGGAAGATCGCTCAGATTCTGATCACGCAAAGCGACCTCGAGAATCCGGACCGGTTCACGAACTTTACGAACACGATCGAAGCGTTGCTAAAGTGGGGAATCGTCCCGATAATCAACGAGAACGACGCCGTCACGACGGAAGAAATTCGGATCGGCGACAACGATATGCTCTCCTCGTCGGTCGCCCTCGGAACCAATGTCGACCTCTTGGTCACGCTGACCGATGTCGGCGGCGTCTACGCCGAGAATCCGAAGCGAAACCCGGACGCGGAACGGATCGAAGCGGTCGGAGAAAACTACGACGAAGTGGAGCAACTCATCGACGAAAGCGCGTCGTCGACCTTCGGCGGCATCCAGACGAAGGTGTCCGGTGCCCGGTCGGTGAGCGAACACGGGATCCCCGCCATCATCGCCGAATCGACGGAGGAAAACATCCTCGAGAAAATCGATGCCGGCAAGCCCGTGGGGACCATATTCGTCCCAACGAACGGTGTGAACGATGACTGAGAAAACTGCCGAAGTCAAGGTCGACGAAGCACAGACCGCGGCCCTCGAGCTCGCGAAACGCTCGGACGAGAAGCGATCAGCGGCGCTTCGTTCGATCGCCGACGCGATCGACGAGCGACACGACGAAATCCTCGAGGCCAACGAAGTGGACGTCCGCGAGGGCGAAAAACTCCTCGAGGAGGGAGAGTACAGCCAGGCGCTCGTCGACCGACTGAAACTCTCGCCGTCGAAACTCGAGAGCATCACCGAGATGGTCCGAAGCGTCGCCGAACAAGATGATCCACTCGGCAGGACCCAGACGGCAAGAAAGCTCGATGAGGACCTCGAATTGTACAAACGGACGGTTCCGATCGGCGTCATCAGTACGATTTTCGAGTCCCGTCCCGACGCGCTCGTCCAGATCGCCGCGCTCAGTCTCAAATCCGGAAACGCCGTGATCCTGAAAGGCGGGAGCGAAGCGAGCGAATCGAACCGCGTCCTGTTCGACATCATCCGGGAGGCGACGACCGAGATGCCAACGGGGTGGGCCCAACTGATCGAGGCTCGAGCGGACGTCGACGCGATCCTCGAGATGGACGAGTCGATCGATCTCATCATGCCACGGGGCAGTTCGGAGTTCGTGAGCTACATTCAGGACAACACGAGCATTCCGGTGCTTGGGCACACGGAAGGGATCTGTCACGTCTACGTCGACAGCGAGGCCGATCAGTCGATGGCGGTCGATGTCGCCTACGACGCCAAAGTTCAGTATCCTGCGGTCTGTAACGCGGTCGAAACCCTGCTGGTCCACGAGGGTGTCGCCGAGGAGTTCCTTCCAGAGATTGCCGACGAATACGCCGATGCGGGCGTCGAGCTACGAGGTGACGAGCGAACGCAGGAAATCATCGACGCGGAACCGGCGACGGCCGAAGATTGGGCGACCGAATACGGCGACCTGATCCTCTCGATCACGGTCGTCGACTCGCTCGAGGACGCCATCGACCACATCACGACCTACGGCTCGAAGCACACCGAATCGATCGTCACCGAGGACTCGGAGCGGGCGAGCGATTTCATGCGGAGCCTCGATTCGGCGAGCGTCTTCCACAACGCCTCGACGCGGTTCGCCGACGGCTACCGGTTCGGACTCGGCGCCGAAGTCGGGATCAGCACCGGAAAAATCCACGCGAGAGGGCCGGTCGGTCTCGAGGGAATCACCACCTATCAGTACTATCTCGAGGGCGACGGACAGGTCGTCGGGACCTACGCCGGGGAGGATGCCGAGGAGTTCCTCCACGAAGAGATAGACGAAAAGCGGTGAGCTGAACTGACGACGGCGAACGTGACGACCGACCGAAAATCATCTTTTCATCGGGCGGGAATTCTGGACGGAGGTTATCCTGTTAGCGGGGCGAGTGTCAACTATGACTGGTCTCAGTGCAACCGTCGTGCTCTCCGGAGCGACTGGATGCCCGATCGCTCGAGTTTCCGACGAAGCTGAAACGACCGTCGACTCCGTCGCCCGCTCGTCGAACCCAACTCCCGACACGCCCGCGGTCGAGGAGTTTACGATCGACGCCGAGAAGTCGATGGGGTTCGACGTCGAGGACAGTAGCCTCGAGACAACGACGGTTTCGACGACCGAACGGACGGAAACGTATCGATTTACTCGGGAATTCGACGATCTGTGTCCCTGCGAAGTGATCGAAGAACAAGGAGCGCCCGTCGCTTCGATCCGGGCGGTGGACGGAGCGTTGTTTCTCACCGTCCGAGCAACTGATGTCGATTCGATGTCGACGATTATTCGACGGCTCCGGGAACACTTCGACGATGTTCGCCTCCACAAACTCGCCCAGATCGGAGACGAATCGGCGGGAGATTCCGTCCTCGTCGATCGAGCGCGGCTAACCGGCCGACAACGGACCGTCCTCGAGACCGCGTTCGATCTGGGGTACTTCGAGTACCCGAAAGGGGCCAACGCGAGCGAAGTCGCGTCCGCGCTCGACATTTCGCGATCCACGTTCACCGAACACCTCGTTACGGCTCAGACGAAGGTGCTCGAGGATCTTCTCGAGTCGCCGAGCGAATAAGTACGAATCGTGCTCCCGTCGATCGATTCGAAAGAATTCCAGAACCGTGGGAAGTGACGGTATTTGCAATGCATTCCCCGCCATACCATCGCGTACTGGTGACGACAAAATGACGAGCGCCGCTCGCAGACGTCGATGTTCGAGCACTGGTCGCAATCGATTCCGAAGGCGGTACGGCGGATTTTGGGCAGGTAGCGAACGGTTCTGTACGAGTCGATCACGGACGGGCCTCGATCGAGCGGCGGACTCGGGGTGATCGTCGATGCAATCGAGACTATACACGACGCTCGTGTCCCGTTCCCCGTTTCAGGCCCATTCGCGGACGCTCGTCAAGACGCTCTCCTACCGCGTTCTGATGATCGTCGTTACGATTTCAGTGGCGTTCGTCGTCACGGGGAGCACGTCGGATTCGATCAACATCGGAATCGCCGCAAACCTGCTGAAAACCGGGACGTACTACGGCTACGAACGCCTCTGGGCGCACATCTCCTGGGGACTCGAAGAAGAGAGCCCGTCGCACTAATCCGCTAACCTGAACACAAACCGCCTCGCTCGGGTAAACTGTCTTCGAGATGAGTCGTCACTCGAGATCAGTCGTCAGCAACGGCATACGGAACGCCCGAGTCAGTCTCGTTCGTCGCTTCGCCGTTCGCAGAATCCGAAGCACGTCTCGTCCTGTTTTCTCCGGCGGGGTTCGTCAGTTGAAGCTCGAGTTCGCCCGCATCAACCGAGACGAGCACGTCGCCGAAGCATCTGCGGTACTCGGTCGCGTGTTTCCCGGAGGTGTTGATTCGAACACGTTCCTCGAGGAGATCCGCTGCGGCCAGTTTTTCGACTTTCCGATAGGCCGTCGACATCGGAATCGCACACCGCTCGGAAAGCTCCGTCGCGGTCAGCGTTTCGTCGCTGGTCGCCTCGAGAATCGCTCGACAGCCCGTATCGTTCAGGGCATCGAGTACCGTCTGGGGATCCTCGGGTTCGTCAGTTTTCGGTCGTCTCCCGTTCGTCGTAGAGTTTGTCGCGGCCATTGTCTTGGTTTCTAGTAGCGACTGGGGCGCCACCAATTGAGACCCCCTAAATACAGGGTCCTTTATATGGAGCCCGAGCCTCGGGGAGGTCCTTCGCTCATTGGTGAAGATAGAGGTCGTCTCCGGCCTTGGGTCCAGGAGGACACACCCCGACACCTGGTTCAGCAAGACAACCTCAAATCGCTGAATTCGTCAGAACGGCCTCACGACGCGGATTCGAGACTCGAAATAACAGGGTTTAGGGGGACAGCGCCCCCACTATCGGCTAATGGCTTCGGGGATCCGCGCGGAGGTGAAACTCGACGACCCGGTCGACTGCATCGTCACCCAGGCGTCGAAGGCGGCGGCCGGGAACGTCCAATCGGTCTCGAAGAGCACGAACCCGAATGCGCCCGAGCGCGTTGCCGAGGAGTTCATGCTCGAGGCCGAGGCGTATCCCGACGAGTTCGATACCGACATCGAACTATCGCCGATCTTTTCGTACGGCTCGAGCGAGGTCTACCGGTTCGAGCGGGATCTCGGACGCGGGTGTCCGTGCGAGTGTATCGAAGCGCACGATTCACCCGTTATCGACGTTCGAACGCAGGAGTCGTCGCTGTTTCTGACCTTCCACGCGCCAGATATGGAGGGGTTGCAGGCGATTATCGGCGATCTACAGCGTCAGTACTCGAATCTCGATGTCCAGCGGCTGCTGCAGTCACAACAGGACCACGCCGAGCAGAACCTCGTCTTCGTCGACCGGAGCAACCTAACCACCCGCCAATTGGAGGTCCTCGAGACGGCCCACCGAATGGGCTATTTCGAATACCCGAAACGAGCGAACGCCGGCGAGGTGGCCGACGAACTCGAGATCACCGGAACGACCTTCACCGAACATCTCGCCGCAGCACAGACGAAATTACTCGATGCAATTCTCGAGTACGGGGATGCATGATTTCGAACGGCGGCTACCTCACGAGTGAAGAACGCTTCGGAAACTACGACCGATTGGCACCAAACCGGAACCCTATATGTGATGGTCGCGCAGCTATGAACGTAGCCAACGCACGTTTCACACGAGTACACCCCCGCCCATGAGCAGATACGAATTTACCTGTCCGGAGTGCGAACAAGAAATCGAGGTCAACGAATCGATGCGAGAGGCCACAGTGGCACACGGGTGTCCGGTCTGCAGCGCTGACGTGACGGCTGAAGATTTTGCCGTAAAACAGCAAACAAACTGAGTCCTTGGTGCGACGAGAACCGTTCGACTTACTCCGACCGATCGATTTCCGTCTGTCTCCCGCTCAGCGACTCCGGATCGAGACGATAGAGGTCGATATCGAGATCCTGTTTTCCCTGCGCCCAGATTTCGAACAATGGTCGTTTCGCATCGCCGTACTGTGCGATCTGTTCGGGCGACAGCTCCGCCGGAGGAATGTTCTCGAGCGAACCTGTCGCGATGACGCTTCGGTACGTCGAGCCCCGCTCGTCGTAGACCACGACCCGGGCGGACGGCGCGGACTCGAGGAAGGCCCGCTTTTCGCTTTCCGGCGTCGATACAAGCCGCATGTAGAATACCCGCTCTTCGCCGTCGTACCCGTACGAAATCGGGATCGCGTAGGGATCATCGGTTCGAGCGAGCGATAACACCCCCGTCTCGTGCTGACCGAGAAAGTCGTCGATTTCCGCCGCGGTCATTTCGGTCTCCTGGTCGATTGCCATCGTTTCAGTGGATTGAGAAAGGGCGAACACACTCTTTATAGTTGCCATCGCGCGCTCAAATCGCACCCGTGGACTCGATCGTTCTCGCGGTATCGGCGTTTCCGACGTCGGGACGGTGACCAATACTATCATGGTGGGCGGGACCGTTCCCCTGAACGTCACGAACACCATGTCACTCGACAGCTACGCGGACGCGACGGCAGAGCTCGAACCGGAGGAGGAAGCGATCGAAACCGCCGAACTCGTCGTCACCGACGACGTGCTCGTAAAAGCGTTCGCGCTCGGTCCCGGCGCGACACTCGAGCCGCACGAACACCCCGACAGCACGAACGTCTTTCACGTGCTCGAGGGTGCCGTGACCGTCATTCGGGACGGAGAGAGCGAGGAAATTTCGGCACCGGGCGTCGTCAAGCACGCACGCGGCGCGGAACACGGCGCAAGAAACGAAACCGACGAGACGGTGATCTTCACCGCGAGCCTGTGTCCGTTACCGTCCTGAGTATTGGGCCGTTCGCCGGACTCGAACTGAGACGCAATCGGCACGCAAGTCGGTCTCCGAAGTGGTTCTCGTACTCAGCGTAATCCGACGTCCGGTGGATTCTCGAGGAGGAGGTTCGAGTCGGGTTCTCGTTGCACTTCGTCCGCTTTCGTCGCCACCGGTGTTACTTCTCGAGCAAATCGTCTCCCGAAGCGTTCAGACGACTACTCGTACGACAGAATAGAGATTGACGTTCCGTCGTAGACGGTCATACGTTGGGTAATGATTACTGCGATAATGACTGGTGCATCTTCACTGAGAGAGGGGATAACCGAGAAAACGTATTGAACGGGTACGACAACCAGATCTCTCCGAACGGCGCTCATTGACGACTGTGAGTTGCCCCGACAACCTGTAAAACCAGTTCACCGACGCATCAATACGGGCCTGACCGGTCGCCTCGTGGCGGCTGTGGCTCCGCGTGCTGTTGGTCGGGTTCCGCGTGCTGTTGGCCGCTATCCGCGCGTTGCTGCCCGGTCTCCGCCTGTTGTTGTCCGTCCTGCGCGTCGGTCGTCGGCGACGGCGTCGAGCCACAGGTTCCACAGCGGAAATCGCTCCCGTCGTCGCCGGTAAAATCCTCGAGCGGCGACGGCGGGGTTTCGGCGAAGACGTCCGGCTCGACGTCGAACCGCTCGGCGTCGAGTTCCCCGAGCCGTTCGATCAGTTCGGCGAGGGCTCGATAGAACTCCACCCCGCTGTCTTCTCGCACCGTTTCGCTAAACCGCGGGATCCAGCGACCGAGGTGATCCTCGAGAAACGAACCCTGGGCGTCTCTAACGATTTCGAGACCGGTTTCATCCCTATCGAGTTCGAGAGCGGCCGTCTGCAGAGACAGGTGCGAGAGAAACTCGAGCTGAAGACAGAGGTGGTCGGATCGCTCGCGGTTGTCCGGCTCGAGCGAAAGTCCGAACGCTTTGTAGAACCCCGAAATATCCGCCAGCGTGTCGGTGCTGGTCACGAGGGTTCCGGGGGCGTACTCGATCTGGTACTGCTGGATTTCGCCCCCTTTCTCGAAGCCGAATAGCGTCGCCCAATCGGAGTAACGCTCGGCGACGCGATCCGGGTCGGTCGGTGCGGACTCGGCGACTGCCTCGGCGCGCTCCCGGAGTTGGTCCTCTTCGATCGCCGAGGCCGATTCGAGGAGGTGTTCGGTAAACTCGCCGGAAACGAGCGCTTCCTCGAGGTCGTCGTCCGGCCTGTCGAACGCCAACGAGGCGAGCTTGTACAATCGTGCGCGGTGGACGTGTGTATCTGGAGTCATCGTGATCACTATTACGAGACGGTTACGTGACGTCGAGGCGGTAGACGTCGTTATCTTCGTCGTACCGTTCGCGTTCGTAGGTCGGTTCCTCCATCGGGACGCGAGCGACGGTCGAGCCGCTCTCGTCGTAGCCGATCGCCTCGTCGTCGGTGACCTCGAACTGCTCGATGCGCCACTCGGTCGAGCCCATCAGGTGGAGGAGCCCGCGAAGCTTGCGGTGTTCCTCGTCTCCGCGACGGGCGGCTCTGTAGGTCTCTTTGGCATCCTCGACGCCGGGACCGAACATCTGGAAGAGATAGTCGGTAGGAACGTTCGTCGGCGGGACGTAGTAGACGTTCGGCTCGAGTCCGAGCTGGGGATACAACGGCAGTGCGACCTCGGCCTCGTGGACCATGAAGTCGATCGGGTTGTCGGGATCGGCTTCTTCGGGCGGGTTGACCCAGCCGTGCTGTCGGATCTTGCCGAGACAGTTTTCGAAGCACTGCGGGACCATCCCCTGCTCGATTTTCGGGTAGCAACCGACGCACTTCTGTGAGACGTGTTCGCTCGGGTTGTAGACCGATTTTCCGTAAGGACACGCGCGGACGCACTCCTGAGCGGCCTGACAGCTGTCCTCGTCGATAAGGACGATGCCGTCTTCGTCCCGCTTGTAGACCGCCTGGACCGGACAGCCACCGGCACACGCCGCGAACGAACAGTGATTGCACACTCGAGGGAGGTAGAAGAACCACATCGGATGGGTCTGCTCGTCTTCGGGGATGTGCGTGTCCGATTCGAACGATTCGCCCGCCGGTTCATCCTCGCCGAGGTTCGGGTGGGCCCAGTCCTCGTCGTCGGGCCGATAGCCCACGATGTCCTCGCCGTGCTGGTTGCCGATGTCGTCGTCGATCAGCATGTCGTCCCAGTCGACGTCGTTGGCCTCGAAGATCGTGTCGCCCTCGTAGACGCCGTCGGAGCCCCAGTTCTGGGTTCCGAGCTGGTCTAGAATTTCTTTATCCCAACCGATCGGATGACCGCCGTAGGGTTTCGTTTCGACGTTGTTCCAGAACATGTGCTCTTGACCCTCGCCGTGGGTCCACGTCGTCTTACACGACATCGTACACGTCTGGCAAGCGATGCACTTGTTGATATCGAACACCGCGCCCCACTGTCGATCCGGTCGGGACTCGGCGTACGGGAATTCCATCTCGCGTCCGATCTGCCAATTGTAGACTTGCGCCATTTGTGTTCACCTCGTGTTAGTCGTCGGATTCGCTCGCAAAGCCGCCGCTCAGGTAGTCGTCCATCGTTTCGTCCTCCTGGGTCGGTCGGATCCCGCGGTCGACGGGTTCCCACGCGCCATCGGGCTCGCCGTCGTCGTCCACGCCGCCGTCTTCGGCCTTGTCGATCTTGACGAAGGCTTCCTTCGGCGCGCCGTTCGCCGCGTGGACGTCCGGCTCGAAGCCGACGTTTAGATTCATCCCGCCGAGATCCTTCCGCGGCATCGAATCCGTTAGCCACGTCCGTCGGAGCCAGGTCGTCGTCGTGGACTGGTGGCCCCCGCTCCGATAGAGCGAGACGTAACTCGTATCCTCGGCTTTGGCCATCCCGTCCTCGCGCTCTTGTTGAGCTTCGTAGGTCTTGTGCGACGTCTGGTTGACGTTCATCCAGCTCCGCGTGACTCCTTCCGGCAGGCTCGGCTGGTACCGAATCCGCATCATCGCTCGGGCGTACTCGTCGTCCCCGTCGTCGGGATCGAACCCCTCGTACGGTCGATCGGAGGGATCGGCGTCGACCCAGACGTAATCCCCGTCCTGAAGGTCTTCCGAACGGGCGTCCTCGGGGTTCATCTCGATGTACCCCTCGCCGATGTAGGGCTTTCGCTCGTCGAAGCTATCTCGCTCCGTTCGTCGGCCCATGTCGCCGTAGTTCCCCCACCAGACCGCGATGTTCGGGAGCGCGTTCGCGAAGGTGTGGGTCCCGTGGCGGTACTTCGGCGTCATGTAGACGTAGTCGTAGCCCTCGTCGAGCTCGGTCAACGGGTGCGCGCTGTCGACCAGCTCACTCGGGGACTTGATCACGTTGCGAACCTGTCGGTCGTTCGTGCTCCTGACTTTCGCCTCGCTATCCCACCCCCGATCCTCGGGCGTCTCCGGATCGATCACGGGGCTCTCGCTGTCGTCGACGATGACGTTCGGCTCGTAGGGCGTCGCGTCCATCGGCTCCCGGTGAAGCGGGATGTTCTCGCCCGCCTCGGCGAACTCCTCCTCCTCGCGGAAGAACTCGAGACGACCCGATTTCGTGTACCACGGGTCGTCGTCTTGCATCTGTTCGTTGCCGACTTGCTTTGGGTAACTCCGGGTCATGATAATCGCCGGCGTCCCCTCTTCGGCATCGTCCAGCAGCTCCTCGACGTCGTAGCCCGCGACGGTGTTCGAGTTGTCGATGATCCGCTGGAGGTACGGTTTCGCCTGATACTCGTCCTCGTCGATGAACTCCCAGTAGTCGATGAACCGATCGTCGTCCGTTATCTCCGCAAGCTCCGCGGCGACGCCCTTGTAGTGTTGGGCGTCGTTTCGGGTGTTGTAGATCCGATCGATCCCCGTCTCGGGCATCGTCGTGATAAACGGGTTAGTGACCGACGCGGTGATATCGTTAACGTGGTGTTCGGCCCACGAATCGGCCGGGAAGACGATGTCGGAGTACTCGCAGGTCATCGTCCACCACCACTCGTTGGTGAAGAAGGCCTCGATCTTCCCGCTTCGGAGCATCTTCTCGATGATTTTGTACGCACCCTTCGCGTTGCCGAGGATCGAATTCGAGCCCGACACCCACAGCGACTTCGTCGGCGTGTGCATGTGCGAGTCGCCCTGGAAGTACTCGCCGTCGACCTCGAGGGGTTCGTCCAGGTTCGTGTAGAAGTGCGCCGACTGTTCGTCGTAGCGCTGGTCGACATTCGCTGGCTCGTCTGGATCGAGTTCGATGTCGAACGGGTCCTCGTCGGCGTAGTTCGGAAGCCCGTTGAAGTACGCCGATCGGTAGTTGCCGGAGTAGCTTCCGACGTTGCCGGTCCGATAGCCGACGTTTCGCGTCAGCGACGCCAGCAGAAACACCGCGCGGTCCTTCTGATCCGCGTTGGTGTAGTGGTTCGGCCCCATCCCGGTCAGCACGAGGGTCTCCTCTTGATTGTCCGCGAAGTCGTGGGCCAGGTTCTCGACGGCCTGGGGATCCGTCCCGACGATCTCGGCGGCCGACTCGAGGTCGTAGGTCTCAAGTAAGTGCTCGCTGATCAGGTCGAACACCGGCCTGACCTCGACGGTCGAACCGCCGTCGGCGAGTTCGACCTCGAAACGGCCCTCGAGCGTCGCTCGGGTATCGAAGTCGTCGCCGATGTCGTCTCGCGTCACCGCTTCGAACTCGCCGCTTTCCTCGTCGCGGACGACGAAGTCGCCCCACTCGCCGCGAAGCTCCTCGGTGATTATCTGTTCGTCGAGGTTGAGCGAGCCGGCGTCGGGCCGACCCGCTTCGCCCTCGACGGTTCGGGTTTTCTCCAACTCTTCGGGCTCGTAGTCCTCGAAGACGTCGCTCGCCCGTAGCATCTCGTTGGTGTCCATCCGTACCAACAGCGGCAGGTCGGTGTACCGACGGACGAAGTCCTCGTCGTACAGCTCCTCCTCGATGAGGACCCGTGCGGCACCGAGAAACAGCGCCGAGTCGGTGGCGGGTCTGACGGTGATCAGTTCGTCGCACTTCGAGGCGGTCGCGTTGTAGTCGGTGAAGATCCCCGTGACCTTCGTCCCCTTCAGCCGGGCCTCGGTCAGCCAGTGACAGTCGGCCATCTTCGTCGTCAAAAAGTTGAGCCCGGCGACGACGACGTGGTCGGCCTGTTCGACGCTCGAGAGGTCGAAGTCGACCGTCTGTTGGCCGGTAACCATCGTGTGCCCTGGCGGCAGATCGGTGTGGAACGAGTAGTTGTCGAGCCCGACCGAGCCGAGGGCGTCGTCTTCGTCGACGTCGCGGACGTAGTTGTCCAGCAGCGACATCGAGTTCGCGTTGCGGTACTGCCCCCAGAGCTTGATGACCCCGAGAAGGGGCATGCCACCGCGGAACTTCATCGAACGAACGCCCGCGCCCTGGGTCTGTTCGACGACGCGCTCGTCGTAGTCCTGCTCGAGAAGGGACTGCATCCCGGACTCGCCGCTGTAGAACTCGGCGAGCTCGAGGAACGTCCGGGCGGCGAGATCGTATGCCTCCTCGTGGTCGACGCGAATGAAGTTGTCCTCGCCGCGGTTGGCGTACGCCTCGGGCATCGAGCCGTCGTCGTCCCGCGGGAAGCCGTCTTCGACCCACTCCATGAATCCCTCTCGGACCATCGGGTCTTTCACCCGGCGTTCGCTGTAGAAGCGCTCGATCATCGCCAGCCCCTTGTTACAGACTCGGGGATCCCAGCGCTGGGTCGCCTCGTTACCCTCGAGGTCGGTCGCCTCGCCGTAGTTCATCGAGGGACCGAGGCGAGTGATCTCACCGTTTTTGATCGAGGCCTCGAGGTAACAGTTGTGGGTGTCGTTCGGCGTACACGTCAGCATGTAGGAGTCGTCGGGTTCCCACACGTCGCGGTAGTGGTCTTCCCATCCCTGATTGGGATACTCCTCGAACGGGTTCATATGGCCGGGCTCGTCCGCCTCGTCGGTGTCGCTCGTGAGCCGTCGGAGTCCGAGCAGTCCGAGGCCGGACGCGCCGGCGACGCCAGCCGCGGCCGCGCCGAGTTCCCGCCGGGTTAGGTCGAATCCGCCCTCGTCGGATCCGTTCGTCGCGTCCGCGAGGGCCTCATCAGGCGTGTCGTCGTCCGACTCGCTCATCGTCCCACCCCGTTCCAGACGGCGTGCGGAGAGTCGGGTGGCGATTCCCTCGTCCGTCGTTTCGGACGGTGCCGATCGGTCGTGGATTGTCCGTCTGCCATCACAGGCAAACTCCGTGACCTATCGGTTAACTAAAACCGCCTCTTCCCACGGTCTGGGGGTTGCTCGGCCAAAACCCTCCGAATAGCGGGGCTTTATACGAGGGCGAATACCGTCGGAACGGAGTCGTAAGTACCACTGGCCCGAGCGACCGCCTACGGCGTCGGCTCCGACGTCGAGGGAGTCGACGGGTCGGTTTCGGCCTCGAGTTCGAGCAGCCACCCGTCCCGGCCGAGGTCGTCGATCGACGTTCGTGCGAGCGAACGTGCGTCGCGCTCGAGACGCTCCTCGACCACGTCGGCGAGCGCTTCGGGATCCCCACGCATCACGATCGAAACTGGCGAGTCGTCGACGACGCCGAACTCGCCGATCGCCTGCCGACGGACGCTCGTCGGCGGAAGTCCGCGAAGATCGACCGCCTCCTCGGGCACCTCGGGTCCGGTCGACCCCGAGAGAAACTCCCGTACGCGCGTTGCGAGCGAGGCGATCGCCTCCTCCCCCTGCGTCGACGGCTCGACGACGTCCATAGTCAACGGATCGCGAAGTGCCGGATCGAACGGAATCGGCTCGAGTGAGTCGTTTACCGGATCGACGGAGTCGATCTCGTTCGTGAGAGAGCGACCATCGCCCGCGTACGGAGACTCGAGATCCTCGCCCTCGGTCGCAACCATATTCGGGGCGACGCCGATCGTTTGAACGCCGTAGGCCTCGAACAGGGCGCCGGTTCGTTCCGTCGACCGAGCGCCCGCGTCGGTCGGGGTAGTAACGAGTAAGCCCGCATCGAGCGGGGCCTGCTGGACGAGCGTCGTCACGGCCTCGCCGATTCCCGGCGGGAGATCGACGAGCAACACGTCTCGGTCCTTCCAAACGGCGTTGCCGAGCAGGTCGGTCACGACGTCGTGGACCATGGCACCCCGCCAGGCGACCGGTCCGTCCTCGGCGATCAATTCGACGCTCATAACCTCGATTCCGTCGGCCGATACGGGCATTGGACTCCCCGAAGGCGTCGATTGGACCGGCCCCTCCGCACCCAGTAACTCCGGCGCATCGGGTGCGTGGACGTTGGCGTCGAAAACGGCGACGTCTAGCCCCGCCCCGTCGAGCGCTCGCGCGAGCGCGACGGTGATCGTCGTCTTTCCGACGCCACCCTTCGCGCTTCCAACGGCGATCATCGACTCGACGCCCGTGACCGGCAACCCGGTCTCTGGTGCCGCCGACTCAACCGCCTCGACTCGAGCGTGCTCCACATCCGGCGTCGCGAGGGCAACACCCCGTAACTGATCGGTAAGCCGATTCGCCATGGATTGGTCGAGTCGGCCGAAGTTCACCACGAACGTGACGATACCGTCCTCGACGGAGATATCCTGGAGAAGTTGCTCGCTGATCGGGTCGCCGCCGGGAATCTGGACAGTTCGAACGCTGTCGACAACCGCCCGCCTGATTTCGTCGTCCGGTCGAGGAGGGGTTGCTTCCATAGGCGGCAGTTCGCCCCGCACGGGTATTTTACGTGTTGAGAGTTCCCACACCGTAGGAAGACAGCGTCTAAATGTCCGGGTTATCGTACAGATACTATTTTCGATAATAGTTATCTCTATCGTGCTCTAATTGTATATATTAAACAATACTATAGCAACCACTCAAAATCCGATAACCGCTGTTTGAATCGGCTAAAGCCTCGAAACCCACTTATTCAGTATATGAATGTCAATATAGCAGAAGAATAGAATCGATCAATAAATACAGTGAGTATTTTGGGTTTGATATAGCTAGACACTATTCACATAGGTAGAGTTGCTTGAATCGGCTAGAATCATGATGATCGTTTGATTTTACCCACCAATATTATTTTATAATAGCCACAATACTATACATCACTATACCACAAATATAATAGATATGTTAGCCATAGATGATAATTATACATCATTGAACAAGCAACTAAATCGTACGATACGGACGATGAAACGAATACGGAGCTCGCCAAACTCGAGCACTGCACCTCGTTCGGCCCTCACTTCGCGGCGACTGGTCGCTTCTCTATATCTCTCTTTTGCTCGCAGTATCACTATTATAAACCGTTATTTTGCCGCTGAGCAACGACTTCAGTGATGAGCGCTAAAACGATCACGTACGAGACGCCCTCGGGATCTGAAACGACAACGGTCGAGGAGTTAGAATACGAATCGACATCCGAGGTCTGGCGGTTTGAAAGCGAGTCCACTCGCGGCGGTGAGATCATGCGAATTCCACGTGAACGAGTGTACGAAATCCGTCAACAGCTCCCAGAACAAGAAGAGTCAGGGCGGGACCAATATGGGCACCCGTGAGTAATCGCGCCGACACGCGATGAGCTGACGCCAGGTTTCACGGACCAAACGTACTCCGTGCGAGAATAGATTGGGCACGGTATTTCTGCTATTGATGCAGGGCAGTGTTGAATCACTAAACGGCGTTGACTTCTATGGACGAGAATTAGACCCGAGAGGCGCTGCGCTGAACAATTCCAGCCACAACCTCAGAAGACTCCACGATAAGAGAGCAAATAGACTCTGTCACAGCCCTCCAAAATCACCCAACCTAACGTCGTATAGCGATTCATCAAAGTCAAAGAAGTATACTGCAAACACTATCCGTCTTTAGCTAAGCGAGAAACCACGTGACAGCGGCGGCTTATCGAGGCATCTTTTCGAGAGGAATGAGGAGGCGACGAGTGTGCACAACGAAGCCTCCTCATCTCGGATTATGCGTCGGCTCACTACATTGTTTCCCTCCGAGTTCCTCGAAGAGCACGCCGAGGAACTCGGCGTGGTCGAACGTGACCGCAAGCTCCAGATTCCCGCCTTCGTCTGGGCATTCGTGTTCGGCTTCGCCGCAGGCGAAAGCCGAACACTCGCTGGCTTCAGACGCAGCTACAACTCGACAGGCGACGAGACGATCTCTCCCGGCGGCTTCTATCACCGGTTGACGCCGTCTCTCGCAGAGTACTTCCGCGACCTCGTCGAGCGTGGCCTCGACGAGGTCGCTGTCCCTGACACTGTTGACGCCGATATCGACCGATTCAGGGACGTGATGATCGCTGATGGAACCGTCCTGCGGTTGCACGAGTTCCTTGCCGATGAGTACGAAGCTCGCAAGGAGGAGCAGGCTGGAGCGAAGCTCCACCTGCTCCACAATGCCACTGAGCAGACGATAGAACGTCTCGACGTGACTGACGAGAAAACGCACGACAGCACGTTGTTTAACACAGGATCGTGGCTCGAAGATCGGCTCGTTCTGTTCGACCGAGCCTACTTCAAGTACCGCCGCTTCGCGTTGATCGATGAGAACGACGGCTACTTCGTGAGTCGGCTGAAAGAGAGCGCAAATCCGGTCGTAACGGAGGAATTACGGGAATGGCGCGGCCGCGCCATTCCCTTGGAAGGTGAGCAGATCCACGATGTTGTGGATGATCTGCACCGCGAGTACATCGACGTGGAAGTCGAAGCCGAGTTCGACCGAAGACCGTACGGAGGAACGCAGTCACGCGATACGAAGCGGTTTCGCGTCGTCGGCGTCCGCAAAGAGGACGCCGACGACTACCACCTGTACATCACGAATCTCCCGAGAGAAGAGTTCCTGCCGTCGGATCTAGGGACGGTCTATCGGTGTCGGTGGGAGGTGGAGTTGCTATTCCGTGAGTTGAAGACGCAGTACGAACTGGACGAGTTCGACACGACAAAGAAGCATATTGTCGAAATTCTGCTGTACGCAGCGTTGTTGTCACTGCTCGTGAGTCGTGAATTGCTCGATCTGGTCACCGAACAGGCGGACGATGAGATCGTGTTTCCGCCGGAACGCTGGGCGGCGACCTTCCGGTCGCACGCCCAGCTCATCCTCCACGAACTTGGCGAATATCTCGGCTATTCGCCGCCACCGCTGCTCGACCGACTGATCGACGACGCACAGAAGATCCACCAGCAACGCCCAGTGTTACAAGAGACGCTCGCTACCGCTACGCAACCGAGGTGTGAGTCTTAGCTAAAGACGAATACTGCAAACACTCTCACCCTCTTTAGAGTGGGTAAAAGGGTATGAACGACCGTCTATATCGTATGAGAAGGGAAAATCGTATAACATAAGTACAGCAGAGACAGTTCGATACCGGCTGTGAAACCACCACGTAGAATCTGATACAAAGAGATTAGATTCTACGAACAGCGGATTTCGGCTACTTCAGCAAACTCAGGAAGTTACTATCTCGACCTTAGAAATAAGCCGATAAAAGACATTGAAGCGCCTCAATACGTCAGACTCACTCAACTATATAGATCATTTTAATCAGCAGTTTCGATAGTCTTCTGCTTTGAGAGCACCTTCTCTTGAAGATAGTGAGTCGGGTTAGATCGAAGTGATCCACCAAAGCTACTGATCTCCCACCAAATGGCTTGTCCAAATCCATAGAGGCGTACAAACCCATGCAGAGGTCGGTAGATTAAGAGATATGCAATTACCCATCGACCGTAGTCAATCGGTTGATCATTGACTATGAGGACAGAGAGGATACCAACAACGATAGCACAGAAGCCAGTCATACTGAGCATTCCAACTGCCAATACCCACCCTACTGATTGGAAGAATGATTCTGGACCAATAGCTATTGTAAGTAGGAAAACTATAACTTCAATAATAATAAAGGATGTAAGCAGTGCTCTAAGTGGTAATCCGATGATTCCAATCATCCCTTCCTTAAAGTTCAGTTGTTTCTTATGATGAAGAAGCATAACTGAAATCCCTCTTTGTGCCCATGCTTTTCGTTGATCAAACCAACCTCTGAACGTTGTTGGAACGATGGTATCTGCTTGAGCAGATGGAGTATATCGAATCCTTCCATATTCATGCATACGCACAGAGACTTCAAAGTCGTCTGAATAGAGCCAATGATCTGTCCATCCACCTGCTTCTATCAACGTTTCTCTTCGAAATGCACCGAATGCTCCACTAAGACAAAGGACATATCCTAACCGACTTTGGAACATTCGTCCAATCTCCATTGCTAGTGCATAATCGAAGATTTGTGCCTTTGCCCACCAGTGATCTCTATTTTCTACAGAGACATTTCCTCCAACAGCAACAATCTCATCTGATGTGAAGTGTCGAGCAATTTCTTTCAATGAATTACTGTGTAATACTGTATCTGCGTCTAGGCTAATGATGATTTCATTCGTTGCTTTTGTGAGAGCGGTATTCCTCGCCGAAGCAGATCCTCCATTTTCTTGTGTAAATACCCTTAGATTGGGATACACCTCTTTTAGCGCCTTTAGAACATACCATGTTCCATCTTCAGAACCGTCATCAACTACTACTGTTTCAATGTCACCATCGTAGTCTAAGTTGCTGATAGCTTCAACAACACTACCAATGTCTTTCGCCTCATTGTATGCTGGTGTGAGAAATGATACAGATGGTGTAGCATCTCTATCGCCTAAATCTCCATCAATAGAGATCTTACTTTTCTTCCGATGTTTGTAATGAGCTAATGTTGCCAATCCTGTTCGTCCAAAATACCATCCTAATAGCAATAGGAGGAATATTGGAGAGGAATACAATATGTAAATTGGTTGTCCAACATACGGTATTGGAGCGAGTAGTATCGCAAACCCTGCACCAATTAACATAATAGCCATCACATATCGTTTGAGTGTAAACGGCAATTGGTTATTTATATCCGATTTGGTTGGCCGTATAGCTCCAGACTCATTGCCCATATTAGTTTCTTCTTCACTCAATACCGAGTTTTAAACCAAATAAGTCTTTAGATATAATAGTGTATGGAAAATAGAGATACTATTGGAAATTATCTAATCTAACAATTGCTATATTACTAACACCGTCTTAAATTCTTGAGTTTGCAAGGTTCCATGGTGCAGTTCAACCCGGATAACTTGAACACGATTTTGCGCCAGTCTTAGCGGGAGAGCCTTCATAACATCCACGCTATTTATTCAATGGAATATATTTCTTGAGAACCGTGACTCAGCTTTGTACGTTAGCCTCGGCTATTGAGTGAATGAGAGGTAACCGATTTCGTCTATGAGGTCGTTGATATTTCAACCACCATTGTCCCGAACCCATGAAAGAAGGTTGTACATGGCTTCTTTCAGGGAGCGCTCGATGTTCACAAAGCGCTCGAATCAGGATCAGCTATTCCTGGTACTCGTAGTCGATCTCTTGACCCGGCTCAAACTCGAGGCCCAGAATTTCTGCGATCCCGACTGAAACCGCCGTGTTGTCGAAGTATCGACCGAACACTTCGGCGCCCGGCCCGTGCGCGTAGGCCGGAACTTCCTCCGCCGTATGCGAGTCAGAGGACCATCCCATTTGCGTGCGAGCGTTGAGCACATCGGCGAGTTGCCCGTCGGTGACGTCCATTATCTCGTCACAACTGAGCTCGAGTCCGGTGTGTTCCTCGACAAATTCAGCGAGTTCGTCGGTACCCTGGTAGTCGTCCATCGCGTCGTCGAGATGCTCGAGACTCGCCCGGATATCGTCGATCGCTTCCCAATCCATGTCGTACGCGTCCGCACCGAGTGACATTCCTCCGGTCTCGTGATCGGCGACCTGCATCGCAAACGTCTCCGGCGTCGAAGGGTCCTCGACGTAGTCCAGAACGGTCCCGAACACCTCGTCGCACTCGAGTTGTTCGTGGGTGATCGCGTTGTCGTGGGCGTGGCCCTGATGATCGACCCGACCGGATTCGACCATCAGGAAGAATCCGTTGTCAGACTCCGAAAGCGTCTCGATCGCCGTCTCGGTCATATCGACGAGGCCAGGTTCGTCCGTATCCCCGACGTACTCGCGGTCGACGTAGTAGCTCATGTGAGTCGACCGGTCAGTTTCGCTCCCGAACAGCCCGAGGAGTTTTCTCGAGTCGACGCTGTCGAGTTCGTCGTCGGTCTCGACGTACTGGTACCCTTGCTCCCGGGCCCGACCGATCAGATCCTCACCGTCTTCTCGCTCTTCCGAATCGAAGTGATGTTTTCCGCCACCCAGTAATACGTCAACGGTTGCGTTCTCGACGTACTGTCGAGCGATCTCTTCGCCCATGCCCCGGTCGGGTACGTGCGAGGCGAACGTTGCAGGGGTCGCGTGGGTGATCTCAGTGGTCGTTACCAAGCCGGTGGCCATCCCTGCGTCGTGAGCTGCTTCCAGGATCGTACGCACCGGTGTGAAATTTTCTTCCGTTCCGGTTCCACTGATTGCACCGGAATAGGTCTTCGTCCCCGTCGCCATCGCCGTCCCCGCCGCCGCGGAGTCGGTTATCAATTGATCCGGATCGTCAGGCTGCGTGCTCATTCCTCCAATCTGCTCGGCGCGGTCGACGTTGAGGGATGTTCCGTCAGGCGTAATGTTCAGTGGGAACGCCTCCGGATCTTCCTGCCAGGCCTTCAGGTATCGAGCGCCGCTGATGTGGGCTTGGGCTGCCCCGTCGGGGATAACGACGATCGCGTTGTGTGCGTCCCCCGACCGACTGTCGCCGCCGCTGAGTTCCGTCTCGCTACCGTCATCGTTCGCCAGCGCAGATCCGCCGATCGCACTTGCGCCCGTGATCGCCCCCACTGCGCCCATGAAGGTTCGCCGGTTAGCCGAAACGATCGATCGATCATCCGTTTTGTCACTGCTGTCTGAAGTGTCGGACATGCAAGTGAACGATTCCATCGCGACACATAGTACTTTTATAATACCCGAATATACTGAAAATTTTCGCGTGGTGGGTTACATAGGAATTAGTAGCTGTACGGAGTCATCAACAAACGTTGGGCACGTTCGAGGGGATCTCCGACCTTCCTGCCAGTAATTTCCGCCAGCGGTGAGTATGGGATCTCGAGAAACGACTTAGTACGTGAGTCCCTCGTAGACGATACCGTCCCGTCGCTCGACGATCCGGCGACCGTCGACGACGACCGGTTCGTCCATCGCGTCGAACTCCCTATCTAACACCGCGAACTCGTCCCAATCGGTGACGACCGTAGCGCCGTCCGCGCCGTCTAACGCCTCGGCGGCCGAATTCGCGTACTCCACGTCGGGAAACCGCTCGTTCATCGGATCGATCGCGACGGGATCGTAGGCGACGACTTCGGCGCCGCGCTCTCGGAGCTGTTCGATAACCGGAATCGCTCGAGAGTTTCGGATATCGTCCGTCTGCGGTTTGAACGACAGGCCGAGAACCGCGATTCGGCTTCCGTCGAGATCGACGTGATTTTCTAGCAACTCGAGCATCCGCTCGGGTTGCCGGTCGTTGATTTCGACGGTCGCCTCGAGGAGCGCCGGGTCGTATCCTTCCTCGCGTGCGGCCGCGATGATCGCGTTCACGTCTTTCGGGAAACACGACCCGCCCCATCCGACGCCGCTGCGCAGGAAGCGCTCGGAGATCCGGTCGTCAAGGCCGACCGCTTCCATCACTTCGTAGGCGTCGAGACCGAACTCCTTGCAGATATTTCCGAGGTCGTTGACCAGGCTGATTTTCGAGGCGAGATAGGCGTTGTTCGCGTACTTGATCATCGAGGCCGTCGACGGATCGGTTTCGACGATGTGGGCGTCGTGATCCGTGAGCAACGGCTCGTAGATCGCGTGGAGTCGTTCCGTCGCCCACTCCGAATCCGTTCCGTAGACGAGCTTATCAGGGTGCATGAAGTCCGAGACGGCGCTACCCTCCCGAAGGAACTCCGGATTCATTCCAACCTCGACGTTCTCGTTTCCTCCGGACCCTCTCTTCACTGCGGGCTCGAGCGCGGTTTCGATACTCGTCGGCGTGACCGTACTCTTGATGACGACCAGATGGCGTTTTGCTTTGTCGGCGAGCGTTTCGCCGGTCGCTTCAGCGGCGGCTTCGAGCGCCGCGAGGTCGATGCTCCCGTCATCGTTAGAGGGCGTGCCGATCGCCAGAAAGGTCACGTCCGACTCGGGGACGGCGTCGTAGGAGGTCGTCGCCTCGAGGCGATCGCCCGCGTGAGTCTCGAGTAAATCCTCGATACCAGGCTCGTCGATCGGTGCGCGCCCCTCCGAAAGCGCCGTAACTATCTCTTCGTCGATATCGATTGTCGTAACAGTGTGACCGAGCTCTGCGAAACAGGCCGCAATCGTCGTTCCGACGTATCCGCTGCCGATGACGGAGATATGCATTGAATAGGGAGATTGGGGCTATCTTCAAGAACGTTGTGATAGCCGGCACGACGAGTAGCGAAATCAGAACGTTATTGTAACCATGGTCCCGTTAATTGATATTAATGCAAGCAGTTATCCTCGCCGCCGGAGAAGGAACGCGCCTCCGTCCGCTAACCGAAGACAAGCCGAAAGGACTGGTTGAGGTAGATGGTGAACCGATCATCACCCACTGTCTCGACCAGCTCGTCGAACTCGGTGCGGACGAATTCGTCGTGGTCGTCGGCTACCTCAAGGAGAAAATCATCGATCACTACGGGGACGAGTATCGCGGCGTGCCGATCACGTACGCCCACCAGCGCGAGCAACAGGGCCTAGCCCATGCGCTGTTGACCGTCGAAGAACACATCGACGACGACTTCATGCTGATTCTCGGCGACAATATCTTTCAGGCGAACCTCGAGGACGTCGTTCGTCGCCAGCGCGAAGAGCGCGCCGACGCCGCGTTCCTCGTCGAGGAAGTGCCCTGGGACGAAGCCTCCCGGTATGGAGTCTGTGATACCAACCAGTACGGCGAGGTGACTGACGTAGTCGAAAAGCCCGACGATCCACCGTCGAACCTCGTGATGACCGGCTTCTATACCTTCTCGCCGGCGATATTCAACGCCTGCCATCTCGTCCAACCCTCCGACCGCGGCGAGTACGAAATCAGCGAAGCGATCGATCTCTTGATCCAGTCTGGCCGAACGATCGATGCGATCGGCCTCGAGGGTTGGCGAATCGACGTCGGCTATCCCGAAGACCGCGACGAGGCGGAAGACCGGCTTCAGGATCCGGAACCGCTGGCGGCGATGGACTGAGCGGGTTCGAGACGGCCGGTCTTGTCTCCAGCGTGAATCAGAAGTAGACATCCCGTTCTCGAAGCCGAGAGGGAGATGAGCGCCGAGTACCGAAAATAGAACGGGAGGAGACTCGAGACGGTACGTTTTTGGGAGACAACCTGTTGTGATCGGACGATGAACATTCACGTGACTGGCGGAATTTATTTCTCTGGAAGGGATGTCGGCACGGAGCAAGCGGGGATTCTCGGGGGAAACACCCGTGCGGGCAGTTCGAGCGATGACAGCCTTGTGAGCGACGAAACACCACCTACCGACGACCGCGTCCCACAGTATCCGGGACAGCACTACCCGCTGATGGCGTGCTCACACGGCCGTCGAATGGAATTGGGATCGTCACAGCAACTGGCTGTCACACCGAGTCCATGAGTCGCGGCGTGGGAGTGACGGAAACGCTCCGCGAGGTGGTTCCCAACTGGGCGCTCGAGGGGTTCGTCGAGCTCTCGATGCTCGGCGACCTCGTCCTCATCGTCCCCATACTAGGGCTGGTGTACCTCGCGGACGTCGGACGAACGCTCAGACAGAACAAGCGAGAGGGGCCGCTCTGTTCGGATCGAACGGTGTCGTTTATTGGCGTCGTTTTCGGTGGACTCGCACTCGTCGTCCTACTGAAGGGCATTTTTACGTTTCCGCGACCGCCCGCGGAGTTGCACGTTATCTCCCCCAGCGAATACGGGTTTCCGAGCGGCCATACGATGTCGGCGACGATATTCTGGGGCGCGATAGCACTGTGGTCGTCGGCAGGAACTCGTCTCTCTCGAGGTGCACTCGCCGGGACGGTCGTCGCACTGGTCGCCCTTTCGCGACTCGTTCTCGGCGTCCACTTCCTCGTCGACGTGCTCGCGTCCGTCGCCTTCGGTGCGATGTATCTCTTCGGAATCGTCTGGTTCGCGCGAGGACAGCCATTACGAACGTTCGCGGTCGCAATCGGAATCGCAACGCTTGCGCTCGGTGTGACCAACGGCAGTTCTCGAGCCGTTCTGGCGTTCGTCGGGAGCGTCGGCGCGGTTATCGGATGGCGGATTGTCGAATTGTCACCTGTTCGACGGCGACTAGTTGATGCGGTCGGGCGAATGAGGATTTGATGAGTATCGTTCTCATCCTCGAAACCGACATCTCGTCGCTGCAATAGTAATCCACGAAAGTGTTCTCGAGTACCTGCACTCAAATGTCAACAAGTTTGTTGGTCTGAACGGCCTACGGGTTACCAGACAACTCCATTAGTGACGGACTCGGAACGACCGTAAGTACTGTACATAGAAGGCTGCCAGTTGCGTTTCCAGCGTTCACTTGACCGTCTGAAACATCACGGAGTCTGCCTCGTAGACAGTTCCGAGCCAGCGAAGTTGCCGAGTAGGAGTACAAATCATCACAGCGGCGACGCGTTCTTTACGTCTCTTGCAACTCGCGAGACAGTCTCGCGGATTCCACGATCCTTGAGCGACGAGTACAGCCGTCCACGGAACGTGTGTGGCTTCGTCTCCTCGACGAGAATACTACGAACGTAATACCGATACGAAGGGTGCTTTGTTGTGATCTCGATCGGCCACTTTCGAAGCGAGAATACCCGCATATCGGTCTGTTCGTTGAGACGTTCAGAAATCTTCGGGAGCCCGGCGGGATGTCTTCCGTGCACAATCTTTACCGAGTCAGCCATAAACCCAACGCTGCCGTCGTAATGAACGCGAAGATTGTACTCGGATGGAAGTGTCCCAATCTGGAGGCTGCTGTGATACAGTGCTTCTCGAAAAGCCGGTTGGTTCAATCCGGAACCGGTCTCTTGTTTCGCCCGTTCGTAGATGTCCGACCAGCGAGTGAAGAAATCTCGAGCGTTCGGCGTATCGGCGAACAACAGGACGCCGGTGTTGTATAGCGGAAACGCATCCGGTACGTTTTGTGCCGTATATCCGCCGGTAACTGAGTCTTTCCGACTTCCCGGATTGTGTGATGCGGCGATATCGAACCGCTCGAGTATATCGAACATCCCGGTGATATCTTCGCAGACGTACGTGTCCGTATCCAAAAAGAGCGTTCGGTCGTACGGAGTCATCTCGGGATCGATAACCGAATCGCCGAAATCGTACTCTGGGTTTTCGATCGGGCGTACTCGATCGAAATACGGGGAATCGAACGTTCGGTCTGAAAAAATGGTAACGTGAACGTCCTCGTTGTGTTCTCTCAGACTCTTCGCGGAGAGGCACGCTTCTTCGATGTAATCCCGTCCAGTTGCGATATACACGATACCTTCATCAGGAGAACTCATGGTGATTCCTACCTCGGAACGACATATGGTCGTTATGCTTTTCGTGCGATCGATTAGGGTTCGAAGAGGTGTGTTCGGCGACAGGGAGTGAAAAGATCAGAGACTACATCGACCAATCCGTCGGAGTGAGCAGTCTCACATCCGTATCCCTCATGAGAACGTCGCTCCGTCTGAACGAAAACTCAGAAAGTCACGACAGAGGTGTCTTTCGAGCTGAAAGCCACGGTGGCCTCACCTCCATCGTCCGCGAGACTCCGACGAACAGATAGCCGAGCGAGAGTGACAATAAAACGGCACCAATACGGGCATCGAAGACGTTGACCGCTTCGAAGATCATCAAGACGCCGAAGCCACTCGAGAGAGCGAGAGCGAACTTGTTCGTATTCTCCGTCACCGCAGCGGAAAGAATTGATCCCCAAATTGTAAACAACCAGAGGGCCGCTCCGATGATTCCAAATCGGAGAAAGTGGAAATAGGCACCGTGCACGGGTGTCCCCGAAACCTGCTCGGAATTGACGTACGGCTCGATCCACGCACCTGTGTCGACGATACCAGGGCCAAACGGCCACTGAAGAACGCCTTCGTTGAAGAGTGCATCGACAGCCCCCCGCCACAGGTCGTCACGATGGGTTAACGGGATTCGCTCGAACGGCCCAAAATCTGGCAAAAACCCGATTCGAGAAAAGATAAAGGGAATCGTACCAATGAGACCAACAGCGATTACACCCAAACCAATACGTCGGTGAGAGCGACGAAATATCACGTAGAGCGTCGTTGCGACCAAGAATAGTGCAAACCCCCCGCGGCTCTGAGAGAGATAAAGGCTCAACGTTGTCACGAGAGTAAGCAGGCCTGCAACGATAGTTCGTTCTTCAATCCACTCGCGAACGCCAGCAACGGCACCGACAGCAAATAAGATCCCCGCCTCATTCGGATTGGCCGTAACCGAACGCATCGCGGCCTCGGCTGGGAGAAGTGGTGCGGACTTATCGTGCCACGGGGTTAGTTCGATCGCAATAATTGGAATCGTGAACGGTCGAACGAAGACGATAACCATGCCGACCAAGCCGACAAAAGCTGCAAATCGGGAGACGACTCGAAAAGCGGTCCGTTCTGGAACGACAGTTGGAACGACAAACAGGAGACTCCCCGCGATGAAGGTCGTGTAGAACGGCCAAACAGCGAGCGATCTTGAATCGAAATTCCCGACGAGAACGTGCCCAGTAAAAATGGCAAACAATCCCCCGATACCAATTAGTAAGGGAATCGGGAGCTGCACTCGAAGCCAGTCTGTTATAAAAAGCCACAAAAGAATCGACCCGATTACGAACACGGTTGCGACGACACCGATCCAAGACTGTACTAACTGCGACCGGGAAAGAACACCTGTGATTAACAGTGCTACGGTGATAATGACAGCCGACGCATTGGACGATCTAGTCACTCGAGTCACACCTCAGTGTATTGGCAAATACACCGAAGAAATGGCTTCATTATATTGGTTCCCATACTCAGGTGCATACAGCTCCCTCGAAATCAGCATTTGCTACTCCGATACCAGCAATCGTACAGACGTTATCACGCCGTATCATTCCCAATTTCCAGTTCGAGCGTGAACTCGCAATTTCCTTCGCCCCATTTTAGTCGTGTATTTCGTCTACGTCGCACCCGCTTTACTTTCTATCGATATCGACGTACCGCTTCAACATAGCTATGCAGTTCGTAAACCGTAATTCGTTACAGGGGACCGCGGCGGTGATCGTTTATCATGGCCGTAAGGATGGATGCTCAGGTGGTCACCGTCCGAACTCGTTCTCGAATGCAGTTCGGCAAAACGTTATCTGAGATCCCGAAGATCTGGATGCGGTGGAATCGAATCGAGTCGCTCCGTTGCTCCCGCTCTAACGCGGTCTCGAGTTCGCTTCCAGTTCCGATGACGGGCGAGTACCAACACCGGGATCCGATCGAGGTCGAGGATCTTGGCGATCGAAAGCCGGTGCAAACCGCGGTGGCGCCACAACAATTCACCGTCACGTCCGATATTTATCCCAATCTCGTTGAGAACGGGGTGGCACTCCTCGTTGTTGAGCGAATGCGTGTTCGACGAGTTCCGCTCGAGTAACTCGCGTTGGGAGAGATATCCCTCCGAAGCGATCGCCTGAAACAGCGCGTCGATTTCTGCTAACCGTGACGACCGTTCCCGCTCGGAGTCACAGACTCGATTCCACAGTTGGCCGTTCGGTTCTTCGACCAGCGCCTCGTACAGTTCGGTGTTCTCCCACGGTTCCTCGTCTCGGAACCGCTGGACGAGCGATTGGTAGATGGGGACGTCCGAGAGGAGTTCCCGTCGCCGGTCCCAGTCGCCGTCAGCAACCGTCCCAAAGACGCGTGGCGTGGTATCCCAGTTGACGTGGTACTCGACATTGCTCGGATCAACGTACAACAATTTGTACGGGTCCGCGTCGACGTAGCGTTCGGGTTGGATAGCCCGCTGTGTGTGATGAATGCCAGTTAGAAGACGTTTCTGGACGGCCCATGGGATATAGAGAGAACTCCCCGTTTTGAGTTTCTTCTCGAGCGCACGATAGCGCGCCCGGTGCTTCGAAAATCGACGACGTGAATCTTGAGATCGGATCATGGGTCGCTGTTGATGGATCGTGCTCGGTTGTGGTTAGTAATCGGTACAACTGGTTCGTCGAACGATTCAGCTGTTGTCCTTCCAGACGAGCGTCTCAGATCTGGTGAGGGAGGAAAGTGGATCACGAGGTTAGATCCCCATATGTGATCTGATTTCCTGGGGCTCGATCACGCCGGTTGCGATACTGAGGGCCGCCCAGATAGCGATCCCGGTTCCGATGACGGCTATCAAAGAGAGATAGCCTGTAATATACGCCGAAAGTGCGAACACGATAGCACCCATTACCGAAGCAATCAGGAGCGCCTTGGTCGTGTTCGCGAGTATTTCCGGCCAATCGAGCGGAAGTTCGCGGTGCATCAAATAGACGTTCCCGGTCACGTAGAATCCATACGTTAGTACCGTCGCCAGAGCGGCACCGGTAATTCCGATGGTCGGGATCAGTATAATGTTGAGGATCACGTTTCCGACTGCTATCGTCCCCTTTAGGACCGCGCGGTACTTCGCTTTTCCGAGATAATCCAGTCCACTACCGGTCACGTAACTAATTGCCTGAATGAGCACGTAGAACGAAAATACCTGAACAACCGGTATTGCACCGTGGTACTCCTGACCGAATATAAGCGTTACAGCCGGGTCGGCGACGAGAAACAGCCCGATCGCCGCCGGGGCGTAGAGAAGCACCATACTGTGTAACGCATCTTGATAGAGCGTCGCCGCCTGGCCGTAATTCCCGTTCGATACTTGCTCCGAATATCGAGGGGATATCGAGAAGCCAAGCGAGTTCGCCGGTTTGACGACGAAATCGATTATCTGCTTGCTAACCGTGTAGTACCCGACTGCAACAGGATTGAGAAAGAATCCGATCAGGATCACGTCGACACGTTTAATGAGGACCGTTCCGCTGGACGTAAGCGTGATTGGCAGACTGTACTCGAACAATTTGCGGCGCAATCCCGGTTCAACCTTCGCGGAAGTCTTGTAGCTAGTGACCGTGCGATAAAGTAATACGGCGCCGAACACCGATGTGACGACTAATCCGACAACGTACCCGACCAAAGCACCGACAGCATCGAACCCGATCACCACCAACAAAACGACGAACACGAACTTGAACGACGTGTTCACGACGTGAAGGGTCGCGCTCTTCTTAATGCTCTTGAACCCCTGGAAAATCCGACGACAGTACTCAACGAAACTATAGAAGATGACGTACAGAATCCCGACGAGCAATAGCGGTTGTAAATCTGGCTCACCAAGCCAGTGAGCGATCTGTTCGCGAAACACTGTAAACGAAAAACCGACCAGCAATAATGCCACGGCACAGTATAGCAACGACGCCCGTATGATATACGGAATCTGTCCGGGATCGTTCTCCTCATAATTCGTGATATATCTCGCCGCCGACCGCGAGAATCCGAAGCTCGTAAGCAGTATAATAACCGAGAATATAGAGATCGATAGGTACAACAATCCGTACTGTTCTGCGGAAAGCAATCGAGCGAGAATAACCAGCAGCAAACCGCTGAATATAACGCCGAATAATTGCGCCACTAGCTCGGCCGAAAATCCGGAGACGATTTTTTTCCTAAGGCTCATAGACACGAACCAGATTTGATTCGATAGATACCGACACTATGGTCACCAATTGGTCTTCTAATCATGATAAACATGCTGATCGAAGACGATAACAGCGGATGTTCGGTCGCAGCCGAATTCGGTCAACAATGAGTTGGTACAGCAAAATTCTGCAATCAGAGGTGTTCTCGTTCGCACCGACAAACAAACAGGCGCGATGATCGGTAACTCGACCTCAGATTACCTGCATAAACGGTAGAAGAGACAGGTCAGCCTGCGAACATCGATATCGTAACCAAACCCATTAATATGGACAGCCACGTGAGATAGAGAGTGGGTTGTTGATATGTCTATCCGACTTCACCGAGACGGCGGCAAGTCGTCCATCGACAGCGTCTCCGCTCGAGGCCATGCCTTCCGGAACGGAGAATACCTCGAGACGAACGACCTCGAAGCGAAATTACGGGGCCTCTCTTCTGAAGCGGCGTTTCACGAGTTCGTTTCGTCGCTCAGAGGTTACTTTTCAGTAATCGTCCATCTGGAAGAACGAATCTGTGCCGCGGTCGATCACTGCGCAAGTCATCCGCTGTTCTATACAACGGATCCGGTCCGTATCGGTGAGACGTCCCAAGCGGTCGTTGGTGACGTCGAGTCAGCTGAATTCGACCCCTTTGCCGAGCGAGAGTTTCTGACCGCGAGTTACGTGACCGGATCGGATACGCTTCATCCCGAGCTCAAGCAACTCGAGGCGGGAACCAGCGTTAGCCTCTCGAGATCGGGGGTAACGGTACGATCCTATTCGGATTATTATCCCACCCCCCAGCGGTACACGAAACGGGAGGCGATAACGGAACTGGACAGCGTGATGGACGATATCTCCCAACGCGTCATCACGGCCGCTGATGGGCGCCAAATTTGTGTCTCTCTCAGCGGTGGTCACGATTCCAGAGTGATGCTCTGTTCGCTCCTCAAGCAAGGGTACGATAACATCATCGCGTTCACCTTCGGAAAACCGGACGGCGTCGACCCGGTGATGGCACAGGAAATCGCAGCGAACCTCGACATCGAGTGCGTGTTCGTCGAATACACGCCCCAGATGTGGAACGAGTTGTACGACTCAGATATCTGGAACGACTATTACGACCGCGCGTTCAATCTCGATTCGATTCCAGGCGTTCAGGTACTTCCCGCCTTAGTGGAACTTGAAACCGACTCCCGGATCGATGACGATGCGTTCATCGTTTCGGGGCAGACGATCGGTGGCGTTGGCAGTCACCTTCCCCCGTCTCCGTCGTCTCGAGACCAACTCATCGAGTACATCTTCGACGAACACTACTCGATCTGGCCCTCGAGCGAAACATTGGAATCCGTCCTCAAGGAGCGTATCTCCGACCGATTGCCGAACCGAAGTACCGATTGGCTCGCCGAGTACGCCCACTGGGAACAACGGGAACGTCAATCGAAGTACCTGTATCAAGACTGGATCGCATACGATCTCTTCGAGTACGACTACTGGTATCCGATGGCTGATCGACAGTTAGTGGAATTTTTCGAAACCCTTCCCGAAGATCGTCGACGCGACAAATCGTTGATCGAAGCGTACAGCGCCGCACTCTACAGCACGCTCGCCGATATTGATTCGGCCGATGCAGCCAAATCAGAATCAGAATCGTCGATACCAATGAGGGTGAAAGAGCAAGTGAAGACCTCGCGGCTTCGGCCCTACGCACAGGTACTCTACCGGAAGTATTTCCAGAATCCCGACCGAGGAGACACCGGACCACTGGCAATGTACGCGCTTCTGGCCGACGGGCAATACACGGCACACACGACTGGAAACGAAACGAATCATTCCTTCAGAGCCGCCGAGGCTGTCGACCGACTCGATTTTTGTGACCCCGATTCACACCGAATGCCAGCGGACTCTATTATTCGTGCGCCGTTCGAGTAACTGAGACCTGGGATATGAACCGATTTCCAGCGAAGAATAAGCGATTGGCGGCACACACCGGGACCGATACTCGATCGCGCACAGTTCACCATTTCCAACTGGGGTCAGTACTTGCCGAACTCGGTTCGTTCGACCAGAAACTACGTGTCGACCAGATACTGGTACGCGTGTAGCAAACGGTCTTTTTCGACCTCCCAACTGAACTCCGAGGTGACGCTTTCGCGAGCGGCATCTCCCATTCGCTGTCGGCGACGATCGTCCTCGAGGAGGTCAGCGATCGGACCGACGGCCGCATCGAGGCGATCCTCGGACACCGTGAGACAGTAGTCGTCGTCGAAAACGCGCTCGAGGGAGGCGACCTCGGTCGAGACGACTGGCAACTCGCAGTACATATATTCGAAAAACTTCGTCGGCACGTTCCGTTCGAACCGTTCCTCGTCGACGAGGAGAAGGCCGATATCGGCGAGCGAGAGGTACGAGAAGATATCGTCGTAATCGACGTAGCCGAAGAGACGGACGGAGTCGGTGATCCCCTCCCGGTGCATGAACGCCCTCGCTTCGCGTTCGATTTCGTCGTCCTGGAACGGTCCGATGAGCCACAAGCTAACATCCAGGCCAGCCTCCCGCAACCGTGCTGTGGTCTGTAACATGTTCAGCAATCCACGCTCGCGATCCAGTCCACCGACGTACGCCAGGACGTAGTCGGTCGAACGTTCGACGTCGATGTCGCGAATGTCAATATCGTTCGTTCGAGGCAAGTTGCGGACCGTCGTGACAGGGACACTGTGTTTCGTCTTGAGTTTCCGAGCCGTCGACTCGTCCGCCGTCACGACCATATCCAACAGTTGGATTGCTTTCGATTGGAGTTTCGGGAAGAGCGTCGTGAGGGTCGGTTTGACCGCGTCGGGTATCCACTCACGTACCCGGATGGCGTCCGTGTAGTCTTCGTGGACATCGTAGACGACCTTCGCTGTAGTAGTTCGTGAGAGGAGTATCCCGATGGGGAGGAGTTCCGGGTCGTGAAAGTGGTATACGTCCGCATCTATACGTTTTGCCGTTCGATAAAGGGACGGCAGATTCTGCCAGCGCTCGCGTCGGGAGTCAACATCTCCGACCGACCGAACGCGGATGCCATTTCGGGTCGTCGATTCCTCGTGATGGGCGAGCAGCGTCGTTCGATACCCCTCCGCGGAGAGCGACCGCAGTTGCTTGTGAAAGATTCGGGGATCGAACGGATAGTGAACCGATGTGAGATGAACAGCGTGTGTCATTGGAGTGAGAGCGTGTTAGTTCGTTTTTCGAGTGGCGGTATCCCAGGTCACGATATTCTGTCCGGCGACGAAGTTCCAGAGGCCGACCAACATTCCGTAATTCGACGTAAGGAAGTAGTACGGGATGTAGGTGACGATCGGATTCAAGAGCCCCATTCGATCGTGAATAGCGCCGACCGCCGCCAGCGAGTAGAATAGGAGCTGTGCTCCTAACAAAGCGACATAAACCGGGCTTGCCGAAACGAGAACGAGTCCCAGGTTAGAGACGATAGCACCCGCCAGAAGGATCGGAGAAAGCCATCGGAGAATTTTGTGGGAGAACAGTTGGAGCGAAAAGAGCGGATACGAAACCGGGTTTAGAAGGCGTCCAAATTTTGCGATGGTGTGCCACGAACGCGTTACGATCCGACTCCGACGGCTGAGTTCCTCTTCAACCTGTTCGGCCGTACTCTCCCAGGCTATTGCATCTTTCGCGTACACTGCTTTTTCCCCGTTGCTAACGATAGCTAACGGTTCGGCGAAGTCGCTGATCGTATCCCTCGAGAGCGGGACGTACGAGCTGTTGCGAACGGCGTAAATGGCACCGTTTCCGGCAACCGTCGAGTGAATCGTTGACTCGAGTTGTTTGATCGCGGATTCGTACTTCCAGTAGAACGATTCCCCCTCGACATCACTCGAATCACGGTACTTGAGTTCGCCGACGACACAGCCGACATCCGACTCGAACCCGCGGACGAGCTCCATGATCGCGTCGGGTTCGTACATGCTGTTTGCATCCGAAAAGGCGATGATTTCTTCGTCCAGTCGTTCAGCGACTCTGTTCTGGCATTCAGTTTTGCCAACGCGGCCCTCGATCCGGATCAATTCCACTCCCTCGTCTTCGTACGAGCGAACGATTTCGTCCGTTCGATCGGACGACGCATCCGAGAAGACGACGATAGAGAATCGATCGGTCGGATAGTCGAGCTCGAGACTGTTTTCGATTTTCTCGGCGATCACCGCTTCCTCGTTGTACGCAGCGATCACGAGAGCCACCGACGGAAGCTCGTCCGGCTCGGTCCGGTCCGTCTCCGACGTGAGGAAAACCCAGACGAACAGGAACGCGGGGTAAAGGAAATATGTCCATAGCAACAGTACCACCGACGCGATGAGCGCTACTAGTAGTGTACTTTCAATCATCTGTCTCTCGTCGCACTCGTTGTTCCCGAATCGATAACCCTGTCGCGGAGAGGTACTCTCCCCAACGTCGCTCGGTTGGGAAGATCAGTAGTCCACTCCAGCAGTACATCCATTTTTACAAGCGTCATATCCACCAGTACATCCGCTTTGCAAGCGGTGTCGTGTCCATCGCTATACCCGTTAGCGCAACGTCGTCATTTCGGACTCGAATCCTTGTCGATATTGTCACCCATCCGATTCGATACTAGCTCGATCACGTCTTTGAGGACCGACGTCACTTGCAGTACGACGAGCTTTACGTCCAGCCCGAGCGATTGACGCTGGGCGTACTCGAGATCGTACTCGAGTTTTTTCTCGGGCTGAAAGCCGGTAACGTCGTTGACCTGCGCGATACCGGTCAGACCGGGCTTTACGAACCAGCGTTTGGACCAATCGACGTCGTCGGCCGCAATCTCGCGGTCGATTTCCGGGCGCTCCGGCCGCGGGCCGACGACGCTCATTTCGCCGCTGAGGATCGAGAACAGCTGCGGAATCTCGTCCATGTGGGTCTTTCGAAGGATGCGTCCGACTCGCGTAACGCGCGGATCAACGCCGCCGGCATCCTCCTCGCTCAATTGAGCCCCGTTGGTCTCCGCGTTCGTAACCATACTCCGGAATTTCGCGAGCGTAAAGGTTTCTCCAAGTGCAGCGGACCTCGTCTGATTGTACAACACCGGCCCGGGAGAATCCAACTTGATCGCGACTGCGATGAGCAAGATTAGCGGCGCCAACACGATCACTCCAACGGTCGCGAACGCCAGATCGAACGCCCGCTTGGCAACCCGACTGTACCACGGCCACGGTTCGATTTCGGCCCGCACCAACTCGGTACCGACTTCCTCGCCGTCGAGGACTTGGTCCGCGATCGACTCGTGAACGAGGGCGTCGACACCCTGGTCACGACAGGTTCGCAACACGCCAAAACACTCCTCACGATCGGCGTGAGAAAACGCGAGCGTGACGGTGTCGATATCGCGCTGTTTGAGGACGTGCTCGAGCCTCGAGAGTCCGCTCAGTCGATCGACGCCGGATATCGAGTCGATCCGGTCGGCTGCGGACAGCCCGCCGTCGGTTGCGACGACCGTCTCCGGAGTGTTCTCGATCGACGGCGTCGAATGCGTTATCTCGACAGCCCGGTCGATCTGGAGCGGCGAGAGGAAGCCGATCGGCGCGACCGGAAGCGACTGAATAGCCGACTCGATCAAGGAGGGGTCGTCGCCAACGACCACCACTCGTCGGGGATTCGCGCGACGCTGGCGTCTCCCGTACCAAATCGGCAACGTTACGCCGAGAAGTACACCAAGCAGAATCGTCGTCTGGAGTGGAGGTGCGGCGGTAATCCCAACGGATCCCAGACTTGCGAGGACGAGACAGGCGACCACGACCTGTTGTCCTGTTTGTCTAACCAGCGTTCTCACCGATCGCGGGCGCGGGACGTACAATGGTGCAAGCGTTATCCCGACGACTACACCGACAAGCACCACCGAGATCGCCTGATCGGTCGTAAGTGTCATCGGCGTTCCGGTCAGGTAGCTTCCAACGAGCCCAGCCACGAGTGCGAGCAGTACCGTTCCACCGGCGGTTACTCCACCGTGCTTCCAACGAAATACCATTCAACAAATTTAATTTGGGTTTGATTATATTAAAGCTTGTGTGATGGTCCAGTTCAATTGTAGTGGAGACAAATATCTACTCGGGAATCAATTATCTAATGGGTCGAAGCTAGCATTTCGGCACGATTAATAGACTGTTTAGCGCCGTCATTGGTACGAGTTCTCGATCCGATAACGGTTCGACTCAGGCGCCGTCTTCCGGATGCAGAAGGCTCCAGATCCGACCCATAGTAACAAACATGACAGGTGTGGTCGCGAGTACAACGCCGTCCAGTGGGGCGAACAATTCCAGTAACGCAACGGAAACGTGAGCCGTTCTGGCGTTGACTCCAGCGGTTCAATTCGATCGAACCCCCTGGAGGAGATATCCGATCGCTAGCGTCGCGATCACGGCACCTATCGACCACTGAAAGAGCGTATAGGATTCGAACAGCTGATGTACAGCCCAGCCGATTGCAAACGCGAGCATCGCGACGTTGACATCGCGGAAATTGATCAGACCAGCCACGATGCTCCCGCCAATGATACCCAAATACGCGAGACTCCCGATGATTCCTGTCTGGACGAGTACCGAAAGATACGAGTTGTGCGGCGACGCCGAGAGATCGCTAGGAAGGTACGGTTCAATAGCGTTACTCGGTGCGAGATTTCCGTGTCCCAATAGCAACGGACCGTCACGGACCGCAGCAAGACTCGCGCGCCAGAGTTCGAATCTGTTCGTTGCGGAGATATCGATAACGTTCGTGTACATTCCGGCGAGCAATCCGCAGACGCCGAGAGAGCCTGCGATAACCATTATCGGAACGGTAATTCGACCACCAATGGCGTACACCGCGTAGATCGCCGCGGTGACTGCCGCGGCGAGCATTGCCGCTCGAGCGTTCGATAAGAACAGTCCGAGACCGCAGATTCCCGTGAGACCGAGGGCGATGATCGAACCGAGTGGTCGACGGGCGACGATGGAGCGATGGAACTCGACGAACGCAGCGACAAAGCCAGCAAAGGAAAGTAAACCGAAGGAGTTCGGGTTCGGAAAGATCGAACGAAGCGTCGTGGCGTCGGTTTCGATCCCCGGAACCGACGGGGTGTCCGTCCACTGTTGGATCTCGAAAATCCACACCGTGTAGTCGCCGACGGCGTAGGTAACCAGACCCGCCAGTACGACGACTGCCGCCAGACGAGACAGAAACCAGATGAACACTCGTTCGGGAACGAGTTTCGGGATCACGAACAGGCTACTTCCCATCACGATCATCGCCCACAACGGCCACCGAGCCTGCGCACTTGTGGGGTGAAACGCAAGGGTTCGAAGAACGTAGATACCTGTGAAAACCACGAAGCAGCCAAACACGGTCCATTCGGCGATCGTAAATTCTCTCGGGTCGCTGACGACGAGCATGAAGGTAATAATGAGCAAAAATGCCCCGATGACTGCAGGCGTTCGGTACCGGCCGAAACCGAAGCCCGTCGAAACAGCCTGATAAATGATGGCCAAGATAACGAGGGTGAAGCCGAGCGCTGTGAGAATGCCCGACTGGATGGTTTCGGGGTCTTGGAAGGCTTCCACGGAGTAACGACAGCCGAGAACACCACCGAGGAAGACACAAGAACCCGCGAGATACCACGCTGGTACCGAGGTAGTCGCGTGTGCGAGAATAACCAAAACTAGGTGAACCCCGAACAGTCCATAGATCGCTCCGTTCATGAGCCGATCGATGCTCCAATCTGGAGCAAGGAGCACCGTCGGTTCTCGTTCGGTTGTACTCACAGGTCTACTAATCAGCGGTATCAATAAATATCTACCCCAATAGCTTCGCACGCGAGCGCACATGAAATAAGACCGCGTGCAGAAATCGTCGGCCGACCGGCGTTCGTCGATCCGCCGGGAAACGATTTCAGTAGTTTTTGGCGAATTAAGAGTTATACCGTCCGTTGAGGAGAGTGTCGATATCGGCCCTGAATCAGTTCCTAAGGCAGTTGCAGCAATTACAACGGTACCTCCGTAAACATCGAATCGCTGTTTGAGTTGTATACACAGCAACGTTTCCTCGAACGGTGACGTCCCCGCTATTTCGCGAGGGTGAACTAACAACGAGTTCACGGCCCCAAACGCCAATATCGAACACGAGTTCCATCGACGAATCCGAACAAACGATTAGTTCTCATATAATGACGTGTTCAGTTACGATCGTGGTGGATCAGAAACCGATCCACCCGACGGAACGGAGACGAAATCGTAATGGCCACACGGACCGTCGCTCAACTAATCGCTCGACGCGATTCGACGCACATCGGAGTATCCGAAACGCAACGAACCCGAACGCGAACCAGAAAACTCACGTACGATGCGTTGCTACTGATTGCTATGCAACCCGGAGCGGTTACTGACGAGACGATTCTCATTACGGGTGGAGCCGGATTTATCGGAAGTCACCTCGCGAAAGCGCTTGTTTCGGACAACGACGTTCGGGTGCTCGATAATCTGACGAACGGACGGCGAGCGAACGTCCCCGACGAAGCGACGTTTTTCGAGGGGGATCTCCTCGACGAAGACGCGCTTGCCAACGCAACCGACGGCGTCGACCTAATATTCCACGAGGCCGCCCTCGTGAGCGTCAAAAGTTCGGTCGAGGATCCGTTGACGAGCCACGAGATCAACACCAGGGGAACGCTGAATCTGCTCGAGGCCGCTCGAAAATCGGACGCGAGGGTCGTACTCGCCTCGAGTGCCGCGATCTACGGTCAGCCGGAGCACGTCCCCATCTCGGAGGGCGACCCGAAATCGCCGACCTCCCCGTACGGACTCGATAAATTAACGATCGATCATTACGCTCGACAGTACCACGATTTGTACGGGCTCAAAACCGTTTCACTACGGTATTTCAACGCCTACGGCCCGGGTCAGACGGCCGGCGACTACAGCGGCGTAATCAGCATTTTCTGCGACCAGGCCGAACGGAACGATCCGGTCACGGTCCACGGCGACGGCAAACAGACGCGTGACTTCGTCTATATCGACGATCTGGTTCAGGCGAATCTGCGCGCGGCCACGACCGACGCTGTCGGAACAGCCTACAATATTGGTACCGGAACCAGCGTCACCGTTCGAGAACTCGCCGAGGTGATCATCGAGGTAACCGACTCACACTCTGAGGTTATCCACACTGAGGGGCGAAACGGTGATATTCGTCACAGCAAAGCAGATATTACCGCGGCTCGAGCCGATCTCGAATACGAGCCGAGCGTCTCGCTTCGCGAGGGCCTAAAGCGAACCGCTGAGTGGATTCGAGAGGAGTAGCAGACGGGCGACAATACACCCTCCGAACGCGTTATCAGCACGACGATCGTTAACGTACGCCCACGATTATTTCATTACTCGGTCAACTTCGAGCCGGCACCATTGAGCATGTCAGTCTGATTTTGGCAGTTCGAACACCCCTGTAACGACCCGTCGTTTGCCGAAAAGACGCGCCGATATCGATCTGTTACGTGTGCACCACAGTTGTCACAGTAAGCCATGTTCAGTAATTTTTACTAGTGGACCCCGTTCATATACAGTTGTCGGTATATGAATTACGGGTAGCTGTGAGTCAGCCCCGGGTGTAACCACGTGATGAGAATAAACCGAGGAACCAGCTATTCGGGGCGAACGACCGAAACGATCTCACCGCCACATCGCTACCGTTTTCGGTGCTCCTACCCACGAATATAGTTACAAGAACTACAAGTTAGTGTTTAAGACGGTGCTAAACACCTATACGAGCGTTTCCTGCCTAGTAATGGCTCTACGCACACTGTGGGAATGAGGCAACTGAACGTTTCAATGAGAGGCGCTTTTTTATATTTACAGTATCGAACGGAGGACGTGATACCGACTCGCAGATATATTACACTCATATGGTTGTAAACAAGATTGCTTGTACCTGTGACGATGAAAACAGATAGCGGAGTCCAAACGTTCGGGTCAGCGAAAACCCATCACAGCGTCGGGATCTCACAGATGAGGAATACATCACAGGAAGAACGGGTATGTGCTCAATTCAGACGGTTTACAAAGGAGTCATCAATGGCTTCGAAAGGTAGTACCACCAACCGGTAGCGATGTCTCTAAGCCGATAACCAGTAAAATATTTTTCCCATTCAATATGCAGGACATGGGAGATCGATTAACAGCTCATCGAGGGCTGAAAATACTCGAGAACGGAAAATGAAAAAGTCTTACTGAGCAGATAAAGGGTACTCAAAGGACGATTTGACAGAGCTGAGCTGGTCGACGGCTCGAGTTTGATAAGCAACACGAGAAGGAGGGAATGAGTACGTTCAACCGTCAATACAAGCAATATTGAATAGTCAGCGTTGGCAGACAGTGCTGGATAAGACTATACCGATAGCTCACATGATGAAAAGCCACAGCCTCTGCTAATTTAGGTGCAAAATCGTGTAATCGAAGAACGTAAACACTGTAGCAGTCAACACCAATAGAAATATTAGACAACGGATGATCAATCGAACAGACGAACGGGACTCAAATTGAGTTTGAGAAAATATATTTGATTGACTGTTTCCGATTCAGTCATCGTGTTGCTCGGCGATGACCTGAGCCGAAACTCACTCCCAAAGGCGTCCGCTGTTCAGCGAACGCGGATGGGAAGGCGAACGGAACTGATCGCCGCGAAACCAAATCCGATACCGAGCAGAATTATCGAATCGAACTCGTCCGTCAACTATCGAGAGTCGTTTTCGGTATCGGTCGCTTCGCCGATCAGTTCCGAGAGCTTCTCCTGGATGATCGATTCGAACATCTGCTCTGTCAACCCGTGCTGAACGTCAACGGTTAGCATCACGTCACAGTCGTCGACGATTTCTGGGGCCCACTTGCCCGCCGCGAGCTTCGATTCTTCCGTCACGACTGCTTCGCCGTTTTCGATGTCGATGAACGCGGTAACAGTATTCCAGAGATCAACTCGAGCGGTACTTGCTTCCTCGTAGAGTCCCGATAGCCGCGTTTGTTCGATTGGATCCGATTGGACTTCCTCACGCAGGTCCTCGAGAGCTTCGACGGACTGTGAAGAGTCGATTGGCTCGTCGTTTTTCATCGTCCACACCTCCTCGCTGACGATTTGGTACTCATGCGATCGTTCGAGTTTATCAATCCAAACGTAAGTGCCTCACCCTTTGATGCCCAGTGAAAGCTGGCTCATCCCCACCCCATCATCTCACCATCGTGTGAAAACGGCGATCAGTGCGAGCGTGGGAATGTTTCGGTTGTGAGAACCTGTGGAAGCGAGTCAGACAGACAAACAGCGAGGTGTACCAACTCTCGAGTGGACAACCCCGAAGCTCACCCGGGACAGTCGGCGGAGGCGGAGACCGATGACACTCGAGAAGAGATTACTGCAGCGTCGAGTGACCAATCTGATGGAACGACCACTTCGTGTCTGGAACCGGTGAAACAGCCGTCTATTTTAGGCCATGTGAAAAATTGTAAGGGATTTGAAGATCTATCCTGGTGCAAGACCGAGCAGTAGCTGTGATAAACACACAGAAAACGATTCGTCAAAAGGCAGCGGCCGTCGAAGAAAACGCGCTCAGACTCGATTCGGAAAAGGCGAGCCAGATCATCGACGCTCTGAACACCGATCTTGCGGATGCGTACGTTCTATATCACCAACTCCACAAGCACCACTGGAACGTCGAAGGGGCCGAATTCCTCGAGATTCACGTGTTCCTTCAGGAAGTCTACGAGGACGTTGAAATCGCCGCGGACGATCTTGCCGAACGGCTTCAGGCGCTTGGCGGCGTTCCACACGCGAGCATGATGACCCTCGCTGAGAACGCCACGGTCGAACCGGAAGCCGAGGACGTCTACGATATCCGGACGTCACTCGCAAACGATCTCGACATGATGGGCGACATTATCGATAGCTACCGCCAGCACATCGAACTCGCGGAAGGCCTCGGCGACTACGCGAACGGTGACATGCTCCGCGACCAACTCGAGACGATCGAAGAACACACCCACCACATCGAACACTACCTCGAAGACGACACGCTGGTTCTCGAATCTGCGACGAACTGATTGGCCTCTCTGCTGACTCTGACCGCGACAGGAACGAACCGGTTGAACGACCGATTTGATCCAGAACTTATTGATTGACGTCGATGGTCGTATCGCTGGCAATCCATCCATCTGTATTTCCTGACTCGAGAAACACCGCCTTCTCCGGACAGCTCTCACAGATCGATATTTCAGGCCTCGCTGGTTCGTTTGTCGTCTCTCGGGGCGAATCAGAAGACCGGGTGGTGTCTGGCATCGCCAGTATTTAGGCGTGCCTAAATTAAAAAGTGTGTTGTTTGAGTGCTCAAAATCAACCACGGATGATCGGACCACGTGGCCCCGTTCCGATGGGAGATCATCGTGGTTCAGGATCGGTCCGAAAACGTCGATAACGACGACTCATCATCGGCCAGTATCCCATTGTCGGGCTGGTCGAGAACCGTTTCGACGAGTCGGTCAGTAATCACAGCACTCACGCTCCCTGCGAGTTCGGCCGCTTCTTTTTCGGGCTCGTCGACCTCGAGCACAGCACGAAAAAACTGCAAGAGAACTTCGTATTTCTCATACAGATCACCGGCTGCGTCTCGTCCTTCGTCTGTGAGTGTCACGCCGTGGTACGGTTCGTACGTAAGCAACCCCTTGGCCTCGAGTCGCTGTAACATTTCTGTCGTCGCCGCCGGAGAGCGGTTCAGTTTCTTGCCGACAGTTCCCGGCGATATCGGCTCCTGTTCGCTCTGGGCCGCCATGTAGACGACGAGTAGGTAGCGAGAGCGGTGAGTCATACGCGTCGAGTGAGTTGGTCACGAACCGTTCGTTCTCGAGCTGTACAGAGATCGGTGAGACGGACGGCAGTCGACAAAACCGGATAGGACGTCGGGAGTTCTCGATACAGATATCCAGTCAGCACCGAATGAGAGAGGCTACATCCTTGCTCCCCGTGTATCGTTCCGTGAAGGGTCTCCTGCCGTTCGCGAACGATCGCCTCGCAACGAGAACGGTGTGCGGAAAGCGTCTCGTGTCGATCGCAAAGCGCGCCGAACTCGAGCGTAAGAAGCGATGGCTCGGGTACTGTATCAGCGTAATCGACAGTCGTTTCGAAGCGCTCCACCGCGGCGGCAACCGACTGGCCCTCGGTGTTGAGCGCACGGTCCATCGTCTCGAGTTCGACTTTTCGGCGTCCAACGGCGGAACAGATTGCACCTTTCATCTCGGCGGTAAATCCGCTCGATGTCGGCGGCGACAGAGCGATTGAGATTTCTGTCCCCAGCTCTGCTTCGATCAGTTCGGGAAGCGGCGCCGTCTCATCGATATCGGCGACACTCTGAGGCCGGATGATCCGCGTGAAAAGCTCCCGAATACGATCTAATTCGGCTGTCTCGTTTGCGTTCCGTTTCAGTAATCGCGCGTCAGAGACTGTACGACGATCCCACTGGGAGATTTCTGTGGATGCGTCGACTGACGCGACAGGGTCCAGTTCGCGGACACGGGCCTCGAACCGGTCGTACGCGGTTAACGTACCGGTGACGTCCGTTCGTTCCTCGTTGACTCGATCGAGTGCGTGGTAAATCGAGGGAGATATCGTCACGAACGACCACCTCGGGAACGGACAGGCCACCGTGAGAGACCCGGGGTGTCCGCCGCGATCCGCCGGGGGCGTGCCGACGGATGATCGAACCGTTCAGCCGAGGTCATACGTTCCCGTTAACGGTAGCTCCAACCCGTTGCCGAACGACAAGCTGGGAATCTTCTATCGCTTCACTGAAAATATCCGAAGACAGCTGTGTTGTGGCGCGCTTGGAACGGAAGAGCTTGTGAACGGGTCTCCGATGACGATATCGTCCGCGATAGACAGTTCTGTTCTGAACCCCTGTCACCTCGCCCCTGACAGGACGGTTCTGCGTATGATCGTGAACGAGTGAACTAGCGCCCATATTTTTAGGTCAGCCTAAAACATAATAGTATTTTCGGGCTTTCGGTAAGCCTAAAATGTAGCGTTCTCAGTTCGAACCGGTGGGCTAGGAAGACGTCGAGTTCACTCTCGACCGAATGGGTTATGCTGAATCGAGTGCATCGAGCTCTTCGCCCTCGACGTACTCCAAAATTTCGCGATCATCCAACGCGTCCAGAACTCGCTCGGTTCCGAGCGTCTCGAGGAGTCGACGAGTTCCGCGCTCTGATCTTTCCTCAACGTCCTCCTCGGAAACGCGCGTCTCGAACGCCCCGTCGATATACCGCTCGCGAAGTTCGACGAATCGTTCGTCCTCCATATCGTGATCGTCGGCGACCTCGTTCTCGAACCACTCTCGCCAGCGGTCGCGACCGCCCCACTCACCCGAGAACTCCGCGTCCCGACGGAGCCAGTCGTAGTGTTCGGTAACGCCGTCGGGATACCCCCGTTCACGCCGGCGATCCTCGAGCACGCACCGTCCGACGTGTGCACCGTGGCCGGCGGCGACGATGGCCTGCACGCTCCGCTCGCCAGCCGGTGAGGCGACGTATAGCCCGTCTATCGGCGTTCGTCCGTCCGCATCGGGATAGTCCGGATCGAAGTGTTCGTGCTCGTTACCGTCGTGGTCGTGGCGTTCGAACATCGCGTCGCCGCCGAGCGGTCGGAGGTACTCACCGTCGTACCACGCAGCCGCAACGACCGTCTCGGCAGTGACGCTTTGACCGTCCTGTGTCTCGACGACGAACGCCGAGTCGTCTTCGGCTCGATCGACGGATTCGACCAAATCCGAGACGATATCGCAACCGGCCTCCTTCGCGTGACCGTGTATCAGATCGTAGAAGGCGTCGATGTCGATACCTGCGGGAAAGCCGAGATAGTTCTCGAGGTACGCACACCGGCGGAGCGCCGCGTTTCCCCGGTCGAAAATGGCGGTCTCGAGGCCGTACCGGGCGGTGAACACCCCCGTTGCACAGCCCGAGGGACCTCCCCCGACGACGATAACGTCGTAATCGGTCGATCCGGAAGCGTCACCGACCATATTCAAAGCACCCCGTTGACTATATCCGCCACTCGTTGTCGGTCGAACAACCGTTCGTCGCCGAACTCGTCGGGATAAAGCCCCTGTGCAGCTCGCTCGAGCTGGAAGAGGTGAATAATCGGCCCCTGATACGTTAGCCCGCCGTAGAAAACCCGGTCGTTCTGAACTGCTCGAAGTTCGCTCGCGATGCTGTGGGTTTGCAGGTGCGAGTTGATTTCCTGTTCGAAGTACTCCGCTGTGATTTCACCCTGGAGCCTGATCGCGATGGCATCCGGATCGGTCTCGAACAAAGTTTCGTAATCGATCGTCCCTCCACCCGCCTGTGCGTCCGTGATGTCGTTCTGTGCCAGCGCATCGTCGACCTTCAGGTCGTTCCAGTGTTTGGACTGCGTGCCGGATCCGATGCGATACGGATAAAACGACTCGGGAGGAACGTTCTCGGGGTAGAGAATCGCGACAGTGGGAGACTCATCCGGGAGCCGCTCCCGAACGCCCTCGAGAATCTCGTCGTGGTACTGCTCGAACGCCTCGTACCGTTCCCGTTCCTGGAAGAGCCGTGCGATTTTCTCGAAGGCTTCGTACATGGAGTACTCGGCGTAATCGTGCCACCCGTAGGCACTCGTGTAGGTCGTGTTTCCGACGAACGGAGCGACGTGTTCGCCAACCTCGTCGACGTCGTCTTGGCTCCACTGCAATCGATTGACCACGAAGTTGGGATCGATGATGTGGACGTCCGCGTCGAGTTCGTAGAAGATTTCTTTGCCGGTTCCTTCCTGCCAGAGCTCCGTGAGATCGCCCTTGTTGACGGAAACTCCGGGTAACTCTTCGTATAAATGGGACCCGAAACGGGCACGAACGCCGATCGCGGAAAGTCCCTCCCCTTGTCCGAGTGCGACACCCATGTCGGCATAATCCCCCGTGTACGAGAACCACGTTTCGGGAACTGCCTCGAGTTCGACCGACCCAACCGGTTCCATCTCTACCGAATACGTCTCCGCAGGTGAGTCCGCCGGCTCGGACTCGGTACCGTTGATACAACCGGCGAACAATCCGCTTCCAGCGATCGCGCCGCCGTACTTGATGTAGGTTCGTCGAGTCGGTTCCTCGAGTCGATTTGCGTCGGAACTCGTCATTCTCAGAAATCCCCGTTGACCACGTCTGCGACGTACTCGCGATTGAACAGCTGTTCGTCCTCGGGTACCTCGGGATACGTGTCCCCGCCGTATCCCGGCCACTCGCCGAACTGGTCCGGATACAGTTGTTTGGCCGCCATTTCGAGCTGGAAGAGGTTCATGATCGGCCCCTGTATCGGATTCCCCGACACGTAGACGCGATCGTCCTCGACGGCAGTGAACTGGCTAGCGACCGAATGATCCTCGAGCGTTTGACGAACAGTGGCCACGTCGTAGGACGCAATTCCGAACCGATGCAGGAGGACATCTGGGTCGATCTCGAGCATCATCTCGTAATCGTACGCCGTCTCGTACGTCACGTCCTCAGCTGCGAAGGCATCGTGAACCCCGAGTGGACGGAGATCGGCAGTTGCGAATCCTGGGGCGTTCGTTTCCGACGGGTAAAACGTCTCATCCATAACGATGATCGAACCAACCGTCGGTCGCTCGTTCTCGGGTGGGAGATTCGATTGAATCGTCTGGATCACCTCATCGTGTACCCCAGAGAGCGCCTCGAATCGATCTTGGGCCCGGAAAACCGCAGCAACCTTTTCGGCTATTTCCCAGAGCGTGTAATATTGATACTCGTCCCGACACGCTTCCGGCGGCTGGGCGTGTTCGCGACTGTACGTATTTCCGAACCACGGACCGATAGTGGTTTCAATCTCTTCGACATCGGAGTGGTCCCATCCGTCCATCGACGAGACGAGACACGGATCGACGAGATGCAGATCCGAATCCAGTTCGTAGATTAATTCCTTATCGATCGTCACGCTTCCTGATCCCGTGTTGAGCTGAGCCAGTCCGCTTCCGTCGAACGAAACATCCTCGAGAACGTCGTAAAAGGCGTCCAATGCCCGTCCCTCCGCTTCGGCGTCGAATCCGAGCGAATTGATCGCATCGCCGTGCCCGTACGCGACCGCCATATCGGCGTACAACAGGCTGTAAACCATCACTTCTTCCGGAATCTCGGAGAAGGAAATCTCGCCCGTCGGAGCCATGGCGGCTGTGTACGTCTCGTTTGAATCTGTTTCCTCCTGATCCGTCCGATCGTTGTTCAGGCACCCGGCGAGTAATCCGCCGGCGACGACGGATCCACCGAATTTTAGATACTGCCGTCGCGTCGACGTTTCGTCGCGACCGGCGTTTTCGGTCGTCATGGCGAGCCACCACCAGTACGACGAAGTGCCGCAGGCTGACGATCGGAAATCGTCTCGTCGTCCTTCGTGTCTCTTTTCCACCTGGTTGTCTCGCGTCGAGCGAAGGTACGCTCCATGATTTTAGGGAGGCCTAAAATAATATAGTCGTTTCGGATTTTAGGCAGACCAAAACCTCAAGAAGACAAATAGTTGTCAGTACGAAACACCGCATCTGGACACATCGGCGGACCGATTCCACGCCGGAAAAGCCCACAGTGTGGGGACCGCCAATCGCTATCGGCCGAACGTATTTTTCGACGATGTGCCGGTTGCTCTACGAATCGACGGTACGATACACCCTCGCCGGTCACGCCCATCCGAACCGCACCGCCAAACGCTCATAGCAAACAGAGTGGGTTACCACGAACGGGTTTCAACCGGTTCCGGCGTATCAGACTCGAGTGAGGTATCTCGTCTCCAATCCCGTCTCACCACCTGTCAAAAATCTCCGTTCACGATATCGGCAACGCGTTGCCGGTCGAACAACTGTTCGTCCGCAGGAATCTCAGGATACCGCCCTTCTTCGTAGGTGGGCCACGAACCGAATTCCTCCGGGTAGAGCTGCTTTGCCGTCATCTCGAGCTGAAAGAGGTTCAGAATCGGTCCCTGGTACCGCGCACCCTGAGCGTATACGCGGTCGTTCCTGACTGCGGAAATTTCGCGGGCGACCGGATGCTCGTTGAGGCGTTCCCGAATTTCCGTCATATCGGTATCCGGGTGCATCCCGCCCAGAGAGAAGATGACAGCAGGGTCCGCCTCCATCATCGCCTCCATATCAACCGTGTCGCCGGACGAGAGCCCATCGCCGAATGCCCCCACCGGTTCGAGTGGTCTGAGATGAGCCGTCAGAAATCCGGGCGAGTTCAACGTGTAGGCGTAGATATTTTCGATATCGCTCATCCCAACCAGTACTGCAGTCGGTCGATCAACAGTCGGTGGAAGGGTTGTTTCTATAGTGTTGAGCACGTCCGCGTGGATGTCTGCAAGCGCCTGATAGCGGTCCTCCTCACGGAATACCTGTGCGACCCGCTCGAATTGGTCCCACAGCGTGTAATACCGATAACGGTCAGCCCACTCGTTCGGGGGAGATTCGTTTCTATCGCTGAATGTGTTCCCGAACCAGGGACCGATGTTGTCTCCGATTTCCTCGATATCGTCCATATCCCAGCTTCCGAGCGCAAACACGCTTGCAGGATCCGCAAGGTGAACGGCGCTGTCTAGCTCGTAGAGCTTCTCTTTGTTCGGTTCCCAGGAGGAATACAGACCTGTCCAATCCAGCGAAACGCCATCGAGGTGCGGCGTGAATTGGTTCCACAGCGCGTCGTAGTAGTCCGGCGCGTGCATTGCGTTAACGTCGTTACCCCGCCCGAGCGCGAACGCCATCCCGGCGAGGTGAGTCAGCCGCGTAAAGATTGTCTCCGGTGGCGATTCGAAGGTGACCTCGCCGACAGGGGCCATCGTCACTGTGTATCCACCTCCGTCAGAACTGTTTGTGCCGGACGAGTTCGAATCGTCGATTCCCGTACAACCGGCAACTAATCCACCGCCGACCACCACACTGCCATACCTCATGTACTCTCGACGTGTCGGCTGTCTATTCCTGTTCGTATCGGTCTGGTATGTCATTGTCAGAAGTCTCCGTTGATTATGTCCGCGATGCGCTCCCGGTCGAACAGCTCTGCGTCACCGGTTACCTCCCCGAATATCTCCGGATAGAGCTGTTTTGCCCCGCGTTCGGTTAAGAACAGGTTGTGAATCGGCCCCTGGTTGAGATACCCGCCGCGGTAGACCCGTCCGTTCCGGACGGACTCGAGGCGATTTCCGGCCGAATGCTCGCGCATATACGCGAGCACAGTGTTCCGGAAATCAGCGGCCGATTTTCGCTCGTGACCGCGGACGAGGATGACATCCGGATCGACCTCAAGTAACCACTCGTAGTCGAGATTCCCCCGTTCGGTCGTGCTCAGGTGGTCGATACCGGTTCCCTTGAGCGCATCGGTCGGCCCGAGATCGCGCCACTGTTTGGTGCTGGTCCCGCCGTCATTGAGCCGGTACGGCGAGAACGAGTCCGGCTGCTCCGTTTCGTTGTAAGTAACCAGCACGTTCGGGCGCTCTTCCTCCGGCGGGAGTTGGGCATGTATCTCCGCGATGAACTCGTCGTGCAATTCGGCGAACGCGTCGTAACGCGCTTTCGCTTGGAACACCTCGGCGATCTTCTGGAAAGCTTCATACAGCGTGTAGTACCGGTAATCGTGCCACTCGTCCGATCGACGGAAGATTAAGTTCCCGACAAACGGCCCGACCCTGTCGGCAATCTCCGCGACATCGTCGTCGTCCCAACCGAACCAGTTGATGAGTAGCTCCGGATCGTACAGGTGGACGTCACAATCCAACTCGTAAAACTCCTCTTTCGTCCGAACCTCAGGGTAGTCCTCGAGGACGCTTTGGGCGACGCCGACCCCTGGGAGTTCGTCGTAAACGTGGGTGTAATATCGGTCTCTGCCGCCGATTCCAGCCATTCCGTTTGCCCGACCGAGCGCGACCGCCATGTCTGCGTACCCGCCGTCGTAAGCTACCCATCGCTCGGGCGTCCGGTCGAACGTAACGTCGCCAGCCGGCTCCATCGAAACGGTGTACGAGTCAGTCGACTCGGAACCTCCTCCCGACGCATCGGTTACGTCTTCGCCGGTGGTACAGCCCGCAAGGAGGCTCCCGCTGACGATCGTCGCGCTGTACTTTACGTAATTCCGCCGGGTTGGCGATTCGAACTTACTACAATTACAGACCATGTATTTTAGGCTAGCCTAAACATTGATAACCGTACCGATTTTAGGCGAGCCTAAATATCCCAGAGTGACCAAAATCGTTTCAACGGGGCCCCAGACCACCACAGAAGAGGAATAGCTCAGACGGCCTGACTCTCGACTCACCTCGTGTCCGTTTATTCTCAACCGGAACGGTTCCTCTCGCACACGGAGCCGTATCAGACCGAAGACGACCTTTCACACTTTCTCAAGCGTCGACAATCGCACGCCAAAGGTCACCGAAACGGGGTCACCAACGGCAACGCTCCAGTCGAAGCGTACCCAACGATCCTCGAATCGCTCGAGCCACCAGTTCCGTGCCTACTCGACGTCGGAAGCCGTTCACCTCCCACGGTTACTCGCCGGTCCCGTCGTCCTGCTCTGTGGCAATCTTCCGTGCTTGCTCGAGAACCAACTCGTCGTCGACGTGCTCGAGGAGTCGTCGTTGGGCACGTTCGGCCCGGCGATCGATCTCGTCGCGATCAACGTACCGTTCGAGTCGCCGATCGACCTCTCGGGCTCGCAAAGTGGCAAGCCGCTTCTCGTCGAACCTGCGGTCGGGAAGACGGTCGTCGAAGTGCTCGTGTACGCGCTTTCGAACGTCGTCCTCCTCGGCCTCGAGTTCGGCCGCCTGGCGTACCCAGTCGTAGTAGTTCGTGAGTGGTTCGGGATACCCACGATCCCGGCGAACGGACTCGACGACCGCAACGCCGACTCGCGAGCCCCGCCCTGCGGCCGCAATCGCCTGGTAATCGACCGGTGATGGCGACGCGACATAGAACCCGCCAACGGGGGTCGTCCCGTCGGGTTCGGCGTACGTCTCGTCGAAACGGTCTCGCTCTTCGCCGTCGTACTCGTACGTCTCGTACATCATTTCGTCTTCGTCGAGGTCGCGCACGTACTCGCAATCGTAGCGGGTAGCCGCGACGACTCGCCTCGCAGTGACGCGACGTCCTTCCTGAGTCTCGACAACAAAACCTGTCCACTCGCATGCAGCGTTCTCTTCAGCCTCGAGACGGTCGACTGACTCGACGAAGTCCGGAACAATCTTACAACCCGCCCCCTCCGCGTGATCGTGCATCAACCCGTAGAGGGTCTCGATATCGATTCCCGCGGGAAAGCCGAGGTAGTTCTCGAGGTGAGCACACCGCTGGATGGACGACCGACCACGATCGAAGATGACCGTCTCGAGGCCGTATCGGGCGATGAAGACCCCAGCAGAACAGCCGGCTGGACCGCCGCCGACGATGGCAACGTCGTAATCGTAGTCGGCTGTCTCCCGAAACGCCGTCTCGCTCACGCTTGTCATCAGAGATCACCCTCGATGACAGCCCCAACCCGCCGTCGGTCGAACAGTTGTTCGTCCTCGTCGGCGAGCGTCTCCATCCCGTGCCACTTACCGAACGTCTCGGGGTAGAACTGCTTGGCTGCCGCCTCCGTCTGAAACAGGTTGACGATCGGGCCCTGATAGGATGCGCCGCCGCGGTACAGCCGGTCGTTCTGGACGGCGCTGAGCTGACGCCCGAGCGGGTCCTCGCGAATGATGTCCATCAGACCATCGAACTCCGCCGTTGAGACGTGCGAGAAGCCGTACTGAAACAACAGGGCATCGGGATCCACCTCGAGGAGCTGCTCGTAATCCCACTGTGCGTTGCTCCCGTCGATGTGGTCGTCGAAGGCTCCCCGCATCTCGAGGTCGCGGTACTGCTTGTGATTGTTGCCGCCTTGGACCGGATACACGTAGAACGAGCCGCCCTCGAAATCCGAGTTCACCGAGACGAGCCCGACCGAAGGCCGCTTTTCGGTCGATGGGAGGGTCGATTGGACGCGGGACAGCAAGTCGTCGTGAACTTCCCGAAGCGCCTCGAATCGCTCGCTCTCGTCGAATGCTTCGGCGACGATCTCGAAGGCCTCGTACAGCGAGTAGTACCGGTAGTCGTGCCAGTCGTCCCCGCGTCGACGGATGTAGTTCCCGAGGAAGGGGCCGACCTCGCGTGCGATCTCGTCCGTGTCCGCCTGCCCCCAGTCGTCGACGATGACCTCGAGCCAGTTGGGGTCCATCAGATGGAGATCACAGTCCAATTCATAGAACGTCTCCCTGTCTAGACCCTCGATAGCCGTGACATCATCGAGTGAAACGTCGACCCCCGGTAGATAGTCGTAAAACTCGGTCGGAACGTCAGCGGGGTTCCAGAGCCCGCGAAGCCCGTCCGCTTGACCGAGCGCGATACCCATGTCGCCGTACGTACTCAGAAAGGCGAGCCAGGTTTCGGGCACTTCCTCGAACGCGACCTCGCCCATCGGGGCCATCGTCGTGGTATAACTCGGTGTCATCTCGGGCTCACTATCCCTCCCAGTAGTACAGCCGGCGAGTATCCCTCCACTGATCGCTACACTACCGTATGTGACGTAGTCTCGTCGGGTTAAGGCGCGTTGCGTTGTCCGGTCGTGTCCCATAATGTTTAGGCAAACCTAAAATGTGATAGTGGTTTCGGTTTTTTGGCCAGCCTAAAGCAGGACGAGTTAGTACGGCACGCCACAGCGAGGACACATCGGCGGTCTACTCTCCGGAAGGGCGAACCCACAGTGCGGACACCCCCCGTCGAGTGCCGTGATTTCGTTGACTATCCCGTCCGTTCGTTCGCGGATCGAGTCAAGCGATCCGATCCCGTCCGCAGAGTCGGACCGGTGATTCGATCCGTCAACGCCAGCCAGGGCAAAACGGGCCCGTTCAATTGTAAATGGTTCCTCGCTACTGTCAACCATAGTAGCGAGCTGTTTCTCCGGGAATGAGGGCGTGTCCGGAGCGTCCCGAATAAGCAAGCCGAGGGCCTCGGCAGCACGTCCGCGAACGTGGGGACACTCGTCATCGAGGCGAGCCGAAAGCGCGTCGATCGCTTCGGACAAGAGCTTCGGATGATCACAACCCACCGCCACGATCGCCGTACTGAGGTGATACCGAACGAGTTCGTTCTCGTCGTCGAGATGCTCCGAGAGGTCGGAGATTTGATGGCGTAACCGGCCCGGGTTCCCGAACGCGATGTATGCGAGCGCTTTGGACAGCTTTTCTTTGACCGCCGGTTCGTCGAACGACAATCCGATTCGAAGATCCGCGAGGAGTTCGGGAGTTGCGACTTCGGCTGGGTACTCTGCGGCGACGTATCCGATCGCCTCAGCCGACCGTGCCCGCACGTAATAGAATTCTTCTTCGTCTCCAAGACGGTCGGCCAAGTCGTCGACGACGCCGATGACCGAATCCGGATCCGACTTGGCCAGCGTAACGAATAGCTTCGCGGTCGTCAGCCGAACAGCCCGTTGCTCATCCGTCAAAAAATGGACGAGATCGGGAACAACAGGCGAGACAGCAGCCGTCTGTTCCGTCGCGAGCGATCGAACGTTCCGAATCAAGTCCTTTCGGCGCTCCGATTCAACGCGATGATACGCACGTAGAAGGTCACGAATGCCGTCGTATGGGCCGTCCCGAAGTCGCCGCGTTAGTTCGTCAACCGAAGGCAGATCGGAAGGGGAGTCCATAGAACTCGTTAGAGACGTCACACCGGGTGAGCAAAAACCTCAGGGTACGAACGAGTTTCCATCGGACGGACAGCTCCTTCGTATTCAGAATGTCGCCGTCTACGCAGTTGATCGGCCGTTTTCGAATCTCGTAAACGCGAATTCGCTCGACGACGTCTACCGCTTTGGCACCGATGACGAGGTTCCTCATGGGAGCCTGCGGCGAATTAATCGGCTTCAACTGTCCGCACCATCCGAAAACGGCCGTCGCGTAATTCTGGACATCTGTTCAGTAATTCCAGCGACCTAATATACTTCGTAGGATATTATAGAGTTTTTAAGAAGAGAATCAGCTAAATGATGCAAAGTCAGTGGAATCTCTTCGAAGATAGTCTGAGACACGCACTAGATGAATATCGCGTTATGGGGTATATGCCTTGACTCGTTACTCGTTTTCTGAGTATCCCATCTGTAGCAATTCCTCGAGAATGTCGTCTCGGTTCCGTAATGCGGCACGATACACCGCTTCACGGACATCGAACTTCGGAACGTCGCGACCGAGTGTGGACTCGAGATCAGTTACGAGATCTCGTTCGCCCTCGATAACATCGTCGTGGACGAAAAACGTGAGTCGTTCGTCGCGTTCGAACTGGACGGATTTGTCCTGAATGGCACGGCGAACGATGTAGGAATGCGACTGCTTTGACTGGGTAGATGAACGCCGAGTAGATTCCGCTTGTCGTTCAGTGGTCGAATCGGACCCGCCCGGAGCGGAATCGGTAGCCTCGGAAGCACCGACGGAGTCCGAACTCGTTTGGTCTTGGTCCGAGAGCGGTATGCTCTCAGCTGATTCCGACTGAACCGATGTCTCTCCTGTAGTTTCGGTCCCCGTCTCATCGTCCGACCTCCCATCGGCAGGTTTCTCGTCGGTCGCCTCTTCGTCATCCCCCCATAGATCGTCGCCGGATCCCGACTTGAGACCGGTCATGCGTGGACCTCCACGTCCTCGCGCTCGATCGATCCCTCTTCCGGAGGATTCGGTGCCTCGATATCGCCCTGGGATTCGAGATGGCGGGCCAATCGATCGAATTTCTCGAGGGTCTCGAGTTCGTACTCCCGTCGACGGTCGCGGTGTTCGCGCACGTACGTAAACGCACTACACTTCTTGCGCCAACAGCCCTCAAGTAACGACGTTCGATCTCGGAGAATAGCCGGGACGTCGAATCCCTGCGTTTCGATCTCCTCGATGATGGTGTCCTGATCACGGGTGCCCTTGAATCGGTTCGGCACTGCCGCGAGGACCCCGATATTGATCTCAAGTTGTTCCTCTAAGTTCGTGACGAGATCATCGAGACCGCTTACGGATGCCTGTCCCTTGCCCGAGGGTTCGAGCGGCAAAACGAGATTCCGCGTCGCATCGAGTGCGTTGTACAGATGCGGCCCCGAACTCGCAGGCGGATCGACGATCAACACGTCGTAGTGTTTGTTGACGTTCGCTTCGCGGAGAACCCGTTGGAGTTGGGTCCACATGGGGAACGATTCGCCGAAATCACTGCGAGCCTCCTGTTCTTTTCGCAGCGCTTCGCCCAGATCTTCGAGTCGGTTGTGTTCCGGGATGATATCGACGCCGTGTTCGACAGTCCGAACGAGGTCGCTGAAGTCCCCGTTCGCGCGCCCGACGAGATGGTGTACCAGCGTGTCCGTGTCTGTATTTGCCCGATCGTCGTCGACATCGAAGAGATAACTCAGGTCACCGTCCTGTGGGTCGAGTGGAACGACGAGGACGTCAAGCCCTGCTCGAGCGTGTGCAACCGCTAAATTCGCACTAAGCGTCGTTTTCCCGACGCCGCCCGCTTCACTGTATACCGCGTATGAAAGCATGTATGAGTTTCATTGAAGGCATCAACTATAAGTTTTCGTCAGACCACTCAAACAGAGCACACACCCATCGCCAACAAATAGAGGTGTCATTTATATACTTCGAATGTAACCACTGCCCGAAACAATCATTTGAAGCCAACGTTTGAAACATACATTTGTACCCAACACTTGCAACCAGTGTTTGGAACATACGAACGGCACAAACAACCAATATTATTACTCCCAACGTCCATTTGTACGAATGACAGACAACGAATGGAAGTAACAATTAGTAACATCAAGTGTGAGTTTTGTACAGAGCATTTTATTGTTTGTATCAAATAGTTGGTTTGATCGTACAACAACACCATTCCAAACACTTGTTTGGATCAAATATACCGATAAAACGCTAGAGACAAGTAGTCGAGTCGTACTAACAGCACAAATCCATAATACAACGAACGAAGACAATCCGAGCGACCAGCTCCTGAACGGTATCAAATACACAAAACGAGCGGTCTGTCAAAATGAGTTGATGTGACGGGTCACGACGACATGGCTGAAGAGTCGTCGGTGAAGATCTAGTCCCGTTCCAAGCGTCGACTGGTGAGCGAGCACAGTTGGCGCCATCAATTTCACCCACCAGCTCAGGATTGGAACGCCAGTGGGTGCAATCGATCAAGAAATCTCCAGACTGTTTTCAGCGACAAGGAAAATTGCAGCAACCGAGATGCAATAACGCTTAGCGAACACAAGAGATTCGAAATTTCGGATGCCAAGACAATGAGTAGGCGAAGAGTTCGAATGCGAAACGAGCAGAGTAGATTGTATAAACCACATACTGCGATACCCAAACTTTGGTCGTGAACAGTACGCAGTGCTGGCACCAGCGCTCGGCTTCGAATGCGACAACAGGATCGCCAGTCAAATGGGTGGGCTCGGACTCGGTGCTGTCGTACTGGCCTTAAAACTGCAACCTTCCTGTACCGGTGCTACCCCGGTGGTGGCGGGTATGAGCCAGCCGATTCGACGCCGCTCGAGCGAATCGGCGGAGTGACCTCGAGCAGGACGTACTGGTTAGGGCTCGTAGACCTCAGCGTCGTCCACGGAGGGGGCTCCCAAGGCGAGTACCTCGACGGAATCGGACGCATCATCCGGATTGTACGCCCTGTGTGGACTCCCCGGTTCCGCGACGAATACGTTTCCAGCTTTCGTAACGAACTCTCCCTCCGGGGTTTCGATATGGAGTTGCCCGTCGATAACGAAAAAGGCCTCCTCCTGTTCCTCGTGATAATGATAGGCAAGCGGGATTTTCTCGCCCGGAGCGGCCTCGTACGTTCGAATACCGATGTTATTCAGATCGGCAACGTCCGTAATCGAACGTGCCGTCGCCGATCGGTCGTCCATCGCTGGAAGCTCGTTCGGATCGATATTGTGGTATCCCATAGTGAAGTGTACGCAGATAGCATGTTAACAGTTTCTCAAAGAAGAGCAAAGCTCCGACGGTGGGCTGGAAAGGTTTCGAGCGAAGAGTGATTCGGATTCGTTCTCGGTTAGCGAGTCGCGGCGTGGGCTAACAGTTCGATCGGGGTCGGCGGAGACTCTCCGTCGAGTTTCGATCCAGAAAGCGAACTACCGACCGGAACGGGGTCTACTTCCCGTCCCTGGAGTTGAGTACGGCACGAATTCCCCGGTGCCGTCACGACGGGGGCGTCACTTGCATCGATCTGGTCGACGAGGATGTCAGCGATCGACTGACTCATCGAATAATGCTCGGCCTCGTAGCCGAACGTGCCTGCCATCCCACAACAGCCCGAATCGAGGGGATCGACCTCGTAGCCGGCACGGCGAAGGACGCCGACTGCGTGGTGTTCCTTTTTCGACGCTTTCTGGTGGCAATGGCCGTGGTAGGCGACGTAATCGCCCGGCGCGTTCCAGTCGATATTCTGATCGAGGCGGAACTGGTCGAGATATTCACAGATACCGTAGGAGTTCGCGCCAACAGCTTCGACCCGGTCGCCCGAAAGGAGATCCAGGGCATCCGACTGAAACATGACGGCATCCGATGGCTCTACGAGGACGATGTCCCACCCGTCGTTCACGCGTGGCTCGAGTTCCGCAACGTTCCCCTCCATTCGTTCGCGAGCGAGATCGATGAATCCCTTCGAGAGCGGTGGCCGACCGCTCCCAGTCCTTTCGGCGATATCGACGTGTACGCCGGCAGCCTCGAGGACGATGATAGCCGCCTTGCCAACCTCGGGGTGGCTGTAGTTGGTGTACGTGTCGGCGAAAAGGACGGCTTTCCGATTCGCCTCCGCAAGCGGGACTTTCGAACCTCCGCGTGCCTCGAACCAGTCCTGGACGGTCTCGCGGTGGAATTTCGGAAGCGAGCGTTCCCGCGCAATACCGACCGTTTTCTCGGCGAGAAGTTTCGATCCCGGAATCGACTGTGCGAGGTTCGAAACCGGTGCGAGCGTGCTTCCGAGCGAGGCGAGTGTATCGAAGTTAGCGAAGAGTTTGTCACGCAGACTCGCGCCCTGTTCTTGGTGGCGTGCGTGCATAACCTCGGTTTTGAGCTTGGCCATATCGACTTCGCTCGGACAGTCTCGAGCACAGCCTTTACAGCCGATACAGAGATCGAGCACCTCTTCGGCGAACTCGTCGTCGGTCGGATCGTCGGGAAGGTCGCCGCTCATGGCCTGGCGCAACAAGTTTGCCCGTCCTCGAGTAGCCGTGATCTCCTCGTCTGCGGCGCGGTAGGTCGGGCACATGACGCCGCCGGTCGTCTCCTGACTTCCGCGACAGCCGCCACAGCCGTGACAGAGCTCGACCATTCCCTGCATGCCGTTCTCGTTGTCCCAGTTCAGCGCGGGATCGAGACCGGCATCGTAGTCGTAATCATCGTCATAGCGCAGGTGCTCGGTCATGTCGTGGTCGCCACAGACGTTGCCGGGATTGAGCAACCAGTCGGGATCGAAGGCGGTTTTCAGGTCGCGAAACGACTGCCAGAGTTCGTCCCCGTAGAGTTTGTGGTTCCACTGGGTTCTCGCGCGACCGTCGCCGTGCTCGCCCGAAACACTTCCGCCGAATTCGACGACCATGTCGGTCACCTCGTCGGCGATATCGACCATATCGGAACGGTCGCAGTCCGCTTTCGTGTTCACGAGCGGGCGAACGTGGAGGACCCCCGGCCCGGCGTGGGCGTAAAACGCGGCGTCGTTGTCGCGGTCCTTCTCGGCGAGCAGTTCCTGGAACCGCTCGACGAATTCGGGGAGGTGTTCCGGCGGCACTGCGCAGTCTTCGATAAAGCTGATATGTTTTTCGTCGGAGGTCCGCGAGAGCAAGATCGGGAGTCCGGCTTTTCGAAGCGTCCAGAACATCTTTCGCTCCCCGCTTTCGTGGGCCTCGAGACCCGCGAAGGCGAGACGTTCGTCAGTCCGGGGATGATCTTCCGGTGGCGAATTCTCGGTGTCGCCGCCGTCCGGAACTCGGTCGGCGAGGACACCTGCAGTCTGGTCCCGCCCGTGATCATCGTCTTCAGCGTAGAACTCGACGAGCAACGCGGCGTTTGCTTGGGGCGGAACGAGCGAAGCCGCCTCTTCGAACTCCGCCGTGTTCCGAGCCAACCCGAGTAACACGTCGTCGATGAGTTCGACGGCTGCCGGATCGTGTTCGAGAACGTACTGAACGTCGGTGACGGCCTCGAGGACGCTTTCGTAAAACAACAGCGAAACTGCCTTGGTTTCCGGAAGCGGTTCGAGCGAGACCGTCGCCTCCGTCACGATAGCGAGCGTTCCCTCGCTCCCGGCGAGCAATCGGGCGAGGTTGACGGTCCCCGTTTCGGCTTCCTCGACGAGGACGTCGTAATTGTACCCGGAGACGTTCCGCTTCAGATCGGGAAATCGCTCCCGAACGGCGTCTGCCTGCTCGTCGAGAACCGTGGTGATCTGTGCGTAGACGCGCTCGAGAAGCTCCCCGTTTGGATCCGCCTCGGAACGGATCTCGTCGACGGAAATCTCTCCGAGCGTCGTCACGGTCCCGTCGGCGAGAACCGCTTCGCACTCCTCGATGTACGCGTCAGTCTTTCCGTACACGAGCGAATGCGCGCCGGTCGAGTTGTTGCCGATTGCGCCGCCGATGGCGCTTCGATTTCCGGCCGCTGGATCGGGGGCGAACTTCAGACCGTGCGGTTCGAGCGCGTCGTTGAGCGTTTCGAGCACGGTTCCGGACTGAACGCGAGCGCGTTCATCCTCGGGAGAGACGGAAACGATCCCGTCCATGTGTCGGGTGAAATCGAGCACGACCGCCTCGTTGACGGCCTGCCCGGCGAGGCTCGTTCCGCCACCACGCGGAAGGACGGGAATCTCGCGTTTTGCACAGTAGGAAACGACGCTTGCGACGTCCGGGGTACCGTCCGGAAAAACGACGCCGATCGGCGTCTGTTCATACGCACTCGCATCGGTTGCGTACAACTGCCGTGTGTACGTATCGAAGCGAACGTCGCCGTCGATACGCTCTCTGAGATCGTCGACGAGACCCGGACGGTCCACGTCCGTAGAAACGTGCTCGTATTCCGCCCTAGAATCCGCTGTTGGGGTTGCTGTACTGCCGTCGAGTGGATTGTTGGAGCTCGTAGTCATCGCTTGGAAGTGACCGAGTCGAACAGCGGTTTACGGCCGCGAACGGAGGCCTTGGATCGAGGTATGGATATCGGATTTGCAGACCGAAGAACGCCGATCATTGTGCATCACCGGGACGATGGATTCCGATATCGGGAACGGGCCTCAGCAGAGAGTCGAGACTCGTGGTACCGCGACCGGCCAAATTCGCCACAGGAAATTCATCGGGGCTCGATGCTCTCCCGATGAGACGGTTTCGCATTCACTGAATACCAGTCACCAGCGCTATTTAAGCATTTTTTCTCGAACGTTCTCCTGACAACCACCTCACTCGATCGGGCGTCTGCGAGCGAATCGAACCCAGAAGACCGAAATACCGTTGTTAGGAGAGGTCGGACTCGAGTTCCCGAACGTCGTCCCGAACTTCTCGAACCTTTTCGGCCTGGTCGTCGTTGGTCTCGGCGAGCGTCTCGATTTCGGCCGCGACATCCTCGATCTGGTCGACGGACCTGCCGAGCATCGTGGCGACCTCTTCTGCAGTCGCGGCCTGATCGTCGGTTGCCCCGGCTATCTGATCGATACCGGTGTTCGCTTCCTCGACTGCGGCCTTGATTTCGGATTGTTTGTCGTCGACCGTGCGTGCTCGCTCGATTGCGTCGTCGACCCGGCTGATCGTCGTTTCGACGCTTTCGATTGTCTCGGTCGTGTTCTGGCTGACTTCGTCGACGATGTCTTCGATGGTTTCGACTTCTTCTTTCGACTGGTCGGCGAGTTCTTTCACTTCGTCGGCGACGACGCCGAACCCTTCTGCCCCTGCATCGACCTGTGCCGCCTGAATGTTCGCATTGACGGCGAGAAGGTTCGTTTCGTCGGCAATCTGGTCGATGACGTCGACGACTTTGTCGATTTCCTCCATCCGCTGCTCGAGGTTGCGACTGCTTTTCGAAAGGGTATCGGTCGCGCCTCGAACGTCGTCGATCATCGTGACGATTTCGCCGGTGGCGTCTTTCGATTCCTCGGCTAGCTCGGCCGCTGCTTGGCTCTGGCTACTGACCTCCTCGGCGCTGGCGGAGATTTCTTCGACGGTCGCCGAAAGCGATTCCATCTCATTTCGCACTTCGACGAGGTTCTCGACTTGCTCTTCGGCGAGTTTGTCGACTTCTTCGGTCGTTTCAGCGTTCGTTTGGGCGGCCGCCAACAGATCCCCAACTGCTCCCTCGACCGTCTCGCTGATAGCGGTCTGGATTCGCTCCAGTTCTTTGCGCTGCTCAACCAGATCGGTGACGATCGAAACGTACTCGAACGCACCGATAGATTCACCGTCGGGAGCGCGCAAAGGCGTCCCTGCTGCACGAATATGCCAGCTGTCGCCATCGCTTTCGCCGGAGCGGATCTGATCCTCTCGAACCGGTTCGCCCGTCCGAGCGATTTCCTCGGCCAACGTTTCGTCCACGCCGTCGGTTCCGATAACGTTCATCGCCTTGTTGCCGACGGCGTCATCTTTCGTAATTCCGGTCATTTCGACGTGCGCTTCGTTCCAGTGGGTGATCGTCCCGTCGTCGTCGACGACGACTACGGGCTCCGGAAATTCGTCGACAAGATCGCCGAAAAGACCGCGCCAGAAATCCCGCTGTTCACGAAGCTGCTCCAACTCGGTTTCGTCACCGTTAGTTTCGGCTTCAGCAGAAGGTTGAAGCAATAAGTTCCCATCAGTCATTTACAAGGTTCTAACCAGACGAGTATCATATAACTATTGGCCGCCAAGAGGCGGAGAAGATAGGCTATTCTACTATTCGAGAGAGGCCCCTTCAAAACACCGGCCCACGCCAGCATGGGAAATTGCAGTTCCTGTGCGAACCGTTACTGTGGTTTGCCGTCGAAATTAACGAACTCGTCGATTTTGGCCGCCGCATCCGATTTCACGGACGAACCGTGATAGACGAGACCGACATCGAACTCGAACTCGAGTAGCCGGTCGAGGTGCTCGTCGGCTTCGAGGAGGTCCGCCGAATAGTAGCCGGTTGGCAGGACGAAGTACCCCGACGGCAACCCTCGAGCGTCGGAGCCGAATACCGCATCGCCGAGAACGGCGACATCGTTCGATTCGTCGACCAGTGCGTGGTGATCGGGCGTGTGACCGGGGACGTAAACGGCCTCGAATGGCCCGATCGTATCGCCAGTTGAGAACCGGCGGTCGACAAGAGAGTCGTCGACGTCCGTCTGCGTTGGAACCCACGTTTCGACGTCGTACCGTTCGTTCACCGCTTCGAGTCCGCCGATATGATCTCCATCTCCGTGAGTGATGATGACGCGTTCGGGTTCGATACCGATGTCCGCGATGGCTTCGAAGAGGGTTTCAGTAGTATCGGGAAGACCCGTGTCTACGAGAGTCGGGACTGGTAAATCGATGAGATACGCACGGTAGCGTCCGTTACCATCGTCCTGTACCGTGATATCGTACACTCCTGAAACGACCTCTGTGACCATACCACACCTTCGTTCGCAATTTTATTAAAATTGCCGTCGAAAACCGGTCAGAGAGGCGAAAAGGGGGCAGACCGAATATTCGTCTCGGGGAGTGAGATCGAACAATCAGTGAAACCCATCGGGTCGGTTATTTGATGTCGAAAAAGTCTCGCAAAACCGTCTCCCGTTCGATCGTTCCGGTATCAGTCCGGGGGAGTTGCTTCTCCGTGAAGACGTACTCTCGCGGCCGCTTAAAATTCGCCAGCCGATCGTGATCCTGACAGAATTCGTCGAGTTCGGGTTCAGCGGCGTCAGTCTCGTCCTCGACGCAGGCGACACAGACGACTCGCTCTCCCCAGTGATCGTCCGGGAGGCCGATCACTACCGCTTCATCGATGACGTCGTATCCCTCAAGGACTTCCTCTACCTCCTCGGGGTAGATGTTTTCGCCGCCGCTGACGATCATGTTGTCCGCGCGACCGATGATATGGAGATTGCCGTCGGAATCGACCTCCGCGATATCACCCGTTCGGAGCCACCCCCCGACGAACAGTTGCGCTGTTTCCTCGGGACGGGCGAGGTAGCCGTCCGTCATTCCCTCGCCTCGAGCGATCACTTCGCCGGTTTCGCCAGTGCCGACGGTCGCGTCGGGATCGAGGGAGTCGGGAGTCCCCGCCGGTTCCACGACCCGAACCTCCCACATGAACGATTCGTTACCGATCGTGCCGGGGTGGTCCGACTGGAGTGATGGACGTGCGTACGTAAGGTTCGGCCCCCCTTCCGTCAACCCGTACGTATTGTAAAGATTGTCGGTGAAATAGTCCGAAACGTCCGCAACGAGCGCCTTCGTAACAATCGACCCGCCGGTTCGAATGTACGAGAGGTCGTCGATCGCGTAGTCGCCCTCGCGCTGGGCATCGATCAGCGCGTGAAGCTGCGTCGGTACCGCTAACAGCCCGGTAACATCGTGCTCGTCGATGAGTTCGAGTGCCTCGTGCGGATCGAAATGGGTCTGTACAACCATCGTCGCACCGGCCTGGATGTGCGGAAGAATCCACGCGTCACACGTCACCATGTGATACCACGGGGACGTAACGAGTGCGGTATCAGCCTGCTCGATACCCATCTCCATTATCACCTGTGTACTTCCGAGCCACATCGACTCCTGACTGTGTAACACGGCTTTGGGCGTGCTCGTCGTTCCGCTGGTGTAGAAGACTCCGTGCTCGTAGGCAGAATCCGTCTCGATCGGGTCGCTCGAGGCCTCCTCGAGGATTGCCTCGTAGGACTCGACGGCATCGTGATCGACGGTTGCGTCGCCGCGGTGAATACCGGTCTGGATAGCCGTCCGATCGAGAACTTCCACCGCTTTCTCGACGTTGTTGTCGTCGAACAGTAATGCCGTCGCCTCGGTCGGTTCCAGCATCGAGACGATGCTCCCTGGGCTCTCCCGAAACGGCAATTGGACGTTTCCGATTCCGCGCTTGTGACTGGCGATCATCGATTCGATAGCCAACACGCTGTTACACGCCAACGTCGCTATACGGTCCCCCTCGCACCGCTCCGTCAATGCGTTCGCCAATCGAGACGATCTGTGATCGAGTTCCCCGTACGTCTCGCTCCACCCGTCGTCAGTAATAATCGCTGTTTTGGCCGAATAGCACCGTACTGACCTGTTAAAAGACTCAATAAAGTTCATCGTTTTTCCAAGGTACGTCATACCACTTCCCATCTACATTAATAATTTTCGTCTGCCGTCATCGATATCGGTGCGAGCTACACGAGCGTCTCCATAGCAGTTCGACCGACAGATCGACGATCTTCCATCGGTATGGGACGGGGCGTCGGACACCGGAACGCGGGGGTGATCGAATGGTCGTCAGCCGACTCGGAGGAGAGGGGCCAAAGCAGTTCGAAGCCCAAGGAAGAAAACGAACTGAAGAACGAGGATCGAAACGAGCGCAGAGGGAGGAGCGAAGCGGACCATGAAAGAGGAATGGGGCCGAGGGAAGGGGCGAAGCGGACCATGAAAGAGGAATGGGGCCAAGGGAAGGGGCGAAGTAACACCGGGAAAGGGAGGAACGGAACCGAGAACAGAAGATCGAAACGAGCGCAGAAAGGCCGACGGCTCGACCGATCAGTCGTACGCGAGACGAAGTTCGACGTCGTTGACCGCTTCCAGTAATGAGCCTCGAAGTTGGGTAGTACAGTACTCCTCAGTGAGTCGACTCGCGGCCCCCGCGATCGTGATCGCAGCGATCGGTTCCCCGTCGAGAATTATCGGGGCCGCAATCGCGTGGACGCCCGTAAAGTCCTCTTTCTTGTTCCACGCGACGCCCGTGGTACGAACTTGCTCGAGTTCCTCCTCGAGTTCCGCTGGATCGGTGATCGTGTTCTCGGTGTGGCTCGGGAGATCATCCTGTGCGGTCAGTTCGTCAACCGTTTGTTCGGGCAAATGCGCGAGAATCGCTTTTCCACCCGAGGTGGAATGTAGCTGTTTCCACTGCCCGACAACGGAATGACTGTTAAACGTGTTATTTTTCACTGAGCCGTAGAGAAACATGACTCGGTCGTTTTCGTGAACGACGAGCCAGACCGCTTCGTTGGTCTCGGCGGCGAGCATATCTACCCTATCTTTGGCCGCGTGGAAGACGTCGTACTGGTTTCTGACGTCTATGCCATCGCCGAAAAACTGTAGTCCCGGTCGATAGATTCCGCCTTCGTTGACGACGTACCCGTGTTGTTCGAGAGTTGCGAGATGCTTGTGGACAGTGCTTTTCGCGAGATCCAGCGTGTTGGCGATTTCCGTGACGCCAGCACGCCCACCCTCCTGGACGCATTCGACGATAGCGAACAGTGTTTCGTCGGATTTGACCGATTGGCTTTCTGGACCGGGATCACTCATGGGAGACGATTACTCACCGGTTCTATTGAAGGTTATTCATGAATTCTCGAGAGCGGTTACTCGGTGAGAATCGTCCGTACGACTCGAATCCGCAACCGAGACTCGTATTCGTTCGTTCGAAGCGATTAGTTGACAATACCAACCAGAATTTATAATAGTCTGCTGGCAAGCTATACGATAGAGCATGGTTAGAACGCCACATGGAAATGGGGGACACATGGGACAGAAACCCGTGATAGTCTACCACAATCACCCTCGAGAAGGGAATCGGCCGCGTCCACCAACGGGGAGGGCTGATAGATGGCGGTAGAGTTAGCAACCCGAGTGATGGAACTCCTGATCGACGGCATCGCTCAGGGCGTGGTGCTCGCACTACTCGGAATCGGCATCACCATCGTCTTCGGTCTCGGCGGGGTTTTGAATCTCGCAATCGGCATTTTCGCCGTCCTGGCAGTCGTCGCCGCCGTCGCCATTCTCGGCGTCGTCCCGAGCGCACCGGCGGCCATCCTCGCTAGTATCGTTATCGTCGCGCTGGCCGGATTAGCGATCGACAAATCGGCGCTTTCGCTCGTCTACCAATCAGAAGGCGAAGAACGGATCCTGCTGGGAATCTTCGTCACGCTCGGGCTAGCGATCTTCCTCGAGGGACTGCTGGTCACGTACTACCCCTCGAGTTACTCGCTCTCGAGCGGCGTCCCGTCCATGACGATTTCGGGCGTCCAGATCCGGGGCTCGTCGATCGCGGTAATCGGCATTTCGATGCTGATCTTTACCATCCTGTATTACTTCTTCAGTCGCACGTACCTCGGTGCGGCGACCCGAACCGTGATGCAGGACGAAACCGGGGCGATTCTGTGTGGGATCAGCCCCCGACGAATGCGAACGTTCGTCTTCGTTCTCAGCGCGGTTATCGCCGGCATCGCCGGAATCCTCTACAGCTTCTCGGCGACGGTGAGCGTGGCGACCGGCTTCGAACTCACGATTCTGGCACTCATCGTCTCGATCGTCGGCGGCGTCACGAGCATCGTGGGGGCGGTCGGTGCCGGGCTCGTTATCGGCATCATCGTGACGTTCACGAGCGCGTACGTGGGCGCGTACGTTGCGGAAGTCATCCTGTTCGTGATCGCTATTATCGTTCTCATCGCGCGACCGGAGGAGGTAGCATGACTGACACTCAATCGACTGTAAGCCTGAACTCGATGACGACGTGGGACCGGATCAAGGTCCCCTTGCTCGTAGCGTTCTTCGCAACGATACCGCCGTTGTTCTTCCACCTACAGGTGATCTCTCGGCTGTTCGTTATGATTCTTATCTTCTCGGTGCTGGCGCTCGCGCTCAACATCGTGTTCGGCCATACCGATCAGTTATTCCTCTTCGTGGGGGCCTTAACCGGGCTCGGTGCCTACTCGACGGCACTCACAGCCGACTACCTCGGCGTCTCGCCCTGGGTCACGATTGTTCCGGGTGCGATCTTCGTCGGCCTGGTCGGGCTCGTCGTCTGTTATGTCGCCGCGAGACGGCGGTTCACCGTAATCTTGATCTCGATCCTGACGCTCGCGCTCCAGTTTGCGATCATCGAAATCTTCGTCGGAGCCCGTAATATCACCGGCGGGAGTACCGGATTCACGTTCTCCGGGCTCGGGCTCGAGCCGGTCCAAAACGCCCTCGGCGTGCACGAACACTTCGTGCTCTACTACATGCTGTTGGGCATCCTCACGGCGCTCCTGTTGTTCTACCAGTGGCTTCGAACCTCGAAGTACGGCGTCGCGTTTAACACCATCCGGCAGGACGAAGTCGCCGCGGAAGCGATCGGCGTCGACGTCGTGCGCTACAAATCCATTGCCGGGTTCGTGAGCGCGTTCATCATCGGATTCATCGGACCGATGTACGCACAGCTCGAGGGGATCATCTTCCCGGGCCTGTTCGCGTTCGACGCGATCGACGTGCTGGTCCTAATCATCCTCATCATCGGCGGGCTCCGAACGACGCTCGGCCCGGTCATCGGTGCCGCGATCGTCATCATGGTCAACGAAGAGCTCCAGGGCTTCGGACAGTGGCGGACGGCCCTCTTCGGATTCCTGTTGATCGTGATGTTCCTGTACTTCAGACAGGGCGTCGTTCCGTACGCGGACAAGATCGAACGGGAACACCTTCGCATCAGAGAGCGGTTCACGAACTGGTTGGACTGACCACCAGCGAGGAAAATCGCCTCCAGGGCTGAATTGACGGCAACGAACATTTTTTCCAGTATCCGCGCGGGTATTCGAAGCTGAACGACAAATCCGTCACAGAGTGTGACTGACCAACAGAGCCCAAACGATTTATATCGGTGGGAGAAAATATCGCAGTATGCTACGCGGGACAAACGTAACGAAGCGATTTGGTGGGCTGACGGCCGTCGACGACGTCAGTTTCGAGATCGAACAGGGGGAAATCGTCGGATTAATCGGCCCGAACGGGGCGGGCAAGACGACGCTGTTCAACACCATTACGGCAGTCCATCCACCCGAAGAGGGATCGATCGAGTTCAACGGCACCGAGCTCACGGATCTCAAACCGCACGAAATCGCCCAGGAAGGGATCGCCCGAACGTTCCAGACCGCACGGACATTCAACGAGTCGAGCGTCCTCGAGAACGTCGCCGTCGGCTCGATCTTCGGAAACGATGAGTCGATCGAAGTCGCCGAAGAACGGGCTCGAGAGTGCCTCGAGTTCGTCAACCTCTCCGAACTCGAGGCCGAGGAAGTCAGCAGCCTCAATCTCGTCGACCGAAAGCTGTTGGAACTCGCACGCGCGCTGGCGTCGGATCCAGATCTCATTCTCGTCGACGAGATCGGCAGCGGTCTCACTCCCGTCGAACTCGAGGAGTTGACCGAAAAGTTACAGCAGGCAAGCGAGGAGCGATCCATTTCGATCATCTGGATCGAACACATCATGGAGGCGATCATGGGATCGACCGACCGAATTATCGTGCTCAATCAGGGCGAAAAGATCGCCGACGCGACGCCCACGGAAGTACAGCAAAACGAGCAAGTGACGGAGGCCTACCTTGGAGGTGCCGAAGTATGACGCTGCTCGACGTCGAAGACGTCAACGTCGGCTACGGCGATCTGCAGATCCTCTGGGACGTCTCCCTCGCGATCGAGGAAGGCGAATCGGTGATCGCCCTCGTTGGGCCGAACGGCGTCGGCAAGACGACCTTATTGAAGACACTTTCGGGGATCCTCGAGCCGAGTTCGGGCCGAATCGAAATCCTCGGCACCGATATCTCGAACTACTCCGCCGAAGAAATCGTCGGGAACGGATTCGTCCACATCTCGGAAGAACGCAACCTCTTCGGCGATATGTCCGTGTACCAAAATCTTCGGATGGGGTCTTACACCGAACGAGACGCCTTCGACGACACCCTCGAAGAGGTCTACGAGATGTTTCCCGTCCTCGAAGAGCGCCGCGACCAGAAAGCCGGGACGCTCAGCGGCGGCGAACAACAGATGCTCGCGATCGGTCGCGGGCTAATGGCACAACCGCAGTTGCTCGCACTCGACGAACCCTCCGGCGCATTGGCTCCCCAGCTTGCCGAACGCGTGTTCGAAAAAATCGAGGACATTAGCGACGACGTGCCGGTGTTGCTCGTCGAACAACACGTCGACAGGGCACTCGAGATCGCGGATCGAGCGTACCTACTCGAGAACGGGCGGATCGTCACCTCCGGGACGGGTGACGAACTGCTCGAAAGCGACCACGTGATGGACGCGTACCTTCGTGGGTGATCGGCGACAAACGCGACGGCTGAGACTCGAAAATAAACCACCATCGTCGGGTCGATTCTGCGGATATTCCACGAGTAGTTTCGTTACGAGAGCAATCCGATCAGGCTCCCGAACAGCAGGGCCGAGAACGGATACATCGAGAGGCCAACGGCGATAACGGGGGAAACGGAAGGAACGTATCGGGCAACGGCCAACGCAAGGGCAGGGAATACACTGGCGAGGGCCGCGAGCGGGCCGAAAACTCCGACGAAGGTTCCCGCGACGATCGTTGCGACACCGGTGAGGACGAGTGCGTCGGCCGAAACTCTGGCGCGTGTTCGGCCGAGGACTACCGGAACGGTTCGTTTCGAGAGCGCCGAATCGGCGTCGTAGTCGAGTTGGTCGACCATGATCTTACAGCCGCTGAGGATACCGACGTAACTCGCGGCGACCAACAGGACTGGGGAAGTTACCTCGTCGGTCTGTGCGACGTACCCTCCGATGAACGCCAGCGCGATCCCCACCGGGTAACCCGCGGTCCCGGTGATCGGATTACGGTCGAGGAGAGGGGCGTGTGCAATCGCGAGGACCCACAGGGGAACGGTCACCGCGACGGACCCCGCTCCAGCGGACCGCCACAGAACACCGACGAGGAGAAAGAATCCGACGGACGACGCGACAATAGTAACCGCGAGAGAGCGACTCGACAGACCAACCTCGGAATCCTCCCCGCGAACGTAGTAGTCGACGTACGCATCCATCAAGTGCGCAACGTAAATGGCGACTCCGACGGTCGAGCAGTGAACGACGACGATTCTCACAGAAACCTCGATCGCGAGCGCACCACCGAATCCGGCCACTGCAACGGCAGGGGCGAGAAAGAACGGTTTGACCTGCTCGAGTAGCCCGTTTCGGATCGAATCCGTCCCCATACGGGAGCACACGTCCAGAAATAGTTAGCATTGTTCATCGACTAGCGTTGTCCGATCGGCACATTCATTAGGAAAAATACCAGTGGAATATGACATGTGGGTGTTTGGCCACAGAACCTATACGGTATCGAATAACACTCGAGATACACGACTGAAAGCAAGTTTTTGTAACTTATTAACCGGAAAGCCAGTTAATAGTTCTATCGCAGAAACCAGATAGAAAATAAAAAATTCCTAATGAGCATGATAGATATGAGAAGATTAAAGAGGGGCAAGTGCACACTATTCGCATACGTATGTCAAACGGTACACAGGGTCGTGCTGGGAGACGGAAATTCCTCAAGGCAACCGCTGGGACGGCGGCAGCTGGTGTTCTTGCTGGATGCTCAGCACTCCTCGGTGGGGACGACGATCACATTACGATTGCGGGGTTACAACCCTACAGCGGCCCGTTCGCACTGTACGGCGAATCTCACACCGCCGGCGTCGAATTCGCAATCGACGAAATCAACGACGACGGTGGGTTGCTCGACCAGGACCTCGAACACGACGCCGTCGATACCGAATCGAACCCGTCCGAAGCGTCGACGATACTCACGAGCGCCGCAGACGGTGGGGCAGTCGCGGCGGTCGGTCCGGTCTCGAGCGACGTGGGTGTGAACGCGGCGAACACGGCAGAGGACCTCGAGATTCCGCTGTTCCTCCACGCAGCGGGGGACGTCGAGATTTTAAGCCACGATTCGAACTACACGTTCAGAACGGGACTGCCGCCGTCGCCAGCGTTCATCCGAGGCCAAGAGGGGCTCGTCGAAGACCGCGGGTTCGACACGCTCGGTGCGATTACTGCCGACTACGCGTGGGGTGTCGCTGCGAACGACGCGATACAAGATACCTTTCCCGATGCAGACATCGAAGAAGCACCGGAAGGTGCGGACGACTTCTTCGAGTACATCACCAACCTCCCGGACGACATGGACTTGCTGATCGGTTCCGGGCACTCGCCGGGTATCAACGATATGTACCTGGATCTCATGGAATCCGGGGAGTACGAACCGGAACTATTCACTGCGGCAGTGTCCCCACCTGAGTCCAACTACGAAGCGATCGGCGACGACATCGAGGACGGCTTTACGTTCGGCCACCTGCCGGACGTGTACTCCGATGAATACCAGGAACTCGCCGAGGAGTTCTACGAAGAAACCGGCGACTACTTCGGGCCCGCACAGGCGCTCGGATACGTCGCCGTGCAGTTGATCGCCGAAGCGATCGAGCATGAGGAAAGTGACGATCCAGCGGACGTTGCCGCTGCGATGAGCGAAATCGAAGTCGACACAATCTTCGCCGAGCCGATTCAGTACACCGACTGGGGCGAACTCGACCAGTTCTCGCTCATCTGGAGCGGGTTCGAACTCGAGGCCCCGGACTACTACCCGGACGGCGACTTCGATCTTCACGAGGAACATCGAACGGAGCCGATGGATGCCGTCGATCCGGACGACTGGACGTAAGCGGAACCAACCGGACCGTGAGCGACGGGTTTTACGTCGCGGTTTGTCCGGTTTGTAAAACGTTCGGGCAGAGCGAAAGCGCCTTTCCGAGAGACATGTCTGAGCGTCATCGTAGAGAGAGAAGAACGGTCAGTTTCGACACGACTGATCGTATGGGAAAACACTATGCTCCGTAATACACAACTCCACCCATGGCCTTAGATAGCTTGTTCGACCCCGATGGCGTTGCCGTGGTCGGTGCCTCGGCGACGGAAGGAAAGATCGGGTACGAAGCGATGCAAAACGCGATTACGTACGATGCGCCCATTTATCCGGTAAACCCGTCCGGTTCGGGAACCGTGTTCGGACGAGAGTTCGTCTCCTCGGTAACGGAGATAGACGGTCCCGTCGGCCTCGCGCTTTCCTGTGTCCCCGGGCCGGTCGTTCCGGACGTGATCGAAGATTGCGGTCGGGCGGATATCGGGGCTGCCGTTATTTTTTCGGGCGGCTTCGCCGAAGCCGGCGATGAGGGTGAACAGTTACAGCAACGACTCGTCGAAGCCGCAGACGACGGGAACGTCCACCTGCTCGGGCCGAACACGAGCGGGTTCTTGCGTCCTGCAGAGGATCTGCACGCCACCTTCGCAACCGGGACTGAAGACATCCGCTCCGGAAACGTCGCTATTATCGCCCAGAGCGGGGGGATAGCGTTTGCAACCGCGTTCAGAGCGGAAAACGAAGGGCGTGGCGTATCCGCGATGGTCGGGCTCGGAAACAGTGCAAACGTCGGTTTTCAGGAAGCTATCGACTACTTCGACACCGACGAACAAACCGACTCCATCGTCCTGCACGTCGAAGGAACCGACGACGCTCGAGGCCTCCTCGAAACCTGTCGATCCGTCTCGACACCCGTCGTCGCGTACAACGTGGGCGAGGAAGACGTCGGCGACTTCGCCGAATCTCACACCGGATCGCTCACCGGAGACCACGAGTTGTACGAAGCCGGCTTCGCGCAGTACGGCGTCCCGACGGTTCGTTCGGTTGCCGAACTGTACGATGCCGGAACAGCACTCGCGGACTGTCCGCGCCCGTCGGGACCGAACGTCGGCGTCGTAACCGCACAGGCCGGCCCGGGAATCGCGATCACTGACCGATTAAAGGGCGAGGGAGCGACCCTCCCCTCGCTGAGCGACGAGACGCAGGCCGTCGTCGAGGACATCCTGCCGGGGATAACCTTCTCGGCCAATCCCGTCGACACGGGTCGACCGATGCCCGAGTTCGGCGATGTCGTCGAGGCCGTCGCTCGAGACGATAACGTCGATATCGTCCTCGTCTACGAACTCTTCGAGGAAGGACTCGGATTCCCGACGGAGACCCTCGAGGGGCTCCCGGAGGCGACCGGGAAACCGATCGTCTTCGCAACCGGCGGCGCACGAAAGGCGCTCGAGCCCGAACTCGAGAAGATGAACGAATGTGGCATCCCGACGTACACGACGCCCGAACGAGGAGCCGACGCCGTCGGGGCGCTCGTCAACTACGCGAAGCGAAATCCACCTGCTGGCGACGTCGAAAGCGAGGTGAGCGCGGATGACTGATCACATCGAAACGGCGGCGGCCGAGGGGCGGACCGCGCTAACGGAATCGGAGGCCAAAGAAATTCTTTCGGCACGCGGCGTCACCGTCCCCGACGGTGAAACCGTTCACTCTCCCGAAGCGGCGACCGACGCTGCGCAGCGACTAGGGTATCCGGTCGTCGTAAAGATCGAATCGCCGAGCGTCCAGCACAAAAGCGACTGGGGTGGGGGCGCAGGCGTCGCTCTGGGGGTAGCAGACGACGATGCGGTCGCCGACGCCGCCCGCGAAATCTTCGAAACGGCCGACGAGCAGGGGATCGATGCGGCGGTACGGGTCGAATCCGCGCTCGAGGTCGACGACGGCATCGAAGTCATCGTCGGCGGAACGCGAGACCCGTCGTTCGGACCGACCGTACTGGTCGGTCTCGGCGGCGTTGCTGTCGAGGTCCTTCAGGATACGAGCCATCGGCTCGCGCCGGTAACCGAAGCACAGGCCCTCGAGATGACTCACGAGCTCGAGGCGTCGGAACTTCTCGACGGATATCGTGGCGAACCGACCGTCGACCGGGAAGCGATTGCCGCGGCAATACAAACGGTCGGCGAGTTCCTTGTCGAAGAGTCCGCGGTGTCGGAGGTTGAGATCAACCCGCTGCTGGCACGATCCGACGACGTGCTTGCACTCGATGCGCTGATCGCGCTCGCTCCCGACAATCACGGCGACTGATACGGACTGCTGTCAGTCATTTCCGGCACAACCGCGACCCATCCTGGGGTTGGGCCGGTAAATCGTTACAGCAGACCGTATGAGCGAACCGCTGAACCTAGCGATAGCAGGGTTCAGGGCGATCCCCTCGGTACATTTTCGTCGAAAAACCAAGATTGCTCTCGTTCTCAAAACTGCACAAGCGGGCTCGCCGTCGGCGTAAAGACACAGCGAAGAGACGAAAGAACGACCGCGTCTATTTTCAGGCTTCTGCTTCGGTGTAGAAGTTAAACGCCTCGAACACCGGTCGATCCGTCATTCCGAGAAGGATTGCTTCGCCGTCCGGTTCGTGGTGATGAGCTTCCCCGGGCGGGACACAGAAGATATCCCACTTGCCCCACTCGAGGACCTCATCCTCGACGTGCGTGACACCCTCGCCCTCGATAACGAAGTAGACTTCCGTCGCGTTGTGGAAGTGAGCGTCCGTTGGCTCGGTGAGTAATTGCGCCCGGAACGACATCGTCGGGAACAACGGCGGGGCTCCGGACGTCGGATTAACGTAGGACATGCTGTAGCCGTCGTACGGATCCGGCTGGTCGTTATCGGCGCGTTGACGAAGGGTTTGGACCGTATCCTCCCAGCGGAACCGGTACGGTGGGGTTGGATCGCAGTTTCCTTCGAACGGACCTGGGATCGAATCGTCTTTCGACTGGTCGTACGATCGCGCTCGGCCGTACTGTGAGTCCCAGTACCCCTCCGTTTTGGTCACGGGCTGGCGCTCGAGTTCGTGATTCTCGAAGACGTTCGTGGCGTTGAGCGAATCCAGAACGAGGGGAAGATCGAGCACGTCGAGCCACATGGCCGTCTCGTCGGAGTCGTTGACGTGGTCGTGCCACTCCCACTGGGGCGTCGTGATGAGGTCGTTGTTCTCCATCGGGAACTCCTCGCCGGCAACGACGGTCTTCATGTCCTCGTGGCCGTCGATGGTAAATCGCAACGCGTTCGCCCCGTGGCGGTGGGATGGCGCGGTTTCACCGGGTGAAACGGTCTGGACGCCGACGTAGATCGTATTCGATATCGAGTTCCCGAGCGCCGTGTTGATCGGGACCGCAACTCGACGTTGGAACCCCGGTGGGAGGTCGTCGATCGGCATGTCCTCCTCGACGTGATCGATGGCGTTTTTGATATCTTCCCACTTCCAGATATCAGCCTGAAGGTCGTCGATGACGTCGCCGAACGTATCTTCGACTTCCCAGAGCGGTCTGAGGTTCTCCTCCTCGAGAATGCTCCGAGTCTCGGAACTCAACTCTATCGGGTCTTCGGACTCTTGCTGTGCCATACCATACGATTACGCAAGAATCACCATAAGTGTTTGGAGCAATAACGCTGTCTTCACCGGCGACAGGATGGACCACGAATTACCCACCTGACTGATTGAGCTGACTGACTAAGCGAAGTCTCGTTCGTCGACAAGGACTGTCTTCGGGTCAGACATCCTGCTCGTCGATTTGATCGTCGAAGACGCGTTCCGATCGAAAGACTTCGCGACAATCTTCACAGACCATCTGTTGTTGGATCGCGTACTCCCAGAGCTTTCCACCACAGTCGAGACAGTCGAAATGGGCCTGAACGAACGGGTCTTCTTTTGCGTACGGGTTCTCGAATTCAGCCATAGACGGACATTATACCGGATCGGTCATAAGAATACTGCCTCGGCCGACGGGTCGCCGCTCGGAAACTCCGAGCAAAACGGTACCAAATGACGGCGAACACGCTCTCTCCGTCGGTTCGAAATAGGATTACGCAACGCCGCAAAAATCGAACGGCTTTCGTCGGAGTTACTGTCCGCCCTTCTCGACGTTGACGTCCGCGAACCGAGCGTCGCGTTCGGTAACGTCGACGGTCATCGAACCGACGTTTTCGATTTCGGCGTCGATCGTATCGCCGTCGTTGAGTTCGCTCACACCTTCCGGCGTTCCGGTCGTGATAACGTCGCCGGCCGAAATCGTCGCACCGAGGGAAGCGTACTCAACGACGTCCGCGCACGTGTAGACCATATCGTTGGTATTGTCGTCCTGTTGGGTCTCGCCGTTAAGCTGGAGTTCCATGTCCAGATCCTGCGGGTCGTCGATTTCATCAGACGTCGCGACGCACGGGCCGATGATGGTGAACGTGTCGTAGGACTTCCGGTTCGAACGATCCTGATCTCCGCGGACGGAGATGTCGAGGAGGATCGTGTATCCGAAGATGTTATCCCAGGCTTCCTCCGCGTCGACGTCCTTGACATCCGAATCCATGATGAACGCCAGTTCGATCTCGTGGTCGACGCGACGGTCCGAGAACGGAAGTTCGATTCCGTCGTCCGGCCCGGCGACGCTCGAGGGCGCTTTCAGGAAGTAGCCCTTGTCTTCGATCGAGAACCATTCGTCCGTGGTGATATCCTTGTCGCTGATCGCTTCTTCGATGTGGTTTTCGTAGTTAAGCGGGGCGGCGATGACTTTCTTCGGGTGCTCGACGGGGGATTCGACGTGAACGTCTTCGACGTCGTGGTCGGCCTCCTCCGTAGCATACTGGCTCGCGTCGTAGTCGCCCTGAATGTATTCGATCAGTGGATCCTCGCTCTCGAGGCCGAGTCGATCAGTCAGGTCGACGATTCCGGTCTGGTCGTCGGTGAGTACTCCGAGTCTGTCGCCATCGTATCGGACGAAATGCATACCTGATTCATTCGGACATGGCGTTATAAAACATCCCATTTAGGGACGCGTCACGGAACTGCTATCGGGCGATAGCCGGGTGCAATAGCTGAAACGCCTATTCGGTAGCACGAGAACAGACTCCGCGGACCGGAACTGCCCGAAGAGAACGAATCGGAGGGCGGACGTAATACCGCCATAGTAGGAATTGACAGTGAGAGCGGTGACGAGCTAGTCGCGAAACGCGCTATCCGGCTGTTCGACAGCAAGAAACGGAGTTTGACAACTATCTTTCCATACATTACATTCATAAGGCTGTAATGTATATCGTTGTTACGCCACAACATGACATCTAGACGTATATGGCGACGATACAGCGCGCGTTCTCTGACAGCGAACATCGAAAAATAGATGGATAAAATGAGTTTGTCAGGCAATGAGGGTAGCAATTTACCAGACACCGACAAATACGGAGGCAGAGAGTCGACTAAAATCTACAGTTCGAACCAACGGCGACCAGCAAACTCGAGAGAGTAATTCAATTGGGAGCAAGAATGTAAGTACAAGCGTTTGAAACAAGCGTTACAAACAGTGATTTGTAGTATCGGCTGACGACGACTGCCGAGAGCAATAATCGACCGAAGGACCAGTACGGATCGGACTGGTACTGGGTGGGTGTGAGTATCTAGCTTTATCAGGATTGCAAACACAGTAGCAGGCAATGGACTCGGAAAGTACCCTCGACCTAACCGAATTGTGTGAGCAACTACTCGCCCGCGATGTGGACGGTCACGCGGCGGCGATCGAGAAATTGAGCGAACAGGGCGACGAACGCGTACTTCCGCATCTCGTGGAAATCGTGATGATCGACTCCATCGCAAATGAGTGGGGCTCGTTCGGCTTTCCCGAAGTGATGCGCGATCGATCACCGCCCAGGTACCTCGAGCTACCGGAGACAGCGTGGCCCGGTGTCATCGATGCCCTCTGTACCCTCGCCGAACCGAACTTCGATTCCGACCACGCCTGGGTCGAGTGGGAAACCTGGTATTCCCAGCAAGATATCGAACCGCTCGAGGGCTTCGACGAGTGGAAACTGCAGCTGTATCGATCCTACCTTCCCCCGGTCGGCAGTCTCCTCGAGGCGACGCCGCGAACGTTCGATCTGCGGGACATCCGCTGGGGAAACTGTGACAGGTCGTTTCTGGCCGCCCTCAACGGACCCGACTTCGTCCCGGGGACGAAAGTCGATGCGGGAACCGATCCTCGCGGCGACCGACGGTATCTGACGGACGACGACCTCGTGTTCGGGTTCGAAATCGAGGGGACGACGTACGCAGTCCCCCGCTGGATCCTCTTTCCTCACGAGTTGTTGAACGCGACGATAGAGGGACATCCGGTCAGTTTGACGTACTGTACGCTTTGTAACGCGCCGATTCTCTACGACCGAACGGTCGGCGACCGAACGTTGACGTTCGGGAGCTCAGGAATGCTACTGGACGGGAATAAAGTAATGTTCGACGAAGAGACCGAAAGTCTCTGGAGTCAACACCGTGGAGTCCCGATCGCCGGGACGTATGTGAACCGAGAGAAACGACTTACTGTTCGTTCGGTTACGCAAACGAGTTGGGGCGAATGGAAGCGAGAACATCCGGATACCCGCGCCCTCGATATCGAAACCGGATACGAGTACGACTACGGCTACTACACCGACGAAATCGGAATCTTTCGTCATTACTGGGAGAACGAAAGCGTGGTCCAACCGGGCGTCGAAGCGGACGAAAGCGAACTCCCCGAAAAGGAGCGAGTCTACGGCGTCACAACCGAATCCGATGGGACGAGAATTTACCCGACCGAGGAAGTCCGCCAGGAAGGAGTCATCGTCGACGACGGATCGAGCGATCCACGAGTCGTTCTCGAAGACCCCACCGGGGACGTAGCCGTCTACCGAGCGCCTCCCCTCCCGGTCGAACGGGACGGTGACACACTCGTCGACGCCGATGGGGAAAAGTGGACGATCGCTCGAGAAGAACTCTCGAGTCGAGAGGAAACACTCGACCGGATTACGGGTCGACACGGTCTCTGGTTCGCGTTTCGCAGTCAGTACGATGACCTCACCGTGGTTGGAGACTCGAAATAGTAGTCCTATCCGTGCTATTATAATTAAAAGTGTTTGTCACCTTTCCGTACTGAGTGGCGGAGTTTCAACCCGAACTCGATTTACAATATTGTTGACTTTAACGGTTCCTCAGTCAAACGGTGTGCTAGAGCTAAAACGAGGGGTAACCACCCTATTCGCCGAATAATCGTCGTTATCTCGATCTGGGGGAGAGCGGTTACATTGACGTTACTGGGAGAGCATGCGTTCAATTACATTGAGTGACGAAACGCCGGGAAAAAGACGTGTTATCGGGTCGTAGCCCGCTTGCGATTTGGTGGTCGTTCGAGAAGAACTGCCCAAAGGTTGATTACGGGCTCGGTCCAAAGTTCGGTATGGCTCAACAGAGTCAGTCATCATATCGTATCGAGGGGAAGTGGGACGAACTGTACATCGGTGGCGAGTGGACCGAATCGGCGAGCGGGGAAACGATCGCAGTTGCGGATCCGTCGACGCGTGAGACGGTAACGCACGTTCCGCGCGGATCACCGGCGGACGTCGATGACGCGTACGAAGCGGCCGCAGACGCACAGAACGAGTGGGCAACGACACCGCCAGCGCGGCGCGAAGAACTCGTCCAGGAACTCCTCGAAACCCTCGAAGAACGGAGCGAGGAGATCATGGGACTGTTGACCAACGAAGCTGGGGGGTCGGCCGTCATGGGGGGGACGTCGGTCCACCTCGCCGAGGATCAACTCGCCGAAGCGGCGACGCTTCCGCGACGGATGAAAGGCGAACACGCCCACTCGAACATTCCGGGCAAAGAGAACATCGTCGAGCGCGAACCGAAAGGTGTCGTGACGGTGATTTCGCCGTGGAACTTCCCGCTGAACCTCTCGATGAGAGCGGTCGCACCGGCGGTTGCCGCAGGGAATACGGTCGTCCTCAAACCGTCGACAAACACGCCAGTCGTCGGCGGACTCCTCTTCGGTCGACTGTTCGACGAGGTCGGCTTCCCCGACGGCGTTCTCAACGTCGTTACCGGTCGCGGGTCCGAAATCGGCGACGAGGTCGCAAGCCACCCGGAAAGCGATGTCGTCGCATTCACCGGATCGACGCCGGTGGGCCGACAAGTCGCAGCCTCGGCCGGTGAAAACCTGGCCGTCGCCGCGATGGAACTCGGCGGAAACAACGCGCACATCGTGACCGCAGAGGCGGACGTCGAGACGGCAGTCGACGCGGCGACGTTCGGTAGCTTTGTCCATCAGGGACAGGTCTGTATTTCGATCAACCGCCATCTCGTACACGAGGATATCTACGACGAATACGTCGAGCGACTCGCCGAACGAGCCGAATCGCTCCCCGTCGGTTCGGCCCACGATCCGGACACGATCGTCGGTCCGATCATCGACGAATCCCAGCGCGAAGAAATGCTCGAGTACGTCGACGAAACGCTCGAGGCCGGCGCGACGCTCGAAACCGGCGGAAGTACCGTCGACATCGACGGCGTCGACGACAGTCTCGTCGTGGCACCGACGGTGCTTTCGGACGTGACCAACGACATGTCCGCCGCCTGCTTCGAACACTTCGGACCGATCGCTCCCGTCATCCCGTTCTCGGATGTCGACGAAGCGATCGAGATGGCAAACAGTACGGAATACGGGCTGTCCGGATCGGTTCACGCAGGTGACGTCGGTACCGGAAAGGAGATCGCTGGACGGATGGAGACCGGAATGGTCCACGTCAACGATCAGCCGATCAACGACGAAGCACACGTCCCGTTCAGCGGAACCGGAGCGTCCGGCGTCGGCGGCTACAACAGCGAAGACTTCCTCGACGAAGTCACCGAGAAAAAGTGGATCTCGCTCCAGCACGAACCGCGCGAGTATCCCTTCTAACTAGTCGACCGATCGCGACGGTCGACCGCTCGAACGCCGTTCAATAATTGTCTCCGCTACTGGACGATATTTGTATCTGGTACTGGACGACGTTGAAACTGCAACGGAGTAACGTAACGAACGAGCAGTGTGATGTGCTTTATCTAAAAAGAATTGTGTCAGAATTCATTGGGAATGGATTTATCCGTGTAAGACGAGACAGTATAGTACATGTACAAGACATTAGTTTGTCTCGATAATTCCGACGAACAGGCGCGAAAACAGGCCGAAGAAATCACCGCAATGCCGATGAATGCTGACGATCATAAAATCCTCATACTTCACGTTTTTACCGAAAATCCGGACGGTATTGCGGCTCCACAGGTCAGTTCCGTCCGTACAGCGGTGGAAGCGTTCGAGGACCACGGAATAGAACCGGAAATTCTCGGGACCAGCGGAGAACCTGAACGAGAGATTATACGAGTTGCAAGCAATAATAATATTGACTTGATTAGCCTCGGCGGCCGAAAACGTTCGCCAACCGGAAAGGCGATATTCGGAAGTGTGACACAAGAAGTGATTTTAGAAGCGGACCGACCGGTCATCTGTCAGCCACGCTGAGTTACAGTATGCCTCACGGTCGAAAACGGGCAGACGATGACCGTTCTCAGATCGGCGTTTCTACTGTACGTGTTTCGGTTTCGGACTCATCCGATACCGAGTCGACCAGCGCCGCAACCGCATCGGCACCGCGTTCCGGCGACTGAAACGTCGGGACGCCTACATCTTCCATCGCTTCGCGTTCGGCCGCGAGCGCCTCGTTCGGACCAGCGATCGTGAACAGAACTGGTTTGTCCACTTCATCGGTAAGGTTCTCGAGTTCTTCGACGGGGTAGCCGAGCGAATCCTCGTAAATCTCGTAGACGAGCACGATATCGACGTTATCGTCTCGAGCGACGGCCTCGACGACGGCGCCGAACTCGGGCATCGGACGGCCGGTATCGACTGGGTTTTCGGTATAGGTGATACCGTGTAGTAGATCATCGACAGTTTCCTGGGTTTCCACCGACAGATCTGGGAAGTCGATTCCAGCCTGCTTGAGGGCATCGGCGACGATAATTCCGGGCCCCGCCTGAGCCGTGACGACGCCGACGTTTTTCCCGTCGGGAACCGGTGTGTCGGCCAGGACGCGACTCACGTCGATCAGTTCCGTTAGCGAGGAAACTATCGTTACCCCGTGGCCGGCGAGTTCGTTCTCGTACCGAGCGGTCGCTTGAGTCGGTGCTGCGGTGTGAGACTGAACGAAGTCCTCAACGTCGGATCTGCCGACTTTGAACGCGACGATGGGCGTATCCGCTGCTTTACACGCCTCGAGGAATCCGTCGATGTCTTCCGTCCCCTCGATGTGAAGCGCGATCGCATCCGTATTCGGATCCTCGTCGAGGGCCGGAATGAGTTCCGCGAAACCGGTGTTCGCACGATTGCCGAGACCGAACATCGCGGAGACGCCGTACCCCTCTCGCTCGAGTTGGAACGCAGCCGTAACGCCGACGCCGCCACTCTGTGCAAGAATACCGACGTTACCCGCTTCGACCTCCCGAATCCGCGGAACGAACGACCCGTAGAGGTCGAGGTGTGGAAGAACGTATCCCGCCGTGTTCGGGCCGAGTAACGTGATATCGTACTCAGCCGCGAGTTCGGTTATCGTCCCTTCTAACCGCTCACCCTCCGAATCGACTTCCGCAAAGCCACCCGCGAAGATGACCGCCGCTTCGATGCCAGCCTCACCGCATTCTTCGATAACTTCTGGCAGTACGGGACCCGGCACACAACAGAGCGCGAGATCAGCGTCCGTCTCGTGAACGGAATCGACGAACTCGTAGCCATAGACCGTCCCGGAACTCGAGGGATTGACCGGGTACACCGTTCCGTCGTACGATTCGATATTCGTCATCGCGTCGTTGCCGAGTTTTCCGGGCGTTTTCGACGCGCCGATAACGGCGATACCGTCAGGATCGAAGAGATGGGAACAAGTCATACTAAGGTGTTATCGAAGTTTGTAATATATATTTGGATATTAGGTTCCAGAATGAGCTGATGCATGTCATGATATACCAGATACCACTCAAACAGCGATTAGATTGAATTGCCAATCGAAATTACCATTATTTAAATATTGAGAGCGTCGATCAGTATCAAAAGCCGATGCGAGTATCCTATCAACACGCTAACGTCAGGGGCGGTAACGAGTCTTCGTTGCTCCGGTTTACTGCGGACGACGGGACTCGAGCATGTGTCCTTATCGATTCTGGAGCCGAGGTCGATATTGACTCGCTACTCGATGAAGACGAGTATCTAAATGCCATTCTCCTCACTCACGCCCACATCGATCACTATCGGACCCTCGCAAAGAACACCACACACAGCGCGCCGATCTATACCGCTCCGAGCACGGCGACGATTCTCGAACACGCACTCCCGGAAGCGCAGAAGGATAACGATCTGGGAAACGTCCAGAACGCACTCGAGGCGATCGAACCGATAACGACGTGGACTTCGATCCTCAACGCGTTGGAGGTTCGACCGGTACCGGCGGGACACGCACCCGGTGCGTCGGGATTCCTGCTTCGGTTTCGTGACGAAAGCGAGTCAGCCCGGGAGTTGGACACCGAACAGCACATCCTTGTGACCGGCGATTTCACGACACGTCCCTGTGCAGGCTACGCTGGATTGCCGACGGAGTATCCGTTCGAAATCGACACCGTGCTGGTAAACGTCGCGACGAGCGACTCGCCGACGACGGTTCGCAACGAATCGATTCGAACGGTCCTCGAGCGAGCGTCGGCCGGGTCGCGGGTGGTCGTCGCCTGTAGTTCGCTGACCGGCGTTCGTTACGCGGCGCTTTTGGGAACCACCATCGACGCGCTCGACCGACGGATACCCGTCTCTATCGTCGGCCAAGCGGCGAAATTGTACCAATCGCTCGGGATAGACGCGCCCGGAGTCGATGCGTACGACGTATTCGAATCGCCGACGGAGGTGCTCGAGCACGGAGGGATAACCATCTCGGGACCGAATACACCCGAGAGAGGAAGTACGAGACGACTCTTTCGAACGATTAAACCAGATCCTGATGGGGTGTTCGTTCAGCTGTCAGCAAACGAACAAAGCGGCGTATCCGACGGGCGCTGTACGACGTACAGTTACGAGTGTAGCAATCACCCGAATCCGACGACGATCGACGCGTTAGTGGAACGGCTCGCACCCAAAGAAGTCGTCATCAAACACGCATCAGGGTACAGGTTGAAGCAGTTACAGCGCCGGTTCGATCACTGTTTTACGTGGGGAACCAACGATTCGGAACGGTACCGACTCTACGATAGCGGGGAGTGGCAGGCACCTCAATGGATTAGCGAGAAAGCTGCGAAACAGATCCGAAGGAACCAGTGGCAAGCAGTTCGAGAGTCCTCAATTCCGACAAACGGCGAACTCTCCACCGTCGGGAGAGGAGAGATCGATATCGAAGCCGAAGGCGTGGATATCGACGCGCTCGAGGAAGCCTTTTCTCGAGAGCCGCCGGAGAGATATCACACGTACGTCTCGGATGAAGAAGCCGCGAGTCAGTCCGTAGAACGACTCGAGAAAGAAACGAGTTCGGAAGTCGCCGATCGGACGGAGGGGGAACCCGCCACGACAGAGGGGGAGGTTGCCGAATCCCCGGAGACTGTTCAGGCGGAGATTCGAGAGCGGCTCACCGAAATAGAGGCAGCGCTCGATCGGAGCGAACGAACGGTCCTCGCCCGCGTGCTCGGCGGCGACGACGAAACGCAGTTCCTCCAGTTGCTCGAACGCACCGACGTCGAAGCCGGAAACGTCGTCGAGGTCGATATTCTTGTCCGAGAGTAGTTCGACGCGCGGGAGCGACGATCAGTCGGAATCAGACGAGATCGCTATTCAGTCAAGGACGAAGCTGTCTATTAGAGGGTAATCGCTATAGTATTGTTCTGTGTGAGCAAGTAATACAACAGTATCGAGCACAATCGGGAAGAGCAGCTCGGAACGAGCGAAATCGGCAATGCTATTTCGAGATCGGGAAAAGGGAGATAATTGACCGACAGAAGGAATAGCTGTGAATATAAAATGATCGTCATAAATTCCCCAGACCTCACTTGGTTATTGTAAAACAAAAACGCTAATCCGTCCCTTCGGCAGTGGTTATTCTCGTCCACCAGTCGTATCTCCCACCGGAATATTGTGAGTTTCGTTCAATCATATCTAAATACATCATATGAGAGAAGGGGCACGATATCGAGAAATCGAGCCCAAGTATCGGTCAATCGATTTTTTCGAGTCCATCCTCGCCAACGACCGAGTCGACGGCCGCCAGATCCGGGAGCGCCGTCATCGGCCCCGTAGCCGTCGTCGTCGTCGCTGCCACCGCGTTGGCGAACTCGAGCGTGTCCTCGAGTCCCCGCCCGTCGTTCAATCCGGCGATTGCGCCTGCGACGAAGGCGTCTCCGGCACCCGTCGTATCGGTCACGTCGACCTCGTATCCGGGATGGCTCGCAGGTCCCGACCAGGGGGACTCCGGACCGGTAACGGCGACGGCTCCGTCGCTCCCGCGAGTGAGTAAAACCGTGTGCGGACCGACCTCGAGCGCGTTTCGGGCGACGCGTTCGACCGACTCCCCCTCGAATCCGAGTTGCTCGAGTTCCTCTCTGGTCGCTTTGAGTACGTCGACATCGGTGAGTACCTCCCTGGTAACCCGTCTGAACGTTTCCTCGTCCGGCCAGAGTTCACGCCTCGCGTTCGGGTCGAACGAGACCGTACAACCGTGGTTGGAAGACCGCTCGATCAAGGTACGCATCGCACCTCGAGAGGAGCCACTCGAGAGCGCGACACCGCCGACGTGAACCCACTCGGCCGACGCGAGGGTCGAATCGTCGACGGTGCCGGATTCGAATCGGGTATCCGCCGTGTCCTCTCGGTAAAACGAGAACGAACGATCACCCGTTTTGTCGTGCGTGACGAACGCGAGTGTCGTCTTCGCCTCCGGGTCTCGTTCGATGTAGTCGGCGGGAAGTCCGTGTTCCGTAAGCGTCGTCTCGAGATATCTGCCGAACGGGTCGTCTCCCACTCGCGTCCAGAACAGCGGCGTCGACTCGAGTCGAGCGAGCGCGACCGCGACGTTCGCGGGTGCTCCGCCCGGTCTGCGATCGAATCCGTCGACAGTCGAGAGCGGGCCCGGCCGTTCGGGTAGAAAATCGATCAACGTCTCACCGGCAACGACCACCTCGTGTGACATACCCTGAGTTCACGCGGGGGTGAGTAATGCGTTACGGAGGGACCGAAAGCGGAGCCGAAACCCGAAAGCGAACGGAGGCGGGCTCGAGATTTGACGGCGACAGTGAAAATCCAGCGAATTACTCGAGGTCGACCCACTCGCCCCGCTCGTCGCTGTCCTGAATAGCGGAGAGCACGCGCTGGACGGACAGTCCGGTTTCGAAGCTCGGTTCGAACGGCTCACCGGCTTCGACCGCCGAGAGGAACTCGTAGTTCTCGTGAACGAAGGTGTGCTCCCAGCCGAGGACGTGTCCCGGCGGCCACCAGTGATCGAGGTACGGATCGTCCTCGTCGGTCACCAGCACCGTCTCGTAGCCGCGGTTGTGCTCCAGACACACCTCGAGTTCGTTCAGGCGCTCGAGCGAGAAGCGAAGGCTTCCCTTCGAACCCTCGATTTCGATCGTGTGATCGTTCTTGTGGCCCGTCGCGTACCGGGACGCCTCGAGCGTGCCCATGGCTCCGCCGTCGAACTCGACCTGTGCGGAGTAGGCGTCGTCGACGGTGACCGGGCGCGTTTCGTCGGATCCTTCTACCGGTCGCTCGTCGACGAACGTTCGAAGGTGGCCGCTCAGGCGGGTAATGTCGCCGACGAGAAACTGCAGAAGATCGACGGTGTGCGCGCCCAGATCGCCGAGGGCTCCGGAACCGGCCATCTCTTCGTCGTTTCGCCACGACCACGGCGCATCGGAATCGACCAGCCAATCCTGAAGGTAACGCCCGCGAACGTGGCGGATTTCTCCGAGTTCGCCGGCCTCGAGTAAACCCTTTGCGTACTGAATCGCGGGGACGAATCGATAGTTGAAGGCGCAGCCGGCGGGAACGTCGTCGCCGGCCTCGCGCGACGCCTCGGCCATCCGTTCTGCCTCCTCCAGAGTCGGCGCGAGAGGTTTCTCACAGAAGACGGCGGTTCCAGCCTCGAGGGCAGCGATCGAGGGCTCGGCGTGAACGTGGTTCGGACCGAGATTGTAGAAGACGTCGACGTCGTCGACGACCTCCTCCCAATCGGTCGAAATCGAGTCGAATCCGAACTGTTCGGCGGCATCCGAGAGTTCGGATTCGTTCCGACCGACGAGCACGTTTCGTTCGATATCCGGCGCGTCGGGGAAGAACATCGGGAGTCGCTCGAGCGCGTTCGAGTGTGCTTTACCCATGAACCGATAGCCGAGTACGCCGACGTCGAGTGTCATATCTCGATATTATCAATAGACGTAATTAATTTTTTCCCTGCGGCGATCGCAGCGAGTTGCAGAACGGATTGCGAGCGGTTCTCAGCGGATTCGAGACTCCGTTCTCGGGATATTTCCCACCCGAAGTTCATACTACCGAGTTCGTCCGGTCGGCTCGAGTCGCGATACGACCATCCAGTGGGCGATTACGCACTTGCGTTCGGTTAGCGCGCCGCGTCGACGGCTGCGACGAACTCTTCGGCCGTCTCCCGGACCTGGTCCATATCTCCGGCCTCGATCGCGTCGTAGTCGACGATAGCGCTTCCGGCACCGACTGCGAGCGCCCCAGCGTCGAAGAAGTCGGCCACGTTGTCGGTCGAGACGCCGCCGGTCGGAACGATCGGCAGGTCACCGAGCGGCCCCTGAATCGCACTGATGTGGCCCGGACCGACCGTCGTCGCCGGGAACATCTTCAGGATATCCGCACCCGCCTCGACAGCGGTGACGGCTTCCGTCGGCGTCATGACGCCCGGAACCGAGACGACGCCGTGACGGTTGCACGTGGTGATGACGTCGGTGTTGACGTCCGGTGCGAGGACGAACTTTGCGCCCGCGTCGATCACGGACTGTGCGGTCGGGGCGTCCAGGACGGTTCCCGCGCCGATGACCGCGTCGGTGTCCGACAGTTCCTCGTCGACCGCGGCGATCTTTTCGCGCACTCGGTCGCCATCGGCCGTGACCTCGATTCCGTTGACGCCGGCGTCGTGAATCGCTCGAGCGACGGGAACGATCTGTTCGTCGTCGATGCCACGAAGGACGGCGATGACACCGCTTTCCACCAGGCGATCCGTAACGGATTCGTTGGTTACCATACGAGGTGGTTGGCCTGCCGCTGGTTAAAATCTAACTAGACGGTTCTCGTCCGATGAACCGACCACAACGGCCGCGTCGATCACGATGTACCAACAGCGTCGGTATTTGCCCGTGCGTCGTTATTCGTACGTAAAGAGGGTTGTCTCACAAGATCGGCAAACGAGCTTTTCCGCGGGCGACGATCCGATCGGCGTCACCGCTCCACAACAGGCACGCTGGGTAACGGTCAACTCGCCGTCACAGCGCGGACACTCGCGAAGGAACGGGCGCAGGGGACGACCCGCTACGAGGCGGATTGGCGCATCGTCCAGACGAGGCTCGAGCGCGCGTGCCGCGCCGAGTTCCGCGAGTGCGACGGGTTCGTGCAACGAGACGATCCCGTCAGGACCCTCGAGGACGACGGCAGGCCGACCCCACGTCCGTTCGATGCGCGTCTCGATCGGCTGGGAGGTAAGGGCATCCGCGACGACCGCGAGTTCCTCGAGCGAGCGCTCGCGAAGCTGTTCGATCTCCCCGCGCCACTCGCGTCGAAACGAGTCCTCGAGAACGAACTCTTCACCGTCGGGAACGACGACGCCGGATTCGAGCAACGCAGCGATGATATCCTCACCGCTCGGTGCGGACGCCTCCGCGGCGTCGCCAACTCCGTCCGTTCCGTTCGAGTTCGACGGGGTCGAATCCTGCGTATCGGCAAGCGAGCCCGCCCGGTCGTGACCGAACGGATCTCCCGGAAGCCCGGCGACGAGTCGAGGTGCGAACCGGGGCGTATAGGGGATTAGATACCCTCTAAAGACGATCGCTACAATGCCGGTCACGGCGAGAGCCGCGGCCACAAAGAGACGGCGACGCACTGTGAGTATCGCGACGACGAGGGCGAGAATACCGGAGTTTGCGATCGTACACGGCCAGCACCGATTCTCGCCGACGTGTTCGGGACGGTGAACGCGCTCCATCGGATCGGTCATCGCTCGTCCGTTCTCGGCCCACTCGCTTGAATGTAGTGTCCGCGAGAAGGAGGAATTGCGATCTCCTCGAGAGCAAATCGACGACATCGGTTCACGATACCCCGACTCCGCACCAGCGTTATATACGACGACGAACGAGTAGCACTCAAATGGAGTATACGAGACTCGGCTCGACCGGCCTCGAGGTATCACGGCTCTGTCTCGGCTGTATGAACTTCGGCAGCGACGCGACGTGGATGATCGACGACGAGGAGCGGAGTCGCGAAATCATCGATCGGGCCCGCGAACTGGGGATCAATTTCTTCGACACGGCGAACGTGTACTCGTACGGTGAAAGCGAGGAGATAGTCGGTCGAGCGATCGACGGCTACGAACGGGACGAACTCGTTATCGCGACGAAGGTCTACTCGCGGATGGGCGAGGGACCGAACAAGCAGGGATTGTCTCGAAAGCATATTCTGGATCAGTGCGAAGCGAGTCTCGAGCGTCTCGGAACCGACTATATCGACCTTTACCAGATCCACCGCTGGGACGACCAAACGCCGATAGAAGAGACGCTCTCGGCACTGGATTACCTGATCGAGGAGGATCTCGTTCGGTACGTCGGTGCGAGTACGATGGCAAGCTGGCAGTTTTCGAAGGCGTTGTACACCGCGGATATCGAGGACTACGAACGGTTCACGTGTCTTCAACCGGAGTACAACGCCGTCGATCGCCACGAAGAGCGGAACCTGCTGCCGATCTGTGCGGATCAGGACATCGGCGTGATTCCGTGGTCGCCCCTCGCCGGCGGGTTTCTGACTGGGAAGTACGACCGCGACATCGAACCGGACGGGGACAACAGAGCGGCGACTGACGAGTACACGCAGGCGCGATTTACCGACGAAAACTGGGAGGTGCTCGACGCGATTTCCGAGATTGCAAACGAGAAGGGAAAGACGCCCGCACAGATCAGCATCGCTTGGCTCTGCCACAAGGACCTCGTCGACGCTCCGATCATCGGCCCGCGCCGAATGGACCACCTCGAGGAGAACGTCGGAGCGCTCGAGGTTTCGCTCACCGACGAGGAAATCGAACGGATCGAAGCGCCGAAGCGGCCTGTTTGGCCGCCGGCGGGGAAAGACCGGTGATCGGGCGCCGGATCGAGTTCCGACAAGTTGAGGTGTGTGAACTGAAACCACGTACGTATACACCATGAACGGCGACAATTTGGCCGACACGCTCGAGGATGCGGGGCTCTCTCCGTATCAGGCCGACGCGTTCGTCACGCTGCTCGAACGCGGATCGGCGTCGGCCACCGATATCGCGAAGGCGAGTTCGGTGCCGGACGCGCGGATCTACGACGTGTTGCGGGATCTCGAGGAAGACGGCTACATCGAAACCTACGAGCAGGACAGCCTTCACGCGCGGGCACACGATCCGAGCGAGGTACTCTCGGACCTGCGGTCGCGAGCCGACCAGTTCAACACGGCCGCCGACGAAATCGAGGAGCGCTGGAGCCGACCCGACCTCGAGGATCACAAGGTGAGCATCGTCAAGCGCCTCGATACGGTGTTGGCACAGACGGACGAACTGATCCGATCGGCGGAGGACCAGGTGAAGGTCGCGTTGACGATCGGCCAGTTCGACGAACTCTCGGACGCGCTCGAAGACGCCTACCAGCGAGGCGTGAACGTCAAGGTCTGTCTGTCGACGATGGACGAGGGGGCGTCGCTTCCCTCGGACGACGTGTTCGAAACGACGTGTACGGAAGCGCGGTACCGGAAGCTCCCCTCGCCGTTCGTCGCGCTGATCGATCGGTCGTGGGCCTGTTTCTCACCCCACGGACGGGCCACGGATCAGTACAGCATCATCGTCAACGACCTGACGTACGCGTACGTCTTCCACTGGTACTTTCTCACCGGTCTCTGGGAGTTCCACGAGTCGATTTACTCGGAACAACACGACGGAGAACCCATTACCTACGTCGACATGCGCCAGTGTGTCAGGGACATCGACCCGCTTCTCAGGGAGGGGACCCACATCGAAGCGATCGTTCACGGCTTCGAAACCGACACGGGCCGGGAAGTGACGTTGGACGGCACCATAACAGACGCGACCTATGCCGGAATAAACGCAAGTGACGACCAGGAAGCGCCCGTCTCCCAGCTCGCGGGGAAGGTTTCGATCAGTCTCGAGACCGACCAGGGAACGTACACCGTCGGCGGCTGGTCGGCCCTGCTCGAGGATATCGAAGCGACGCGAATAACGATCGAACCGCCCGAGTAGTGCGCGTCGATACCGCTGAGTAATCCGCGCCGACGCTGCTCGAGTTACGGACAGCCGCGACAAACGATTTTGAAGCGGCTCCGTCGGCTGGTGAATACCGCAGACGAACGCCACATTTTCGCGATTGCACGCTCCTGACCGAACGGATATGTAACGCCTCTCGCGGACGGGAGCGGCAATTATCGCGCAACTCCCGGTCATTGACTACACCCGTTGTAACTTATCCGCTAATTATAAATACTTACAATCGAGACATTCGCTCATGCCTGATAACGGCTCACAGGGAACAAGCACAAACGAACCGGGCGTTTCGCGGCGAACACTGGTCAAAGCGGCGGGGGCGGCGGGAGCAACCGGAGCCTCGGTCGGCCTCGCAGGCTGTATCTACGGGGGCAGTGCAAGCACGGACGGGGTTACGTTCGGCTTCGACCCGGACGCGGAGGATGCCGTCGGCGAAGAAATACTCGATCTCTTCTACGAAAACGGCGTCGACGAGGACACCGAAATCGAACTCCAACCGGGAGACAGCGACACCGGCGACCGACGCGACACCTACACGAACCTCCTCCAGGCAGAAGAGACGGAACCAGATCTGTTCCTGATGGACAACGGCTGGGTTAACACGTTCATCGAACGAGGCGACATCGCCAACCTCAGCGACGAACTCGACGACGACGAACTCGAGCGAATCGAAGACGAGTATTTCGAGGCGTTCACCGAGACCGCTCGAGACCCGGACAGCGGCGACCTCTACGGGCTACCGTTGTTCCCGGACTACGCGACGATGCAGTATCGCAAGGACTACGCTCGAGACGCCGGCTACGACGACGAAGACTTCGAGGAGTGGGCGACCGAACCGATGACCTGGGAGGAGTGGGCCGATATCACCGAAAATATCGTCGACAACTCCGACGCGGAGTACGGCCTGGCGACGCAGTGGGAAACCTACGAGGGAACCGCCTGCTGTACGTGGAACGAAGTGATGACCTCCTTCGGCGGCGCGTACTTCGGCGGCGAGGAGAACCTCCTCGGGCCGGTCGGCGACCGACCCGTAACGGTCGACGAGGACGAGTTCATCGAGGCGCTCGCCATGATGCGGACGTTCGTCGCCGACGAACACGACGAGGACACCCTCGAGGAGTATCCGACCGGACTGGCCACATCGTCGATCACGTCGTGGGAGGAAGAAGACGCCCGGGAAGCGATCGCCGGCGGCGACGCCGCCATGCAACGCAACTGGCCGTACGCGATCGTGGATACGATCGAGGACGACGAGAACGGCGTTTCCGCGGACGATTACGGCGCGATGCCGATGCCCTACGCCGTCTCCGAAGAAGACGCGGCCCAACCCGGAGCGGGCGGAACGACCTCCGCGCTCGGCGGCTGGCACGTCGTCCTTAACCCGAACTCCGAGCGCAAAGCGGAAGCGCTCGAGGTGATGCGAGCGGCGATGGCCGACGACCTCAACTTGGGCCTGTTCGAACTCTGGGGCTGGATCCCTCCGAAGCCGCACCTGTTCGAGACGGAAGAAGTGGAGGACGCCGAGCCGATCGGCGATTACATGGATACGCTTCGGGTTGCCGGCGAGAACGCGATGGCGCGCCCGTCGACGAGCGAGTGGACGAATCAGGCGGGCGTCATCGCCGAAGAAGTGAATCAGGCGGTCGCCGGCGAGAAGAGTCCGGAAGACGCCGCCGCGGACCTCCAGGATAGTCTCGAAGATACCGAATCGTAACGATGAGCACAGACAACCAACCGAGCGGTCCCGCTCGAGAATCGCAGCGGACGGGCCCGCTCGTGAGAATCGTCCGGTGGATGGAGAACCTCGGCGAAACGGGGTTCGCCTACTTCCTGTTGACACCGGTGTTTCTCGTGCTCGGGACCATCGCGCTGTATCCGCTGTTGCGGACGTTCGAGCTGTCGCTTTACACGAACGTTCTCAGCGATCCGGAGTTCGTCGGCCTCGAAAATTACGTCCAGTTGTTCACCGGGGAGGCGGACGCGAACTTACCGGGAACGACGACGTTCCTTCCGGGCGGGGTGAGCACGAGCGGGAGCTTCCCGTTCGTTCACATCGAGGGGCTCCTGAGGAGCGCACTCATCGTCACGCTCCTGTTCACCGTCGTGAGCGTCTTCTTCGAGACGATAATCGGGTTCGGCCAGGCGCTCGTGTTGGATCAGGACTTTCGAGGCCGACGATGGGTTCGGGCCGCGATCATCATCCCGTGGGCGATTCCCATCGTTATCCAGGGGATGATCTTCTACCTGATGTTCCATCCGGATACGGGGTTTCTCGTCGATTACCTGGGCCCCCTCGGCATCCTCGCCCAGAATAACACGCTCAACGATCCGGCGAGTTCGTTGTTGATCATCACCGTCGCCGACATCTGGAAGACGACGGCGTTCATGGCCCTGCTCATCCTCGCGGGCCTCCAGAGCATCGATCGGAACCTCTACGAGGTCGCTCGAGTCGCCGGCGCGAGTCGCTGGCAGCAGTTCAAGCTGATCACGCTCCCGCTGGTTCTTCCGGCGCTCGGAATCGCGATCCTCTTTCGAACGATCGACGCGATGCGCGTCTACGGACTCATCGACTCCGTATCGGGCTGTTCGACCGTCCCGTCGCTCTCGTGTATGGTCGTCATGACGTTCAACAACAGCCGCGGGCTCGCCTCGGCGATCGCGTTCGTAACGGCGGCCCTCATCGGACTGCTCGTTACGGTCGTCATCTACCAACAGTACAAGGAGGGTCTCTAACATGGCAACGACAGATCACTCGTCGACCGAACAGGAGACGACGGACCAGTCGTCGAGCGAACCCGAAGGGGGGCCGCTCGAGCGCTGGGCCCAGAGCCTCGTCACGAACACGGACAAACGTGATCGGCTCTACAAGTTGCTGTTCTACGTGGCGGCCGGGTTTTTCCTCGTAACCACACTGTTTCCCTTCTACTGGCTGCTCGTCCTCGCGCTGACGCCGAACAGCCAGATTATCGGCGGGGACTGGGGCGTTCCGATCCCGTTCGTTGGAACCGAGATTCCGTTCCCGCATCCGCAGGGATTCAACGTCCACGCGTTCGTCGAGGTGTTCCAGCAGGTCCCGTTCCACCTCTACGTGTTCAACAGCTTCGTGCTCGCGACGACGACGACGATCATCGTCCTGGCCATCGCGAGCCTCGCGGGATACGTCTTTGGACGGCTGGATTTCCCCGGACGTGGACCGCTGATGCTCGCCGTGCTGGTGGTTTCGTACTTCCCGCCCGCGGCGTTCTTGGTTCCGTTGTTCGACGCCTTCCTCGGGAACGCGATCGTGGTTCCGTTCGTCGGGTGGGAACTCATCTCGGCGCCGCGGCTCGTCAACACGCCGGGATCGATGATCATGCCCTTTAGCGCGCTGTTCTTGCCGCTGGCCATCTTCATCCTGACGACGTTCTACGCGCAGATTCCGGACGGGTTAGAGGACGCCGCTCGAGTCGAGGGGACGACCAGACTGGGCGCGTTGTTCCGAGTAATCATGCCGTTGTCTGCGCCCGGAATCGCGACGGCAGCGGTGTTGACGTTCATCTCGGTGTACAATGAGTACTTCTTCAGTTCGATCATGTCCCTTCAGAACCAGCCCGAACAGTGGTCGCCACTGGTCGGCGGAATCCTGAGCTATCAGGACCAGTACACCACGGATTTCAACCTGATGGCGGCGGCGAGCATTATCGGGGTTATCCCCGTGGTGATCATCGTGATCCTCGCCCAGGAGCGGATCGTCAGCGGACTCACCGCAGGAGCACTCAAAGAGTAATCAAAATCATGGTACGACAGAACATATGGCACGAGTAACGCTACAGGACGTCACGAAACGCTACGAAGACGTCGTCGCGGTCGACGAGATGAACCTCGAGATCGAAGACGGAGAGTTCGTCTGTCTCGTCGGCCCCTCCGGCTGTGGAAAGTCGACGACGATGGAATCGATCGCCGGGCTCACGAAACCGACCGACGGAACGATCCGGATCGGCGAAACGGACGTAACGACGCTCCCGCCGAAGGATCGCGGGGTCGCGATGGTCTTCCAGAACATCGCGTTGTTCCCGCACATGGACGTCTACGACAATATCTCGTTCGGGCTTCGACTCCGAGATTACGAGACGGACGAAATCGACCGGCGCGTCGAACACGCGACCGACGTCGTCCAACTCGAGGGAATGGGAGACCGGATGCCCGAGGAAATGTCCGGCGGACAGCGCCAGCGGGTCGCGATCGCGCGGGCGATCGTCCGGGAGCCGTCGGTGTTCCTCATGGACGAACCGCTCGCGAACCTGGACGCGAAGCTCCGGGTTCACATGCGAACGGAACTCCAGCGGCTCCACCAGGAGCTGGACACGACCATCGTCTACGTCACGCACGATCAGGCCGAGGCGATGACGATGTCGGATCGAATCGCCGTCATCAACAGCGGCTCGCTCCAGCAGATCGATCCGCCGCTTGTCTGTTACAATCAGCCCGCGAACCTGTTCGTCGCCGGGTTTATCGGCTCGCCGTCGATGAACTTCATCGACGGGCGACTCACCGCGGCCGGACTCGAGACGGATACCTTCAACCTCGAGTTCGAGTCCGAAGACCTCCCCGGAGTCATTCCCGGTGACAACGTCACGATGGGGATCAGACCCGAAGACGTCTACCTCTCGGACATCGGCCAATCGGCCGACGACGAGACGGCCCCGATCGAAGCGACGACGGACGTGCTCGAGCCGATGGGCGACGAAATCTTCGTCTACCTCGACCTCGAGAGCGAAACGGCTGCGTCGACGGATGACGGAGGAATGGGCGCGTCGTCCAATCAACTCCTCCTGAGCGTCGAACCGGACCTCGAGATCGAAGCAAACGAAGGCGTAACCGTCGCCCTCGATCGGTCGAAGATCCACCTCTTCGACGGCGCGTCCGGGGAGGCGCTCACCCACGGTATCGAGGTGCTACCGGGAGCAGCGCAAAAACAGCGCGAACCCGCCGTCGGTGGTGCCGATGAGTAGCCTCATTCCCGTCGTCTACTACGGCGGATTTCTCGTCCTGTTTTTCTTCTGGATATACGGGATCGTCTCGTTCGCAAGCGACCTGAAGAACAGGTTCATTCCGGGATTCAAGCAGTACCGACGGGGACGGCGAACGCTCGCCGAAGCGGACGAACAGGATCAGGAACGCGAAGAGAAAGAACGACAGCTATACTGATACGATGGGGCAGAAAACGATTTCGACGGTGAAGTGCGGATCGACGCCGCCAGTCACTACTGGGCGCGTCGCTACGAAATCGCTCGTCACATCGGCAGTCGTCTCAACATCGTCCGTCAACACGTCGGGCATCGGAACAGCTTCCATCACCGCATCGACCGTCGCAACATCACACGTCAACGCGTCGGTCCCGGCAGCGCTGACTCGCGTCGAAACAACTGCGAACGTCTCTATCAATGAGTACTAACTACACACAGATTCGAACCGGTATCGTCGGACTCGGAAACATCGGAGAACACCACGCCCAGCGCCTCGAGAAATTGGGCGTTTCGCTAGTCGGCGGAATGGACGTCTCCGCGGATGCGCGCGAACGATTTGGACAGCGATACGAAAGCGCCGTCTACGAGAATCATCAGGAACTTTACGACGACGTCGACGTTGTCGTGATCACGACCCCGAACAGATTCCACGAAGAGTACGCCGTCGACGCGCTTGAGCGGGATCTCCACGTCCTCCTCGAGAAACCGCTCGCACACGACCTCGAAAGCGCAGAACGCATCGCAGCCGCCGCGGCCGACTCGAACGGGAACTGTATGGTCGGGTTCAACAACCGGTTTTTGAACGCCGTCCAGATCATCAGAGATCGAATCGAACGCGGCGAGTTCGGACGAATAACCCACGTCGAGGCGAACTACGTCCGACGCCGGGGAATTCCCGGACGAGGGTCGTGGTTCACGCGAAAGGACACCTCCGGTGGTGGATCGCTCATCGATCTGGGCGTCCACGCCATCGACCTCTCGCTACACATTCTTGGCTACCCCGAAATCAACGCCGTCTCCGGCGTGACCAGATCCGAATTTGGCCCCCGCGAGGACTACTCCTATCTGGAAATGTGGGGCGAAGACGTCGGTCCCGAGGGGTTCGATGTCGACGATTCAACGAGCGCGTTCATCCGCTGTAGCGAGAACCGAACGATCAGCCTCGAGACGGCCTGGGCGACCAACCGGCCGTCCACCCACGAGTTCGTCGTCCGAGGAACCGACGCCGCCGCACGATTCGATCTACTCGAGAACGAACTCTCCGTTCACTCCGTCCGGTCGACCGGACCGAATCAGTTCGAAGACACGACGATTCGAACTCCCGAGAACGACACTCACGGCGACGAGCAGGAGGTGTTCTTTAGCGCCATCGCGGCAGGAGAAACGGCCGAAGACAACGTCGAACAGGCGTTGACTGTCCAGCGTATCATCGACGGCATCTACCGCTCGAGCGAGAACGGACTGCCGGTCGTGATGAACGAATCGGAGTCGTCAATTCAGGAAGCTCCCGTCACCCCCCCAAAATAGGCCGAACGGGCGGGTCCGTCCGCTCTGACTGTATGTCGTCCGTACGAGCCGTGTGAGCGCCACTCCGAATGGAACCGTCGGAGAGGATTACATAGCTATGGCTGTAACATTTTTGGGCAACTGTATACGACAGATGGTCGAATTCGGGTCCGTTTCTCCCACTGTGGTGACCGAAATTACCGAACCGGCAGGGCGAACGATCGCTAATGGACCGAGCGATCGTCGCTCGTATCGATTTCCTCGATCGGATCGGCGTTGCCGAACGTGCGATGGGTTTCGCTGCTCGAGTCGAGCCACTCGACCGCGTTCCGGAGCACCTGCCTGATCTCGGGCTGGTGATAAACCGGATACGTCTCGTGGCCCGGCCTGAAGTAGAAGATTCGGCCCGCACCTCGCGTGTAGCAACAACCCGAACGGAACACCTCGCCGCCCTCGAACCAGGAGTTGAACACCAGCGTGTCCGGCCGAGGGATATCGAACCGCTCGCCGTACATTTCCGCTTCGGGGACCTCGATGTACTCCTCGAGGCCGTCGGCGATCGGATGGCTCGGTTCGACGACCCAGAGCCGCTCCGTTTCGGCGGCTTCGCGCCACTTCAGCGAACAGGTCGTCCCCATCAACCGCTTGAAAATCTTCGAGTAGTGTCCCGAGTGCATGACGAGCAAGCCCATCCCGTCGAGAACGTGGTCGTGAACTCGGTCGACGATTTCGTCCTCGACTTCGTCGTGGGCGGCGTGGCCCCACCACGTGAGCACGTCCGTCTCCTCGAGTACGTCCTCCGTGAGACCGTGTTCGGGTTCGTCGAGCGTCGCCGTTTCGACGGTGAAATCGTCCTCCAGCGCGTCGGCAATCGTTTCGTGGATACCGTCGGGATAGATATCCGCGACGACGTCGTTCTCTCGCTCGTGGCGGTACTCGTTCCAGACGGTAACACGGGTCGTCATTGGCACTATTTACTCAGCAACGAACAAATACGTTCGGTTTGCTCGAGGAAGGACGCGACAGCGGAGAGTACAATACGGCAGAGGGAGAGGCGGTAAGCGCTGGAAGCGGCGATCGTATCACGTACCGAAACGACCGAAATCGCTTTTCAAACTGGACCCCGACTAGTGAGCTATGCCAGCGCACCTTCGAACTGGAATTATCGGCACCGGCGGCTGGGGAACGCACGTCGCAGAACAGTTCCACGACCACCCCGACGCTGCGGTCACCGCGATCACGGACATCACGACGGCCAATCGGACGCGGGCCGGAGAAACGCTCGAGGTCGACAGGACGCGCCAGTACGAAGACCACGAAGCGATGCTCGAGGAGGAGGATCTCGATGCCGTCCAGATCAGTTCGCCCCACGAACTCCACTACGAGCACACGATCGCCGCGCTCGAACGGGATCTCCACGTCTTCTGTGAGAAACCGTTCACGCCGGGGCTCGACCGAGCGCGAGATCTCGCTCGGCGAGCGGAGACGGACGAACAGGTGTTGATGGTGGGCTATCAGCGTCACGTGAATCCGGCGTATGTCGCGATCAGGGATGCGATCTCGAGTGGCGGCGTGGAGCCAAAGGTCGTAACCGCCGAACTGACGCAGGACTGGATTCAAGACGTCGCTGGGACCTGGCGAGCGAACGTCGAACTGAGCGGCGGCGGTCAACTCTACGACAGCGGGAGCCACCTCCTCGACGCGATCATCTGGATGCTCGAGGACGTTCCGACCCACGTCAGCGCGGAGATGGAATTCTACGAGGATACGCGGATAGACGTACAAGCGGCACTCGCGGTGCGGTTTGCGGGCGGGACCATCGCGAACATCACCGTCTCCGGAGATTCGTCCGACGTCTCCGAGCGAATCGCCGTCCGCGGCGACGGCGGCCGCTGTCTGCTCGAGGGAGCCGGCTGGACCGACCGGGAAGTGACGATAACCGACTCGACGGGGGACGTTCGGACGTCGCTCGAGGGTGAACTTTCGTCGTACGAAAAGGTCGACGCGTTCGTCCGGGCCGTTCGAAACGGGACCGAGCCACCCGCCACGGCCGAAAACGCACTTCAGGCGACGGCACTCACCGAGGCGGCCTACGAGTCGGCGCGACGCGGCGAACGGGTACCGGTCGAGCCAAGAGCCTGAAGAAGTAACTACTCATATCGTCGTTCTATTACACTACTAAAGGATAGACACTGCACCAGCGCCCGCAACGAGAGAGGTTCAGCGGGGAGAAACAGTAAGTATTAAACTCGTGAAACATTGTTAATAGAGCTAATCCGCTTTCGATACGTCTTCCATAGAAAGGAAAAGGAGGAGACATATCGGAACTAACGGACGATGCGGAACGCAGAGGACGAGAGGAGAGTTCTAATGTGAATTATATAAACAGTAACAGCATTGTAAAACGTCCGATTGTGCAAAACGCCGAAGCGTCATTAGACGCGAAAGAGGTAAGCACGGTACGAAATTCGAACGAGAGGCAGAAAGATAATGATGATTAAGAATGGGAAGGCAATTTTGAAACTTAATCGACAGCTCGCCGCTAACAGGGCAGTAATGTCGTCGGAAGACCTAAATAACGAACCGAAACAGACAGTGTATGGGTCAGGTTAGCTACGACTTTACGGACGAGACGGTAATCGTCACGGGAGGAACGTCGGGAATCGGGCGAGAGGTCTCCCGCCGATTCGGTGATGCTGGCGCGACAGTTATCGTCGCAGACATCCGCGAGGAGCCAAAAGAAACCGACGAATCGGCTCCGACGGCCGAAGCGATCGAAGACGACGGCGGCCGCGCGACGTTCGTCGAAACGGACGTCTCGAGTCCGCCCGACATCGTCTCCGTCGTCGAGGCCGCTCGAGAGTTCGGCGGCGTCGACGTGATGGTCAACAACGCCGGCATCTATCGGCACGGATCGCTCCTCGAGACCGACGTCGAATCGTTCGATCAGGTCTTCGGAATCAACGTTCGGGGCGTCTTCGCCGGTTGTCGGGCGGCCGCCAGAGACATGCTCGCGAGGGAGGAGTCCGGTTCGATCATCAACACAGCCTCGATCAGTTCGGAGTACGCCCAGGTCGGCCACACGATGTACGACGCCTCGAAGGGTGCTGTCATGATGCTCACTCGAGTCGCTGCACTCGAGTTGGCCGGACACGATATACGGGTCAACGCCGTTGCGCCAGGAATCATCGAAACCACCTTTGGAAGTGGAAATCCCGAACCGGAGAGCCACGTCGATGACCGGTTTATCCACGACGACGTTGAAATGCCGGTCGGAGAGGGACAAAAACGAGAGCCGGCGATCCCGATGGATCGAATGGGCTCGCCCGAAGAGATGGCAGGGTCGTACCTGTTTTTGGCCGCCGACGATGCGTCGTATATTACCGGTCATCTGCTGTACGCCGATGGCGGATACCAGATCGTGTGACCGGAACGGAGACTGACGGGGTGTGGAGCACAATACTGGTCGGAGCTACCGTGTTCACGGTCTCGAACGTGAGAGAGGTATCGGCGATCGGCGCTGCGTGAACAACCCGTATTTTCGGGATCACCGAACGCTCGAGTAACGCGGGTGAACAAGCTGAAGATCAGGGTTTCAGTACAGTTAAGGAGGCGGCCACCCCTCTCCGAGACGATGACGCTCGAAACGATCCTGTTAGCAGTCGGACCGAACGATATCGATCGCGGCGAGGAGATCCTCGAGACGGTTCTCGAGGTCGCAAAGCCGACCGACGCGACGGTCGTCCTCTCGCACGTGTTCACGGAAGACGAGTACGACGATGTTCTCGAACAGCTCAATCTCGACGCGAGTGACGAATCGATCGACGCCGATAGCGTAGCCGACCGGTACGCAGGGATTCAGGACTTTACGGCCGGCTTCGAGGAGGCCGATATCGAGTACGAAATTCGAGGCTCGGTCGGCGAACACGGAGAGATGATCGTCGATCAAGCGACGGAACTCGAAGCGGATCGAGTCGTCGTCGCCGGTCGAACCCGTTCACCGGTCGGGAAGGCGCTCTTTGGATCGACAGCCCAGACGGTACTGTTGTCCGCGCCGTGCCCGGTGACGTTCGTCTGCAGCAAAAACTAACCCGACGGTCGCCTTTGTACGACGGCAATCGGGGAGCCCGCTTTTCGACCGTTCGTCCGCCCGGATGCGACCGATTGCATCGGTTGGACGGCTCCTGGTCGACTGACAGTTCTGGTCGGGTAGACGACTCATACGGGTTACTGTCAGTCATCTCCGGCGCAACCGCGATCCGGGCGGCGGTTGCGCCGGTAAATCGTTACAGCAATCCGTATCAATCAGCGCCCTGATTCGGGACGTAGCCACAGTGTGAACAACTCGAGGGGCGGTGGCCTAGCGTGACGGGTTCGGTGCAACGGGGACAGATGTACTCCATACGGGCCGTACAATCGACGATAACTAAACTGTTACTACGACGATCAACGTACGAAAGACGAGACTGCGATCACTTTCCGTCCATCTCGTCGCCTCGAGAATATACGCTACTCCCATCAATCGTCAGCAGTAGTCGTTGCCGGGCGGTACTCCTCGCTGATCGACTTCCACTTGTTCGTCCGGAACCGCCAGTAGTTGATCGCAGCGGGCACGCTTTTCTCGGCGAGGAACGAGAGGTAGAGTCCCCAATATCCGAGGCTCGTCGTCGCACCGAGGTACGCCAACGGAATAGCGCCGCCGAAGACGCCGATAGATTGACTCACGAAGGGGATTCGGGTATCGCCGCTCGCATCGAGCGGGCCGGCAGCGGCGGCCGTCACCCCCTGAAAGAGGACGGCGACGCAGGCCGCGTAGACGAGGTTCGTGGCGAGGGGAATTTCGGCGCTCGTCGGATCGTCCGCGAAGAGGACGACGATCTGTTCGGCGAACACCGCGATGAGAACCGCAGAGACCGCGTACGTAGCGACCGAGAACCGAATAATATCGCGGCCGTAGGCTTCGGCCAATCGCTCGTTGTTCTGGCCGAGCGCCTGCCCGACGAGACTCGAGGACGCCAATCCGAATCCCCACCCCGGAGTATTCATCAGCCCCCAGATCCGCCGAGCGATGACGAACGCGGCAACCGTTGTTTCGCCGAAGATATCGAGGATCGTGAACATCGGGAACTCGGCGACGGTCCAGACGAGATTCCGAGCGCCGATGGGTAGCCCGATCTGCGTGATATCTCGAAGCGTTTCGGGATCGACGTACGTTCCGAACGGATCAACCTGAACCGGGAACGCACCGATCCTCGGGAATCGCCCGCGAGCGATTCCGATCGCGAAGACGACGGCGATCGCGACGTTCGAAAGGACCGTCCCGAGCGCCGCACCGGCGACACCCCACCCGACGCCGAAGATGAAGACCGCGTTCAGGCCGATGTTGAGTACGGCACCACCCGCTCGGACTTGCATGGCGGTGTACGCGTCGTCAGCACCCACGAGCGTTCGACTTCCGACGAGGTTGAGTCCGGCAAACGGGATCCCGAGACCGACGACCTGCAGGTACGTTCCGCCGTGCTCGATCGCCCGTTCGTTGCTACTGAGTAGGGAGATGAATTCGTACGGAAAAAGCCAGAAGATGGCCGCAACCGGAAGGGTGATCGCGACGACGAAAAGGGTGCTCGAGCGGACCGCGAGTCCGAGTTCGTCGTACGCTTCGGCGCCGTATCGCTGGGAAACCAGAGCGAGGGTCCCGCCGGCGACCCCGCCACCGATCGCGAAAGCGAGCCCCCAGAACGGTCCGGCGAATCCGACTCCGGCAACGGCGGACGTACCGACCGCGACGCCGACCATCGCGACGTCGACCGCGTTTTTCGACATCCGGGCGATGCCGGTGACGATCCGCGGCCAGGCGAGAACGGTCGTCTGAACGGCCCGCTCGCGGTCTATTAATCCCATGTACGCGAGGCCGAGCCCGATGTACAGAATCGTGAGATGAAGTGGGTTTGGATACCGAGACACGAGGTGTTCGAAGGTCTTTTGCGTTGCATTCAAAGGATGTTTGTTACCCGGCAAAGGGTTCCTCGAGCGCGAGATTGTGGCCCGACAGCCGGAACCTCCAACAACAGGGCAAAGGATAGTGAGGGGAAGGGAAATGGAACGAAGGGGCAGTGAAGGGAATGGTCGAAGAGAACATTGATAGGGTGGCACGTGCGACCACCCACCATGGAGACGATTAGATACGGAATTATCGGCGTCTCGGGCTACGGAACGAACCACGCAGACTGCCTCGAGTCGATCGCAGAGACGGAACTCGTCGCGGGCGCAGCCACGAGCCGGTCCTCCATCGCCGCGTTCGAATCGGCGTACGGTGCAACCGGATACACCGACTATCGAGAGCTTCTCGAGAAGGAGGACCTCGACGCGATAAGTATCTGTACGCCGTCCGGGACACACGCGTCGATCGCGATCGACGCGGCTGAGGCTGGCGTCAACGTCCTCTCCGAGAAACCGCTCGATGTCGACATCGAGCGGGTCGACCGAATGATTCGGGCCGCCGAGGAAAACGACGTTGCGCTCGGGGGAATCTTCCAGCGACGGTTTACCCCCGAGCGATGGACCGCGCGCAAGTGGGTCGAGTCCGGTCGCTTCGGGGACATGATTCTCGGAACGACGGCGGTCAAGTACCATCGACCCCCAGAGTACTACGACGACTGGCACGGAACTCGCGAGCTCGATGGCGGCGTGTTGCTCCAGCAGGCGATTCACTTCGTCGACCTCCTCCAGTGGCTCATGGGCGGCATCGAGCGCGTCGACGCGACCACCGATACGCTGGTCCACGAGATGGACTGCGAGGACGTCGCCACCGTTTCCCTCAAGTTCGAAAACGGCGCGTACGGGACAGTCGAAGCGACGACAGCCGTCACGGGGGCATCACGAGAACGGATCGAGCTCAACGGAACCGAGGGGTCGTACAATTCGGGAACGTTCGTACTCGAGAGCGGATCGGTCGAGCCCGAACTCGAGCGGCCGCCACACGGAACGGGTCTCGGGGGACAAATTCGGGATTTCGTCCACGCGGTTCGTGAGGATCGAGAGCCGCTCGTTACCGGTCGAGATGCTCGTGCCGCCGTCGAAACGGTCCTCGCGGCGTATGAATCGGCCTCGTCGGGGAGAGCAGTTCGGGTCGACAACGTTCGTGACGGCAGCTAACAGACGGGAGAGAGTACGTGTCGACGGCCCAAAGCAGGGACACAGAAACACCGGGAGCACTCGCGGGTCGACGGCCGGAAGCGGCCACAGATCGACGGTCGAAAGCGATCGCAAATCGACGGCCGGAAGCGATCGCATGTCGGAGTTCGATACTGCGTCGAATTCGGACTATCACTCCCGGAACGCAGGGCGATCACGTCGTTTCGAATGAGGGAATGATCGTTTCCTCGTAGTGTGAAACGGTTTCGTCGAAATCACCGACGGGAATGAGAACGACGTGGTCGACACCGGCATCGACGAACGACTCGAGTTGATCGATCACTCGGTCGGGATCGCCCGAGGCGGTAACCTGGTCGACCGCTTCGTCGGGGATCCGTCGTGCCGCGGCGTCCAACTTCCGCTTTTGCTCCCGGTCGAAGGACATGTCGAACATAACTGGCGTCTCGTTCGCTATGTCTTCGTATCCCATCTTCGCCAGAAGGGACGGACGCAACGCGAGACTCGTCCGGTTTCGCTCGATTGCGAGTCGTCGAGCCGCCTCGTCGTCGTCGGAGACAGTCGTGGGGATCATCACCGCCCGGTCGATCGCGTCCGGATCCCGTCCGCGGTCGTCGGCAGCGTCGAGGATCCGCTGGAGGTCGGCCTCGTACTGGTCAGGAGCGTGGATCCAGGGAATCCACCCGTCAGCCACCGCACCGGTAAACCCGCGCATACTCGGCCCGTAGCCGCCGACCCAGATCGGCGGTCGCGGCTCCTGTACTGGCTCGAATCCCATGTGTGCGTCCGCTAATTGGAAGAACTCCCCGTCGAACGAAAACGGCTCCTGGGGCCGCGATCTCCACAACCAATCGATCACCTCGATCGTTTCGGTGAACCTGGCGAAGGGATCACTCCAGTCGATGTCTTCGATGGGCGCGAAATTGAACGCCTCGCCGGCTCCGATTCCAACTGCCGCGCGACCATCGGTGAGCCGATCGAGCGTTGCCGTCGCATGCGCTACCTCCGTCGGGTGTCGCCGAACGGAGTCGGTTACCGCCGGCAGCAACGTCGCTTCGTCCGTGTGCTGGGCGATCGCACCGAGCATGGAGAAAGCTTCCCACGGGGGATCGACGAGATAGTTCTCCGATTCGGTCGGATGGAAGAGGTGATCGGGGACGGTGATACTATCGAAGCCGGCCGTTTCCGCTCGAACGGCATCTCGTACAGTCCCGTCGACATCATCGTAGCTGACCAGTTGGCATCCGAACTGAAGGTTGTCGGACTCGTTTTTGACCATCACGTACGGTGTACCGGTGGAGATAGTTATAATCATACCTCGAGTGGAACGGTGGCGGAGGATCCGTTCGAACGACGTATCGAAACGAGAGACCGCGTCGGCAAACGAGTGAACGAGTACCGTCGATCGTGTTCTTCGAAACTACCCGTGCGTTCTTATTTGCTGGATGTAACCGAAACGGTTCCAGGCGGTATCATCTCGGCAGAACGCATAATTCCACCGCCCGAATATCCAATAGTTATTAATATCGGACAGTTGTATAGTGGGGCGCATGAGAGATCATGACAACAAAGGCGACAGTGGTACCGACAAGGGCGAGACGGGACGACGGCGCGTCCTCGCACTGAGCGGTGGACTCCTCACGGCGACTGCACTCGGTGGCATCGGGAGTGTAAGTGCGGAAACGAGCGAGATCGAACTGACGGAAGACCTCGGAGCCAACTCACCGGGTTCCGGAATCGCACCGGCCGACGGCTGGGCATCGACCGACTGGCTCACCGACCGCTCGTTCCAGATCGTCCGCGTGACGACCCTCGAGTCAGACGGGCCGGGTTCGTTCAAGCACGCTGTCGAAGACGTCGACGGTCCCCGGATCGTCGTCTTCGAGGTCGGCGGCGTCATCGACATGCAAGGGCAGGATATCGAGGTCGAGGAACCGGATCTGTTCGTCGCAGGTCAAACCGCTCCGGATCCGGGAATTACCATCATTCGAACGAGCGGCCCGGGCGTCGAGTTCGACGAGGAAAACATCCTCGTCCAACACGTTCGGTCGCGACCGGGAACCGACATCGAGTACGGCGAACCCGCCGATTCGATGGTCGTCGGCGACGACGGCCACAACGTGATATTCGATCACTGTTCGGTTTCGTGGGGATCGGAGGAAAACATGTCCGTCAACGCGGGATCGGCGAGTGCGAACATCACGTTCAGCAACAACATCAACGCGGAAGGGCTGAAGGACACGACGGGCGTCGTCAGAGACGACGGCGACGACCAGCGCGCATACGGCACGCTCGTCGGTAACGAAGCGGAAACGACCGCGATTCTCGGGAACCTCTATGCCAACAACTGGCGGCGGAACGTCCGGCTCAAGGGCGGTACCTCGACCGTCGTCGCCAGCAATGTCACGTACAACGTCGAAGCCGCAAACCGAATCGGCGGCGATATCGACTATCCGCCGGCACGGACGAGTTTCGTCGGGAACGCGTTTCGATCCGGCGACGAGTCGGACTTCAGCTTCCCGTTCATCTACACCGGAGACGAGACGCCGATCGACCTGCACGTCTGGGATAACGACGTGGAAGATTCGTTCCAGCTACTCGACGAAGGTGCGGTCGACGACGGAATCATCGACCTGCACGACGAACCGCCCCTCTGGCCCGACGGATTGACTCCCGTACAGGACGCGTTCGGGCAGCAACTGAGCACCGTGGGGGCTCGGCCCGCCCAGCGAACGGAGATCGACGAACGCATCGTCGAACACACGATCGAGAGGGGCGGAACCCACATCGACAGCCAAGCGGAAGTCGGCGGCTATCCGAACCTTCCCGAAACCGAACGGGAGCTAACCGTTCCGTCCGATCCGGCCGAGTTCACCGCGTGGCTCGACCAGCACACTCGAGCCGTCGAACTGCCGAACGAAACCGCGCCGAGCTAGCCCCAGCAGGCTCGGCGCTCGGAAAGCGGTTTTCGAACGGGAAGCCGGACGTGAAATCGAACCGACTCGCGCGTTGGGAGTGGGAACTGAGCCGCAGTCTATATGGTGACCTGTCACAACCATCCACGCATGGACGTACTAATGACTGGGACGTACGGCCGGTGTGGAACCGCACTCATCGATCACCTTCACGACGACCCGGCGTACGAGTTTACCCACCTGAACCGGTCCGATAGACCCGTCGGTCACGAGTACGGCGGCTACGATACCGTCGTTGCGGATATCGCCGACGGCGAAGCTGTCGAAACAGCAAGTGAGGGACAGGACGTGATGATCCATCTCGCCGGATATCCTTATACAGACGGCACGTGGACCGACGTCCTCGAGCCGAACGTACTCGGAATGGTAAACGCCCTCGAGGCCGCTCGAACGCGCGAACTCGAGACGGTCGTCTTCGGCTCGACGAATCACGTCATGGGGATGTACGAAGTCGAGAACGCTCCCGAACTGTACACCGGGACCGACGTTCCGTTTCGCCTCTCGGCCGACGATCCCGTTCGTCCGGATTCGTACTACGGCGTCTCGAAGAGTTTCGGCGAGGATCTCGGGCGGTACTACGTGGAGAACTTCGAGTATCCAAAGCGATTCCACGCGATCCGTATTTGTAGCGTTCGAATGCCGGAGTACGATCATCCCTACGGCGACGCCGAAGCGGGCGTCGACGACGAAGAATTCGAGAGCGACAGCGAGGAGTACGACCAGCAGGTTGCGCGGATGAAAGCGATGTGGCAGTCCCGCCGCGATTTCGCGCACATGATCGACTGCTGTCTGCAGGCCGAGGAGACCGGGTTCGAAATTTTCAACGGCGTCAGTGATAACGACCGGCGCTGGTACAGCATCGAGAACGCTCGAGCGAAAATCGGGTACGAACCGCGGGACAACGCCGAATCGTGGAGCGCGCCGCCAGAATAGAACGGGGCCAATTGTCGTTCAAACGCCTTCTGACGATGCGGAACACGCGACGACCACAAACAGCATTCGCTACGTGACGGGAGCGCTACACCGTTGTGTCGAACAGTCTGTAAACGGCCGTTCCCACACGAGGAACGAAACGGCTCCTGAAATAGCCCAGAAGACAATCGAACCCCGCTCGGCCCGGTACTACGAGCGGTTTGTCGCCCCCCGTAGACCGATGTGACGCCGGACTGGATCAAACAATACCAACTCACATGGCCGGAGAACTATTTTCGAAGGGTAAAATGGCAGACGCGTTGTCAAACCCGGTCTCGGGGAGCGTGCTAACAGCTGACGAAAACGGCCGATAGAGATGGTCCGCAAACGGCGAGCCGTGCGTTACACACATACAAATGTAATAGACGGAGATTATGGGCCGGTATCCAACAGTTTGGCGACGACCGGACCCTGAACGATTGGATAGGCGGAACGGACTGGCGAAGTGTACCAGCAGTAGAGCACCACAATCACCGACATTTGTCGTATTTTAACAGGTATTTGTGGCGGACTGGTTAGAATTTGAAGGGAGTATGCCAGCCCGTGATCCTCTGACCGAGAAACCGTTCGTTCCCTCCTGCAAAACGTGAAACAGCCGTCGGGAAAGTCTCACTCGCTCGTGGATTCGGCGAGTCCACCGATACTCGAGAGAACCGACGGCTTCGTCGGATCGGTTCCGTTCCTCGATCGATCGATCGCTTCGACCCGAAGCCGGGTTTCGTGTGAATCACCAAAACAAATATACTGCCACCCTATAGTCTAGTAGACGAGGAATGGTAGCGAAAGAACTTCGATACGGTATCGTCGGTTGTGCCGGAATGGGGACGAACCACGCCGATGCCGTCACGGAAACCGACGGGGCGACGCTCGTCGCCTGTGCAGACATCGACGAGGAAAACGCCCGGACGTTCGCAACGCGTTACGGGACGACGTGGTACGACGATCCACTCGAGATGGCTGTCGACGAGGGGTTGGACGCTGTCAGCATCTGTACGCCAAACGGAACACACGCTGAGATCGTGACCGCCCTAGCCGGTGAAGGCGTCGACATCCTCTGTGAAAAGCCACTCGAGGTCACACGCGAGCGTGTCGCTCGAATAGCCGAAACCGTCGACCGCGAGGAGATCACGTTCGGGTGTGTCTTTCAACGGCGAACGTTCGGCGGGCCGCGACTTGCTCGGGACGCGGTGAAAGACGGCCGGTTCGGCGACATCGTTCTCGGGAATGTTCAGGTGAAGTGGCACCGAAAACGGTCGTACTACGAAGACATAGGGTGGCACGGAACGGAGGATCTCGACGGCGGAATCCTTCTCACACAGGCGCTTCACGGAATCGACCTCCTCCAGTGGACATCCGGTGGGATCGACCGAGTCGCCGCTCAGACCGAAACCATACACCACGATATCGACGTTCCGGATACCGTCGTCGCGAGCGTCGAGTTTTCGAACGGCGGATACGGCCAGATTACCGCCACGACCGCGACGTACCCCCAGGAGCCGATGACGCTTCAATTGCACGGAACCGAGGGGTCACTCCGATGGCGTCAGAACGAACTCGAGGCGTTCGAAACCGTCGACGGAACGGGGACCGAGACGCCGACTGAGTTCCACCTGGGACCGGAACATCTCGGGCAGGTCCGGGACTTCGTAAACGCGATTCGGGAAAATAGCGAGCCGATGATCCCGATCGACGAGGCCCGCAAATCACACGATATCGTGTTTGCGATCGAAACAGCAACGGACCGAGGAGAGTGGGTCGATGTCGCAACCATTCGTGACGAGTACCGATAGTTGGTCCCCGATGAGTTGGAATACCGATAGTTGGTCCCCGATGAGTTGGAATACCGATAGCCGATCCCCATCATGTTGGAACGGCCGTCCCAGCTCCGGAACGCGGCGTTCTCTCTTGAGTCAAGAGTCAAAGTGTAATCGATCAGTACTCCGTCGGGGACTGGGCGAACGGGTCCCACTCGAAGTAGAGAATAATAACGCTCGCACAAAATGTGAGAACGATGGGGATGAGCGTCAATTGCGCGACGACGTAGGAGCCGCCACCGGGTTCTACGTACGGGTACGAAAACGCGAGCAGGAGGACGAATAAAATATCGAGCGTAATCATCGTCTTGCAGACGGACTGCATGAATGTCATACGAAACCTTCGCTGTAACTCCTGATAAATGTTAGCACTCCGTAACTGACCCGAATTCGTGAGATGCTCGCCGGGAAAGCTTAGGCACCTACAAGCGAGAGCCAGCGTCACGAGTGGTTCTGTCCTACCACCGAAATGTTTATCATAAAAGACAGCAGATGAATAACCGGAATGGCAAGTGATAACAATCGTATAAGGGGAGCAACGCGACGGAACTTCCTCCGTCTCAGTGCTCTCGGAACCACGGCAATGGTCGCAGGTTGTATGGGTGGCGACGGAATGGGAGACGTTGACGGGGATCGACTCCGCACCGACGACCGAGACTATGCGGCACCGGAAGATCGGCATTTCAACCCGTTCAATCCGACCGGGTCCGCCGCGTGGCACCCCGGACGGATGGTGTTCGACAAAATGGCGATTTATTCGGCTCCAGCCGACGACATCTATCCGGTAATCGTCGAAGATTACAGCAAGCCCGACGAGGATACGCTGGAAGTCGAAATTCGAGACGATTGGCTCTGGCAAAACGGTGATCCGTTCGTCATCGACGACTGGGTCACGCAAGTGCAAATCAATAACGCACTCATTAGCGAGGGGGAGGTCGGAGACGACGAAGAACAGGACGCGGGACCGTTCGTGCAAGATATCGAAGTCGTAGACGACCACTTCGCTCGTCTCACGCTCCGCGATCCGCTGTCGGAACACTTCGCTGCGATCAACGCACTCGCGACGCCACCCGGAGACGCCGATCACGGCGTGTTCACGAAACACGACGACGAGCAGTGGAGCGAATGGCACGATCAAATCGTCAACGGTGACGATAGCGATCGAATGGACGCTATCGAAGAGGTCATCACGACCCCGCATCCGGAGTTAACCGAGGATCCGATCGGAAACGGTCCGTTCCAGGTGAGTGAAATCGGCGACGACGAGATCGTCTGCGAACTATTCGAAGACCACCCGAATGCGGATAACGTCGATTTCAACGAATTCTCGATCCACCACTTCGAAGACCCGATTCAGGCGTACCTCCAGGGCAACATCGATGCGTCACACAGCGGCTGGCCGGTTTCTCCCGATCTGCAGGGACAGATGCCGGATGGGTCGGAACTCATCTCGGAAGATATGGCCCACAACAATCTCATCACGTTCAACTGCGGCTACGACGTCGACGTGTGGGACACACCGTTCGATACCCCCGAAACTCGACAGGCGATCGCTCACGTCTTCGACAAAGAAGGGCTCCGAACGCTGGCCGAGGACACCGAGGTCGAAGTCTTCGAGTATCCGCCGTGTCGCGTCCCACACGGCGCTATCGAAGAAGGCGAAGTTGACGTCGGCGACTTCACCGAGTACGGTCAGAACGATACCGACAGGGCGACGGAACTGCTCGAGGGGGAAGGGTACTCCCTGGATGACGGGACCTGGTACACGCCCGACGGCGACGTGTTCGAGATTACCATCCTGACCGGTATCGATAACGTGGTCATCCAGACGCTCATCGCGAACCTAGAGGAGTTCGGAATCGAGACGGAACAGGAGGAGGTCGACGATGCGACGCTCGACGAACGCCGGATGGCGGGCGAGTACGACATCATTCCGGACGGATCCTCCGCGGACAGTATCTCGGAAATGTGGTCGCTCGATCTCTGGGATTGGATCAGCGATCTCACACACCACAGTCCCGAAATGACCGTACCGATGCCGGTCGGCGATCCGTCGGGTTCGGACGGCGAGGAAACGATTACCCTCGAAGATCACCTCACCGAGTGGCGCATTACCGACGACGACCAGTACCACCGCGAACTCATGTGGGCTTGGAATCAACACATTCCGCAAGTGGAGATGGGCGTCGAGCCCTCGAACGGGGTCATCAATACGGGACACGGCTGGGAACTGGAAGCCGAGCACGGAATCAAACACGGTCTCGATACGGTCCTCTACGACGCGCCGTCGATCACGGAAGGGGGCATAACGTGGAACGAACCGTAACGGTCCACCGGAGACGGAGACCGGCAACGAGTGGTACGGTCTGCTGTAACGGGTTACCGGAGACCGCAGGACGGGTCGCGGACGCTCCGAAAATGACGGATAGCAGACCGTGTGAGTGAACAACGGAGTACAATCGGAAACGAACACCGGGCGACCGAACGAACGCGCCACCACGCTGCTGAATGTCGACAGAATCACGCTACCGGACCCAGCGGAGTCACCGAAACAGTGCAGTTTCGACGACCATACGTGTCAAGGCAAGAATGTCTACCCGAGTACGAATCCAGTTTAGGTATCCAGCACGTAATGTTCCAAGGGGGTTTCGGTTCCGCTCTTCGCTACCGAACAGCCCCCTGCCGATTGTGGTGTGTGGTGAACCCACACATTTATAGTGACTAGCGAGAGTACTTTCTAACGTATGGATTGGAGAGTTCGGCGAATAGGACAGGCACTGTTTACAGTGTGGGGTGTGATAACAATTTCATTCTTACTCGTGCGATTGATGCCGGGAAATCCGATGTCTGCGATGATCGTAGAACTCGAAGAGCAAGGAATTTCGCCGACACAGGCGAGATACCTGGTCGAGTTACGGCTTAACATCGACCCCGAAGAGCCGATTCCGATCGCCTACGTGAACTACGTCGGGTCGATGCTGCAAGGCGATCTTGGGCACTCGATGTACTACGACCGGCCAGTGGTAGAGGTGCTCGCGACCGCGCTTCCGTGGACGTTGTTCGTGCTGAGTTGGGCCGCCTTTATCAGTTTCTTCCTCGGAATCACGCTCGGAGCGTTGATGGCCTACTGGGAGGGTGGCAAGTTCGACCTCGGACTGACCGGATACGCGACGGTCATGGGATCCGTTCCGTTTTACGTTCTCGCCATTTTACTCCTGGTCTTCTTCGGGTATCGATACGGGATCTTCCCGACGGGCGGCAGGCAACCAACCGGCGTCGAACCCGGATTCAACTTGACGTACATACGCGGGGTAATCCACCACGCGGCGTTACCGGTGATATCCATGTTGGTCGTCTCGGGAGCCGCGTCGTTGAGCATGCGAGGGAACAGTATCCGAGTGCTCGGGGAGGATTACCTCCGCGTCGCGCGTCTCAGGGGACTTCCCGATTCGACGATCGCGATCCAGTACGTCGCTCGAAACGCGATCCTCCCGATGTACACCGGACTGATGATCAGCATCGGGAGCATGTTCGGTGGCTCGATTATCCTCGAGGAGGTATTTGCCTATCGGGGGGTCGGATACTACATGATGTCGGCGGTCAATCAACGCGATTATCCGCTCATGATGGGTGCGTTTACGATCATCACGGTCGCCGTCGTCATCGCGTTGCTGATCGCAGATTTGACGTACTCGAAAATTGATCCGCGTGCGGGAGGTGGTGAGAATGAAGGACTCTAGAGAAACCGCGAACGAGGACGAACAGCCAACGGCCGCCGACGGCGGGAGCGTCAATTCGCCGTTCGAGGCGATTTCGGATATCGAAGAGACTCGGCGAGATCGGTACAAAAAGCGCTACGATGAGTACGTCTACGCGCCGTTCTCGATCATCTGGGACGACTGGCGTGCACGCATCGGGCTGGCGATCATCGCGCTGTACATCTTCGTCGGGACGGTCGGCGTCTATCTGGTCGAACCGACCACGAATCTAGACGGATCCGCCTTCATCCAACCGTTCGAAACGTGGGAACACCCGTTCGGAACGGATCGTATGGGCCGTGATTTGTTCGCGGATGTGATACACTCGACTCGTCCGATCCTCATCATGATGGCCTCGGGCGGACTGTTCACGATCACGGTCGGGACGCTCTTCGGAACGATTGCAGGGTACAAGGGCGGGATGACCGACACAGTGTTGAGTTCGATCACCGACGTGTTCATCAACATCCCCGGTCTCCCACTGGTCATCGTGCTCGCGGTCATGTTCGAGCCGGGAAACCCGATACTGGTCGGTATCCTGCTGAGCATCGCCGCGTGGGCCGGACTCGCGAGGGCGATCCGATCGCAGGTCCTCACCATGCGAAAGGAGTCGTTCACCGAAGCGGCGCGGGCGATGGACGTCTCGACGCCGCGAATTATTCGAAAGGATATCCTCCCGCGGCTGATGCCGTACATCGTCATCAACCTGATGAACGCCACTCGAAACATCATCTTCTCGGCGGTCGGGTTGTACTTCCTCGGGGTTCTGCCGTTCGAGGACCAAAACTGGGGAATCACGCTGTACCTAGCCTACGACGCCGGTGCTCACTACCGGCCCGGAGCGCTGCACTGGCTGCTCATCCCGATGATCGCGATTATCGGGATCTCTGTCGGGCTCATACTGCTCGGTCAGTCGCTCGACCGGGTATTCAATCCACGCGTCCGGGCCCGACACAAGAACGGCCAGACCGAGGATACCGGTAGCGAAGACGGCGAGGCGGACAACACCGGAATGATGAAACAAGTCTAACACAGATACCAATGGCTCGAAACGAACGCAGTATGATGGAACAGGGCGCACCGAACGATACTCGAAACACGACGATTAGCGACCCGATACTCGAGGTCCGAAACGCCACGGTCCGGTTCGGTATGGACCGCGGTGAATCGCGGGTTCTCGACGATGTCAGCATCGACATCGAACGAAACGAGATACTCGGCGTGGTCGGAGAAAGCGGCAGCGGAAAGTCGATGTTCGCCTCCGCGTTTCTCGACGCGATCGTCGACCCGGGAACGATAAGCGGTGAGATTACCTATCACCCGGATGCCGGGGGGGAGATCGACATCCTCGATCTCAACAAGAGCGAACTCAACCAGTTCCGATGGGAAGAGATCGCCATGGTGTTTCAGGGTGCGATGAGCTCGTTCAACCCGGTTCGAACCATCAACACCCACTTCGTCGAAACGCTTACCGCACACGGGCATACCGTTTCCGAGGGGATGGACCGCGCACGAACGATCCTCTCGGATCTGTACATGGACCCGGAGCGAGTGCTCCAATCCTATCCCCACGAACTCAGCGGCGGGATGAAACAGCGCGTGTTGATCGCGTTGAGCCTCGTCCTCGAGCCGGAAGTGCTCGTGATGGACGAGCCGACGGCGGCGCTCGATCTGTTGATGCAACGCTCGATCATCTCGCTCATCGAGGATATCAAGGAGAAGTACGACCTGACTATCGTCTTCATCACGCACGACCTCCCGCTGGTCGTCGACCTCGCCGATCGGATCGGCGTGCTCTACGCGTTCGAATTCATCGAGATCGGTCCCGCGGACGAATTACTCGAGGACGCAGCACATCCGTACACGCGGGCGTTGCTCAAGTCGACGCCGAACCTCACCGCCCCCGTCGACGAAATGCAACCGATCGAAGGGAGCGCCCCCGATCCGGTAAACGAACTCTCGGGCTGTTCGTACCACTCGCGGTGTCCGATGGCCGACCAACGGTGCGAAGTCGAGGATCCCGGTCCGTACACCGTCGACACGGATCACGACGTTCACTGTCACTACTGGGAAGACGCGAGCGAGGAGATACCGATGCCGAACGAAGGATCGGGAGCGGATACCGGTAGCGCCGACACCGTCGAACCGTCATTGATTCCATCACAAGAAACTCGGCCTCGATGGGCGGGTGAAGAGCCGGTCGTCTCGTTGAACGACGTCGAAGTCCACTTCGAAGCGACCCAAAACGAGGGGCTGTTGAATCTGTTCACCGACCCGGAAACGGTTCGAGCGGTCGACGGGATTTCGTTCGACATCTACGAGGAGGACGTCGTCGTCCTGGTCGGAGAGAGCGGTTGTGGAAAAACCACCCTCGGTAAGGCGACGGTCGGACTCGAGCGGCCAACCGCCGGCAGTATCGAGTATCGAGGACAGGATATCTGGGCGACAAAAGACGACGGCGGGGAAGTCCCGTTCGAGGATATCCGACAGGCTCTCCAGATCGTCCACCAAGATCCCGGAAACGCGTTGAACTCATACCGGAAAGTGTTCTCGAGCCTCGAGGAGCCCCTCGTCAGGTGGTACGACGAGCTCGACGGAAACGACCGGCGTCAGCGGATTCTCAGCATGCTCGAGCACGTCGGGATGTCACCGCCGGAGGACTATATCGAACGGTATCCACACCAGTTGAGCGGCGGTGAACAACAGCGAGTTGCACTGATTCGAGCGATGTTGATGAATCCGGATGTCATCCTCGCGGACGAACCGGTAAGCGCCCTTGACGTCTCCCTTCGGGTCGAGATGATGGACCTGATGCTCGAGCTACAGGACATGTTCGGCACCTCGTACCTGTTCATCTCACACGATCTCGCCAACGCTCGCTACATCACCGAAAAAACGGACGGGCTCATCGGGGTCGTGTACCTCGGAAAGCTCGTCGAGATCGGCACGCCGGAACAGATCATCAACAATCCGCAACATCCGTACACCAAGGCGCTCTGTTGGGCGACGCCGGAACTAATGACGGAGACGGACCGAACGGGCGAGTCGCCGATGCGCAAGATCGACATTCCGGATCCCACGGACCCGCCCTCGGGCTGTCGATACCACACGCGCTGTCCCGAAGCGAGAGAAGCTTGTCGCGAAGCCGAGCCGGGAATGGTCGACGTATCCGCGGACGAGACCCATCAACGAACCGCCTGTTTCCGAGCCGTCGATGACCACGAGTACTGGACGAGCGATTCCATCGTCGAGGAGTAAGACGGCTATCGGCCGGCACGTCGGTCTGCGCTTTACCCAACCAATTGCTCACGGACCGAGCGACGAACCGCTCTTCTCGAGGTGCGTATTCTCGACAGACGATCGCTTCGTGGTCTCGAAAGAGCGTTCGACAGCGAGAATCACGATGCGCACTACTGATAGAAGACGGGCGAAAACCGTGCTGTTCCCCAGAAGGGAATGTTTCGCAGGTGAAACGAATTTTTCTCACGTGAGACTCGAGTTAAAACGTCTAGTTCTCACGAGGTTCTCATTACGAAAGTGATTGAAAACGACTCTGTGAGAGCACTACGGCCAATCAATTGACCCGGTCGGTGGCCGAATCTATTACACTCATACCTGTGTAAACAGATAGGACAGGTAGTTCCCACAGCGGGAACAGCGGAACGCGATAGGGAATACCGCTCTGGCGAGTGCACTCGTCACGAAAGACATCGACAGCATCCGACGAGAACAAACGACCGATTCGGCTCACGGCGCGGGCACTGATTAGTCGGTGAAAGTCAGTGATTGGCGTTCTTCTTGGGGGAACGAAGATAACCGAAGTCTCACGATTGAAAAAACCCAACAACAGAGGACCTCACGGAACCGACCGATGACGCTACCGCACCCCCTCGTCCTCGAGCGAAAGCCGTACAGGCGGAATCTCGAGACGGCACCGCTCCTCGAGAGAGCCGATCGCCGAGCTTCCAGTCGACGAATCTGAAACGGCCGAAACGACTGCACATCGGACCACACAGCGTGCCGGTACAACACTCGATAGCGCGGTTCCACTCACAACCGGCAGTTTGGGAATGCTTTATGTTCACCGCCACCTTGGTTCCGGTATGGCAATCGAGACGTTCAAAGACTCCGCTCTAGTCGGTACGTTAGGCGAGGGAGTACGGACCGTTCTCAGTTCGGTAACGCTCACGCTCGCCGCCGCAGGAATCTTGCTCATAGCGATCGGATTCGTCATGCAAACCGGTGTTTTGGCCGGGCTGTTACCGATCTGGGGGACGGGATTGGCCGTTGTCGGCTCAACGGCCTACGGGCTGATCTGGTGGTCCAGAAAATAGTCCTCCTCCCATCGGTTAAATCCGCCGGCAACGACCCCAGCACACCGGCTACCCCGTCAGAACATGATCCCAACACACCGGCTAAAATCCGCCTGACGACGATCCGCGGGTCCCAACTGGCGTCGGAAGGCTCGTAGCGTTTTGCCCGTTGCAGACCGCCGCGAGGTGGACCATTGCGAGTGGGACCGAATCGTCGAGCAAAATTCGCCCGTATTCGCCCGTGAACGCGCCCGTATCGTCTCGGAACCGTTCGTCGAGGAGCTGTCCTCCGAGTTCGGTGGCCACCTCGAGAAACGCGGTTCGATCGGTCGCGCGGTACAACTCGAGCATCGCGTACAGCGATTCGTACGCCCGGCAGGCGTCGCCCCGGCCGGTCGCCAGACTCGTCTCCCCGCCGTCACCCTCGAGCGAGCCAATATCCCCGAGTCCGAGACCGCGAGCGATATCGCGGGCGGTTCGCCAGCAACACTCGTCACCGGTGTGTCGAACGGCGGTTGCGTAGGTCCAGAGGAACTCCGGGCCACAGTCGATGGGCTCGACGATCCGACCCTTCGGGCCGAAGTAGCCCTCGCGGCGGATGACGAGCCCCACGAGACTTCGTCCGTCGGTGAGTATCGGGTCGAATTCGTTGTCTACCGGACGGTACGGCCCGCGACGCCACGCGCGGAGTTCTTCTTTCGCCCATCGCGTGAACGCCTCGCCGCGCTCGCCGAGGCGCGCTCCGAGTTCCAACTGCCTACGCTGAACGATCGGTCGCGGTCGAAACAGCGTCCCTTCGTAAACGAGGTGATCGCCGGTGATGTAGGGAGCGAACTGATACTGCGCGCGGTCGCCGCGAATTTCGGGCCCGTTACAGTAACTCGGGTGCTGGCTGAACTGGTAGCCGCTGATCCCCGGATCCTGACGGGTCTGGACGTACCGACGAGCCAGATTCCGGCTCCACCGGAGCGGCGCGTCGTCGTCGGTCCACGCGGCGAGGAGGGCCCCGGCGTAGTAGAGATCGCTTCCCGTATTTACGAACGTGAGCCCGTCGCCCAGAAGAAGACGTCGCCGCCATCGTACGTGTGATCCCACAGCCGACCCACGGGATCGTCCCAGTCCCCGTGGCGGTTGAAGTCGAGTTTCGCCCAGTCGATAACGTGTGCGTTCCAGAACGCCTCGACGAACTGCCTCGTCGCGGACGCATCGACCTCCCTGAGGAAGTCGTAGAACGGATACTCGAACTTGAGTTCGTGGTGCGGTTTTCCGGCGACGATCTCCCCCGCGTCCAGATCGTAAGCGGTGTGACCGCCCCAGTAGAGGAGTCCGACCGAGTCGGTCAATTCGTCGAACGCCCACGCGACGACCGATTCGGCCGCGTCCCGGTACCGTTCGGTATCGGTCAGGGTTGTGAGCGCGACGAGCGCTCGAACGAATTCCTGTTGGACTGCGAGGTTCGACAAACGCCGTCCGTCAGCGACGTCGCGTCCGTCGTACGGGAGCGCCTCGCCAGTATCGGAATCGATCGCATCGGCGAACAGCGGCGCTCGACTCCTCTCAGCCGTCGATCGCGCCTCGAGGACGAAATCCGCGTGTTCGCGGACCGGCTCGAGGAATTCGCTCGGCAGTGGTAGCGACATCTCGTTCGGTCGTGTGAGAGCAACACACTTGGGTGCTTGGCCCGGTGTGATTCGATTCGTCGGGGTATCGATATCGGGGAATCCGCACGGGACGGTTCGCTCGGCACAACGCTTATCAACTCACTCAGAAATAGTCGAACGATGGCAGAAACCCAGCGAGAGCCATACGACGTTCGCGAGTTCGGCGCGACGGGAGACGGAGAAACTCGAGATACCGACGCGATTCAGGCGGCACTCGACGGCTGTGCCGAAACGGGCGGGACGATCCGCTTTCCACCGGGCGAGTATCTGACCGGACCGCTTCGGATCGGCGATCGAACGACCGTTCACCTCGAAAACGGCGCGACGCTGCGATTCGTCGAAGATTTCGACGCCTTTCCGACCGTCGAAAGCCGGTGGGAGGGATGGGACCAATTCGGCTTCCATCCGTGCCTGTTCGTCGCGAACGCCTCGAACGTCGAGATTACGGGTCGCGGAGTGATAGACGGATCGGGCGAACACTGGTGGCAGTATCGAGACCGGCCAGCGGACGAGTATCCCGAACGCCTCAGAGAACGCGTCGCGGAGTTCGACGAACGAAACGACCTGCAGGACGACGTGAGTTCGTTTACACTCCGACCGCCGTTACTCCAGATCTGCGATTCGGAACACGTCAGCGTTTCCGGTGTTACCCTCAAAAATTCTCCGTTCTGGAACACGCACGTCGTCTACTCCGAAGACGTGACGATCACCGACGTCAGGGTAGTAAACCCCGAACACGCGCCCAACGGCGACGGGATCGACATCGACTCCTCGAGAAACGTCCGTATCAGCGATACGTTCATCAACGCGGGCGACGACGCGATCTGTCTCAAGTCGGGAAAAGACGAACAGGGCCGAGCGGTGAGCGAGCCGGCGGAGAACATCGCCATCACCAACTGCACGATCAAACACGGCCACGGCGGCGTCGTTATCGGAAGCGAAACGGCCGGTGACGTTCGTGACGTGACCGTTTCGAACTGTACGTTTACCGATACCGATCGAGGCATTCGAATCAAGTCCCAACGAGGTCGTGGCGGCGTCGTCGAAGACCTGCGTTTCGATACGATCGTCATGCGAGACGTTGCCTGTCCGTTCGTCATCAACGGCTACTACTTCACGCCAATCGACAGCGATCCGGAGCCGGTCGACGAGGGGACGCCGATGGTCAGAAACGTCCACTTCCACAACATCAGCGCTCGAAACGTCGAATCGGCCGGATTCTTCGCCGGCTTGCCGGAGCGGCGGTTCGAGGACATCACGTTCGACGACGTCCGGATCGATGCGACGCGATCGCTCGAGGCAACCGATCTCGATCCCGCGATGGCGGACGACTACGAACAGCGACACGGCTTCTTTTGTAAGTCGATGAGCGACGTGTCGTTTGCGGACGTTCGCGTTCGAGTCCCCGACAACCCGGCGCTCCGATTCGAAGAAACCGATCTGGTGTCCATCGACGGCCTCGAGATCGAGCGAGCGCGAACGAGCGACGAGCCGGCGATCGAGCTCGAGAACGTCGGGGAGACGCGAGTTCGAGGCTGTGTAGCTCCCGCCGGGGACCGGACGTTTCTCGAGGTATCAGGTTCGGACAGCCGCAGGCTCTCGCTCGCCGGGAATCACGGGGACCTTCGGGATACCGTCGATATCGATGCGGAGTGTCCCGAACTCGTCTTCGAATAGGTCGGCGATGAGAAGGATCCAGGGAGAAACAGACCAAACGCGTCGGCGGATCCGACACCGTTTTCGATTCGCGATGTCGGTTTCCGCCTCGAATAATTAGAAGCCCATCGGCGAACGCTTGATCACGGTCACGAATTATCGGCAGAGGCCGTCAACAGTCGAAGCGCTTAAACGCATCCTTGGGAAAATTCCGTCTGGAGCTTTCAAATGAACGTCTCTCAGGCAGACGACGGCCACATATTCGTCCGTCTCGGCTCGGGCGATCTGGTCCTCGAGTCCATCCGCACCGTGTGCGACGAATACGACGTCGATTCCGGCGTCATCGTTTCCGGAATCGCAACGCTTCGAACCCTAACCTATCACTACGTCCCGACCGCTGAGTTCCCGAAAGAACCCGACGAGCGAAACGCGTTCGAAGAACTCGAGGGGGCGTGGGAGGTCGGAACGATCGACGGAGCGATCGCCGACGGCGAGCCCCACCTCCACGTTATTGCGTACAACGGCGACGAGACGGTCGCGGGCCACCTCGAGGACGGAAACGAAGTCCACATCACCTGCGAAATCGTCATCCGGCCCGTCGAGGGTCTCGAAATGACGCGCCGAAAGAACGACATGAACGTGTCCGTGTTACAGGAACGGTAATTCACCAACTGTCGTTCGGGGAGATGGTTCGGATATCGATGCCAGCCTCGGCGTTCACGGCCGGGCGATCAAGGCGATGGCCGATCGAATGCTGACTGCACTCGTAGAACCATCGTGCGTCGATCGATCGCTGGGCTACCGCGTCGACGGAACCGTCGATGAACGATTAGCGTCTTCGGTATAGGCAGTGAGAAACGCATCGTCGTCAAATAGGCGGTGAAAGCCGCGTTATGGTCGGTAAATCGGCGGCGAGGCGGCCGCCTACGGGTCGTCGATCGGCTCGAGCGGTCCGACTTCGCCTCGAACTACGGTCGCACCCGTCGTCGGGGCCGCCCAATCGACGGCGTTCGAGAGTACGCGACGGACCTCGTCCTGAAAGAAGATCGGGTACTCCTCGTGACCCGGCCGAAACGCGAAGATCCGACCGCGTCCCCGCCGATAACAGAGCCCTGAACGAAACACTTCGCCGCCCTCGAACCACGAGATGAAGACGGTCCGATCGGGTTCGGGAACGTCGTACGGCTCGCCGTACATCTCCGTCGATGGAATTTCGAAGTACTCCTCGAGCCCGTCGGCGATCGGGTGTCCGGGGTCGGCGACCCAGATTCGTTCCGTCTCCCCGCCGTGGCGATACTTGATGTTACAGGTCGTGCCCATCAACCGCTCGAACGGCTTCGAGTTCTTCCCAGAGTGGACCGGGACGAACCCCATCCCGTCGTGTACCCGATCGACCACGCGGTCGGCGATTTCGTCGCGCACGTCATCGTTCGCACAGTGAGACCACCAGACGAGCACGTCCGTTTCCTCGAGGATGTCCTCGGCGAGTCCGTGGTCCGGTTCCTGTAACGTCGCCGTTCGGACCTGTCGTTCGGGGGACTCGAGACCGGCGGCGATGGCACCGTGGATACCGTCCGGATACAGCTCACGGACGTGGTTGTCTTCGAGTTCGTGGACGTTCTCGTTCCAGACTGTAACCTGAACTGTCATATGGTGAGTGATCGGCGGAGAACGATAAAAGTGTTCGCCACAACGGTGGGTCCGGCGTTACTTCCACTCACTCTCGGATCAGTCGTTCGCGTTGATCGGCCGACGTACTGGTCGATTACGCGTTGTCGGGAGAGAGCGGATCGAGTGCGTCGAGATCGGCGAGAATTTCTCGGAGTTCCTGGCGTTCCTCCATGTCGATTTGTTGTTGTGGCGGCAACAACGTATCGTGTTCGAAGATACCCTGCATCTCCAACGCGACTTTCGTACGGGCACGGTACCGGCCCTGCGGTTCGCCGAAGATGTGGTTGGTCAGGGGCAACATCTTCTCACGAATCTCCTTCGCACGGTCCATATCGTCGTTTCTAACCGCTCGAAGCTTCTCGACCTGCAGTTCCGGAACCAGATTTCCGTACCCGATGAGGCCGGTCTCCGAGCCGAGGTGGTACGCGTGAGTAAGGAACGTATCGTTGCCCGTCATCATGGTGAAGTCGTCTCGGACGTGATCGAGCGCGCGCACCGTTTCCTCGTAGCGGACCGGGTCGAACGACGCTTCCTTGAACGCGATAACCGAGGGATGCCGACAGATTTCGACGTGTGCGCTGATCGGGATGCCGGAACTACCCCACGTCGGGAACTGGAAGTTGATGAGCGGAATATCCACGGCGTCGGCGACGCGTTCGAAGTGCTCGACGGGCGTCCGGGGATCCTGATTCGCGTAGGTGTCGAGGGGCAATAGCATGACCGCGTCCGCACCGGCATCCTGTGCTTCGCGTGCCATCTCGGCGGCCTGAATCGAGTTCTCGCCGTAGACGCCCGAAAAGACGGGAGTGTCGCCCGCGGCCTCTTTGTGGACGCGAATGACTTCCTGTTTCATCGCTCGAGACAGAAGTTTACACTCACCTGTGTGTGCGTTCGCGATCACCGCGACGATGCCGTCGACCCCGGTCAGGTATTTGACGAGTCGCCGAAGGTCGTCTTCGGCCAGTTCGTACTCGGGTTCCGGCGTCCACGGGGTCGCCGTTGCCGGAATGATTCCACCTGCAATCCGGTCTTTCAGCTCTCGAAAGTTGTCGTTCAACATGCGCTATTTGAGCATCGATGCCGGTCACGAAAAAGATTTGGTTTCTCGCGGCTTGAAGTCGGTCCAAATCGGAGAGCGGCGAACGATACCGTGACTTCGAGCGCGGTCACGAGTGAATATCGTCGACTCGTTCTTCGTCGTACTACGAGCGTTCCGAAGCGCGACATCCACCCGGGCTGGACACCGCCCTCGAGATCGCGATACAGCGGGTTTCGAACGTCTCCGGTCCGAATCACGCATCTTGCGAACGATGGAATGGGCCGATCCGTCTCGAGGAACAGAAAACCGAGTACGTGTTTAATTCCCAACACGGGAACAACTTTATGTATTAATAATCCCATTGGTACAGTATGTCACGCGCTATGGACGGAAACCCTGGCCGAACGATTCGCTCGGTCCAAATCGCCTTCAACATCATCGATCAGTTACAGACGCGAAAGGGAATCGGCGTCACGGAGCTCGCGACGGAGCTCGGTCACTCGAAGAGTACGATCCATAGCCATCTCCGAACGCTAGAGGGGCGAGAGCTTATCGTTCGTGAGAACGACGGCTATCGGTTGAGCCTCCGCGTTCTCGATATGGCGAACCACGTGCGCAAACAGGTCGAGAACTACGACGTCATCAGCGAAGAAACCGAGGAGTTAGCGAGCGAAACCGGAGAGATAGCCCAGTTCGGAATGGAAGAACACCAAAAAATTTCCTATCTCTACAAGGCAAGCGGCGATAGAGCCGTCGTCACGGCGTCTCGAGTCGGGACACAGCAACCCCTTCACTCGACGTCCCTGGGCAAGACGATATTGGCGTTTCTCCCGCCCGAACGAACGCAAGAGTTGGTCGATTCGATCGATTACACGACTTCAACGTCGAAAACGGTCACCTGTCGCGACGAACTCCTCGAGGAACTCGAGCGAACGAGAGAACGAGGGTACGCTATCGACGACGAGGAAAACTTCGAAGGGCTCCGTTGCGTCGCCGCGCCGGTGAGAGACGACGAGTCGGTCATGGGTGCCATCAGCATTACGGGCCCCTCGAGTCGATTTACCGACGAGCGACTTCACGGCGACCTCTCGAAGTACGTAATTCGGGCCGCGAACGTCATCGAGGTCAACACGAAGTTCTCGTAACTGTCGAACGCGGCCGGGTTAGTCGATCGCGATCAGACCCTCCCGAACCGATGAGTGGACCGGTTCGTTCCGCCAGACTGTCGAACATCGCTCGTCAGCCTGTAAAATTGGACTATTTCCCTGCGAGACGTGTACCACAACCTTGCGAGACGGTACCATTATACTACCGGGTTCGTATGTGTACGTATGAAGATCAGCGCAGTAACCGGATACGCATTGTCATCGCCGATCGAACCGCCGCAGGATCGGTCATTCCATGGCGGAACGCGGCGATTGAACAAGCGAGACGTCGTGCTCGTTGTCGTCGAAACCGCCGACGGACGGCGAGGGTTCTCGACGGCCGGGGCGAGCAGTTCAGAAATGCGCGAGTACTTCGAGGGAGACTCACAGGGGACGTTCGCCGACGTTATCGGCGAGTCCGTGGCGAGAGCGCTCGAGGGACGGACGATCGACGAGATCGCAGACGCCGCCGGCTACATCGCCGAAACGAATCTTCCGACGCACCTCCGAACGGAGGCGATCTCCGCGATCGACGTCGCTCTGTACGATCTCCGAGGGAAGGAACTCGGCGTTCCGATCTACGAACTTCTCGCCGAAGCGTACGGGAGCGAACCGACGAAACGGATGCCGTTGTACGCCAGCGCGGGAATGTACATGGAGCCGGAGGGGTACGCGCGCCAGGCCGAGGTCCTCGAGGAACTGGGGTTCTTCGGATACAAGTACCGGCCGGGGATCGGACCCGACGGCGACCGCCGGACCATCGACCTCCTCGAAGAAACGCTCTCGGAAATGGAGTTCATGCTCGACGTCCACACCTGGTGGAAGCTGCGCCAATCCTACGGTAATGATGTCGTCCGAGACCTCGTCGAGTACGCCGCGGAAGCCGGCGCGTACTGGATCGAGGAGCCGGTCGAGCCGGACGACCACGAGGGGTACGCGACGCTCGCAGAAACCGGAGCGCCGCTCGCGGGGGGCGAGAGCAAGGGTTCGCCGGACTCCCTCGTCGAACTGGGAGAGACCGGCGCGATCGACTTTCTGCAGGGAGACGTTCGACACCACGAGGGGTTTACCGGCTGCGAGCCGGCAGTCGAGTACTGTCGCGGGCGCGATATCGAGTTCGTCCCGCACAACTTCGGAACGTGGCTCGGCCTCGTCGCAAACGCTCACCTCGTCGCGGCAGCTCCCGGCGCTCGAGTGCTCGAGTATCCCCTCTTCGAGGACGATCCGCTTTTCGACGAAGCACTGGATCCGGGAATGTACCCGTTCGACCTCGCGTTCGACATCATCGAGGGCGAACCTCCGGTAGCGGACGGCCAGTTGACCGTTCCGGACGGTCCCGGACTCGGAGTCGAGGTAAACCTCGACGTGCTCGAGGAGTACCCCTTCGTCGACGGCCCGTGGACGGAGTTCCGGTACGACGAGGCGTAGAACGGTCGATCGCACAGTCAGTTCGTTCGGAGAGACGGACAATCGGTACGACCGCCCGATCGAGCCGGACGATTACGAGGGGATGCGACGTTCGCGGCAGTGGAAGACATGCCGTCGAACAGTATCAACCGATGAGCCGTTCGATATCGTCGTCGAGTTGGTTGTAGAGTTCCGTCGCCCGTTTTTCCGTCTCCGGAGCGAGCGGCCTGATCGGCTCTCGAACGCAACCGCCGTTGAGTCCGGCTAACTGCAATCCCTTTTTGACGACCGATACGCTGATCGCGCCATCGATGTCGTTCCCTTGGCCGCATTCCTCCCTGAAGCGCTGGTAGGGCAGACAGATGTTTCGGAGGGTGCGTGCGTACTCCCACTCGCCGCTTGAGAGCGCAGCGAAAAGTTCGAGTCCGACCTCGGGACGAAAATTGCTCACGCCCGCCGAGAACCCCTCGACACCCTCCGCCCAGAACGAGACCGCGTATGGCTCCGCGAGTCCGTCGACCCAGACGACGTCGTCGGCTCCGGCAGCGACGCCTGCACCGAGCTTTACCGGATCCGCGATCGCGTACTTGATCCCGGCGACGCCGTCGATCCGGGTCAGCGCGCCGAGGTACTCGACCGAGGGATCGAACCCGCGGACGTACGGAACCAGCGGCGTCTCCGTCACGCCGTCGAGTTCGCGGTAATAATCGAGCAGCCCCTGCTCGTGAATGTACGTGTGATCCGGCGGCATAATCATCATCGCGTCGACGCCGACCTCGTCGTACGCTCGAATGAGATCCTGGGCCTCGCTCGTACTGCCGCCGACTCCGGCGAGAACGCAAGCATCGTTCGGTAGGGCATCAACGCTCGTTTCGGCAACGGCAACCCGTTCGTCCCGCGAGAGCGAGTGATACTCGCTGATATTAGCGGCCGCGAGGAACGTTTCAATACCGCTTTCGGAAAGCGTTCGCGCGTTCTCGCGGAGCTTTTCGTATTCGATACGATGATCGTCGTCAAACGGCGTCAGGAGCCCGACGGCAACGCCACGGAGGCATTCCTGTACCTGCTCAACAGACTGTGGCATGAAATTATTGTACGTTGCGGGGAGCATAAACCCACCGGCGAACACCACCCTCGAGACGGACCGATTACCGTCGTTCCAATGCGTGGACACACACCGGTTTCTGGACGGGTACCTCCGCGACCGCTGTGAGCGAACCGGAATCACTGTCGATTCGGTAGGCGACGACGTTCTCGCCGTGCTGATTCGCAACGAGGAGGTACTCGCCGTTTGGGGCGATCGTGAACGTTCGCGGCGTCCGTCCTCGAGTGGATACGTGATCGACGGGACGAAGGCGATCGGCACCGCCGTCGGTCGCGAAGACTGCGATACTGTCGTGGCCCCGATTAGTTGCGTAGACCCACCGTCCGGTCGGATGAACATGCACGTCGGCAGCGGTACTGTCGCCGGCGAACGACGGCGGAAGGGTCGAAACGGATCGAACCGGCTCGAGCGTGCCCGTCGCCGGATCGCGTTCGAGGACGGTCACCGTCGAATCGAGTTCGTTCACAACGTATGCGAACCGGCCGTTGGGATGGAACTCGAGGTGTCGAGGACCCGCCCCCTCGTGGATCGACGCCCCGCTGTCGGTAGGCTCGAGAACTGGAGTTCTCCCGGTGGCGGTCTCCGGGGGCTCGTCGCTTACGAACCGTCTGTAGCACTCGATGCGATCGGTGCCGAGATCAGGAACGTAAACGAAGCGGCTCTCCGGGCCGAAGCGAACGGAATGGGGATGCGGTTCGCACTGACGGTCCGCATCGACGCTCGAGCCCTCGTGCTCGACGACGGTGCAGGTATCGCCCAGACGGCCGTCAGCTTCGATCGGATACGCGGCGACGGTTCCGTCCCGATAATTGGCGAGCGTGACGACCCGCCCGTCCGCGTCGACGGTGACGTAACACGGGCCGGCGCCCTGACTCGACTTCCGATTCAGCGCCTCGAGAGCGCCGGTTCGGACGTCGAAGTCGAACGCGGAAATCACTCCGCCGTCGATCCGTTCGACCGCGTACAACGACCGCCGATCCGGATGGATCGCGACGAACGAGGGATCCGCGAGTCTCGTCGAGGTCTTCCGACGGAATCGACTCGAACCCGGATCGAACAGATATCCGTGTACGGCCCCGACGTTCTCACCTGCACTCGAGCAAACGACTACCAGAAACGAACGCTGACTGGTCACAACACGTTGTGCAACCGCTCGGCGCTTAACTCCACCGAAAACCGGCATTCGCCAGCTGTTTTGGGCCCGGGAGTTGTTCGGGTTCGGAAACCGCGATCGGCCAACGGCTCGGTGAATCGGTCACCGATTCCACGGGAGTGCGTACGTCGGGTCGTTTGCGAACCGGTTCACCTCCGCAGACAGAGACAGGCGAGTGCCCGACGGAATCGAGACGCGAACGGCGTTCGAGTCGACGTGCGCCGATTCGTCGTCGTACTGGACGGTCGCAAACTCGTGTTCGGCGTAAGCGCCCGCTTGCACGATCAGTTCCCGATCCCGTCCACCGCAGTTGACTAGGGTGAGGTCAATGCCGTCCGCGTCGACGTTCGTGACGAGTGCCGCGACGTCTTCGGGTAACCCGGGCCGTTTACGGTTCACGTCGAAGTGACGAACCTGGGCCATCACGAGTCCGCCGTAGTACACCGGCTGAGGGGCACCCATCGTTAGCTGAAGTAAGCCGCGGTGGAAGACAGGATTCCGTTCGCGAAGATAATCCTCGTCCAGCTCCGCGGGAGCGGAACCCTCCTGGCGCATGAGTTCGAGTTGCTCTTGAACGTGCTCGTGGTTCGCGTCCATGAGACGCGACGGATAGTCGGGAAACTCGCCGTCGAGATAGGCCAACCAAGCGTACTCGTGGCCCGCACCGTGCTTGGTCGACGCTCTCGGGTCCACGCGTCGCCAGTCCTGTTTGTTCCAGTCTCGAAGCCGACGAATCCGCTCACGGTCGTTCTCGTCCATCGACATGTACCAGAGGTGAACGGCGTAGGGGTCGTCTCTGTGGGGTTTAAACTCGTACCAGCCGTCCCGCCACAACACTTCGCCATCGTCTTCGGTGAGAACGCCGCTTGCGTCGTAGTGGTAGTCCCCGTCGCCGCCGTACTTGTGCGGTACGTAGAGCGTATCGTGAACCGAGTCCTCGCTCACCTCGATCCCGTTTTCGATCAAGGTCTCGAGTTGCGACCGCGGGAACTCGAGATGCGCTCGATCGCCCTCGAGCAACACGGCGTTCTCCGCGGCGACCGTCGGCCCGATACCGACGTAGTGCCAGCCGCCCCACGACCAGCCGTAGTAACCGCCGTACCAGCGCCCATCCGTGTATTCACCGATCTCCCCGGATCGGCCGACGTTGTCCGGAATTATCCCGCCGTTTTCGGCCGTTCGCTCACGCCAGGCCTCGAGATAGTCGATCGCCCACTCGCGGTACCGCTCGTCCCCGGTGTGGAGATACGCGTTGGTCATCAGGCTCGTGATGGTGAGATTGAGCGGGATATCCCCCCTTCCACACCGCTCGTTCAACACCTCGAAGAGCCGATCTTCGGAGTCGGGATCGAGGAGATCGGCGGCCTCCTCGAACTCGAGGTCCCGCCAGGGGAGTCCGTGACTCGCCCACCGGTAGTCGGCCCCATAGGGGTGGTGTTCGTACGCCGAAAAATCGGCGTGGTCCGGCCCCGCACCGCCGTTCATGGGGCCGCGAACGAGACGATTCTCCCCGTCGTAGTTGTTCACGTCGGCATCCTCGAAGTACAACTGTGCGAATCGCTTGGCCCGTTCGACGACGCCGTCGTGCTCCGGGGCCGCAAGCCCCATATTGTACGTGTACAGGTTCCCCTCACCCATGTGAAACCAGTCCCGACAGTGTTCGAACTCGTCGACGACCATCGAATGACCGAACGGTGTCGGAGTCTCGGCCCCTCGCCGCAGAGCGCCTTCGTACACGTCTCGAGCGTTCTCGAGTAAGGTATCGTCGCCGCCCATTGCGTACACTAGGGGCCAATTGTAGAACCCCTCTACGATATCGTCGAAGCCGTCCGAGCCGACGTGACCGTCGGGAGGCCACAGCGGCTCACCATTGTCGTCGATGTAGTCGTCTACGAAGCGGTCGACGGACGTTCGCATCACTTCGAAGAGACTTCGTTGGAGTCTCGCCCATTCTGGCTGTGTTCTCCGCTGTGTACGCGCCGTTATCTCGAACATATTCTAGTAGACGCGTCTGTTAGTCTCATTAATATTTGGGTCACGAGGAGACCACCGATTCGACGAGTTCGTCGAATAATCAGGCTCGAACCAGCATGGGCTGTGAGTCGGATATTCGCTAACAGCCGTTCCCGTAGCGGGAACGTATTCCGGGTAAAGATTACAGCCATATATTTGTAATTGGAGACGACTATCGTCGCTCGAGACATCGATGTCGTTACCAGCCAAATGCGGTACTTACTCAGAACGGCACCGCTAGTTCTCGAAGAGATCAAAATCGATTCGGGAGGGTGAACGAACCGTACGTTCGGTTTCCGGGAACAGTTTAGAGCGTGATTGGAAGACTGCAATCGGCTTCGATGCGAACGAACGCCGAACGCGAACGAACGATCCGTTCCCGCATCATATCCGACCGCGACCGCGTTCCCGTCTGCGGAACTCGTAATTGGTCAGATCAACGGATACAAGGCCTCCAACAGCACTGTTCGAGCGTATTTGAGGAAAACACTTTTGTACGGAGCGAGGGATTTCGTAGCTAGCATGAAGTTTGGAATCTTCCCGACAGAGGGTGGTGACTCCTGGGATGGAGTCAACGAAACGTGCCAACTCGCAGAAACCGTCGGTTTTCGATCGTGCTGGGTAAACGACCATCAGGCGACGGAAGGAGACAACTACTGGCCATCTCCGCTGACGCGACTCACGAGCATCGGAACCGCGACCGACGAACTCGAGTTGGTCACGTCGGTCTTGATTCTCCCGCTGTATCACCCGCTTCACGTCGCACAACGCGCCGCGATGCTCGACAACATTTCCGGTGGACGACTGACGCTGGGGGTCGGACTCGGCTACATCGAAAAGGAATTCGAGGCGTTCGATGCGCCGATGGATGAACGCGCGGGTCGGATGATCGAAGGGATTCGATTCATCGACGAGTTTCTCACCTCGGAAGAACCGATTTCCTACGAGTGTCCGTTCTTCCAGGTCGAGGATTGGCAACCGCTTCCCAAGACGGTACAGAACCCCCGTCCGTCGCTTTGGATAGGCGGCTGGGGCGACAAACAGATCGCTCGCTCGGTCAAATTTAGCGACGCGTGGGTTCCGGGCGTCGTCGCCGACCTCGAGACCGTTCAGGACCGAAAAGAGAAACAGCGGGCAGTCGCCGACGAACGGGGCGTCGACTGGGCGTCGGTCGACCATCCGCTCATGCGCGAAGCCGTCATCGGCCGGACTGAAGCGGAGGTCAGGGAACGAAAGGAGTACGTCCACCGAACGTACCGCGACGAGTACGGCGGCGAGTTTTCACATCCGTTGATGACCGCCGACTCCGTCGAGCAGTTCGAATCGTTAGCCGACGACCGGTTTATATACGGGACCCCCAGTCAGATCGTCGAACAGATCGAGGATATGCGCGAGCGATTCCCGGTCGACCACCTCGCGCTCCGATTCCACCACTCGGGGATGTCAACGGAGCTGGTCCGAGACCAAATACAACTGTTTGGCGACGAAGTCATCCCCGAGTTCAGGTGAGACGGAGGAGAGCACCCTACCAGATAATCGAACCGAGTCTCGAGTATTGGCGTTTCGATGCCAATCCAAATCGTCCTCTCGAAAGGACAGTTGAAGATTCGGAAGCCACCGCTCAAGACCAACCAACTTAGTTAAGACATTGCTATTTCACTACGAACGTGTTCTCTATACCATACTATATAATTATATTGATTTGTTTAGAGAGTTTTAGCTTTCGTTATGATTTGGATAGGAACAGACAGTCGATGATTCGACAGCCGGATGGTCGGTATATATTGCGGTCAAATGGCACGGTGGAGAAGCGTTCGAGATGCGCGGCCGTTAGTAATTCGAGAGTATTGAATTGATCACTCGAAGGCAGATACTATCGTGCGATTCAATTCCGCAAACCGGAGGTGATATCGTTGGAACTCCTCTCAGAGATCCCAAATAGATGGTTTTCCCGAGTGAACTATCCGATATCCTCTAGACACGGCTATAGTACTAAACAACGTCATATGATATGTGTTTTTATTTTATTAGTATTAGGTCATATATAGAAGACATCATGAATTCACCTGGTCGAAAGAACGGGCACTCGTCTCACTGGCCATTCACTCCAGGAGGAAATCCACCAAATAATCGATGGGAGAAAGAAGGGTCTCTAACGGACAACCGACGCGTAGTCAGAGGGGGTCGTCGGAGACAGTCAGTGAGCTACGACGCTATGATAGTCCGGTCGCATCGAGTCAGTAGGCGGGCAGACGACCGTCGACGACCCACTCGGCTATTCTCGCCACACCTTATGAATGATGTGGTTTTTCACACCTCACTCCACCGGTAACGGCTCGTGCAACGGGACTGTATCATCGAACCCGACCGCGTCGTAACTCGCCGTCGGCCACTCGCCCGTCGAGGTGAGTACGTCAAATCCTTCGCTCTCGGCCTCGAGTAGCACCGTCTCCTCGTTTTTCGTTCCCGGCATCGTCGGATTCCAGGCGAACGGCATCGGTCCGCGAATCGGCATCGCCGAATCGGGTGTGGCCGTCCATTCGCGGCTCTCGTATCCGATTGCGCCACCCTGATGGTGCCGACGCCACTCGTCGGGGTATCCGGCGTCGGCGTACGCGTCCTGAATTGCGGCGAAGACGTCGCCTGCAGTTCCGCCAGTTCGGGCCGCCTCCGCAGTCGCGGCGATAGCCGTCGCGGCAACTCGAGCGGTCGCTTCGTGGCGTTCGTGGAACCACTCCGGCGGATCGAACGCCACCGTCCGGGTAACGGCGACGTTGTGGCCACCCCGTTGAGAGACGACCGTCAGGTGACCGAACACCTCGAGCGGGGCCGCAGTCGGCGTGAAATGTCGTTCCCGCATCGACCGGTCGGAGCCGCCCACGAGAACGACCGGCGCGGTAAACCCCCTACCTGAGAGTTCGCGCCGGAGCGCCGTTGCAGCCTCTCGTTCCGTCGTCTCGGCGGACACCTCCCTCCCGACCGTCTCGACGGCGCGTGTCGTCTCGAGACAGGCGGTCCGATACCGATCGAGTTCGGCCCTCGGAAGCGGTACTCTAAGGGGCGATGGGTCAACCGTCTGCATTCCGTTGATTCGAACATCCGATCCTGCCGGTGATCGGGCCCGGTCAGCGACGGCATCCGGCAACGGCGACTCGTGCCATTCGTACTGTTCGGGGTCGACATCGTGGGCAGAATCATCGAGCAGTGGGAGTTCTTCCGTTCGAATGCGATCGAGTTCGTTGTTCGGCGCGAGCAATCGAACGGCCGATCCGTCGGCGGGGATACCGAGTGCGGCGACCCCGACATCGCTCGCCGCATCGACGACGGTGGTTCCGCCTGCGAACCAGGCCACGTTCTCCGGACGAAGGAGCCACAGTTCCTCCAACGAGCGTTCTTCGAGTTCCGCCACGATTCGATCGTGTTTGACACTCACAGGAGCGGTCATGTCGTTCACACCGTCTGTCTCGAGTATAAGTCTTTCTCGACTTCGTTGAGCGGGTTGAACGGAACTTCGTGCGGCCGAGAGTCGGACGCTCGTCGGTTAGTTTCGAGAGAACGTCACGCGGACGATCGAAAACGGCGGAACGGAAACGGTGGTCGACCGCCCGTCGACGGAAACGGACTGTCGCGACGGAACGACGTTTTCGGGGTCTTCGATCGTGTTTTCGTCCGCCATCGTCTCACCTGCAAGCGTCGTCACCGTCGCCTCCGGAGCGGGATCGAATCCGTCCTCGAGGTCGATCGTGGCGTCGATCTCCCCCGCCGTCGCATCGCGGTGAACTAGCTCGACGAGCAGTTCGTCTCCCGACCGACTCGAAACTGCCAGCGGATCGAGAGCAGGAACCGCCGAGACAGGGGGAAGTTCGCCGAACAGTTCGGCGGTGTCGGTCGCGAACGCCGTCTCGGTCTCGTAGGAGTCACAGCTAAGTTCGACCGCAAGCGGCATCGCGCCGAACAGCGAGGACCCCATTCGGTGATAGTAGTAACACGGATCCGCCCAAACGCGCTCGCGGTGCTTTCGAAGCCCGCCGCCGTGGTTTCCGGCTCCCGAATGGGTGAGCATGTCGACGGCACCCGAACGGACGCTCTCGTGGACGAACGTCGCGTCGTAGACGGCCTCCGAGACGGATCTGTTGGTCGGCAGTTCCGGCGACTCCTCCTCACCCTCCCACTGATCCCGATCCGGGAACGTAAAGAGCTGTAATTCGGTGAGTGCGATCTTCGGATCCTCGACGCCTGCCGCTCGCATATCCGTAATAACGTCGTCGTACTCGTCCATCACTCGAGCGGCGAGTGCCATGTGAGCGTTGTACAGCTCGTTCTGGTCCGTCTCCGATCCGACGTGGGTCCCGACGAGGACGTGGTCTGTCAGCCAATCGATCCTGTCCGCACTCGTCGACAGCAGGGGATCATTCCAGTCGGTCAACCGATTCCCGCAGGCCAACACCTCGATATCGTCATCGGCCTGGACCATCGCCTCGTGGAATCGGCGGAACCTATCCGCGTAGCCGTCCGGGGTCGTCCAGCTCACTTGCCACGGGCCGTACACCTCGTTGCCGACCTCCCAGTAGGTGACGTTGAAGGGGTCCGGGTGACCGTGTTCCGCGCGAAGCGCGCCCATCTCCGTCTCGGTAGATCCGTTGCAGTACTCGACCCAGCGGGCGGCCTCCTCGGCGGAGCCGTCGCCAGCGTTAACGCAGATCATCGGCTCGCAGCCGATCCGCTCACAGAACTCGAGGAACTCGACGGTCCCGAACAGGTTCGTCTCGAGGCCGTCCCACGCCAGGTTCGGCTTCGTCGGTCGCTCCTCGATCGGGCCGACGCCATCGCGCCAGCGGTAGCCCGAAACGAAGTTTCCGCCGGGCCACCGGAACACGGGTAGCTCCGCGTCGCGGAGAAACTCGAGTATTTCGGGGTCGGCTGTGCCGACGTGATCGTCAGGGTACAAAAGAACCTTGTCGAGCACGATATTGGCCGACGATTCCGTCGTTATACTAACGGCGAACTGCGTCTCCAGAGAGGGTTCGATCTCGTCGGGGATTTCGAGATCGAAGTCGATTCTGTCCCACGATTTATCTACGGACACCGTGGTGTTGTCGAACGGTGTTTTGAGCGTCCCGTTCGACCCCACTTCGTGGATCGCGACGGCGACCGTCGTCGGTGCCGTCGCTCGCGCCGTGAGCGAGCCCTCGAATTGCTTTGTTCGGTCGGTAGGGAGGTAACACCACTGGGCGATGCCAGCTGGACGGTCCAACGATCCTTCGCTCGGCGATTCGGATGGATGGGAGACACCGCTAGCCGTTATCTCGATCCGCTGTGCACGGTCGCCAGCGATCCCCACATCCGGGCTCGTCGTAACACCGATACCGTCAGCGTGATCGGCTTGGTTGGCCTCGTCACCGAATGGGAACCACCAGAGTGCGCTCGCGTTACGATAGGCTTCGATCAGGCGGTCCACGTCGGGATAGCCTCGAGTTTCGGCGTACGCCTCGATCCGTTCGGCCTTCGTCTCGGCGTCGTGGACGGCCGGTCGCCCGCCGTCGACGGACGCGTGTTCGACCTGAAACTTCCAGTCACCGAACGTCGGATTGTGAAGGATTTGAGCGCTAAAGGAGTTCTTCGCGTTCCGCGTCGAATAGAGGTGTTCGCCGAACTTCCCGAACAGGTTCGGATCGATCGGATCCGCGGAACGCTCCGTCGGATCGACCACGATCGTCGCCGTATCGCCGTGGTCGTCGCTGGCTTCCGGGTGGTGCGTTAACAACTGTCGACTCGTCATAGTTATGAATTTTCGCCGAGGGTAATAAGTTCATTCCTCTCGGAACAGTCGAAGAATGTTGCTCCACGAGGGGAAATCCCACAGGATACTCGACTGCTAGGGCTCGTCCATTACCGTAACGACCGGTCGATCAGCGTCCAACAGTACCGATTGGGTGACGCTCCCGAACAACGCCTTTCCGACGGGAGAGCGAGATCGACCGCCGATGACAAGGTAATTCGCGCCAACCTCGTCAGCGTAGCCGAGAATTTCCTCGGCGGGGTCGCCTACTCGACCGACAGGTTCGTAGTTGTCGATGACGCCCGAGGAGACATCGGCGATTACTTTCTCGGCGAGTTTCTGGGCTTGCTCCGCGGACAGTGACTCGACCTCGTTCATGTACTGGTTGACAAGGTAGGCATGGTCGCCCGCCTCGTAGACGAGGACAACCTCGAGCGGTTCGTCGAACCGTTCGGCAAGCGTGCTCCCTTCGGAAAGGACACTATCCGAGCCCTCCTCCCCGTCGATCGCTGCGACGATTGTCATACGCAGACCATTTCACGTCGACCCGTAAATAGATTTGCGCCTGAAGAGGACCGTCGGAGACGAGAAGGACGGAAACGAAAGATAAACGGATACTAGGTCATCGGGAAGAGCGTCGAGAGGACCATCACGACGGCGAACCCGGTTATCGAGACGATTGTGGTGAGCGCGGTCCAGATTTTGAACGTCTCCGCCTGGGTCAATCCGCCGATTTCTTTGACGATCCAGAATCCGCTGTCGTTGTACCAGGAGAAAATCGTTCCACCTGCACCGATGATCATGACGAGGTAAACGGGGTGGACCGACAGGTCACCGACGAGCGGAGCCATAATGCCTGCAGTCGTGAGGAGGGCGACAGTGGCCGACCCTTGGGCAATACGGATTGTCGCGGCGATAACGAATCCGGCGACCAATACCGGAATGCCGATACCTTCCAACGTGGTCGCGATGTAGTCACCGATTCCAGACAGCGCGAGCATCCCGCCGAAGGCACCACCGGCGGCGGTGATCGCAGCGATGTGTCCGCCGCTCTGAAGCGATTCGACTAGTTCGTCGGACCACACTTCTCGGCTGAGCGATTCCATCCGATAGTAGGTGATCGCCGCGGCGAGGGCGGCGGCGGTCAACGCGATGTTTGCATCCCCGACGAAGCTAGATGCCACGTCCGCAACGCCACCTTCGACGAGGAATCCGGCTTCGATTAACGTGTCCACCGTCGTGTTCGAGGCGATCAAAAACACCGCCAGCAAAATTGGAAGCGTCGCTTCGACCATCCCCGGTAATTCGGCTGTCGGTCGGTCGGCCAACTCCTCGACGCGATCGACCGACGAGCCCATCGTCTCTCGAAGCGGAATCTCCATCTGTCGGTTAACCCACTTTCCGTACAGGACGCCAGAGACGAATACCGTGGGAAGAGCAACGACGAGACCCACCAATATCGTCGCCCCGAGATCGACGCCGAGTTCGAGCGCCACTGCGAGCGGTCCGGGCGTCGGCGGGATAAAGCCGTGTGCCGTTACCCCGGCTGCGCCGACGATAGTGATGAACAAGGCGTAATCTCGGCCCGTTCGTGCACGCATCGAACGTGCCAACGGCGCTAGCAAAAAGAACACGTTGTCGAAGAAGACGGGAATAGCGAGTACGCCGCTCGAGCCACCCAATGCGAGATACGAGTTCCCCTCGCTCGTAAACGATTGGAACCAACGAACGATTCGTTCTGCGGCTCCGCTTTCCATCATCGTTTTCCCGATGATGGCAGCCATGAGAATCGGAATACCGATGCTGATCATCGTCTCACCGAAGCCGGTTGCCGTCTCCTCAGGAACCTGGCTCAACGGCACTTCGGATGTCGCCGCTCCGACGACAACCGTCGCAATTACCAGCCCGATGAAAGCGGGAACGCGCAACCAGACCAGCAACGCAACGACCACGATCAATCCGATTCCGAAGACGATGAGTGGGTTTTCGAATGCCATACACACACATTCAGAGGAGCTATGAAATAATCTTTGGTGATTGTTTTAACATATTACCGAAGCCGGAGAGTCAATTGCCACTATCCGTCGCTCGGCAAAAATCAACAGAAACCGTCGAAGCTTACTCTCGGAGGACGCTAACGTCGAAGACCGGTTTGCAGGTATCACCAGCCAAAAACGCCTCGAACGCCTCGTCGGCCTCGAGCAACGAATACCGCTCGTCGAGGAACGTCTCGAGATCGATGTCGCCGGATTCGATGAGTCGGAGCGAGCGCTCGAAATCCTCCCACGTCGACGCGTAGGAACACTGCAAGTCGATTTCGGCGCGGACGAGCGGCGAATACGGCATGGTCGTCTCCCCCGTCTGGCCGACCATCACGATCTGGCCTCCCTTCCGGACCTCGTCGACGGACATCGTTAGTCCGGACGGGTGTCCGGTGGTATCGAATACGACATCGTAGCCAGCACCGTCGGTGAGATCTTCGCGGACGCCCTCGAGATCGTCTTCTTCGACGTTGAGCGTCGGGAATCCGAGCTCTTCGGCGAGGGGGAGTCGATAACTCGTGTCGCTGCCGACCCCAGCGACGACGACGTCACCGCCCTGAGAATCCGCGATCTGGGCAGTCAGGAGACCGATCGGACCTGGTCCCGCAACGAGCACGCGGTCGCCAGCCCCGACTCGAGAGTTCTGGATGACCGCTCGAGCGCCGATGCTCGTCGGTTCGACCAGCGCGGCGTGTCGCGGGTCGACGCCGTCCTGTACGTGCTGGAGGGCCGTCTCCGGAACGGCGATGTAGCCGGCGTATGCGCCGTCGTGATCGACGCCAGTGATCACTGCGTCCTGACAGACGTTTTCCTCGCCGAGCTTGCACTGGTAACACTCCCCACAACCCCTGATCGGGCGCTCGACGACTCTATCGCCCGTCTGGAACTCCGACACGTCGTCACCGACCTCGACGACGGTCCCGGTGTACTCGTGGCCGATGACGGTCGGAAGCGCCATTCGTTCGAAGGCGGATTTGAATTTGTAGATTCCCGCGTCGCTGCCACAGAGACCCGCGTAGTCGACTTCGATCAGCGCTTCTCCCGGGCCGGGATCGGGTCGCTGCCGATCCGCGAGTTCCATCTGCCCGTACTCTCGACTCGTTTTCGCAAGTGCACGCATGCTGTCGAGTGCTCGGTCGAACGGTATAATTCTATTGGACTGTCCGAGCCAAGAACCCGGGCGGGCTCGAGAAGCTATTCGATGTCGACGCGTTCGTCGCGTTCGGCCGCCTCGTGGATAGCTCGGATCGTTCGCATGTCTTCGAGCCCGTGGCGACCGTCCGGAAGGATCGGCTCGTCGCCGAGCATGCGATCCGCGAAGTAGTCGAACTCCTCGCGCATCTCCTCGACTGCACCGTAGTCGGTGACCTCGATTTCGGCGCGAAGACTTCCCGAGGAGAGGTGAAGCGTCGCTTCGCCGTGGAACGCAGGGGAGAACTCGATCGATCCCTCGGTCCCGATAATTTTGAGTTGCGTATCCGTCTGGGCGTGTTGACTCGTCGTACAGACGACCGGCAGGTTGCCCTCGAGCGTGAGCGTAAACGTCGCGTTCTGATCCGGAACGTCGCTAAAGGCGTCCGCGGACGAGGACATTCGAGCGGTGACGGCGACCGGATCCCGCTCGAGGAGGAATCGAGCGGTGTTGATCGGATAGATACCGAGATCCATCACGGACGTCCCGTATCCGGTGACGTCGGAATCGAGACGCCACTGGTCGGGGTCCGGGTTCATCTCGAGGATCGGTTGGGTGTTGTTTCCGTAGACGTGCGTCGGTTCTCCGATGAAGCCGTCGTCGATCAACTCCTTGGCGCGTCGAACCGCCGGTTCGGTGTGCATCCGGTAGGCCGTCATCAGCGGAATGTCGGTCGCTTCGGCCGCCTCGACGAGCCGCTCGGCGCGCTCGACGGTAGCCTCGAGCGGTTTCTCACAGAGCACCGCCTTCCCCAGTTCGGCGGCGGTTTCGACGTACTCGAGGTGGTAGGCGTTGGGCGTGCCGACGTAGACCGCGTCGTAGGAGTCGACCGCGGCGCCGTCGTGGAAGTCGGCGTACGTGAGACCGCGTTCGACGTCGTTTTCGTCCGCCAGGCGGTCGGCCTTCTCCTGAGTCGAACTGACGAGTACGCTCGTTTCGCAGTGGGACGTCTGTTCGATCGCGGGGATAACGACATCGACCGTCCACCACCCGAGACCAACGAGAGCGAACCGAACGGTGCCGTCTGCACCCGTCTCCCAGTCGCGTTCTTCGAACCGGCCAAGCACGGAATGTGTTTCCATAACGAGCCGTTTCGCGCGAGGGGAATAAAATCGTTCGGTGTGCTCGAGAAGGTCCCAAATCGACTGGGAGGGTACCACCACTGCGGACAGTGACCATCGAGACGGAGATCCTCCGCTGGTTACTCTTCGAGAATCGCGTCTTCTGGTAGACTAGTATCGTTCTTATACCCGGAACAGTCGTTCCCCAATACGTAGGTATCACTGTGAGACAGACAGTGACAAGATTATGATAGTCTCTATCGCAGTATTTTACATTCATATTGGCGTAAAAGTCCGTTGTGTGCGTCTTAGACTTGCTTCTACCGTCGGCGTTTCATCGACCGGCACTACATTAGAATACAGGCTGTCCAGGCAGGTAGACCGAATATTCAACCGTTTGAACCGGTTTTCGACCGTCGCTTGCTAGTAATTGCCTCCCCTTCATTTATCTTCTATTAGTAAATGATTGTTCTTATATGGGACACATGATTTTCAGATGGGTTTCGGTATTACACAACAATAGAACTCCGAAACACATACACAGTAGTCGGCCAGCTTCAACCGAAATTTGCGTTCCGGGAAACGCCCGATGGGCCGGTCCGTTTGTCAAACCAGAGAAAATGATAACTCACCCCCTCGAGTCACGCACAACAACGACTACGCTGGAAGGTCCTGCCGTATTGGCCGCCTGGTCAGCTCCCGAAGAATCAGCTGTGAATTTGGCTCGGATCGCAGTCGTTGAAAACGCAACCGAAGATTTGCGACCACGATGAAGGTACGCTTCGTCGAACAACGCTGAGTAGAACTCAGCGAGCTCGACGCGGCATAAGCCGCGTCGAACAATGCAAATCAAGGATTTGCGGGCACGACGAAGCTACGCTTCGTCGAACAACGTCTCACCATCAACCATATACTCGGCGACGGCGTCGAGATCCAGGGTCAGCCCGAGGCCCGGTTTTTCCGGAACTTCCATCCGGCCGTTCTCGATCAGGCCGTCCTCTTCGACGAGATCTTCCCACCAACCGAGCTGGTAGGAGTGGTACTCGAGCGCGAGGGAGTTCGGGATCGACGCTGCGACCTGCGCCGAGGCCATCGTCCCGATCGGCGAGGAAACGTTGTGCATCGCGACCGGGACGTAGTAGAGGTCCGCGAGGTCGGCCACCTTTCTGGTCTCGCGCATTCCGCCGACCCGTGGAAGGTCTGGCGCGATAATGTCGACCGACTGCTCCTCGAGAAGCTGTCGTTGGCCGTGGGTCCGGTACACGTTCTCGCCGACGGTAATCGGCGTGGTCGTCGACTGCGTGACCTCCCGCTGGACGTCGTGATTTTCCGGCGGGACCGGATCTTCGAGCCACCAGACGTCGTAGGGCTCGAGCTCGCGTGCGAGCCGTTTGGCCGAGCCGGCCGAAAAGGACCAGTGACAATCGAAGGCCACGTCGGCGCGGTCACCGACGCGCTCGGTGACTTCGCGGACAATCTCGACCTTGTGATCGATTTCGGGACCGCGGAGGTGGCGGTTCGCACGGTCTTTCTCGTGTCCCGAGGGAACGTCGAGATCGAACTTGATGGCGTCGTATCCGAGTTCCTCGACGACGCGTTCGCCCTCGTCGGCACAGGCAATCGGGTCGGCTTCGTCTTCGGTGTGTAGATCACAGTAGACCCGAACGTCGTCGCGGTACTTGCCCCCAACCAGCTGGTAGGCGGGTACGTCGAGGATTTTGCCGGCGACGTCGTGAAGCGCGATTTCGATCCCCGAAATCGCGGAGATGACTTTCCCGGAAATCGAGCCTTCGCCGGACATCTTCTGGACGAGGTGTTCGTACAGTCGATCGATGTCCAGCGGGTTTTCGCCGACCAGGAACGGCGTCATCCGTTCGATGATCGCATCGTCACCGCCGCCCCAGTAAGATTCGCCCGTTCCGACGAGTCCGGCATCAGTATAGACGCGGACGAGGATCCAGGGGTAGTTCCCGTCGACCATCGTCGTCTGAACGTCCGTGATTTCGACATCGCGCGGACCGCGGTCGGCGGTCAACTCCATCGTCTCGGATGAGAGGTCGCGCATGGTATACTCTGCGTTCGGATCGCGTAGCGTCCGGTAGTTCGGCATACAACTGCATTTTACTCCTCATGGTATATCACGTTTGGCATGTCGGATATTCACAGGACCAGCATCCCTCCCTGAACGAAACGGCGGGAGCGGTGGATTTTAGCTCCTCCGCGTCAACGAGAACGATAGATGCCGAACCTAAAAGCAGCGATTCTCGGCGGAAACCGCTTTCCGTTTCACCGAATCGAACGACTCGGGCCGCCGGTCAAACGATTTCTGGAGAACCGAGAGATCGAAGCCACCGTCAGTGCCGACCGCGAAATACTCGCAACTGACCGTATACGCGAGTACGACGTCCTCGTCGATTTTACGACGGACAGCACGTTCAACGAATCCCAGCAATCCGGTCTCTGTTCGTTCGTCGAGGACGGCGGCGGGTACGTCGGCATCCACGGCGCTGCGGATCTGACGACAACGACCGAGGAGAACCGCGACGAACCGGTTCCCGAACTCCGAGCGCTCCTCGGCGGGCACTTTCTCACCCACCCCGAGCAGACGACGTTCGACGTGACCGTCGTCGATACCCATCACCCCGTCACGGCCGACCTAAACGGGTTTTCCGTCTGGGACGAACCGTACGTCCTCGAGTACGACGACGACGTTCGCGTGCTCGCACGCATGGACCATCCAAAGAACGGAGACATGCCTGTCACGTGGGTGAAACCCTACGGCGACGGCCGCGTGTTCTATTGCTCGCTCGGACACGACCTCCCGGCGATCAGGAACGACGGCGTGCAATCGCTACTCGAGCGGGGAGTCCGTTGGGCCGCTGGAAGCGATTGATGACCGGACCAACAGATTGCGGGTAATACCTCTCCAACCGGACATCGTGACAGGTTCTCGCGAACTTACCGTCTCATCGACGGGAACGCACGCGTATCGAGTAATCGGTCAATCGAGTGGGTCGCGGATAGATCACTGCACACCGTTCGGTTGACCCCTAAACGGAAACTCCGGAGCGTCTACCGCCACCTCGTGACATCTGACGTGAACCCCATCGTATCGGCACATTTATTAACGATTGGTAATACCATCAAAACAGCATGGTTGACAATGACAAACCTGTCGATGGGATAGGGAGACGAACGTATCTCGGGGGCATCGCAACAGGAGCAGCGGCCGGATTGGCAGGCTGTGCAAGCGGAAACACAGCGGACGGACTCGAAGTGCTCCACGGGTGGACCGGCGGCGACGGAGCCGACGCAATCGAGACGCTTACGGACGCGTTCAAGGAGGAGCATTCCGATATCGACGGGACCTTCGAAGCCGTTGGCGGAGACGGAAACGTCGAACTGAATACGTCCATTCTGCAACGGTTGACCAATGAAAATCCGATGAGTTCGTTCGCTAATTGGCCGGGAAACAACCTCGAGCGGTACGAAGGAGTCCTCATGGATCTCGAGGAAGACGTCTGGGAGGCCGAAGGGTTAAAAGAGAACATGCAGGATCGAGCCGTCGAACTCTGTACGTTCAACGGGCAGATGCCGGCGGTACCAATCGGGTCACACCGGTTGAACAACCTGTTTTACAATACGGCCGCATTCGACGAAGCAGGTATCGACGCGGAGGCTCTCGAAAGCGCATCCGACCTGCTCGATGCACTCGAGACGGTCGATCAGGACACCGATTACGTCCCGTTCGCTCACGGAATGCGGTCGGCGTTCCTCGGGTTACAGACCTGGGTCCAGATTCTCGCGAGCCAGAGCGGCGTCGACGCCTACACGGACTTCATCGAGGGGAACGGCGACAGGGACGCTATAATCGACGCGCTGGAAACGCTACAGGAGATTCAGGAGAACTATATCACCGACGACGCGTCTTCGATCGGCTACACGCAGGCTGCACAGAACCTGATATCCGACGATGCCGCGTGTATTCACGGCGGAAATTGGCTCTACGGAATGTTTCGCGCCGACGATGACTTCAATTACGGGGAGGAGTGGGACTGGATCCCGTTCCCCGGAACTGAAGGCGTGTACTTCTACCACCTCGACGCGTTCGTTACGCCGGGAGACAATCCGAGCCCGGAAGAGACCGTCGAGTGGCAAAAGTTCGTCGGAACCCGGGAAGCACAGATCGAGTTCAATAACCTCAAAGGATCCGTCCCGCTTCGAACGGATATCGAGTCGGACGAGTTGTCGGACTTCCTCGCGATGACGTACGAGGACCTTCTGGATTCCGACGAGTATCCACCGACACTCGCACACGGACTCGCAGTCGAGCCCGAACAGCAAAACGACTGTGAAGGTGCAATCGGGGATCACTTCATGGATCCATACGATGCCCAAGCGGCGGCGGACGGGTTGCTCGATGCCGTATCCGAGTAACCGCGGAAACTCAATCGCGTGAGATCGACATGCGACAAGTAATAAATCCTGTATCAAGGTAAAGGAGAGTAAATAGTTAAATGGCAACACACGACACGACCGAAACGACGGATTCGACGACGGGACCGAGCAAAGAGGTGATAACTTGGAAGACCAAACTCCGATACTTCCTCAACAGCGACTTCGTTCGGTCCTCACCGTACTGGGGGATTCCGTTCGTTCTCATGGGAATCGCAGTGTACGGCGGGATCGGTTACAATCTCGCGATTTCCTTTACGGATTACGCGGGGATCGGCCGTCCGGAGTTCTCCAACTTGAGCCTCGAGATGTATCGAACGGCGCTTGCAGACGGGTCGTTCCGACAAGCCGCGTTTCAAAACTTCGTTCTTCTCGTCGGTTTTACGTCGGTTTCTCTCGCCCTCGGGCTGTTTCTCGCCGTCCTCCTCGATTACGGTATCAGGTACAAGGAGACGATTCAGACGATCTATCTCCTGCCGATGGCCCTCTCGTTCGTCGTAACGGCGCAGGTCTGGCTGTGGATGTACAGCCCCGGGAACGGCGTGTTGAACGTCTTCGTGACGGCGCTCGGGTTCGGTTCGATCGATTGGCTCGGTAATCCTCGGATCGCACTCGCGGCGGTTATCTTCGCGCTCGTCTGGCAGTTCAGCGGGTACGCGATGGTCGTCTTTCTGGCCGGGCTTCAGTCGCTTCCGTCGGACCAGTTCGAAGCGGCGAAAGTCGACGGCGCGAGTACGGCCAAGACCTACATCCGGATCATCATTCCGCAACTAAAGCAAGCGTCCGTCGGAGCCGCCGTCGTCCTCATGCTGTTCGCCCTCAAAGCGTTCGACTTCCTTTACGCTATCACCGGCGACTATCGGCCGCCGAACGGAACCGACATCCTGGCGACGCTGATGGTTCGAGAAGCGTTCCAGTACGGACAATGGGCGTACGGCGCAGCGATCGCGACGATGTTGTTATTGCTATCGCTCTCCGTTATCGCACCGTATCTCGTCTACCAGTACCGACAAGGGGCGCTCTAATAATGTCACAATCAACACCCGACACGAACATCGACGTTGCATCGGTCGTCGAGGATGTCAATCTCAGACGTATCGGTCACTATACGCTGATCATCTTCTTCCTCGGATTCTTTCTCCTCCCCTTAGTGACGGGGATCATGACGGCGCTGAAAACCAACGAAGCCATCGCCCGGACGGTTCCGTTCATGCCACCACTGGGCGAGGGATTCACGCTGGCAAACCTCGAGTACGCGTTCAGCCAGCTATCGCACGCGTTCATCAACTCGCTATTGATGGCGATCCCGGCGACGATTATCAACGTGTTGCTGGCGAGCATGGCGGCGTTTGGTCTCACGATGGTCAAATGGCGCGGCCAGCTCGTGGTACTGATTTTGTTCCTCATCGGGATCTTCGTCCCGTATCAGGCCGTCTTGGTGCCGCTGGCTCGGTTCTGGAACAATACCTTCCCGCTCGCAGACATGTTGTCGCCGCTGTTCGCGGGAATACCGCTCCTGCAGAGTTATCACGCCGATCTCGTTCCGTTGATAATCACCCACGTTGCGTACGGCATTCCGATCTGTATGATTCTCTTTCGGTCGTACTACCAGAGTCTGCCGAATTCGCTCGTCGAAGCGGCCAAAATCGACGGCGCGAGCATCACGAAGATCTACCGACGCATTATCCTGCCGATCTCGAAACCGATGTTCGGGGTCGTTTTCATCTACCAGTTCACCCAGATCTACAACGAGTTTCTGTTCTCGTTTACCCTCGTTTCGAGCGCGAGTTCGCCGGAAGCGCCGGTCACCCTGATCATCCCGGCGATCGGGACCTCGACTTCCGGGATCGATTTCGGAATCCGGATGTCGGCGGCGTTCCTCGCGGCACTGCCGACGATCATTCTGTACGTTGCGTTCGCCGAACAGTTCGCCAAAGGACTGGAAACGGAGAGTGGATAACAAATGGGAAGCATTCAACTCGATCACCTGACGAAGCGGTTCGGAGAGACGACCGCCGTCGAGGACGTCACACTCGACGTCGCGGACAGCGAATTCTTGGTCCTCGTCGGCCCCTCCGGCTGTGGAAAATCGACGACGCTCCGCATGCTGGCCGGTCTCGAAACGCCGACGGCGGGGGACCTCTACATCGCCGGCGAGCACATGAATTATCGCGTTCCGCAGAATCGGGACATCGCGATGGTCTTTCAGGATTACGCCCTCTACCCGCACATGACGATTCACGAAAACGTTCGATTCGGGCTGGAAGAGGAATCGGGGTATACGGCTAGTGAAATGGACGAACGAGTCGAGGAGGTCGCCGAGACCCTTGGAATCGACGACCTGCTAGATCGAAAACCCGGCGAGCTTTCAGGCGGGCAGCAACAGCGGGTCGCGCTCGGCCGAGCGATCGTTCGCGATCCGGAAGTGTTCCTGATGGACGAGCCGCTTGCAAATCTGGACGCCAAACTCCGCGCGAAGATGCGGACGGAACTCCAACGCTTGCAGGCGGATCTGGACGTGACGACGGTATACGTCACCCACAACCAGACGGAAGCGATGACGATGGGTGATCGGATCGCAGTGTTGAACGACGGACAGCTACAGCAGGTGGGCGAACCGCTCGAGCTCTATCACGAACCCGCGAATCAGTTCGTCGCCGGATTCATCGGCGAGCCCATGATGAACTTCCTCCACGGGAACCGGGCCGACGCAGGATTTGTCGGCGAGCACATCGAGTATCCGTTCGACGAACGGCTCAAGCGAGCCGTCGACGGTGTCGACGATCTCGTCCTCGGGGTGCGTCCCGAATCTGTGGACGTTCGCCGCGTCGACGAGTCGTCAGCACCGAACCTCGGTTCGCACGAGTTCCAAATGACCGTCTCCGTCACTGAAACGCACGGCGATCAAAATATACTGTCACTCACGCACGCAGCCGAGTCGGTCGACCACGACGTGTTACGTGCGGTCACCGACGGAATGCACATCGTCAAACCGGGCGAACCGGTCACCGTCGCGATCGATCCGGAGACGATTCACGTCTTCGACGGAAAGACCGGCGAAACGGTTTGTAATCGTCGAATCGAAACCGCACGCGAACTCACCATCTAACATGGCACGCTTAACACTCGACGACGTGACCAAGGAGTACCGGGACGGAGAGATGAATGTCGTTGCCGTCGAGGACGTCTCTCTGGACGTGGCCGACGGAGAGTTTCTCGTTCTCGTCGGCCCCTCGGGTTGTGGCAAGTCGACGACGCTCCGAATGATCGCTGGCCTCGAAACGGTCACCGATGGAGAGATCAGACTCGACGATCGATCCATCAATGACGTTCCCGCACAGGAACGAGATATCGCGATGGTGTTCCAGTCGTACGCGCTATACCCGCACAAAACCGTCCGGGGAAACATGTCCTTCGGCCTCGAGGAGTCGACGGAGCGTTCCGGCCCGGATATCGCCGAAACGGTCGAAGAGACGGCGGAAATGATGGGTATCGAGGACCTACTGAACCGCAAGCCCGGGGAGCTTTCCGGCGGTCAGCAACAACGCGTCGCGCTCGGTCGGGCGATCGTTCGCGATCCCGACCTGTTCTTGTTGGACGAACCGCTGTCGAATCTCGATGCGAAACTCCGCGCGGAGATGCGAACGGAGCTTCAGCACCTTCAGGAACAACTCGGAGTAACATCGGTGTACGTCACGCACGACCAGACGGAGGCGATGACGATGGGCGACCAGATCGCGATCCTCAACGAGGGAGTCCTCCAGCAGACCGGGACCCCGCTCGAGTGTTACCACGAGCCCAACAACCAGTCGTCGCGAGCTTTATCGGCGAACCATCGATGAATTTCTTCGACGGCTCTCTGGAAGAGGATGCGCTCGTGACCGAATCGTTCGCGTATTCACTGTCCCCGGATCTGCGGCGAAATATCGAAGCGGGAACCGATTTCGTGCTCGGGATCCGTCCGGAAGACGTTCGAATCGACGAGCCACTGTCGGACGGCCAGCGGTTCGCGACCGAAGTCATCGTCGTCGAGCCGATGGGGAACGAGAACGTCATCCACCTTCGGTTCGACGACGCGACAGCCGGTGACGAGTTCATCGTAACGACCGAAGGTGTTCCAACCGTCAGCGCCGGTGACCGGGTCGACGTCGAATTTCCCGAGGCGGTAGTCCACCTCTTCGACGGCGATAGCGGCGTCGCGATCAAAAATAGGACGTTATCGTTTTCTGGAACGCCTGGTGAGGTCATTCCGTAGGAACCGATCGAACCGGACGTTCGATACTGACGGAGTACCCCGGCGGTCTGCGGGCAGGAAATCGAGAAGAACGATCCGAGCGCAGCGGAGAACGGTTCGAACGCCCCGGTGCTATACGGTCGTTTTCGTAGCGAAGAAGACCATTTTACTACCCCTCAAAATTGACGCTGTGATTCGCTTCGGTGGTGTTCTGTGAAGGGTGAGGGGTGTTCTGTAATAAAGAACAGCGTTTCGGACTACTAGACGCGTTATCTCTGTGAGCAACACGAAGACGACTGTGCAGGTATTTCGTCCGGCAGGAACCGAAATCGCCACACTTTCCGACGGGAGCACCAGGTAGAACAGCGTCCGTACGCAATCGAAAAAGAATCGTGGCCGCGTTGGGTCAGTTGCCCGTTAGAAGGTGTCGTAGACCGTCTTCTCGATCGTGTAGAAGTCGATCCCGGCGTCGCCCTGTTCGCGCCACGTTTCGCTCGAGGAGCGTTTGAACCCGCCGAAGGGAACGTGGAGTTCGAGTCCGGTCGTCTTCGCGTTGATCTTGGCGACGCCCGCCTCGACCTCGCGAACGAATCGCTCGGCTTCGGTGTGATCGTCGGTGACGATGCTCGCCGACAGGCCGTACTGAACGTCGTTCGCCGTTTCGACGCCGTCCTCGTAGTCCTCGACTTCGATCACGGCGAGAACGGGACCGAACACCTCCTCCTGGGCGATCCGGTACTCGTTGTCGACGTCGGAGAAGACGGTCGGTTCGACGTAGTAGCCGTCTTCGAAGCGTTCGCCTTCTGGTTGACCGCCGCCGGTCTCGAGGGTCGCACCCTCTTGCTGTGCGACGTCGATGTAATCGAGGGTGCCCTCGAGTTCGCTTTCGGTGACCTGCGGCCCCATATCGTACTCATCGCCGGGCCCGATCGAGATCGACTCGGCCTGGTCGACGACTGCGTCGACGAACTCGTCGTAGACATCCGTGTGGACGATCGCACGGGAGCAGGCGGTACAGGCTTGTCCAGTGACGCCGAACGCGCCGTTGGCGACGATTTCGGCGGCTTCGTCGACGTCTGCGCTGTCTGAAACGACCGTCGGATTCTTTCCGCCGAGTTCCGTCTGGACGCGCTTGCCGTCGTCGGTCGCCTTGTCGTAGACCATGTGGCCGACTTCGCCGGAGCCGGTAAAGGAGACGCCGTCGACATCGTCGTGTGTGATAATCGCATCGCCGACCGTGCTTCCGGGACCGGTGACGACGTTCGCGGCACCGTCCGGAAGTCCGGCTTCGTTCAGCGCCTTGAACAACTCGAGCGCGACTCCGGGCGCGACGGAGGCGGGGTTGAGCACGACGGTGTTTCCGGTCGCCAGTGCTGGTGCGAGTTTCCAGGCCGGGATGGCGATCGGGTAGTTCCACGGCGTGATCAGCGCGGTGACGCCGACGGGTTCGTTGACGGTGTAGAGGTTCGTCCGCGGACCGCTCGCGGATTTGACCGAGCCGCCGAGGTCGCGGGTCTTCTCGGCGTAGTAGTAGAAGATATCGATGGCGCGCTGTACTTCACCGCCCGCTTCGGCGTGAGTCTTCCCTTCTTCGCGAGTGAGGAGTTCGGTGAGTTCGTCCTTCCGGTCGGCGAGAATCGAGCCCGCCTCTCGAAGGATTGCGCCCCGCTCCGGTGCCGGTGTGTTTGCCCACTCGGACTGAGCGCCGGCCGCCGCTTCGACCGCTGCATCCGCATCGTCAGCAGACGCCTCTTGATACGTCGCGACGACTTCCTCGGGTGCCGCCGGGTCGGTAGTTTCGAACGTCTCGCCGGTTTCCGCGTCGATCCAGGCTCCGTCCACGTAGTTTTGGTAATTCGCAGTCACGGGTCGTCGTATGTGATACTCGTATACGGGTCTTATGATTCTTACAGGATTCTCCGGCTCATGCGAACGGTCCGAAGCGACCGGGGAAATAACCCGTACCCTGCAAGTATTCGATGAACGGTACTCGAAGCGGTGAAAGAGTACACGAGCACCAGACCTATTACGGATGCGAATAAATTGAAGGATACGCACATGCGTTACTATCAACTACGTGATGGAAAGACTCCCCGTCTCGCAGTGAAAGCGGGCGGGTCGATCTACGATCTCACGACGGCAAAACCCCGGTTACAAACGTTCGATGATCTGCTCGATGCGGCCGATATCACCGAACAGCCCATCGATGTCGTCGTCGATCAGCTTCTCGAAAATGAGACGGCTCGAGAAATCGAATCGGTGGACGACCACACGACAGAAGCCCCGGTCGCGTCCGCTGAAGTCTGGGCCGCAGGCGTTACCTACCAGATTAGTGAAAAAGCGCGGGAGGCCGAAAGTTCGATGCCGGATATGTATCTGGACGTCTACGAAAGTGACCGTCCGGAGGTGTTCTTCAAGGCGACGCCCAATCGGACGGTCGGGCCGGATGAAGCGGTCGGCATTCGGGCGGACTCAGACTGGGACGTCCCGGAACCCGAACTCGGAATCGTGCTCTCTCAGGACGAAATCGTCGGCTACACGATCGGCAACGATATGAGTAGTCGATCGATCGAAGGAGAAAACCCCCTCTACCTTCCGCAGGCGAAAGTTTACGATCGATGTTGTTCGATCGGCCCCTGCATCGTCTCGGCCGACGCCATCGACGATCCCCACGACCTCGAGATGTGGATGCAGATCACGCGCGACGACGAGATTCGCTACGACGAATCGACGAATACATCGAAAATGGTCCGTTCGGTCGAGGAATTGGCCGAATACTACGTCAAACACAACGCCGTTCCCGACGTCTCGGTACTGTTGACCGGCACGTCACTCGTCCCCGACGAGGGGTTCACACTGCAGGAAGGAGACGTGGTCGAAATCGGTATCGAAGAGATCGGCACGCTCACGAATACCGTAATCGAAGTCTGATCAGCTGTCTGGAACCGCTGTCAGTTCCGGACGAGGAGCTGTGCGTTTGGGTTTGGGATTCATATATGGGCAGTCGTGATGAAGTGATAGGGAATGGCGTTCAGTGTGACAGAACGATTTATATGTCTCGGCTGTAACATGGGAATATGGCAGAACCGAACCATCCAGTTCGTACGGTCGGAAGAACTTTTGAAATCCTCGAGGTAATACAGGAACTCGACGGGGCCGGCGTTTCCGAAATCGCCGAACGCGTCGACATCGGAAAGAGCGGGGTTCACAACCACCTCACGACGCTGACGAACTGCGAGTACGTCGACAAGGAAGGCGACGAATACCACATTGGACTGGCGTTTCTCGGACTAGGCGCCTACGCGAGAAACCGAACACCGATCTACGATACCGCACAGGCACAAGCGGACAAACTCGCTGAAGAAACGGGTGAACTGGTCAATCTGCTCGTCGAAAAAAACGGGAAAGGAATCTACCTCTATCAGGCTAAAGGCGACAACGCGGTCGAACTCGACACTCACGAGGGAAAGCGTGTCCGATTACACTGTACCGGGCTCGGCAAAGCGATACTCGGCTTCCGCCCGGAAGCGGAAGTGAAACGCATTATTTCAAATCACGGTCTCCCAGAAGAGACATCACAAACGATCACTGATCGTAACGAACTCATAGACGAACTCGAGGAGGTTCGCGAGCAGCGGTACGCGATCGATCGCGAGGAACGACTCAACGGATTGCGCTGTATCGCCGCCCCCATCACCGACGACGACGATCGAAGTATCGCAGCTATCAGCGTCGCCTGTCCGGTCCATCGCGTCGGTGACGAGCGATTTTACGAGGACCTACCGGAATCCGTCCTCGCCGCCGCGAACGTCATCGAACTCGAGCACAACTACTCCTAGTCGGTCCAGTCGGGTCGAGTCGTTCGAACAGGTGTTCTCGAGAACGAGCGAAAAGCAAAACGGTGCTATGGGATGGCCAATCGCCGTTGCGGTTACCGAATCGAAACCGACGCGACCGTCGACGGTGGAAGTTCCGTCGTAAGCGTTCCGTTGGTATCGACTGAGACGGCCAGTTCTTCGGCACCGAACTCGTCCGCGTTATCGGCCGTAACCTCCAGATCCGGCTCCTGGTCGGCAAACAGGACCTTTCCGGTGACGTCTTCTTCACCGGGAGCTGGACCCTCGAGCGAAAGTTCGACGGTGTGAGACTCGCGACAGTCGAGGTTCGTGATCGTGACGTACGTTTCGTCCTCGCCGACCGACGCCGAGGAGCCGACCAGTGGAAGTTCGCGGTCGTCGTCGTCGAGTTCTCGAGCGGGGGTCGTCACGGACGTCTGGACGGCTTCGTTGCCCTTGTGCGGTGCGTAGAGGTCGAACACGTGGTAGGTCGGGCGCGCCCAGGCGTCGTCTTCGTCCGTTTCGACGAGACACTGGAGCACGTTGACGGTCTGGGCGATGTTCGACATCGTGACAACGTCGCTGTTGTCGTTGAAGATGTCGAGAACGGCACCAGCAGAGAGCGCGTCGAGAACGGTACCTGGCTGTTCGAGGCCGTTGTCGGCCGTCGCTTCGGGGTGCCAGGATCCCCATTCGTCGATGATAACGCCGATATCGCGTGTCGTCGCGACCGCGTTGATCGCAGCTGCGATCCGTTCGATGTGTTGTTCGGTTTCGAGTGCGTCCGCGAGGAACGTATCGTACTGGTCCTCGTCGGCCTCCGAGACGGTCATCGTCTGCCCGTAGTAGTGATGGAGCGTCAGGTGATCGAGCGGGAACTCCGCGCCCCACGGTGCGCCCGCGACTTCCTCCATGAAGCGACGGTTCCACTCGTGGCCCTCGAAGCCACAGGCGATGAGCTCGAGGTCCTCTTCGACAAGCAGGTTGTCCATGGTTCCGACGTAGGTCGCGTACCGCCGATACTCTCGAGCGTACTGCTCGGGTGTCATGCGGCCGCCACAGCCCCAGTTTTCGTTTCCGAGTCCCCAGTATTTGACGCCGTAGGAATCTTCGCGGCCGTTTTCGCGGCGGCGGTCGGCCAGTTCAGTATCGCCCTCGTAGTTACAGTATTCGACCCAGTTTGCGGCCTCTTGTGGATCGCCGGAGCCGACGTTCGCCGCGAGGTAGGGCTCCGTGTCGATCCGTTCACACAGCTCCAGGAACTCGTCGCTGCCGAAGGCGTTCGATTCTTCGGGCGTTTCCTCGGGCCCCTGCGCCCAAAAGAGGTTTCGTCGGCGCGGCCGATCCTCCTGTGGACCGACGCCGTCCTCCCAGTGATAGTCGTCCGCGAAACAGCCGCCCGGCCACCGGAGCACGGGAAGCTCGAGATCGTTCAGGAGAGAAAGGGTATCCTCGCGAAATCCGTCCTCGTCCGCGCTGTCGGCGTGCCAGATACCGCCGTAGATACAGCGACCGAGGTGTTCGGCGAAGTGGCCGTGTACCTCGGGCGCGATGCGATCGATAGTCGCCTCAGTATGAACTGCTACTCGTGCGTCAGTCATGCACTAATTTGATATTTTCGGAGAGTGGCATAAATACTTCGAAACGTATCAATTACGATACCGGATACCGCTCTCGAGAGCGGATGGACCGTCCGACACAGCCCTTGCCATCGCGGGTCGAGCAGTGGAGCATGAACGCCGCTACCAATGGAAACGTTCATGATACCGGATGGGCTTTTTCCGCGCATGGAGGAGTACTCACACGCACCCGTTTCAGTCGCGGACAAGCGTGCGATCGTTATCGGCGGAACGAGTGGACTCGGTCAGGCGATCGCCGTCGGGTTTGCGGCCGATGGCGCGGACGTCATCGCGACGAGTCGCGGACAAGAAGCAGTCGACGACACCGCCGAGCTGCTCGAGGATCACGGGTCGGACACCGAACGAGTCACGTGTGATGTGACCGATCGCGAGTCGCTCGAGAACGTTCGTGACGTTGCCGAGGACAAGCTAGGTGGTATCGATATCGTCGTCGCCTCGCAGGGAGCGATCTCGCGGGAGACCGTCGTCGGGATCGAGGACGACGACTGGGAGTTCGTCACGGACGTCGCACTCGACGGCGTACGCCGCGTAACGCAGGTCTTCGCACCCGCAATGGACGACGGCGGCTCTATCATCAACATCTCCTCGCTCGCAGCACGGCTCTCGATGGAAAACCTACCGGCGTATTCGGCGGCCAAAGGCGGAGTAGAAGCGTTTACTCGAGCCTCGGCCAAGGAACTGTCGCCACGCATTCGAGTCAACGCGATCGCGCCGGGGTTCTTCATCACGCCACAGAACGCGGACACCTACGCGGAGGGAACCGAAAAGCGCGAGCGAATCGACGAGCGAACGCCGCTTGGGCGGGTCGGAGAGCGCGAAGAACTGATCGGGGCGGCGATCTACCTCTCGAGCGACGCCTCCTCGTTCGTCACCGGCGAAGTCCTCACCGTCGACGGCGGGTTCGCGGATAGCGCGTTCTGACTCTGAAAGCGAAATCACACGGCGTCGTTGTTTCGTCCAGTCAAATCGTGTGAGGCGACGAAAGCGGAACGGGGATATCGATTCGATCCGAGCTTCGTTCAACGGATCACCCGATAAACCAAATGTTTATGTGTTATGGTTATGATCTTACTGACATGGCAGACAGAGCCACTCATGGGGAGAGTACCCTCAGCCGTCGGAGAATATTAGGTGGTCTCGGCGCCGGGGGACTAGCCTCGCTGTCGGGATGCATCGGCCTCTTTACCGGCGGCGGTGCCGTTCCGGACGGGGCCGAGAGCGACGAGACCATCGTAACGTTTTGGGAGCGTTTCGGCGGTGGTGATGGCGAGGCGCTCGAGGCGATCGTCGAATCGTACAACGAAAACGCCAGTGGAGCGTTTATCGATCGACAACGAATTCCGCCGGACGATCACTACGACCGGCTGTACACGTCGTTCACGGGTGGTGACGCACCCGACCTCACGATTACGCACGGAAGCGTACTCGGTCAATACAACGATTATTTCATGGATCTGAGCGACGAGTTCGCGGATCTCGAAGACGAGTACACCGAGGCGATCTGGGAAAGCGGCCAGTACGACGGCGAACAACTGGGCATTCCGATGGACGCCCACCCGCAGGGGATGTACTACAACAAGGACCTCTTCGAGGAAGCGGGCCTCGATCCGGAAGATCCGCCGGACGGCTACGACGAGTTCGCAGACGCCTGTGACGCAATCGTCGAAAACACCGATGCCTACGCGTTTCGGTCCGCAATTATCGACAGCGAGTTCTTCATGTTCCTCCGCCAGTACGGCGGACAGATGCTCAACGAAGATAACACGGCAGTCCGATACGACGAAGAGCCCGGGATCAAAGCCGCAGAATTCATGTACGAAATCGGGGAACGCGGATGGGACCACACGGATATGGCCGCCGGATTGGACGGCTGGCGTGGCGGAAACGTCGCCATGGTCTACGAAGGGACGTGGGCGTATCCGGTTGCGGCCGGCGCCGAGTTCGACTGGGGTTACTTCAAACCGAATATCGCCCCGGACGTCGAGCGGGTGGTTACCCGTGCGGACACGCACCTCGTCTCGGTTCCGCTTCCGGAACTCCGCCACTCCTCGACCAGCACGGAAACCGATGCGGGAATCGAGTTTACGAGAGAACTGACGACCGAGCACATCGAGGAGTGGGCGTTAAACGGCGGCCACCTTCCGGGGAGTATCGCCGCGACCGAATCGGATACCCTACGGGAAGCGGAATCCTGGAAGGTTCAAGGGCCGCTACAGGAGATGGCCGAAGACGACGCGCTGGCGTATCCCCCACGAACGGAGTTCGGTGATCGGTGGTGGGAGCCGTTGAACGAAAACCTCGAGGAGTTATACTCACACCGCATGGAACCCGAAGAAGCGATCGAGGATGCCGCTGAGCGGTCGAACCGAATTATCGAAGAAGAACGAGAGTGGACGCTATGAGCACTGGTTCATCGGCCGATACCGAACGATCGAAAGGGATGCTCGAGCGGATCCCGTTCGTCCCTAACAGTCGTTCGGCTCGAGAAAGTATCGCAGGAATCGGGTTCGCAAGTCCGTTCCTCGCACTGTTCGGATTGTTCTTGTTGTTCCCGCTCGCATACGGGTTCTACATCAGCCTGTTTAACTGGGACCCCGTCTTCATCGGGCAATCGGAGTTCGTCGGACTGAGCAATTATACGCGCATGTTCGAGGATCCGGTGTTCTGGACGTCCCTGACCAATAGTCTGCTGTGGACCCTGATGATCGTTCCGCTCGTCGTCACGGTACCACTCGTTCTCGCGCTCGCCGTCACCAAGGACGTGAAGGGCAAGTGGTTCCTCCGGACGGTGTTTTTCAGTCCGAGCATGCTCACGGTTGCCGTCGTCGCGCTCATCTGGATGCAGCTGTACGAGCCGACCTACGGTCCGATAAGCTACTACCTCGGCTTCATTATGGAGAACCCGCCGAACTGGCTGAACTCTCACACGTACGCGATGCCTGCGGTCGTAATCGCGTCGCTGTGGGGCGGAATGGGGGTCAACTTCGTTATCTTCATCGCCGCTCGCCAAGGGATTCCCGAACGGCTCTACGAAGCGGCGCGACTCGACGGAGCGAGCACGTGGCAGATGTTCCGGGATATCACGCTTCCACAGATGAAACACGCACTGCTGTTCGTCATGATTACCTCCCTGATCGCATCCTTCCAGGTGTTCGAGATCATCTTCATCATGACCGATGGCGGCCCCGGACAGAACACTCAAACGATGGTCGTCTTCCTCTACGAGGCGGCCTTCGGCAATCAGAACTTCGGCTACGCGGCGGCGATCGGCTACGTCCTGTTCGTGATCCTGTTTATCATCTCGGTCGCGAACTACTACCTGCTCGAGGGCTACACGTCTCGAGTCGAGGGAGAAGTCATCGAGGAGGATACCAATGAGTAACGAAACGCAGTACGCACGCGGCTACGAAATCGGCGGTATCGAGATCAGCAAAAGCCGAGTGAGGTCCGTCGTCCTCCATCTCGGACTCTACGGCTTTGCGGGACTGTTCCTGGTCCCGTATCTGTGGATGGCCTCCACCTCGATCAAACCCGAACACCTCATCTACGACTCCAGTCCGCACTGGTTGACCACGGACGTTACCTTCGAATGGTATCGCGTGATTCTGTTCGAATCACCCGTCGTTTCCTGGACGATCGCAACGTTTGCGCTCGCCGCCGTCGGGACGCTCGTCGTCGTCCTCGTCGACTCGATGGCTGCCTACGCGCTGGCACGTCTCGAGTGGCCGGGTCGACGAATCGTGATGGGGATCATCCTCGCGAGTTTCATGGTTCCGGCGGCCGTCAACCTGATCCCGATCTACGCGATCGTCTCCGAACTCGGGCTCGTGAACAACCTGCTGGGGATCATCTTCCCGTACGCGGCCGGGGTCTTCGGCGTGTTCATGCTCTACCAGTTCTTCAAGAACATTCCCGAGGAACTCGAGGAGGCCGCGAGGCTCGACGGCTTTTCGACGACCCGGATCTTCTTCCGGATCGCCGCCCCGATGCAGTTCCCCGCGATCGCCGCGCTGGGACTGTTCTCGTTCATCGGCCTGTGGAACTCCTTCCTCTGGCCGCTGATCATCCTCCAGAACGAAGCGATGTACACGCTCCCGATCGGGCTCGTGACCCTCGAGACCCAGGAAGTGACCGATCCCGGACTCGTGATGTCCGGCGCGATCATCGCCTCGGCACCGCTTTTGATCCTGTTCCTGGCGATGCAGGATTACCTGTTCAAAGCGGTCGCATTACAAGGGACGGTGAAGTAACGTGTCGACGACCATCGATTCGGACGGCGAACGGTTCATGTCAGCTGTCGGCGAGACCGGCCGGTTCGTCTTCCAGAACGTCCATCGGCTCATCGTCGTGAGCGTGGGCTGGTTCCTCGCGTCGCTCCCGGTGGTCACCGCTGGTCCGGCGACGCTGGCCGCGTACGCCGCGATTCAGTCCATGCGCTCGAGTCCGGCGGGAACGATCGATCGAAACCACGTCCGTCACGTCGTCAAAACGAACGGTGCCAATGCCGCCGCCCTCGGTCTCTTACCGGCCGTGTTTACCGTGATCGGCTCGCTGTATCTCTATCAGTACGCCGTTACGGGAGCGATTCAGTCCGGCGCGCTCGGCGTTCTTGGCGTTACAGCCGGGATGTACGCCGTCATCATGCTTATTCCGACATTCGTCTCGATGGCTGGCGGGGCGTCGATGGGCGACTCCCTTCGAACCGCTCGCACGTGGACGGCCGGTCGGCCAACGCTCAGCCTGACGACGCTGGTGCTCACGACCGCCGTCGCCATCGTCACGATCCTGTTGATGGTCGCGTTCGTCCTTATCTTCGCCGGAATCGCCTTTAGTTACCACGTCGTGCTCTACGGAGAGGATCAGCCGCGAACCGGATCGCCGAAGCAGACGACGACGGGGGCAACAACACCATGAACGCACCAAATACGGATCAATCAACGGTGAGCCCACCGCAGGTCGATCGGTCGAAAACGAGCACACCGCAAACTGAGCGAGCGGCGACAGGCGTACCGGAGACGGAGCGGGCCGCGGTGAGCGCTTCGATGGCAGATCAGTCGGCGGTGGGCGACTGGGTGGCCGTCAGTTTCGCCCATCCGACGCGAAACGAGTACCGACCGAAGAAACAAGTTAGTAGCGAACAATACACGCAATATCAATGAGCCACATTAGCTTCGAGAGCGTTCGGAAAGTGTACAACGAGGAAATCATCGCGGTCGACGACTTCGATCTGACAATCGAAGACGGCGAATTCGTCTCCATCGTCGGCCCGTCGGGGTCGGGGAAATCGACGCTTTTGCGGATGATCGCAGGCCTCGAGGAAATCTCGAGCGGGACGATTTCGATCGGCGACCGGCCGGTCAACGAGATTCCACCACAGCACCGGGGTGTCGCGATGGTCTTTCAGAACTACGCACTATACCCCCACATGAACGTGCGCAAGAACATGTCCTACGGGTTGAAGCTCACGAGCGATCTTCCGAAAGAAGACGTTCGAAAACGCGTCGAGGAAGCCGCGGAAATGATGGGGATCGAGGATCTGTTGAACAAACGCCCCAGCGAACTCTCGGGCGGCCAGCAACAGCGGGTTGCGACCGGCCGCGCGATCGTTCGCGACCCCGACGTCTTCCTGATGGACGAGCCGCTTTCGAACCTGGACGCGAAGCTCCGGCTTCACATGCGTACGGAGCTCCAGCGGATACAGGACGACCTCGAGACGACGACGGTGTACGTCACGCACGACCAGGAGGAAGCGCTGACGATGAGCGACCGGATCGTGGTCCTCGACGCCGGGGATCTCCAGCAGGTCGGAACGCCCGAGGAAGTGTTTGAACAGCCCGCGAACCTCTTCGTCGCCCGCTTCATCGGAAGTCCGACGATGAACTTCCTCGAGGTGGAGTACGAAGAAGGATCCCTCGTCGGCGACGGGTTTGGCGTCGATCTTCCGTCGGAGATAGCGGACAGGATCGAAGCCGGACGCTCGGGGTCCGGACTCCGACTGGGGATCCGACCCGCGACCTTATCGATTGACGACTCAACCGACGAATGTCGCATTCCTGCGGAAATCGATGTTGTCGAACCCGCTGGAAGTGATACCTACATTTATCTGGATCGTGACGGGACCGAACTCACCGTCCGAACTGAGAGCAGCACAGAGATTACGGCACAAGGGGCAGTAGACGCAACGTTCGACGTTTCGGATATCCACGTCTTCGATACGAAGAGCGGGCAAAACCTACTGCTCGACGAACAGGATTCAGTCTCGGTCGAAGCGGCCGCCTCGAGCGCCTCTTCGGCTTCGAAGCCCTAAGCGGCGATTCAGTTCGATCCGAAACGGATCGATACGGGCAAAAAGCAAACAGCAAATCCACTCGAACGAGTGTGAATATAGAGACACAGCAGCGAACCAGCAGAAATGATTCGGATGTGGTTATATAAATCCAATACTAGTAATCAGTAGTATTATTACCACTCGTTCTTTGTATATGTGTGTGGCTAGCAATAACAAGCGAACAGACTCGAGTAGTGGATTCTCTCGTCGAACGTACCTAGCCCTGAACGGCGCGGCCGCGACCGGGCTGCTGGCCGGCTGTACTGAATTCGGGGCAAACGGCGACGAGGAGGCGGACGGTCCAATGGAAGCGACGGTAACGGTAAACGACGACGAGCGCGGCGAACGAACGGTACCGGAGACGTTGTTCGGACGGTTTGGAGAACACTACGGCTCTCACGAGATTTATCCGGGCATCTACGCGGAACACGTGACGAACACCTCGTTCGTCGACTGGCCCCAGATTCAGGGGAACGACTCGCACGTCTACGGAATCGATCGGATCGGCGAGTACGACGACGTTCCGTTTCCGTGGGAACCCCTAGGCGAGGACGTGACCCTCGAGCGTCCCGACGACGGCGGCGTTCGCGGCTACGGAACCTGGGACTCCGACGGCGGTTGGCCGGAAGTCGATCGAGAGTACTCCAACACGCACCAACGAATCATCTCCGAAGGCGACGCGTGTGGCATCCGCCAACAGCTCGTCCTTCCGGACTGGCGAACACTCGCCTACGAGTTTGCCATCTCCGCCAGGGCCGACGGAATCGACGACCTCGAGGTCCGTCTGACCGCACCGGATGGCGAGGAACTCGCCAGCGTCAGTCTCGACGGTCTCACCGAACAGTGGAACCGGTACGAGGGGATCGAACTCGAGTTGAACGACCAAAGCGAGAGTCAGCTCGAGGCTGGTGCGCTCGACGAAATCGAATCGCCCTACGGCGAATACGTACTCGAGATAGTCGCCGAAGGGAACGGTTCCGTCGACGTCGATTGGGTTTCGCTAATGCCGGACGATGCAATCGAGGGGAAATTCAATCCGACGACGGTCGATCTCATGGATGATCGGAATGTCAGCCTTCTAAAGTGGCCCGGCGGAAACGTCACCAGCACGTACAAGTGGGAAGACGGGATTGGGCCGGTCGAGGAGCGTCCGATTAGGCCGAACGTCGTCTGGGACGGGCTGGATACTAACCAGATGGGAACGGCCGAGTACGTTGAATTCTGCGAACTGACGGACGTGGAGGCGACGATCACCGTCGGCGTAACAGTCGACGAAGACGACGAACGAGAGTTCCAACCGCCGGAACCGATCACCCCCGAGGACGCTGCAAACTGGGTCGAGTACTGCAACGGCGACGCGGACACCGAATACGGCGCGCTCCGTGCGGAACACGGCTACGAAGAGCCCTTCGACGTGGCGGTTTGGGAGGTCGGCAATGAAATCTGGGGCGGGTGGCAAGCGGGCGGCACCCACGATCCGGAGCTGTTCGCCGAACGGGTGACCGAGTTCGCGGCGGCGATGCTCGAGGTCGACGACTCGATTACGATCATCCCGGACGGGATGGATCCGAAGTACGACGATCCAAACCTCCCGAATCCCCGGGAGTGGAACGAGGCGCTCTTCGACATCGCGGGAGAGTACCTCGACGGAATCGGCATGCACCGATACAACTGGGGAATCCGCGAGGAGGACTCGGAGAGCGTCGAGGAGTGGAAGGACGAACACGACGCGGACGGCATCGATTACAGTGAAGTGCTGATTATGTTCCCGACGCAGTTCGGCGAACTGTTGGCCGAAACCGCCGAGAAAGCCGAAGAGGCCGGCCTCGAGAATACCCACATCATGGTCGGCGAGTGGGGCCTGTTCCCGACGGTCGCTGAGGGCGACCCGTGGCCGGGAATGCCGACGATGGCGGGCGCGTCGTACGTGGCGGGGATGTACAACGCGTTCATCCGAGAGAGCGACCACATCCGACGCGGCTGTCACACCCACCTTCCGGTGCGGATGTTTCCGCCGGAAAACGTCGAGCATCCGGCGAATCCGAACCCGCTGAAACCGGTCGGCTATGCGCTCCGGCTGTACGCAACCGCCTTCGAGGGAGACGAAGAGTGGAAAGTGATCGAGACGACCGTCGACAGCGAAACGCGAGACATTCCGGAGACGGGCTACCGAATCCGCGCGATGGACGATGTCCCGTACGTCGACTCGACGTCGATGACGACGCCGGAGAACGACGCGTTCTGTGCGTTCCTGACGAATCGAAACCTTCGGGATGACGCATCGGTCACGCTCGAGGTTCCCGAATCGTTCGACCGTGCGGAGGCGGACGTGATCGTTCAGCGGCCGACGGACGACCCCCACGACCCGCAGGAAGGGGTCGGCGAGTTCCCTGACGCGTGGTACGACTGGGAAGATCTCGAGGGGTACGAAATCGACGAATTCGAATCGACAGTCGAAGACGGATCGCTGACGATATCGCTCGAGCCTTCGGCAATCGCACGCGTTCGAATCGACGCATAAGGGATCTCGAGGCGATTGCCAGAAGGGGAAACGTTACGCACGTCCAACGTGTTAGTTCACATCGATGGCGAATTTTCCCCACGCCGAGTCAGTCGACCTGACCGACGTCGCGATCGACGACCAGTTCTGGAACTCGCGGCTCGAACGGAACCGCGAGGTAACCCTCGAGTATCAGTACGAACAGCTCGGATCGAGCGGCTGTCTCGATAATTTCCGTCGGGTCGCGAACGGCAAAACCGGCGGATTCGAGGGTATGTGGTTCGCCGACTCGGACGCTTACAAGTGGCTCGAGGCCGCGAGCTACGTGCTGGCAGACGAGAGCTCGGATCCCGGTCAAGAGCGTGCCGACGCGCGACGAAACGAACTTCGGAATCGAGTCGACGAAACCATCGACCTCGTCGCCGGTGCGCAACGAGAAGGCGGCTATCTCAACACGTATTTCACGCTCGAGGAGCCCGAAAAGCGCTGGACGAACCTCAACATGATGCACGAACTCTACTGTGCGGGCCACCTCATTGAGGCGGCCGTCGCCCACTATCGGTCGACCGGTGATCGGGCGCTACTGGACGTGGCGGCGCGATTTGCCGATCACATCGACTCGCGAGTCGACGACGAAATCGACGGCGCACCGGGCCATCAGGAGATCGAACTCGCCCTGGTGAAACTCGCTCGCGTCACCGGCGAGGATCGGTACGTCGAGCTCGCGAAGACGTTCGTCGACCGTCGCGGCGGGTCGGATCGCTTCGAGCGGGAGTTCGAACGCGTCGAGGATCTCGCCGGCTACGATCCCGACGACGGCGGCATCGCGACGGACGCTCGCGGGGCCTTCTACGAGGACGGCGAGTACGACGGACAGTACGCGCAGGCGCACGCTCCGCTTTCCGAACAGGAGACGATCGAGGGTCACGCCGTTCGGGCGGTGTACTTCTACGCGGGCGTCGCGGACATCGCCGCGGAAACAGACGATGAAGATCTGGTTGCACGGCTCGAGACGCTCTGGGAGAACATGACGAGAAAGCGCATGTACGTCACCGGCGGGATCGGCTCGAGCGAGCACGGCGAACGCTTCACCGAGGATTACGACCTCCCCAACGAGACCGCCTACGCCGAGACCTGTGCGGCGATCGGGAGCCTCTTCTGGAACCAGCGATTGTTCGAACTCACCGGAAACGCGAAATACGCCGATCTGATCGAGCGAACGCTGTACAACGGCGTTCTCTCCGGCGTGTCGGTGGACGGAACGGAATTCTTCTACGACAACCGCCTCGAGAGCAGCGGCGACCACCACCGTCGGGGCTGGTTCGACTGCGCGTGCTGTCCCCCGAACGTCACGCGCCTGCTCGCCTCGCTCGAGGAGTATCTGTACGCAACCGCCGGAGATTCGATCTACGTCAACCAGTACGTCGGGAGTACGGTTACGACGACGGTCGAGGATCGTGAGGTCGAACTCGAGCAGACGACGGCGTATCCCTGGGATGACGACGTGACGATCGAGGTCCGAACCGCGGAGCCGACGACGTTCTCGCTCGAGCTCCGGGTTCCGAGCTGGTGTTCCGACGCGACCGTTCGCGTCAACGGGGAGCCAATCAGCATCAACGAGGACGTGCTATCCAGTGACGACGGCGAGTACGTCACGATCGAACGCGAATGGGGCGACGATCGAGTCGAGGTGACGTTCGCTCAATCGGTCGTCCCGATGCGAACCCATCCCGCCGTCGGAGAAAACTGCGGTCGCGTCGCGCTTACTCGAGGGCCGCTAGTGTACTGTCTCGAGGGGGTAGACAACGACCGCCCGCTCGACCAGTACAGTCTCGAGTTGGACGGCGGGTTCGACTCGCGTGCTGGCGACGAAATCGGCGATTCGCTCGAGGGCGTAAACGGTTCGGACCTCGTCGTCATCGACTGTGACGCGACTGTCCCGTCGCTCGAGTCGTGGAAACCCGAGCGTGAATCGACGAGCGAATCTGAAACGTCCGGCAGAGCTGACGTCGAAGCGCAACCACCGCTTTACCAGCCCGACGAATACGTAGGGGACGAGACGGTGTCTGTAACTGCCGTCCCGTACTTCCTCTGGGACAACCGAACTCCCGGCGAAATGGCCGTCTGGATTCGGAGAGCGTCTCCGGACGAGTAACCGCGACCACGACCCTCACGTTTATTGTGAACGGTGATAACGTATCGCTAATGGTGAAAATCGCGTTCATCGGCGCTGGAAGCCACACGTTTACGCAAACGCTCGTCCGCGACGTACTCTCGTTTCCGGCGCTACAGGACTCGACGCTCAGCCTGATGGATATCGACGCAGATCGACTCGAGCGGATCGAGGCCGCGACGAACGTCCTTGTCGACGAACACGACCTCCCCGCGACCGTCGAAGCGACGACCGACCGGCGAGAAGCGCTGGAGGGTGCGGATTACGTCATCACGATGATCCACGTCGGCGGCGTCGAACCGGTCCGAAACGAGATAGACATTCCACGGCGCTACGGGGTGAACCAGTCGGTTGGCGATACGCTCGGTCCCGGCGGCGTCTTCCGGGCACAGCGGACGATTCCGACGATGGTCGACATCGCTCGAGACATGGAGGAGTTGTGTCCCGACGCGCCGCTCTTACAGCACACGAACCCGATGGCGATGGTCTGTTGGGCTATCGAAGCGGAGACCGAAATCGACGTCTACGGGATCTGTCACAGCATCGTCGGAACGGCCCACGACGTCGCTTCCTACGTCGACGTTCCGTTCGAGGAACTCGAGTACTGGGTTGCCGGGATCAATCACATGGCGTGGTTCCTCGAGATCGAACACGACGGCCGAGATATGTATCCCGAGCTTCGGGAGGCGATGACGGATCCGGAAATCTACGCCCAAGACGTCGTTCGCTTCGAAACGATGGATCACTTCGGGGCGTTCATCACTGAGTCGAGTCATCACTTGAGCGAGTACCTTCCGTACTTTCGCCACGACGACGACGAAATCGAACGCCTCGTCGAGACCAGCGCCTACGACCCGAACGAAGCGGAGTTCGAATACTCCCCCGTCTGCTGGCTTCCGACCGGCGAGTACTTCGACCAGTGGAGTTCGCTCGACCACGCCGATCAGTTCGACGAAGCCGAGATGGACCGCTCGCTCTCGCGGTCGGGCGAGTACGCCGCACGCATCATCCACTCCCTCGAGACCGGCGAACCGCGCCGAATGAACCTCAACGTTCCGAACGACGGTCGGCTGATCACGAACCTTCCCGGCGACGCGCTCGTCGAAGTCCCCTGTCATGTTGACAGAACGGGCGTTCACCCATGTGCAGTCGGCGAACTTCCGCCCCAACTCGCCGCACTCAACCGATCGAACGTCAACGTCCAGTCACTCGCCGTCGATGCCGCACTCGAGCGCGACGAAGACAAACTCCGGCAGGCGCTGAAACTCGATCCCTTGACGGCCGCAGTCTGTACGCTCGAGGAGATAGACGGAATGGTCGACGCCCTGCTCGAGACGAACGCGGAATACGTTCCCGAGTACACCTGAATACGGAGCGCTATCTGTGGCAACGACACACAAAGTGTATAATCATCGACGATGAAGTGTTCATATGGCCTACACAGTTGCCGTAATCGGAACAGGCTCTGAACCGGAAAATCCAGGCAGTGACGGCTACGCGATGGCGTATCGCCACGCCGAAGCGTACGAATCGGTAGAGAAGTGCGAACTCGTCGCGTGTGCCGACATCGTCCGGGCGAACGCCGAGGCGTTCGCGAACGAATTCGAGATCGACGAGGGCCGCATCTTCGAGGAGTACAGCACCATGCTCGAAACGGTAGCACCGGACATCGTTTCGGTGTGCGTTCCGCCGGCGATTCATGACTCGATCGTCATTGACTGCGTTCAGTCGGGAGTCGTCGAGGCGGTTCACTGCGAGAAGCCGATGGACGATACGTACGGTGGTGCCGGACGGATGGTCGAAGAAGCCGACCGTCACGGCGTTCAGGTGACCTTCAACCACCAGCGCCGATTCAGCGATCCCGTTCGCACGGCGAAGGAACTCCTCGATGCGGGCGAAATCGGCGACCTCGAGCGACTCGAGTTCTCGGCACCGATCGGCATCTTCGACTACGGCTCTCACTCGTTCGATCTCTGTAACTACTTCAACGACGAAACGGCGGCCGAGTGGGTGATGGCACAGGTGGATTACCGGGAAGAAAACGTTCAGTTCGGCACGCACAACGAAAACCAGGCGATCGTCTGTTGGGAGTACGAGAACGGCGTTCACGGGTTCGGAACGAGTGACGCGACCGGTGAGGGCGGTCCGGCAGGAGCGATCGGCTGTCACAACCGATTGATCGGAACAGACGGGACGATCGAGGTCGGACCGTCCGGTGATGACCTACCGTCGCTTCGAATCCGACGCGCCGGCGACGACGCGTGGACTGCCGTGGACACCGAGGGCGACCTCCACGACTGGGAACTCGTCGAAAGAGCGATCGCCGATATCGTCGACAGCCTCGAGACGGGGAAAGAAGCCGAACTCGGCGCACGAAACGCGCTGAACGCGACCGAACTCATCTTCGCAGCCTGGGAATCGTCGCGTCGACGCGGCCGTGTCGATCTCCCGCTCGACATCGAGGACAACCCGCTCGAGGCGATGGTCGAATCCGGCCAACTGCAGCCCGAGCCGACGGAGGGGGAGTGACGTGGTGGACGTTTCGCTCTGTCTCGAGATGGTGTACGACGACGAGCCGTTCGCCGATCGGGTCGACCGTGCGGCCGATGCCGGGGCCGACGGCATCGAATTCTGGGACTGGCGCGAGAAGGATCTCGAGGCGATCGAAGCGGCGACAGCGGAGACGGAGCTTCCGATCGTCGGCTGTGTGGCGGGCGGAGAACTCACCGATCCGTCCCAGGCAGAGGCGGCCGTCGAGACGATTCGAGAATCGATCGAAACCGCGAGCGAGATCGGCTGTCAATCGGTCATTTCGACAGTCGGCAAAGACCATGCAGAACTCGATCGGGACGTTCAATTCCGGAACATCGTCGAAGTGCTTTCGGCTGTCGCCCCGGACGCCGAGGACGCAGGCGTGACCATCGTTGTGGAACCGTTGAACGCGGCCGTGGATCACCCGGGGTACTTCCTCACCTCGTCTCACGAAGGATACGAGATTATCGAAGCGGTCGACTCCCCCAACGTCAAACTGCTGTACGACGTGTATCATCAGCAGATTACGGAGGGAAATATCATCCAGAATTTGACGGAGAACGTCGAGCACATCGGCCACGTTCACGTCGCGGACGTCCCCGGGCGCCACGAACCGGGCACCGGAGAGCTGAATTACGCGAATGTGGTTGATGCACTCGAAGACGGCGGCTACGACGGCTACGTCGGTCTCGAGTTTGCGCCGACCGGAGACCCGGACACGGCAGTGGCGGAAGCCCTAGACGTGCTCGAGGGCGGGGTCGAATAGTAGTTCAACGACCGGCGAAGCGGGCGTCTCGACCGGTGACAACAGCGTGAAACGGGTGAGCAGGACCTCGATCCGACGGCCGTCCAGAGGGTGTACTGCTCGACAGCTCCGGCGATAGCACGACTTCCACTCTGACTCAGTACTATCCAGTAATCAAACAAACGGAAGGTGTCGGACGAACCGAAGGGAGCGTACGATGGGGAGAGCGTTGTCGTTACACCCATACGTGTGTAATCATCACAGTTCCATTGGGGGAATCGAACGAGAGCGAAACCGAGTACTACCGCGCTAACAGACGCCACACGACAGCGAGGGAGCGTACTGTGTACCGTGTTAATCGTTCTATGCCGAACGTAGTTCGTTTCTGCTGGAAGAAAGAATCCCTGGATAACTCGAGGATCCCTGGTGTAGTGAGCGCTCGAGAGCGACGACAACCTAGAACACGACGGGGATCGGTATGAGGGCGCTCGATTCGGTCTCCCGACGGCTACCGCGACAACGACGAAGACATCGATACGGCGTCTTCAGACCAACGACAGATGGACCGAAGATCAGGACGGGAACAGCGTAACACTTCGTGGGGTCGCTCCGGGCGATCCGAGCTTATAGGAGCTGTATCACCCGAAAAGCGCAACCGAGGTACTCGAGTGGGCGACGGATCCCGAACGGGCTGGCATCCGGCCGCCGTCCGTCTTGCCTTTACACAGGACACGCTCGAGTGAGAGTTCGGTGACGGAGCGGTCGCGAGCGGCTGGTGGACCCGCCATTTCTACGACGGCACCGGGCAGTTACTCGGGCTCGCTGATCGGGACGGACACCGAGGGCGGGTCTGGGACTCACGAACTCACCGATCGACCGCCGCACTCGCCTCGCTCCCGTCGTAGGAAATAGTCGCGTGCGCTTCGTGGGTCTCGGCCCCGGTTCCGACACCCTCCGTGACGACGACGGTCTCGAACTGGCGTCGTTCGACCAGTTCGGGGAACGTTCCGTCCCGCTCCCCGATCGAAAATTCGTTCGCGGCGTCGTCCCACTCGAGGGGCGTGACGGCGTACTCACCGTTCTCGTACGCGTAGCCGTCGCCAGCGTCTTCGTACACGTCGAACGAACCGTCGCGGCCGGGATAAACTCGGACTTCCCACGGCGCGTCGGGATTTTCGCCGGTGTGTTGAACGACGGGTCCCATCGGGACGATACTCCCCGCTCGGACGAACAGCGGAAGCTTCTCGAGCGGGGCATCCGCGAGAATCGTCTGTCCGCCGTCGTAGCGTTCGCCGGTCCAGAAGTCGTACCACTCCGTCCCCTCGGGGAGATAGACCTCGCGAGCCTTCGCTTTCCCCTCGAGGGGCGTCGACGCTGGGCCGTAGTACATCGGTTCCGTGACGGGACACACTAACAGCGACGGACCGAACATGAACTGATCGGTGATGTCGTGAACCGCTTCGTCCTCGCGGAACTCGAACGCGAGGTGGCGAAACATCGTATAATTTTCGAGCGTTTCCCGCCCCGCGAGCGAGTAGATGTACGGCAACAACCGGTACCGCAGTTCGTCGAACGTGACGAGGGTGTTGTAAATCCGCTCCCCGGGCTCGCCGAATCGCCACATCTCTCGAGGGGTGTCGGTGCCGTGGGACCGAAACAGCGGCAGAAAGGCACCGAACTGGAACCACCGCGTGTACAGCTCGCGATAGCCCGCATCCTCGTAGCCCGCATCGAAGTCGCCGTCGGCGTAGAACTCCTCGTCGGTCCCGTCGTGGACGAAAAAACCGCCGATATCCAGCGTCCACTTCGGGTTACCGGTCACCGTAAACTGCAGGCCATCGGCGATTTGCTTTTCGAGCCGGTCCCAGGTCGCTTCGACGTCGCCCGACCAGGTGATCGCCCCGTACCGTTGTTGACCCGGATACCCGCTCCGGGTGAGGTTCAGTACACGGCTCTCCTCGGTCGTTCCTCGCTGGCCCTCGTAGAGACCCCGCGCCTGGTAAATCGAGTAGGCGTTGATGTAAGCCGGGTCGAACACTTGCTTGTAATCGTTGGTGATCAACTCGAGACGCTGTTCCGGTTCGAGAGGGGCCTCGAGCCCCCAGTCGGGATTGTACGGTTCGGTCGAGTCGGCCCACCACGCGTCGACGCCGTGTGAGAACAGTCCCGCCTCCGTCTGATTCCAGTAGCGTTCTCGAGCCGCTTCGGAGAACACGTCGTAATAGTGGCGCTCGTTGTCGGGAGCCGAAAGATCACCGTCCTCGAGTAAGTGGCCGGCCGCCGCCATCTCCTCGTGATTGTCGCCAGCGAGCATGTTCGGCCAGAGGGAAATCATCAGGTTGACGTTCCGCTCGTGGAGCCGGTCCGTAAGCGCGCCGGGATCCGGGAACCGTTCGGGTTCGAAGGACTTCTGTCCCCACCGTCCCCAGTCACCGCCGGGGCCACCCCACTCCTCGAAGTCCGGATCCGATTCGGTCGAGTCGGGCCAATACTGCCAATCCTGAACGATGCAATCTATCGGGACCTCCCGCTCGCGGTACTCGTCGACGACCTCGAGCAGTTCCGCGCCCGTTTCGTATCGCTCTTTCGACTGGATGTACCCATAGGACCACTTCGGAAGCATCGTCGCTTCGCCGGTCAGTTCGCGAAATCCGGAGACGATCGAGTCGAACTCCGGCCCGTAGACGACGTAGAAGTCGAACTCGTCGACGCACTCCGACCAGAAATAGCTCCCGTGCTGGTCGTCGTGAAACGTCGACAGCGAGTACGAGTCCCAGAGAATACCGTACCCACGCGTGGAGACGAGTACCGGCATCGCTACTTTCGTGTTGTGTTGATAGAGATGCTGAGCGTTTCCGCGGTAGTTCGAGATGCCGTCGTCGTGTTGACCGAGCCCGTAGAGCGCCTCGTCGTCGAACTCGAGTTCGAGCTTCGTCGAGTATCCGCGACGCTCGAGGGTATCGGCCGGAGTGGCGGCGTTTTCACCGGCCATCGCCTCGACATCGATCGGATTCCGCTCCTTGCCGCCCGCTTCGGGTTCGCGAACGAGCAGGGTACCGTCGATATCTCGCCAGGTGAGCGCACAGGTTTCCTTTGCCATCTCCACGCGGAGTGTTTTCGTCTCGAGCGTAACGGTCGTCGCCGTTTCAGAAACCGACCAATCTGGTTCGCGAGCGGGCTGCTCGACGATCATCGGGCTGTTCGCCGACGGATCGCTGATCGACTCGTCATCGGCAACGACAACTCTGACGATGGCATCGTCGATGACCTGAAGCTTTAGCGTTCCCTCGTCCGTTCGGACGAGCGGACCGTCCGATTCCGTTCGAATGTCTTCGTACTGCATACTACATAAAGACAACCGTGGTCTCTTTACTGTTCCCCCTGTCGACAGATCGTTCGTCCGCTCCGTATCGGTTCCGGCGGGGAAATCTTGCCGGCGTTCGTCACCGAGGCGGCGGAGAGCGACTGACGTGTGGCTGAGTCGGGACTCTCGTAGCGTCGGTTCCCTCGACTAGTTGCGACATTTCAGTTCCCCGTAGCCGAATCGGGTTGTGTAAAGCCACGAATAAGTAATACAGATTACAACAAGATGCTATCTTGTAATATTCCGAGAATGCTGGTCTAGAAAGGGTCTTTTCGGAATTACCGGCACAAACGAACCACGGCGGCCAGACGCAGTTGTCCCTGCTCGAACGCGACAGAGAGTCTCACGAGATGGCTCTCGTTCGATACGCGAACGGAAGATTTGCAGACCAGTAGTTATTTATTTAATTATATATTTGCCAACGTTTCGAATGGAGAGGACGATAGCGACAAAGTCGGTCTCGAATAAAAATAACCAAACCGCGTGTATTAGGCACAGAACCCTCCGCAATCCAAAACTCGATATCTCGAGCGCCGCCGATGGGTCACCAATAACTGGGACCACCAGCCCAGGAACGTATCGGCCACATGGCAGTAAAATTATATACGCCTCCCTTGTATAGGTGTGGTATGGCCGAACCGAAGCACCCGGTCCGAACAGTCGACAGATCGTTCGAAATCATCGAAGTCGTACAGGAACTCGACGGCGCAGGGGTTTCAGAGATTTCAGAGCGCGTCGACGTCGGAAAGAGCTCCGTTCACAACCACCTCAATACGCTCGTCAACCGCGAGTACCTCTCCAAGGAAGGGGACGAGTATCATATTGGAATCTCGTTTCTCGGCCTCGGAGCGTACGCCAGAAATCGAACCGATATTTACGACGACGCACGGCAAGAAATCGACAAACTCGCGGACGAAACCGGAGAGCTCGCAAACCTTCTCATCGAACGGAACAAAATGGGCGTCTATCTGTACCAGACGGAAGGCGAGAACGCGGTCGAGCTCGATACGTACGAGGGAAAACGCGTCGGACTCCACTGTACGGGACTCGGAAAAGCTATTCTCGCGTTCCGCCCTCGAGAAGAGGTCGAAACTATTCTCGACGCACGTGGCATGGAACCGCTGACCGAGCAAACGATAACAGACCGGGAGCGATTCTTCGACGAACTCGAGGAGATTCGCAGCCGCAAGTACGCGTTCGATCGGGAGGAACGATTAACGGGACTCTGTTGTGTCGCCGCTCCGATCACCAACGCTAACGACCGAAGTGTCGGAGCAATCAGCGTCGCGTGCCCGGTTCACCGCATCAGCGATGAACGGTTCTACGAGGAACTTCCCGACTCAGTACTGGGAACGGCGAACGTCATCGAACTCAAACACAACTACTCCTAAGGGTGCATCTCGATGGTCGGCGAACGTGCAGCTAACCAAACTCTCCCTCGAGTCCCGTCTAACTACCCCCCTATAGGGTGGAAACGAGTCGTATCCCGACTCGAGCGACGTCGGAGTCTCGCCGTCCGAACTGAGAGGAGCGGGATCAAACCGAATCCTCCATAACGCGATATTCGTCCGGCTTACTAACAACTTAGTAATGATTATCAGATGTTATCTCTTATTGGACGTTTTGATTCCTCGATAGAAGGTAACATCAAACACGGTGCTTTTTCACGGGTTTTCCGGAAAGAGCGACCATATTTTGTAATGGAACCCTTTTCCGGCATATTTCGTTGTACAAGAGTCATGAAATGTGAACAAAGTCGAAGACCCATATTGACATACTCAACCGTTCGTAGTAATGGTTGGTCCGTACCATCATCCGAGACCGACCGCATATCGGTACGGACATCGAACTAGAGGGGGAACGGGACCGGCAAGTCCGAAGATAGTACCAACTGTCGAGAGTTGTAACTAAAAAAAGGGTGAAAATCGGTTTTTATATTGTATAGCGCCGGTCGTTATTGTTCTATACGGACGCTTGAAACGAACTCGGGAAGTGACGTTCGTAGTAGCGTGCCTGCACGTGACACGGTGTTGGGTAGAACGTACAATGGTTCACCGAGGGGTCGCCGTAATCGCCATGAGATTTCATTCCGGAACGGAATAAAGATCAGAGTGATCTATATTTCAATTTTATAGTAAGATCGACAGACACCGGGCGTACGAAGAACACCGACGCCAATCGGTAAACCCAGTCGTCTCTATCGAGTGTATTTCGACCTACCAGAACGCCCTCGTTTTACATCGATACCTTTGTAAACTTCTGTTGTCCGGGTAAATCGAACGGGAAGATAATCATTCCAATCTCACGTAATTATCTTGCATTATTTAGAAGATATTACTCGATATTTCCTGTATCTGTCGTAACCCGAGTATGCAAACGCCATCCGTCCGAGTGCGGTCCGGCCTATTCGACATACTCGGTCAGGCGTTCCGCTCGAAGACGCAATTCTTATTCGTTTGACCGGCAGATATGTGAGCAATGATACCGGATGTCCCACTCAGTACGGTCGGTCGAGCATTCGAAATAATCGAATATATCCGTAACCAGGATGGCGCAACCGTCGCTGAGATAACTAGTGCGCTCGAGTTACCGAAAAGCACGGTGCACGATTACGTACGCACACTCGCTCAACTCGGATATCTGACCAACGATAACGGAACGTACGACTTGAGTCTCCGATTTCTCACTCCCGGCCGGTACGTCCAGAAAGATATCGCGTTCGCCGCCGTCGTTCGGCCGTATCTCGAGGGTCTCGCGTCGAGAACCGGCGAAATCGTCTGGTACATCGTCGAAGAGGACGGCAAGGCGGTGTACGTTCAAAAGGCGACCGGAAACGACGCGCTCCAGCCGTACGCCTCGATCGGGACCCGGTGTGACCTTCACAGTATCGCGGGCGGAAAAGCGATCCTCGCCGCACTTCCCGACGAGAACGTCGACAGGATCGTTGAGGAGCACGGACTCGAGCAACGGACCGATCGCACGATTACGAGCGCGAGCGAACTCGAGGAAAGCCGTAAACGGACCGACGGACGCGGTTACGCGCTGAATCGAGGTGAAAATATCGACGGCTGGCGTGCCGTCGCCAGTTCGATCGTCCTCGACGACGACCTCTACGGTGCGATCGCCGTAGCCGGTCCCGAAAATCGCCTTCAGGATGATCGATTCGAGCGAACGATTCCGGAGATGACGATGGGAACGGCGAACGAAATACAACTCCAGCTCCGGAGTTCGTCCGTCGAGTGAGCAATTGGGGAATCACGGAACATCCCCTGACTGGAAGAGTATCGTGATACTCAGTCGCAAGAAATTTATATTAATAATGTAGATACCAGTGCATGGTATTGTCCAACCCACTTATACCGTTCCTCATCGGGTTAATCGTCGTCGTTGCGTTGCTCGTATGGCTAAAGCTACCGGCGTTTTTCGGGCTCATCATCGCAGCAATGGCCATCGGGGTCGTGACCCCCGAGCTCCCCTTCGAGACAGTCCCGGCGACTGTCGCCCAGGAGTTCGGGGACGTGATGGTAAGCGTTGGTATCCCCATTCTGATGGCGGCACTCATCGGAAAAACGTTGATGGACAGCGGTGCCGCGGAACGTATCGTTCGTGCGTTTCAGTCGCTGACGGGGGATAACAACTCCGAGTACGCACTGATGGGGAGTAGTTACGTGTTGTCGATTCCGGTGTTCTTCGACAACGTGTTCTTCCTTCTTGCCCCCCTCGGACGCTCGATGAAGGCGAAGACCGGCGTGAAATTTTCGTTGTATATCGCCGTGTTGTGTTCGGGCGCCCTCGCGACGCACATGCTCGTCCCGCCGACGCCGGGTCCACTCGCGATGGCGAGCGACCTCGGCGTGGATCTCGGACTCGCACTGCTGGTCGGTGCCGCCCTGGCGTTGCCCACGTCCCTGTTCGCCGGGATCGTTTACGGACGATTCCTCCACAATCGGGAGGAGTTCCCGCTTCGTGAGGCGATGGGGTCGACTCCGGAAAGTCTCAAACAAAAAGCCGAACGACCGACCGAGGAGCTTCCGGGACTCCTCGAGTCCTCGCTTCCGGTCGCAGTTCCCGTCGTGTTCATCGCGGGTGCGACGATCACCGACGCCGTGTTTGCCGAAGGGATGATCGTTCGGGACGTCGCGACGTTCCTGGGCGATCCAAACCTCGCACTGACCGCCGCCGCCGCGATCTCCGCGTTTACGTACTACCGGATGGAAATGGTCGGAAACCGGTCGCTGTTTAACGAAGAGTTGACCGAGGCGCTCAAATCGGGCGGCAACATCACCGCGATTACCGCTGCCGGCGGAACGTTCGGCGGAATGATGGCAATCGCCGGCGTCGGCGATTATATCGCAAACGGCCTCGTCGAGTACGGATTACCGCTGCTGTTCGCCGGCTGGCTTATCGCCGCTATGGTTCGAGTGTCACAGGGTTCGGGAACGGTCGCCATCCTGACCGGAGCGGCGATGATGGCTCCACTCACCGGGGAGCTAGCAGCGAACTCGGTCTACATGATGATGGCGGTCGGATTCGGCGGCATGATCGCGCCGTGGTACAACGACAGCGGCTTCTGGACCGTCAGCAAAATAGCTGGAATCACCGAGGAAGAAACGTTCAAGACGTACTCCGCAACGGCAACGATCATGTCGGTCACCGGGCTTATCCTGGTGTTGATCGCCGCTGCGCTCCTTCCGGATCCATCGGCCATCCCCGACGTGCTGTTCTGACACCGTTACTCTCTTTTGGGCTCAATAGGTGCCGTACGGATCGGATGCCAACGTCCCGTCTTCGACGCACAGCGGCTCGAGCGGGCCGACCGTGAGGTCGTCTCGAGCGGACAGTTCGTTCGCGACGGGTTCGGAAACGACGAGCGTATCGGGTTCCATCGTACTCGGAATTCGAGCGACGCGAAGGTTCTCGGCGCTCGAGACGCCGGTCGTCGAACAGGCGAGCAAAAGCGCGGTCAGATCGTCGGGCACCACGAACGGGAGCTTCGCTCGGTTCGTCTCGCCGCTCGTCGCGATATTGACGTACGTATCCTCGAAATCGATATCTGCGACGAAATCGCGGTGGACGAAATCCGCGAGCCCGACGCCGAGTGCGTTCCCGTGTGATGGGTCGGTAAGCGAGCGAACGTACACTCGAGTGATGCTCGGCGATTCCGGTTCGTCCTCGCCGTGGAAGCGGTAGCGACCGAGGACGTTCGTGTCCATCCCGGTTCCGGATTTGTCCTTGCCCGCTTCGTCGACGACGAGCACGTCGAGCTCGTCGACCGGGAGTTGCGGGAAATACTCGCGAGCCAGCTCGAGCAGCTCCGGCTCGCGCTCCGGAATCTGGCCGGCGGAGACGCCCTCGATGTGCGCCGCGCGGTCCGCGGCGTTCTCGATGAGCCCGATGCCGCCGACAATCGGCGTCTCCGAAAGCAGGATCTCCATCCTGTCCCGGATCACGTCCGAAAAGTCGGTCGCGATGGCCGCGTTGTGTAACGACTCCGCACCGCGGTGTTTGCCCAGCCCGATGACGGCGATTTTCGAAAGGCCGCTCTCGACGTCCCCGTTGAAATCCGTGTGAACCTTGACCCGGTTTGCCAGAAGGATCCCATCAGCCTCGAGCGCGTCCCGCGCCGCGTAGACGGGCCGACCTAACGAATCCTCGCCGACGGCTTCGACCGCCATCGAGGATCGGATCTCACAACCCATCGTCTCCGGGGAAATCCCGAGCGCCTCGAGGGTCTCTCGTTGTCCCTCGGCGGTCGCACCGCCGTGACTTCCCATAGCCGGGATGATGAACGGCTCGTAGCCCCGATTCTGGAGTTCGTCGATCGCAGCCGAAAGCGTCTCGGGCATGTCGTGGATGCCTCGACTCCCGGCGGTGACCGCGATTTCGGCTCCGACGGGAAGCGAGTCGAACGCGTCAATGTCGTCGATCGCCCCTTTTGAGATGGCTTCGACATCGTCGATGCACTCGTGATCACGCTTCCGGTGAACCGGCGCAAACCGGGGTAACTCCTCGAGGGTGTGATCGTTCGCATCGCGGAGGACGTCGGCGTCGGGGAATTCGAGTTCCACCTTCATTCGCCGCCCTCCGCATCCGATGGCGTTCGTTCGCGCTGGCGACGGCGACGCGCCATGTCGGCGGCGACTTCGGTCGCGTCGACCAGGCTGGCCGACGAAGCGATTCCCTCACCCGCGATATCGAAGGCGGTACCGTGATCGACGCTCGTCCGGATAATCGGTAAGCCGACGGTGACGTTGACGCCGGAAACGGCGTTGCCGCTCGAGAATCCGAGCGTCTTGATCGGGATGTGGCCCTGATCGTGATACATCGAGACCACGCAGTCGTACTCGCCACGGGCAGCCCGAACGTAGACGGTATCGGGGGACTCCGGTCCGACCGCATCGATACCCTCGCCCTGCGCCCGCTCGACCGCTGGCCTAATCTCCGCGTCGTCTTCCCCGCCGAGTAGTCCGCCGTCGCTCGCGTGGGGATTGAGTCCGGCGACCGCGATCGTCGGATCGTCGATGCCGAGATCCCGAAGTCCGTCGTCGGTGACCCGAATCGTTTCGAGGACGGTTTCTTCGGTGACCAACTCGCAGGCTCGACGCAGCGGAACGTGCGTGCTGACGTGAGTGACGACGAGGTCGTCTTCGACGAGCATCATCGAGTAGTTCTCGGTATCGGTATAGTCGGCGAGCATGCCGGTGTGACCGGCGTATTCGCTCCCGGCAAGCCGAGTCGACTGTTTGTTGATCGGCGCGGTCGTAATCGCGTCGATCGTGCCCGCTTTCGCGAGTTCGATCGCCCGTTCGATGTACTCGAGGCTCGCTTCGCCGTACGCTTCGCGAACGACTCCGTACTCGAGGTCGGCGACGTTGTCCAGGTCGATAACTGGGATGATATCCGAATCGAAGGAAGCCGATTCGACGGTTTCGACAGCCTCGACCGATTTGTCCGAGTCGCGGACATCGATCGCCGATCGGAGTACTCCGACGTCTCCGATTACGAGCGGATGAGCGTCCTCTCGGAGGGTGTCGTACGCGTCGACGATAATTTCGCTTCCGATACCGGCGGGGTCACCCATCGTTATAGCGACGACTGGGCGGTCAGTTTCCGTCATCGCCATCACCTACGAAGTTGAGACAGTTAACTATACTCCCCTTTGCCCCGAACCCGCCCGCTTTCGTGACGAGGCGAGTTCCGGCCGCAGGCCCGTCGACGATGCGGCCTTCCGGGATTCCGTCGCCGGCGGACTCACCGGTGAGGTCGATCGCCGTCGCCGAAAGGCTCTCTAAGACGCCGCGTGCAACCGATCCGCCGGTACAGACGAGGCCCGATGGCGGAGCTAATTCAACCGTCTCTGCGGCGGCAGTTGCGAGCGCGGTGACGATCCGATCACCCGCATCGATATCGGACGAGAGTTCACCAGCAGCACTTCGAGCGCGTTCGATATCCGCCTGTTCAGTCGCACCGGTAACGACCGCCCGTCCGTCCGATTCCAGCCGGTCCGTAAGGGCAGTGGCCGCCTCCCGACCGACCCGGACCGGTTCCCGAACGGCCGCACCCGGGTCGAGACGGTAGACGAGACGATCCGGGACGGCACGAAGTTGCTCGAGCGTCCGTTCGTTAACGCTCCCGACCACGCCGAGTGCACTGCCGGTCGCGTGTCCCGCCGGGTTATCGGTTCCCGACAGTTCTCGAGTAGCCGTCGTTTTCGGGAGAGATAAACAGGTTGCGAGTCCGCCGCTCCCGACGAACAGGACGGTCGCCTCGAGGGAGTCAGCCGCCGACGCGAGCGTCTCGAGGTGCCGCGTCGTTGCCGCGTCACACGTGACGACGACTGGTTCCGAGCTGAGCGCGTCGGCGAGCGCCGAGCGCACGGCGTCGACGCCTCGAGTAACCGTTTCAGTCCCGAGCGCGGTGACCGGATACCGTGACGGTTCGAAGACAGCCTGAAGGTCCGATGCGGACGCGCCGTAACCCGCCTCAGCGAGCGGAACGCCGTTCACGAGGTGGACCCCATCGACCGTCTTCCGGCCCGTCGAAGGGAACGCGGGAGCCACGAGCGCGAAATCCGCCCCCATCGCATCCGCGGCTCCATCGACCTCGGCGACGACGTTCCCGCGCAACGTCGAATCGATTTTTTTGTAGACGGCCGAAATATCGTCGTTCAACAGCCCCGAAACGGCCTTTCGAGCCGTTTCTGCGGAGACACCCCGAGTGTTCATATCGACGGAGAGAACGTCGTAATCCGTTTCGGACGGCGAGTTGATCAGGGGAGTCATCGATTCGTATTCGCCGGGTTCAGGACCGGCGAGTTGGACACGAACTGAGTGCCCGCGAGCGGCGAACCCGTGACCTGTATCCATCGCTCCAGTGTAATCATCCGCGACGATGAGGGCGTTCATCACACGCGTAGTTCACCGGTGGTGATACAAAACTGTTCGTCTCGGAGAGACGGCGGTTTCGTGGAACGCGGTTTTCGCGCGATCCGACCGGGAAACGAATCGAAAGACAGCTCCAACCCGAATCTATTTACTTGTTTGTGATGATTTCCTTCCATGCCAATCGTTGCTGCAGTCGACGGCGGTGACGGATCGAAAGCGGTAGTCCGGGAGGCTGAAACCCTGGCCGACCAATTTGACGAACCCGTCCATATCGTTTCCGTGTACGAACAATCGGAACACGAACACCTCGTCAATCAGGCTATCGATACAGACCACGTCGACTCGGACGAAGAAAAAGAAGAAATCGCGCGGCTGGCTGCAGCGGACGCCGCGGAAGCCGTCTCCCGAGACTGCGAAATCCACGGCCGTCACGGAAATCCGGCCGAAGAAGTCCTCGAGTTCGCAAGCGACGTCGACGCCCGCTACATCGTTATCGGCGGCCGAAAGCGGTCCCCGGTCGGCAAAGCGCTATTCGGCAGCGTCACACAGTCGGTACTCCTCGACGCAACGCAGCCGGTCGTTGCAGTTATGCAGTAACTGAACGGATCGCGACGACGTATCCGGACAGGTTCTCGAGACACTACCACCGTTGTCCAGCGGCGCTCGAGGAGAGCGTGCTCGCCGATCGGGTACGCGGTAGTCGTCTCGAGATCGTCTCTGGTCACCCATCGACTCGATAGCGACCGGATAGGTTTATAATTATTTTCTCGAAAATTATTTCGTCGCATCTCGATATAGATTTGATATCGTTTGTTGAATGACCACAGACGTATTTCGTATCAGAAGCGTTGATATCCGCCCGTAACCGCGAAACCAATCATTGTCGTTATTGTTCACTTTTTTACCGGGTTCTTTGGTTAGCCGGCAACGAGATAGATTTTACCGATCGGATTGAAAAGAATTTATCCCGGCTCGGGCCCAGAACCGACGCCAGCCGAAGAGGTCCGTACGAACGCCAGTCGGTCACGCGAATTATTTAAGTGTGGGAAAGAGGCGTAATTCCGCATCAACGGGGTCCTACCGATCGAATGGGGTCGACAGTAAACGGACGAAGAGACGATAGGCAAACTGGAAGCGATTATAACAGCTTCGGAAGTGAAGTGAGAAGTTATTTTTGCTGATGATTCCTGTATTCGCAGGAGACCACTCGAGACGGACCGACTAACTATCGTTCGAAAAACCGCCACCGACGACAAGAATTACGTGTCACTAACACGCGTCGCTACGCACTCGTCTTGCACGGGATCGTTCACCAACGAAACTGGGGTTTTAGTGATCGAAAGTGTCTCATTGAGGCGGGTTTTCGACGTCGGGCGGCTGTTCCCATTCGGCACCGTCGTCCTGCGGTTCGTAGCCCAGTACTTCCTTTGCGTGTTCGACGTCGAACCAGCTTCCCGAATTATCGCTGACCGCGTAGAACGTATCGTATGTCACCGTCTCGTTCTCGAGACAGCATTCGATCAGGTGGGCGAAGTCCCGCTGGGAGGTCCAAGTACACTTCAAGCGCTTCACCATTTCTTCGTACTCCTCGCTACCGCGCTCCCAGGATCCCGTCTGTGAGGGGTCCCAGGCACCGTCCTCAGGGTCGACTCCATCGTCGGTCCCCCGCCGAACGCCCCGCTCGGCGTCGCCGTAGGGGTGATCGTACGGGTCGGGACGCACGCTCGAAATACGAATGGAGAAAAACTGCGACGGGGGAGAGTCGTCTCGTGCGTGGACGCGGCCGATGTGTTCTCCGAACATCTTCGTTGCCCCGTAATAACCGTCCGGTTTCGGCAGCGATTCGTGGTCGAGCAGGAGGGAATGATCCTCTTCGTACAGTTCCGGAGAGTTGTCGTCCTCGTACAGCCCCATCACTCGCTGTGAGGACGCGAAAATTACCTTCTCCACACCAGCGTCTTCGGCCGCTTTGATGACGTTATAGGTACCGACAAGATTCGGTTCGATGACGCCCTCGAACGACGCGCCCGCGTCGGACTGCGCTGCGAGATGGATTACCGCGTCCTGGCCGTCGAACGCGGGTCGAATCTCGTCGTACTCGCTGACGTCTGCGACGTGCGTTTCGTAGTCCGGGTGATCGGTAAGGTCGAGAAGCGTGAATTCGTACTGCTCTTTCTCGAACAGGTGTTTCCGCAAGGCCTGTCCGGCTTCGCCGTGCGGACCCGTGATTAGAACGTTCTGTTTGGCCATTTACGAACTCGAGTACATCTGGGCCGCACTTATAGATTGCGTATTCGGGACTCTTCGGGCAGTAGGAGAATTCTGCGTTCAGAATCCGGTCGTTCGTCCGAGCCGCTTCCGTTTCACGATCGGTGAAACAGAAGTCGGAAGTTCCCAGTGTGTTCGCTCGGTCCGACTGGAAATTCTTGCAGGAAACGGACGTGTGCGAACGAGTTGGCGACGCCACCACTGTTTCGACATCGTTGAAATATCGGCGACAGCAATCTTTGCATTACAACCCTATGATTGTAAACACATTCGGATTGGACGCCCGACCGATCCGGATGGATACCGAAGAGCGAAGGGGATCGGAGAATCGTCATTGCGGAGCGCAAACGGGATCAGCGAGAGAATCGGGTACCGGTAGTACGACGGCCTCAACTAAATTGGCGTATCTTGAGTTCGATGATATTCTTCTTGTCGAGCAGCTCCGGGGCGAGCTCGGACTCGATTCGGTCAGTTCCCATCCGACTGCGAGGCCCGCTGATGCTGATCGCTCCGACGACTCCGTCCTGTTTCGATACTATTGAAGTCCCGACGGCACAGACGCCACGGAAGTGTTCACCCTGATTGATCGAATAGCCCCGTTCTCGGATTCGAGTGAGTTCCTCGTGCAGAGAATCGATAGCAGTAATGGTGTTATCCGTCTGTTGTGGTAGGCCGTGCTTTTCGATCACTTCCGTTACCTGCTCCGTCGAGAACTGTGCGAGGATCGCCTTTCCCGTCGCAGTCGAGTGCATGTACAGGTGCTGGCCTAACGGCGCGTTGTCGTCTATTGATTCCGGGCTCTCGGATTTGTATAACTGGACCGAGTGTCCACCCTCCTCGACGGTGAGATTCGCATGCTCACCCGAAATCTCGCGAAGATCGTCGATCTCCGGCTTCGTCGCCTGGTAGAGCGCCATCCGATCGCGCATCTCGCCGCCAACCTCGAGGAATCGAAACGTACAGCGGTATTCGTCGTCGTCTTTGAGAACGTACCCCGTTTCGACAAGCGTTGCCAGGTGGATGTGTGCTGTACTCACCGGCATATCGAGCGCGTCAGCGATCTCCGAAAGCGTTGCCGTATCAGTGTTCTGGAGAAATTCGACGATAGTAAAAGACTGAGACACGCTTTTGAGCCGCCGAGGATCTGATTTTCCGCTGTCGGTCATGATACTATCTTCTTGTACGTCAGCATAAGCCCTGTGGAAGAATTCGACAGTGTTGAAAGAAGGGGAAGATAGTCGAACCGACTCGTCTGGGCTCGACACCAGAAGTCTGCGTCTCGACCTACTGAATCGAATCTTCGGGACCGACGACGTTCAGGTTCTCGAACAAGGTATCGTACCCGTTTCGTTCGTAAAGGTACGTCCCATCCTGAACGTCCGCGCGGACCTCATCTTCGGACTCGAGTTTTTCGTTCGATCGCTCGAGGACTTCTTCGGCGCTGTCGGCTGGAACGACGGCCAGACCGTCGTCGTCACCGACCACGACATCGCCCGGATTGACGGTGACGCCGCCGCAGGAAATCGGGACGTTGATCGAGCCGGGATCTTGTTTGAGCGGGCCTTTCGGATGGACGCCGCGGCCGTAGACCGGGAACCCCATGTCGGCAATTTCGCTTTTGTCTCGGTAGCTCCCGTCGATGACCAGCCCTGCGAGGTCGTTGGCCTGGCAAGAAGTACACATGAGTTCACCAAAATGGCCGGCCTCGGTGAATCCATCGCAGTCGATGACGAGAACGTCCCCGGGTTCGGCCATCGTAATCGCTTTGTGGATAATTAGGTTGTCTCCGGGCGACCCGTTGACGGTGATAGCGGTCCCGGCCATATCGGTATCGCTGCGACACGGCTTGATGCCGGAGTCCATCGTAAGACCGATGTTTCCCGTAACGTCCGAAACGATCGTACTCGGAACCGTTTCGAAGTCTGAGACGACAGATGGATCTGGACGCTCTACGTCGTGCTCGATCGTGTGCATGGGAGAACGAAGACCCATGAATAACGTTAATCTACCGATTTTTGACGATCGGATACGAGTGCTGGAGAGAGAAACAGACGCGAGTCAGTCGCCCGACCCTGGGGTTTCTGGGACGAACATGACGCGGAGATCATTGACGTTCGTCCCCGTGTGACCGGTGACGATCAACGCGTTTCGTTCGTCGAGATAGGTGTATGCGTCGTTATCCGAAAGGATAGCGCGTGCGGTAGATTTGCTTTCGATCGTCTCGTTCGAAACGAGTGCGCCGGCGGCATCGGTCGGTCCATCGATACCGTCCGTATCGATCGCACCAAGAACGACGTCATCTGGAAGCTCGAGCGCCGCACTCAGTGTGAATTCCTGATTCGGACCGCCAATTCCATCCCCGGTAATCGTCACCGTCGTTTCGCCGCCGGAGATGATTGCGGCCGGTGGGGACACCGGGTTTCCGGTGCGCCGAATTTCTTCGGCGATTCCCACGTGGGTTTTGGCTGCCGCCTGCGTCTCGCCGCGAACTGACGACGAGAGGATCATCGTGGTCAGCCCCTCGCGTTCACAGACATCGGCTGCAGCCGAGAGCGCGGTGAAGTTATCCGCGAGAACGGAGACCGCGACTGTTTCGAACGTGGGGTCGTCATCGATCGGCGTCTCGGCCACGTCGCCGTTCTCACCCGCCCGCAAGTGATCTGCGACAGATTTCGGTACGTCGATGTCGTACTCCTCGAGTACGGTGCGGGCGTTCGCATACGTGGTCGGATCCGGAGACAGCGGACCGCTCGCAACCACGGACGGATCACCCGACGTCACATCGCTGAAGACGAGCCCAACCGCCGTCGCGGGTGCGAGTTCTCGCGCCAGTTGTCCGCCTTTCAACGAGGAGACGTGCTTTCTAACCGCATTGATCTTCGCGATGGGCGCGCCGCTTCGAAGGAGTTCGTCCGTCAGGCGTTGGAGCTCCGAAAGTGCGACGCCGTCGACGGGTGCGGCGAGGAGAGCGCTTCCACCCCCGGTGACGGGAACTAACGCGAGCGTCCGTTCGTCACAGTCTCGAGCCTGCTCGATGAGACGACGAGTTCCCTCGACGTTCGTCTCGGTTGGTGACGGGTGGCTCCCCTCGACCATTTCGACGGGGCCCGCAGGTGCCGGATCGTCCGTGATCACGATTCCGCCGGACACGTGCGTCTCGAGGACGTCTTCGAGCGCGCTCGCAACTCGACCCGCGGCGTTCCCACCGCCGAGTACGCGGATGTCGTCGTACGACGAGAGATCGATCCGCTGGGTTCCGATTCGAAGCGTCCCGTTCTCGAGCGCGACCGACTCTGCCAACACGGTCTCTGGATGTGCAGCCGAGATTCCGGCCTCGAGGGCATCGAGTACCAACCCGTGAGCGGGCGTCCCGGCCTGGATTTGGTCGCGTTGGATCATGGTTCGTGGTGATTCGTGTCACACCATAAATCCTTCTTTCCCACCACCATTTGTAATTTGGATTTGTGATGAGAGTTTGTAATTTGGGCTTGTAATAGTGGAGGTTCGATCTCACTTTCGACGAAAGTGAGATCGAATAGGTCGACAGCACGCCAATATTCCGACGGAGAGAGATTCGAGAAAGTCGTACCGGTTCGGGTTATCCTTCGATGCCGAGGTCGTCGACGAGTTCCTCATAGTATTCGTACTGTTCGTCGAGGAAGTCTTGGAACTCCTCAGGCCCTCGACGCGCCTGCGTGAAGTGATTGTCTTCGAGGAACGTGGAGAAATCGTCAGAATCGTAAACTGACTCATAGACATCCGCAATATCGTCTCGAACGTCGTCTGCGAGATCCGCAGGTGCGAAGTGGCCGAGCCACGACCCGATTTCGATATCGATACCCTCCGACGTCATCGTCGGCGTGTCGGGGAGCGCATCGAGTTCCTCGTCGTACATAACGCCGAGTCCAATCAGGTCACCGTCGACCACGTGCGAGTGGACTTCCGCGGCACCGACGACGGTACAATCCACTTCGCCGTTGACGACCGCCGTGATCGCTGGGTCTGCACCATCGTAGGGGACATAATCGACTTCGATCCCTGCTTCATCTGCAAATCCGGCTCCGGCGAGATGCCACGACGATCCGGTTCCCGAATGCGACATATCGAGGTCACCGGGGTTATCTTCGGCGTAATCGACGAACTCGCCAACCGAGGAATAATCGGAATCTTCGTGGACCGCGAGCGCCGCCGGCATATCGGCGTACTGCATGATCGGCGTAATATCGTCCGGATTCAGATCGTCTTGGCCGAGGTGATCGAACAGGGTGATTTCTGGGGCAGCAACCCCCAGCGTATGTCCGTCGGGTTCCGCATTCGCAACTTCGTTCATCCCGACGGAACCGGACCCGCCTTCCTGGTTAGCGACGTTCCAAGACACGTCCGTGAACTCCTCCGCTGCATCGGCTACTGCTCTGCTCGTCGTATCAGCGCCGCCCCCAGATGCCCACGGAACGACGATTTCAATCTGCCGGGACGGCCACTCCCCATCGGACTGCAGTTCGTCGAGACACCCCGCAGTCGTTGCAAGACCGGCCCCACCGGCGACCTTGAGAGCACTGCGGCGAGTTAGTACACGCTTCCCACTGGTTTCGCTACTGTGAATGCTTGGCATTCTACCGGTAAGTTATGATCTATAATTTTAAATCTTTCGAATGGGTGCCTCGAACAGGTGTGCTACCTAAAAATGACCGACAGATCGAGCGGAGCGAATGCGAGTTGAGCTGTGATTTGGCGTTCGTTCTCGATGACGGTTAGTCAACAGCGAGCGAATACCAATCGGACGTATACAAATACTAATCGAACGTACACATCCAGTCGAACGTACACATCCAATCCCGTTCGAGGACGTTTGGAAGAAGTCTCACTCCAATCCACAACTTTATACAGAGGCACCAATGAGGTCCCAGTATGCGCGGTTTAGCTAAAACCAGTCGCGACGCTGGAGCGATGGAACTCGTCGAGCTCGAACGGCCCACACCAGGGTCAGACGAAGTACTGATCGAGATCGAATACGCCGGTCTCTGTGGAAGCGATGCGGGAATCTACAAGTTCAAACCGGCATTCGAACGAATGGAGTTGCCCACCGTAATCGGACACGAATACACCGGTCGCGTGATCGAAACCGGTGCGGAAGTGACGAACTTCGAGTCAGGAGATCGCGTCGTCGAGCGACCGATCCGTGGCTGTGGAGAGTGTTATCAATGCAAGATGGGCGAAGAAAATATTTGTCAGGACACCGAGATTACCGGCGTCGATCACGACGGCGCGTACGCGGGCTATATCGCCGTCCCCGAATCCGTCATCCAACACGTTCCCGATTCCGTCGAACCTCGGCACGCGGCCCTCGTCGAACCGACCGCGATCTGTGCTCGAGCGGTGATCGAGAACTCTCGAGTCACCGCTGGCGATCGCGTCTTCGTGGCCGGTCCGGGTCCGATGGGACTGCTTACCGCACAGATCGCCGACGCACAAGGAGCCGACGTCGTCGTTGCCGGTGTCGGCCAGGACACCGAGTATCGACTGCCGCTGGCCGAAGAGCTGGGATTCCCGACGATCAACGTGGAACTCGACGATCTCGAGGCAGAACGCGACGCGCGGACAGCGGGAGTCGGCTACGATGTCGTCTTCGACACCACCGGCCACCCGTCGGGACTCACGATGTCAACTGACGAAGTCCGAAAGGGCGGTCAGATCGTGCTCATCGGTCAGACCGGTGAAACGACGATGGCGTACACCCCCCTCGTCCGGTCAGAAATCGATCTGCAGTGTTCCTACGGTGCAACGTACGAAGACTTCGAACACGCACTCCGACTGATCGGCTCCGGTGACGTCGACCACGAAACCTTCCTTGATGACCGATTTAGTTTGCTCGAGTCAGAAGCGGCATTCACCGCGTTCCTCGAGGGCGAAACGTGTAAACCCGTCTTCGACGCGTCCGTCCTTCGGGAGTAACTCGACTCCCCGAACGAACCGGTAGACGCCGAGGACGGGATCGAGAAATGGGAAGAAACTAAACTCGAGAGATAGTAAGAGCTAAAATTGATCAACTGAGACAGTTGGATTCGAGTGTGTTTCAGCCGTTGCGACAGTTACCTGCTTATTGCGACAGTTACCCGCTTATTGCGACAGTTACCCGCTTATCGCGACAGTTACGGACGTGGATCCCACTCTCGTTCGACGAGGAAATCGTCCAATTTCTGCTTTGGGTTCTCGAAGACGTGAGCGCCGTGGAAGACGAGGAGGGCTTCGAAGTCGTATTGGAGCAGGTCGTAGAGATTGATTTCCGCAGCCTCGTGATCGTCGTTGAACAGCGCCGGCGGCGGGAGCAGGTATCCCTCCGGAAGGCCTCCGCGATCGGCACCGTCGAGTGCGTCTCCGGAGATTAGGATGTCGCGGTCTTCGAGCAATAGCGCTGCTGTCGCCTTAGTGTGTCCCGGAACCTCGATGACGCGGATATTTCCGTCGAGCAAGTCGTCGTCCTCGAAGAGAACGTCGGGTTCGTGATCGATCGCTTCGTGGAGTTTGTCCTCGTTTGCCGAGGCGACGAGTTCGGGGTCGAACGCCTCCATAACGTAATCGAGTCCGCCGTGGTGACCGTGATCGCCGTGCGTCATGATGACGCGGTCGATGGTGCCGTACTCCTCCTCGAGAACGTCGACGAGTTCTTCGCCATTTTCCTCGAAAGCGGTGTCGACGAGCGTCGTCTTTCCGGACGGGACATCCTCGAGTACCAGCACGCGAACGTGCTCGAACTGAACCTGTGCAATACCATCGGTAACGGTACGAAAGCTCATTATCAGTTACAGATGGCGTATTTCGGCAATTAAAGCTATCGATTAGGTAGTATCGACTGGTTTGTTATCCGGCTATTCCAGCGCGTTCCAGCCTCGGAGTCGCGTTTAGACACCTGTCATCGCCTCTCCCCGTACTCACATCCATTTCGTCCCATGCTCGAACCCTGCGCTACGTTTCGCTCTGATGACCTATTCAAATTGCTCTGGTAGCCCCTTCAAACCGGGTCACCACTCAGATGGATCTCCGTTAACCATCACCGGTGAACTGCCGATCCGCCCGCAGATGCGGCGGAAAGCAGGACAATAACCCGTATCAGTCCTTGGCCAATTCGAATCCAATGTACGCCCTGACAAGAGTTGTTCGGCGAAACAATAATAAGGAGTCTCGAGAGCAATAGACCATGGTCGTCGTCGCAGCAGTGGATAGATCCGATCGTGCATCCGACGTCGTTTCAGAAGCTGAAATACTGGCAACCGAGTTCGACGAATCGATTCACGTCGTTCACGCACTGACCAGGGCGGAATTCGTTACCCTCGGAACGACGAACGCGCAAGCGGACGATCCGCTCAACTTAAATCAGATACGGGATGAAGCGGCGAGAATGGCTGCGAAAGCTGTTCCAGAAACCGTCGGCAGTTATGAGACCGTCGGACTCGTTGGTAATCCAGCAGAGGAAATCATCAACTACGCCGACGAGGTGGCTGCTCGATACATTGTCGTCCGCCCACGACGAACGTCTCCGGCGGGAAAAGCGCTGTTCGGGAGCGTTGCACAATCGGTTTTGTTGGATGCGAATTGCCCTGTCGTCACCGTTAGCTGAATCCACGCTGTACTTGATGGCGAATTATCTTACTTAACAGCGTACTTAACAGCGAATCGTCTGTGTGAGCGAGCACCAACGGGAAGCGATGGGCGGCAACCGAGAGTACCAACCATCGCCGCGAGGAGACAAACCACCGAGATCAGTGCCTGTTTCTATACCAGTACAGAGTATACCCAGAACGCATTGGATCCGTAGTAGTATCTTCAGAGCTGGGCTTACAACGATCGAGGGGCGTTTAAATCAGCACACACCAGTAAACTTATACAGATGTAAGATAGCCACTGTACTATCGAACCGGGATAAAGATGATTACGAACAGTAACTTCCGTGTAACGTACGATCCCCTATCCGACGCAAAATACTGTATTGAATTCGGCATATCGAGTACCCCGGTAACAACGCTCGAGATACCGAATACGCCGGTAATAAAATAGCCTGCTCTACACTCAGTTATGGTACTCACTAAACTCAAATCCAACCCACTCGCGGTGATTTTTCTTCTGGTCGCAGTTGTGGTCATCACATACGCAAGTCAGTTCCCCGAAGGCGGCGAGCTCGGCCCCGGATTCTTCCCGATTCTGGTGTCAGCCGCGATCATCGTATTCGCCGTTGTGGATATTGTAGTCGACGACGATACCGAACTCGAGATGAGCGATTTCTCCATGATCCCAGCGGCCGTCATGTTCGTCTTTCTGACGGCATACTTGCTTCTCATGCCGTATACCGGATTTCTTGTCGGTACGATGTTGTTCTTACCGATTGGACTCTACTACTCGAACATTCGATCGAAACTGATGATCACTCTTATTTCGGTTGGGCTACCGATAGTGTTGTTCTATATCTTTAGCGATCTCTTTATGGTCAGGCTACCAGAGGGAATAATTCCGATATCACGACTCCTCCCGCCACTTCCACTGTGATTACAATGGTAATGAACGATATTTCCTACGGCCTCGCAAACGTACTGGACCCCACGATACTCGCTCTAATGATCTTTGGGGTATTATTAGGCATCCTCATGGGATCGATTCCGGGGATGACCGCCACGATGACCATCGCGGTATTGTTATCCTTTACCTTTACGTTAGAGCCCGCAACGGGAATGATGCTTCTTCTCGGTATCTTTGGCGGAGCGGTGTATGCAGGGTCGATTCCAGCAATTTTGATTCGGACACCCGGAACGCCATCAGCCGCCGCCACAATTTTCGACGGCTATCCCCTCTCACAAAAGGGAGAAGCGGGACGCGCGATCAGGATGAGCACCGTCGCATCGTTCATTGGCGGCTTTATCAGCGTGCTCGCGTTGATGTTCCTTTCGCCTATCATCGCAGACGCAGCGCTTCGGTTTCGATCACCGGAGTTCTTCGCGCTCGCACTCTTTGGCCTGACAATCATTGCGAGCGTCAGCGGAGACTCGCTCACCAAGGGGATGATATCGGGCCTTCTGGGAATGCTAATTGCGACCGTCGGAATCGATCCGCTAACTGGTTACCAGCGGTTTACGTTCGAAATCCCTAACCTGATGAGCGGAATCGAATTTATCGCGGTAATGATCGGGTTGTTCGGGATCGCAGAGGGGTTGCGCAAGTACGCTCAGGGCATCGATAACGAACAGAATCAGATCAATCAAAATATTTCGGGCGTGTTACCATCTCTCTCGGATATTAAAGCTATCGCGCCAATTTCTATCGGATCCGGCTTCATCGGGTCACTGGTCGGTGCGATTCCTGGAGCAGGTGGAGATATTGCCTCCTTTATCACCTACAACGAAGCCACACGATGGTTGAAAAATACCACGCCGTCGTTCGGTGAAGGGAACATTCGAGGCGTTGCAGCAGCTGAATCCGGAAACAATGCGAGTACCGGTGGTGCGCTGATTCCAACGTTCACGCTCGGAATTCCGGGCGACTCCGTCTCCGCGATCCTCATCGGTGCATTGATGGTCCACAACGTCACCCCGGGCCCGGAACTCTATCAAGATGAATCCGGCCTCCTGTACACGATATTCGTCGGATTCCTCCTCATCTACGTCATCATCCTCATCTTCGGGCTCCTCGGTGCAAACTACTGGGCCCGACTCATCAATATTCCACAGAACTACGTCTGGCCTATCATATTTGTCCTCTGTGTTATCGGAGCAATCGCTCTCTCAGGAACAGTCTTCAACGCCTGGGTGATGCTCGCCGCAGGAGGGCTTGGCTTCGTGATGCGCCTCCGCGGATATCCGCTCGCACCAATGGTGCTCGGACTGATACTCGCACCGATCGCCGAATCGAACCTCCGACGATCACTGGACATCTCCGGTGGCTCGCTGGACATTTTCTACACCAGCCCGATCGCGCTCACCGTTATCCTTCTGAGTATCGCAACGGTCGCGGTACCGGCGATCAGAGCCGTTCGAGACTAAGCTGCCGTCGTCCAGATACCCTGCTCTCGCTCAATTTCTCTTGAGTTCAGTACTCGAAGGCTATCAGCGAAATTCCACACTACCGTCTGCTGCCGTGTTTCGACGATACATTTCGAAAAGGAGAGAGTTCGAGTGGGCGATAGAGAACGGCTTCCTCGACAATCACCGCCGCTATTATCTCGGGCGATATACGACCGCACTACAATAAACCACCTCGAGTCGAACGCAACTAACCACCTCGAGTCGAACGCAACTAACCACCTCGAGTCGAACGCAACTAACCACCTCGAGTCGAACGCAACTAACCACCTCGAGCCGAACGCAACAATAACTTTCAGGCAAGTCCGATGTATCCACCTCGAGCACGAAGAAGGCCTCATCCACTGTTCCGCTCGTAGTCGTTACCACTGAGAACGCTGATAACGCCGGATACGCCACGTTGACGTGTTCAATAGCCGAGATCAAAGACGTAGTTGACGACGAGTAACAAACAAACAACGACGAGTAGTACAGTCAAAAAGCCAAAGGAGACGGTCCACCCAAACAGATCTGCCAATAATCCAACTACAACAGACCCAGATGCAGCGATCGTCATGTACACCGTCCGAAAGAGGCCAAACCCGAATCCTCGCTCGTTTTCCGAAAGGCGATCCATAAGCCGAGGAAACACCGCTGCACCCCACGCCATTCCGAGTCCGAGCAGGAGTGCACCGAGGATCATCAACGCGGTCCCCGGACCCTGAATGAGCAATAAAAACCCAACAATTGCAGATACCATACAGATTCCGATCGCCAGATCACGACCAAAACGATCCGCAACGGCCCCGACACCGACCTGTAAAACGCCCTGAGAAAGGAAATACAATCCGAACAAGACCGCCGCAAACGTCGTGGAAAAGCCGTGTTGCTGGACCAAGAAGGCAGGTAAAAATGACGCGACAGCTTGCCAGGTGAACTCGGTTACGATAGCGATTATTCCCGTGAATACGACTGGTGGGCGCGAAAGCAACGCCAAAATCGGCTCGAGTTTAAATTGCTCTAGCAGCGGCTGGCCTGGATTGGACGGTTCGATCGGCCGAATTTTCCACAAGGCCAGGCCGAATACGAGAAATGCGACGATGGCCGTGGTGAAAATAGCAGGTCTCCATCCATAGCGAACGGCAATCCACGAAATGAGAACCGGCGTTGCTAACCCGGCGAGCGGAGCACCCGAATTATGGATGCCAATTGCGGTCCCGATATCGTCGTAGATCCGCGTAAGCAACGTCGTTGCAACGCTGTAGTGAAGACCGGCGACACCACCGAGAAGAATCGTTCCAAGAACGAAGACGCTGAAAGCAGGGGCTACAACGATGATAAGTGTTGTCAGACCCGTTCCAGCAACGGAGATGAGAATAATCAATCGCTCACCGTACCGATCTGCGAGGATGCCACTCGGAAACTGGGTAAGCGCGTACGCGAGCCACATACACGTTAGCGAAATGCCGATGAGCGTGTTCGAAATCTCGAACGCTGCTGCGATATCAGGAACGACCGGACTGATCGCCAAGCGACCAAATACTGTCACGAACAGCGCTAATGTACAGATCGCTAGGACTGTATCCCGATATTGCCAACCCATCGATGATAGGATCATTTCATGTTGAGCTATCTAAACACTTTGGAAACCGCTTGACGACGTCTCTACATCGTGGTGAATCGACCGCATCAGCGAATCGACTACATCAGTGAGCTGACTAGTATCGGTGAATCGCACGGGTGACTACGAATGATTTCCATAGACTTGCATTCGTACTGGCTTCGCCGTTTCGTGCCTCTCGCCGCTTTGAGATTATATTAGAATTTCTGTTAGGAAGAATAGTAGACAGTATTGTAGTGAAATAGCAATAAATTGGACTAGGTAATCGTGACTCTCGATTGAGAGACGATATCCAAGTTTTCGGATAGAAGTGCAATTCAAACACCGTATTCCACGGTCTTCAGCTAGCCTATTCCATATTTGTCTACAGGAGCCGTGTTCCACTTTCGTGCTCCCTTTAATCATACGCAGACCCGGCGACGATCCGTTTCATCGTAATCATACGCAGACCCGGCGACGATCCGTTTCATCGACGATAATTCGTCGGCAGTTGATGATCTGACTGCCTCTTACCCAACGATATCTGATTCGACTCAATCGACTAGGTCAGCGGTTAAATCGATGATACCTGTCGGAACCTGATCGAAAACAGGTTTCAGACATCAAAATCTGAGTTGATCGGTCCTGCACCTAATGGCACGTCAGTCGACCGAAAGGTGAATTACTCTTGATGGTTTTGTACAATTCTATAGATTACAGATGGTACCAACATCATAACCCATACATATGAATGATACAGGAACGGAGTTGAAAGACAGATGATGTCGGAATACTGGGCGTTCGAAAGAGATCACACCTGTACATAATGAACGATTATCGTTGATTGAAGGAGGAATAGGAACATTTTATAAGTTCGAGTGATAAACCATACCATGGACCGCGACGAGTTCGCTCTGGCGGCGACAACAAATGATCTGACACGGGAGTCAGAAGCTCGAGGGACGGCAGATTTTATTGAATTTCGTATGGACAAGGCAGACGAGCCAATTGCTCAACTCGAGTCCTACGACGGGGAGCTCCCGATCATCGCGACCAACCGTTCACAATGGTTCGGCGGAAACGCGGTCGATCACGGTCGCCTCGACCGGTTGATGGAAGCCGCACGATGCGATGCCGTCAAAATGGTCGACATCGAGTTAGAAACCGCTCGCGGAAAAGAGTGGGTTGTCGACGAATTTCGCGAGACGGACATCGAACTAATCATCTCATTTCACGAATTCGAGGAAACGCCAGACCAGCCAACGCTTAATGCAATCATCGAAGAGTGTGCTCAGTACGGCGATATCGCAAAGGTTGCGACCTTCGCCAACGATCAAACTGATACGCTCCGAATGCTAGACGCGATCAATACGGCAACTACAAACGGAACAAAGATTGCCGGAATCTCGATGGGAGAAATTGGGAGTCACATTCGAGTTCTCGGTCCACTGTACGGTTCAAAACTTGGATACGCACCCCTCGAAACCGATACGAGCGAATACGCGCCAGGGCAAATTTCTCTTCAACGACTCAGATCACTAATCGAGGCGATCAAGCAGGGAGAAACGGAGACACAGATAATTGGCGGAGTAAAAGAAAGCGCCTCAGTATCGCAAGGGTTTAGCCAAACGGACTAATTCTGTAAACGACCAACTATTTTGAGTTCGATTGGTCGGTTCTGATTGTTTTTGTCGCAGTTTGATTAGTTATCGAATGTATCATCGACAGACCTAGCGGAAACGTCGACCGAAACGGCGAACACCGCACCGAGTAGCATGCCAAAGAGAACGTGCCCGACCATTGCTTCTGCAGCTAATGCAGGAAATTCTTCGATCGCCGCGGGACTGATAAGACCGAGTCGGGCCGGCGCCGCGAATACAGGGAGAATCGTCCAAATCAAAAGCCCATAGAAAAATCCAGCTCCGACGAACCTGATAGTGTCGGTAACTTCAGAGAGTACGTTGGTTTCGACGGATGCGAGTAACGTTCCGAGAACCATATCTCGAGTCACAATAAAAGCAAAAGCGAGACCCAGTATAGCACCGTGAACGAAGTGAATTACCCACCCGATCTCTCCACCGGGTTCGAAACCGTACAATCCGGGAATCGTAGCGTGAATGATTTCCGGGTTCATGAACCACATAAGAAGGCCGAACGCCGCTGTTCCGATTATCCCTCCAAGAATGCCACCGATTGGCCACCCGTATGTACCGCTAATTCCGTATCGTACAGCTTCTTTAGATTCATTTCCCATGGTGGAGGAATTAATACAGAGAGATTCATAAGGTCTTTGCAGTAATTAGCTTGCTTGAGTTTCAGACGCCTCGAGTCAATGCTACTAAACCAGATCGAAAGCGTCGCTGTCCGTCGAAATTGCAACCCATTTTTAGTCTGCTGATTATCAAGACGAGAAGGCGTCAGACACCACCGTGTCCGCTGTTATTGGGTAGCCACTTTCGAAGACGAACAGCGGACAATGTGGTGTCACTCGATTAAATGTAACAGCGGACATGGTGGTGTTCGAATAGCAATAGGTGAGGCGAATAACAGAGCAAGAGTTATACAATTAATCGATAGAATCGAATACGCCCACACCACCGTGTCCGCCGTTCCCGTGATTCGCTATCGATAGAACAGCGGACACGATGGTGTCCAAACCGAAAGACGAAACAATGTCAAGAGAGTCCATCCCTGATTATCGTGTTGTAGATATTTGTAGACCAACGATACAGCCAATACCCAGTAAACTCGATAGTGAATGTAAAGTTGTAGTGAATGTGAAGTTGATAGTGAATGTGAAGTCGATAGCGAATAGGGATTTCTTTGATCATACCGAATTAAGTAGTTCTCTTCCAGTGAGTGAACAATATAGATCGAAATCGGTGATGATCATCTCGGTGAAGATAGATCGGTAAAGCGTCAATGGATGCCAATTACTTTCTTCAGCAAGTGGTCACAGATACGACTGAGGAAACTCCGGATACGATTCCAGAAGAGATCACACCCTCACCCCACTTTGTCCGCTGTTCTACCGGCAGTGGATGGATGGCCAAAAGGAGGTGGGTAAGTTTCAGATGGAGAAGGGATGATCTATACCCACCAGCCCCTGTATTCAACAAACAAGGTCTACTACGGACTAGCTTATTGTGTTGTAGCATAAAACTTTCCATCTAAGAAGTCTCGTTTTCCCACCCCATCTCCTAATTCACATTACAGCGGACACAATGGAGGGGGTGTGTTTCCCCGTTCTTTATATGTGCTATAGAACAGCGGACACTCCGGACGCGGTGGTTTTATAACCATTCACGATAACGATTGTGCTAAGAACACGAATGGGTCTATTCGAACGCGACACAGAGATCTACAAAAACCGCGACGCGCTTCGCGAAGATTATCAACCTGAAGAGTTGGTCGGACGTGACGAAGAGATTCAGATGTACCAAGCATCACTCCAGCCGGTGATCAACGGCGAACAACCGAACAACGTTTTTCTCTACGGGAAAACCGGCGTTGGAAAAACGGCTGCGACGAGATACCTCCTTTCACACCTCGAGGAAGATGCGAGCCAGTACGACGACATCGATCTCAACCTGACGTTTCTCAACTGTGACGGCTTGACTTCGTCATATCAAATCGCAACGCGACTCGTCAACGAACTCCGCGAAGAAACGAATCAAATCAGTACAACCGGTTATCCACGAGCGACCGTGTACGAAATGTTGTGGGACGATCTCGATTCGCTCGGTGGGACCAATTTGATCGTTCTCGACGAAGTCGACCACGTCGAAGATGATTCTATTCTCTACCAGCTTCCTCGAGCACGTGCCAACAATAACCTTACCGAGGCAAAGATCGGTATCATCGGAATCTCGAATGACTTTTCGTTCCGAGACGATCTATCTCCGAAGGTGAAAAGTTCACTCTGTGAACAGGAAATCCATTTCCCAGCGTACGATGCGGGAGATCTCCAGAAAATTCTCGAACAGCGCGCACAAGTTGCGTTCCACGATGGCGTCATCGACGACGCGGTAATTCCTCTTTGTGCTGCGTACGGAGCAAAGGATGCCGGTGATGCTCGCCAGTCGATCGATCTCCTCATGAAAGCAGGGGATCTGGCTCGTGAAGAAGAGGTAACTCAGGAACAAGCAACCGAGATCATCATCACCGAAGAACACGTCGAGGCAGGTCGCCACGACTTGGAACGAGGTCGTATTGAGGAAGGAATTAACGGTCTGACCCAGCACGGACATCTCGTGTTGTACTCCCTTCTCACGTTACACCTTCAAGATGAAACGCCGATTCGATCGCGTGACGTCCGTCCACGGTACACGAACTTTGCACAGCGGGCGGGACGAGACCCTCTCGTTCCGCGCCGAATGCGAGATCACCTCTCGGAGCTCGCTATGCTCGGTCTGGTCTCCGTCACCGAGCGTAACGAAGGTCGAAGAGGTGGAACGTATCGGGAGTACACGCTCGATATGGATATCGAGCTGATTCTTTCAGCGCTCGATGACGTTCTCGAGGAGGTCGGTATTCACGATTCTGTGCAACAATATCTCGCTGACGGAAATTCGCCGAGCGGGGACACATCGTTGTTGGAATTTCAATGATTCGGCCGCTACGTAGTGATTAGGGTTCGCTGAATCCACTCTTTCTCCACTAATATTTCGACAGAACACCATTGTGTCCGGAGTAATTCATCGGTCAGTGCGTCGATTCCACGGTACGATTTGTCTCGGTGTCCCGTCTGTACTGACCTTCTCCATAACGTCTCCCCTGATATTCAGCATCGCTCCGACAGTTTATCTCTCGAAACCAAGGGGTTCTTCTCCGCACTGCCAAAGCAGTGCCGTTGCCCTGTGTTCTTTTTTCTCCGGTGACAAACACCGAGGAGCGAAATTGCAAACTCGAACAGCGGACACAATGGTGTGGAAAAAGATAATTTCAGACGATTTCAATCACGTGGTTGCTTTGTGTAACTATAATACAAATTTCATTCAGCTATCGAGTTGAGATAATTTGCTCCAAACATCACCCGAGAGTATCGAGAAATTCGAACCACAAACGGCGTGAAAACGGTTACCGACAGCCGTAATCGGTTGACATTCGTCTGTTCTTCTTCGAATACTTCATCGGGCGACGTTCGATAAAAGCGATACTGGTTGGCGAATAATGGGAGACTGATCGACGAATAATGGGAGAAGGAGTCGTTCTGTTTCGGTCGGCTAATAAATTCGGACGTTGAACAACTAGTAGTCGGATCGTCGAACGAGTGATACTGTTCGAGTTACGTACGCTGTCGATCACCGTCGTATTCGTCGAATTAGCGTTGGCAGCTAAGGGGTGATTGAAACTGATTCGACACACTTCGTATCACCACATACCGGCTCTCTCAGCACCTCGAGTGACTACTTTCACAGTACTCATGGCGCAGGTTCATACACTCCGGAAGCGTCCACTTAGTGAGGAGAACGTGATGATCACCCATCCCCAAACTGAGACTGCTGTAATGCGTAACTCCACTCGTGGTGTAATGCGTAACTCCACTCGTGGTGTAATGCGTTGGTCCACTCGTGATTCCCCACGATGCGACGGTAGTGAACTGGCGGTGAGTAAATGACCGAACCCGAATCGGGCGCAAGTCGCCCTGATATTTCGGAATCGCCAGCACCTGTAGAGGAGACCTCTGTGGAGCCGAGTCAGTCCCACCAGTCACCCACAGTGACTGAGACCGATCGGACTCGAGTTCGGTCGCTCGAGGAGGGTATCGATTCGACGGCGGAGAGCGAACGGTCCGCCGATAGCGGGGTTCTCGCGATCGAAACCAGCGGACTCGTTAAACACTTCGGCGAGACGAAAGCCGTCGACGGAATTGATCTTGCAGTTCCTGCGGGAGGTATCTACGGCCTTCTCGGACCGAACGGTGCGGGTAAAACGACTACGATTCGGATGCTTGCGACGCTGTTACAGCCTGACGAAGGAACGGCCCAGGTACTCGGAAAAGACGTCGTCCGCGATAGTGACGCGGTGCGATCCAGCGTGAGTCTGACCGGCCAGTTCGCGTCGGTTGACGAGGATCTCACCGGAAACGAGAACCTCCGCTTGCTGGCTCGGTTGTTGGGTTACTCGAGGTCACGAGCCAAGGATCGAACCGCTGAACTGATCGACGCTTTCGGACTAACCGATGCGGCGACGCGCCAGGTGAAGACGTACTCGGGCGGCATGCGACGCCGCCTCGACATCGCGGCGAGCATCGTCGTCACGCCGGATTTACTGTTCCTTGACGAACCGACGACCGGCCTCGATCCGCGAAACCGAAATCAGGTTTGGGACATCATCCGAGCGCTCGTCAACAACGGGACGACGGTCCTCCTGACCACGCAGTACCTCGACGAGGCCGATTATTTGGCGGATCGGATCGCCGTCATCGATGACGGAAAGATCATCGCCGAGGGCACTCCGAGCGAACTCAAATCTTCGATCGGCTCTGGAGTATTGAACGTCCGATTGCGCGATCCAGAACGCCGAGTTGATGCCGAACGGCTGCTAGCTGAGATACTCGAGGAACCCGTCGAACTCGAGTCCGATCCGGCGGCATTATCGGCGCGAATTTCTGACGCCGAAAACGCCGCGAACGCGTTCGCGGTACTCTCTCGATCCGGGATCGAGGTCACCGACTTCGCGCTCGGACAGCCGAGTCTCGACGAGGTCTTCCTCGCGCTCACCGATCGACCGGCTACCGACGAATCGAGTACGGGAGGTGATTCGCGGTGACGGTCTCGAGCGAGCCCGACGAGGCGGACGTCGAAATGCTACAGTCAGCGGTGGCGACCGGGGACCGACCGGAGAGTCCGAACGCCATCTCGTCGTCGCTCACGTTCGGTTGGCGGGCGTTGCTGAAGATCAAACACGTCCCGGAGCAGCTGTTCGACGTGACCGTCTTCCCGATCATGTTCCTGTTGATGTTCACGTACCTGTTCGGCGGGGCACTCGCTGGTTCGACGGGCGCGTACCTGCAGGATCTCCTGCCGGGTATCCTCGCGATGACGGTCGTGTTCATCACGATCTACACGGGGGTCACGCTGAACAACGACATCGACAAGGGCGTCTTCGATCGCTTCCGGACGTTACCGATCTGGCAGCCCTCGGTCATCGTCGGTGCGCTGCTCGGCGACGCGGTTAGGTACACGATCGCGTCGACGCTGGTGATAGTCCTTGGCCTGATACTCGGATTCCGGCCGGAAGGCGGGGTAGTCGGAGTGCTGTCGGCGGTGGCGCTCCTGTTAGTGTTTTCCTTTAGCCTGTCGTGGATCTGGACCGCACTCGGGTTCGTCATGCGCTCGCCCGAGTCGCTCATGGGCGTGAGCATGATGATCCTGTTTCCGCTCACGTTCGTCAGCAACGTGTTTGTCGACCCCGAAACGATGCCCGGATGGCTTGAGGCGTTCGTTGAGATCAACCCGGTTAGTCACCTCGTCACGGCGATGCGCGGGCTGATGCACGGAAGCGCCACGGCCGGTGAAATCGGCGTGGTGCTCGCGATGTCCGTCGCGCTCGTGGTCGTTTTCGGGCCGATTACCATGTACCTCTTCCGTACGTCGACCTAACGCAATCCTTGCCATATTTTCGTTGGTGAAGATTAGACGGTCCCGGAGCAAATTGACTGGCAGTCACTGGTGGACGTTTCTCGTATAGGATTCCATTGGAGTGTGCACCGCTCCTTATCGCGGATGGGGAGATATACACACTATTTGTTATCGGCATACACGAAAAACTTTTAATCCTCCTGATCGATTCTCTCACTAGAGTCCCTGTTATCATGTCACGAGATGTTTTTACCGAGGCCGAGTACGAGCGTCGAGTGAGTCGGACGAAAGCGCGGTTGCGCGAGGAGAACCTCGACGCCATCGTCGTCTCCGACCCGGCGAACATGAACTACCTGACGGGGTACGACGGCTGGTCGTTTTACGTCCATCAGGCCGTCATCGTCACGTCCGACCCCGACGACGAACCTGTCTGGGTCGGTCGCGAGATGGACGCTAACGGCGCGCGGGCGACGGCCTGGCTCTCCGAGCCGAGCATTCGCTCCTACAGCGACGACCACGTTCACTCGCCGTACGATCTGCATCCGATGGACTACGTCGCGGGTGTCCTCGAGGACCTGGATGTCGACAACGGCAATATTGGTCTCGAGATGGACGCCTCCTACTTCACCGCGAAATCCTACACGCGTCTGCAGGAGAACCTCCCGGAAGTCGAGTTCGAGGACCACACGCTGCTCGTCAACTGGGTTCGGGTCAAAAAATCCGAACAGGAACTCGAGTACATGCGCGAAGCCGCGAGAATTTCGGAGGCGGCCATGAAAGCAGGTCTCGAGACCATCGAAGAGGGCGTCCCGGAGTACGAAGCGGCGGCTGCGATCTCGGAAGCGCTGATCACTGGCACCGATACGTTCGGTGGGGATTACCCGTCTATCGTTCCGCTGATGCCGTCGGGGGACCACACCGGGACGCCGCATCTAACGTGGACGGACAGACCATTCGAACAGGGCGACCCGGTGATCATCGAACTCTCGGGCTGTCGCCACCGGTATCACTCCCCGCTGGCGCGGACGACGTTCGTCGGGGAGCCACCCGAGATCCTCGAGGACACCGCAGCGATCGTCGTCGAGGGCCTCGAGGCCGCGCTCGACGCCGCCGAGCCCGGCGTCACCTGCGAATCCGTCGAGAAGGCCTGGCGAGAAACCATCGCGAAGTACGACATCGAAAAGGAAGACCGGATCGGGTACTCGATGGGGCTGGGGTATCCGCCGGACTGGGGCGAGCACACGGCGAGCATTCGGCCGGGCGACGAAACGGTCCTCGAGGAGGACATGACCTTCCACATGATCCCCGGCATCTGGACGAACGAAGTCGGCGTCGAGATCAGCGAAACGTTTCACGTCACCGGCGACGGCGCGGAGACGCTCGCGGAGTTCCCGCGGGAGCTGTTCACGACGTAGGTTACGCCCGACTGTCTCGGCTCCAGAATCGTACCGCTCTTTAGCTTCTTCTAGGGCTGTTGCAGATATTCGAGAAGCATCTCGATCGCATCCTCGAGCGGCTCGGCACGAATCCGGCAGACGTAGTCGGTTACCAGATTGGGTTGAAGCGACGCAACAGCGTGTGGAACGATCGAACTATCGCTCGGTGCTTCACGATGCCGAAAGTCGGCATCGCTCAGTGGAACACGTCTCTGGTACCACGTTCGTGTTGTTAATCCCATTACGACGTATTGTTCCCCGTCGAACGGGTGTGTTTCATTATTAACGACTACCCAGGGTCTCGTCGCCTCGTCGGTTTCTTTGAAAGGGTCCGGCGCGAGGACAACGTGTCCCCGTTCGAGGCAGTCGGACGACGGCCGTGAATCGGTCACTCGTCGTCCTCGGCGCCGGAATTTTTCGCGGCGTCGAGCCACTCTTGACGGTCTTCTGCGCCCAACCGTTCGTCGAGAAACTGACTCGTCGACTGAAACACGAACGCATCACGAACCCGCTCGAGGTCGCCGATCGCCCAATACGGCTCCTTGTGCCGGACGAGTTCGCGCGATCGGAGCCGATTGAGAACCGGTTGAATCGAGTTCTCGTTGATGCCGGTTTCGTCGGCGATTTCGCTCGCCTTGAACGCTTGCTCTCGGTTCGTAACGAGAAACCGAACGACTCGTTCAGCGTTCGTTTCGTGGCGTTGTGGCGAATCAAACTGATCGAATTCGTCGATGCTGATTGGCATGGGGCGATCCTGTTAGTGACAGAAACGGCCGCGATACGTATAAATGTACTCTCGTATGGTCCGTATTCTGAATCGTGTATTATGTATCCATCTCCAGCCAGTACGGCCTCTCACCGCGGGGCCGGTTGCGACACCGCGTTTTCCAAATTATCGCCCGACTCGAGTGCGTCGACGTTGTGCGCGACGATGTCCGCCAGCCGATCCCAGTGTTTCGGCGTGTGACCGCCGGTGTGTGGGGTGAGCAGACAGTTCTCGAGGTCCCAGAGTTCGTGGTCGTTGGGCAACGGCTCGGGGTCGGTGACGTCGAGTGCAGCGCCGCGGATGCCGTTGAACTGGAGCGCGGAGACGAGGGCGTCGGTGTCGACGATGCCCCCGCGGGCGGCGTTGACGACCACCGCGTCCGGCGGCAGGGTCGCCAGCGCGTCCTCGTCGACGAGGTTGCGCGTCAGATCGTTCAGCGGACACGCAAGGACGACGTACTCGCTCCGTGAGAACGCCTCGTGGACGTCTTCTTCGTCGAAGCTGAGCACCTCGTCGGTCGGCCCGCCCTTCGAGGGCGTGTACCGGATACCGATCGTCTCGACGCCGAAGCCCTCGAGTCGCTGGACGATTTCTTGACCGATCGAGCCGAGGCCGACGACCGTGACGGTGCTGTCGGTGAACTCGTGAGACTGGAAGTGACGCCACTCGTTGTTCGCCTTGCGACGCCACCCTTCGTGGAGGTTTCGTGCGAAGACGAGCATGTTCCCGATCGCCTGTTCGGCGATACCGGGGGCGTGAATCCCGCCGGCGTTCGTCACGGCCACGCCGTGCTCGGCGAGCGCATCGACCGGTACGTGTTCGGTGCCGGCGAAGGTACACGCAAAGAGTTCGAGCCGATCGGCGCGCTCGAGGAGGCCTTCGTCGATCGTGATTCCGGTCACGACCCGCGCTTGCGGGACGAGCTCGCGCTCCGCTTCCGGCGTCCGTGCGAGTTCGACGGTGTGGTTCGTCAAGTGCTCGCGCAGTGTCTCGGCGTACGATTCCATCGACAGGCCTTCCGTCCCTTCGCGGAGGACGACGACGTCTGGGTTCGTGCTCATATCGATCTCTTTTGCGCCCGCATGACGCGTAAGCGAGGATTGTCACGAACGCTCTTATCCTTTATGTGTAACCGGCGTTAACGAGAATTGTGTATTATTAAGTTAGTGGGGCGCGTCAGCTAGTCTCATGAACGAACCGGTTCGGGATCGCCTCGTCACGCTCCGCCGAAGTCTCCACCGACATCCGGAACCAGCGTGGCGGGAGTTCTACACGACCGCGCAACTCGTCGAGGAGATCAGAACGATCGGCGTCGACGAACTCGCCGTCGGGCCGGACGCCTACGATTCGGGCGACCGAATGGCCGTTCCCGACGATGAGGAACTCGCGTCCTGGGATCGGCAGGCGCACGAACGTGGTGCCGACCCGGAACTGCTCGAGCGAATGGCCGGCGGAAACACGGGGGCCGTTGCGGTCCTCGAACGCGGCGACGGTCCCCGAATCGGTCTCCGCGTCGACATCGACGGCCTGTTCGTCGAGGAAGCTGCTGGCGACGACCACGTGCCGGACGCGGAGGGCTTCCGCTCGGAAATCGAAGGGACGATGCACGCCTGCGGGCACGACGTACACATGACTTGGGGGTTGGCCGTTCTCGAAGCCATCAAAGAGAGCGATTTCTCGGGTCGACTGGTGGTCTTTTTCCAGCCTGCGGAGGAGGTAAGCGGCGGCGGTTATCCGATGGCGAAGAGCCCCTTCGCCGACGATTTGGATTATCTGCTCGCGATCCACGTGGGTCTTGACCACCCGACGGGACAGGTCATCGCGGGCATCGAGAAACCGCTCGCGATGTGTCACGTCGATGTGACGATCGAAGGAACGTCCGCCCACGCGGGAAAGGCCCCGCAGGAGGGCGACAACGCGATGCAGGCCATGGGAACGGCAATCGAGAACACCTACGGCATTCCCCGACACAGCGGCGGGATGACCCGGGTAAACATCGGTCGTGCCGAGGCTGGAACCGCGAGCAACGTCATCGCCGAACGCGCCCACCTCGAGGCCGAAGCGCGGGGTGAAACGACGGAGCTGATGGAGTACGCGAAAGCCAAACTCGATCGGGTGATGCGGTCCGCAGCCACGATGCACGGCTGCCGGGCCGACGTGGACGTGATCAGCGAGTCGCCGCGGGCGGACAGCGATTCGGCGCTCGTCGACGTCATCGCGACCGTCGCGGGTTCCGTCGAGGGGATCGACGACGTCGTTCCCACCGCCGATTTCGGGGCGAGCGAGGACGCCACGTTTCTGATGGAACGCGTACAGGAAGACGGCGGTCTCGCGTCGTACCTGATCGTCGGTACCGATCATCCGACGAGCCACCACACGCCGACGTTCGACGTCGACGAGGCGAGCCTCGAGCACGGCGTTTCGGTGCTCGTCGAGACGATCCGAGAACTCGAACGCCGACATCCCGTCCCACGGTCGGACGAACGTCCCAGCCCGCGGTCGGCAGAACGTGCCGTCTCGCGGTCGGAGGAACGAGCCGCCCAGCATTCGGAGGGCGAGAGATGAACGAGGATCTCGTCACGCTCGAGGACGTCGAAGCCGCCGGAGAACGCATCGATGGCGTCGTCCACCGCACGCCGCTCGATACGTCTCGGACGTTCGCCGAGATGAGCGGTGCCGAATCGGTCGGGCTCAAACTCGAGAACACCCAGCGAACGGGTTCGTTCAAAATCCGCGGCGCGTACAACACGATGGCGCAGCTTTCTGATGTGGAACGCGACGCGGGAGTCATCGCCTCGAGTGCGGGCAACCACGCACAGGGGGTGGCGCTGGCTGGCGACGTGCTCGGTATCGACACCACGATCGTCGTTCCGGAGGTCACGCCCGCCGCGAAGATCGAGGCGACCCGCGGCTACGGTGCCGAGGTCATCGTGGCGGGAGAGATCTACGAACGATCCTACGAGCACGCGCTCGAGCGAGCCGAAGAAACGGGAGAGACGTTCGTTCACCCCTTCGACGACGAGGCGATCATCGCCGGCCAAGGGACGATCGGGCTCGAGTTGCGAGAACAGTATCCGGAACTCGACACCGCGCTCGTCGCGATCGGCGGCGGCGGTCTGATTTCCGGCATCGGAACCGTGCTGAAAGCCGCGGATCCGAATATCCGCGTCGTGGGCGTCCAGCCCGAGGGCGCTCTCCACGCGAAGCCGTCGCTCGAGAGCGATCGAATTCACGAACTCGAATCCGTCGATACCGTCGCCGAAGGCATCGCCGACACTCGGATGCTCGAGACGACCTTCGCGGTCGCCCGCAACGTCGTCGACGACGTGGTCGCCGTTAGCGACGACGAGATGGCCGTCGCCGTAACGCTGCTCGCCGAACGCGCCAAAACCGTCGTCGAGAGTGCCGGAGCCGCGCCGCTGGCCGCCGCGCTCTCGGATTCGAACGCCCTCGGCCTCGAGGGTCAACACGTTGGCGTCGTCGTTTCCGGCGGCAACGTGAATCTCACCGAGCACGCGGAACTGACCCGAACCGGATTGGGAAAACTCGAGCGCTATACCGAAGCTAGGCTGGCCGTCGACGGCTGGCCCGCAGCACTCGGCGAGGTGCTCGAGACGGTCGAGGACCTTGGAGCCGAACTCGACGTTTTCGAGCGCGCTCGTCGTCGCCCCGTCGATCGGCCAAATCGCGTTCCGGTAACGATCGGACTCGAAGGAAGCGGTCCCGAGCATCTGTCGGGCGTTCTCGAGGCGCTCGAGCAACTGGACGGAATTTCGGTGCTCGAGCCTCGATGAACCGTCCGCGGGCTGATTCGCTCCGAACGATCGAACTCTATTCCGAGGAGTCACCCGCCTCTGTACGGGAGAGCGAAAGAAGCGACTGTTGTCAGCCCGTTGTTTTGGGTTGAATTGGTGTCCTGCTCCTGACATACCGTGCACCGGTGGCTGAGAAATTCGGTCTCTTCCGATCGGGCAGGCTGGGGAACAAACCATCTCTCGTGGGAACATTTTTTCGTCATTCCCGTTGTAATGGGGACTACGATGAGCAAAACAGCTGAGGCCGACGATCGAGGCCGGATCGTTATTCCTCACGAGACCCGTGAGAAACACGGCGACCGATATCGTGTCGTCGAACGCGAAGACCGGGTCGAATTGATTCCGCTCAACGACGACCCGGTTGAAGGACTCCGCGATGCCGTCGGCGACGCGTTCGACGATAAATCGATCGCAGAGATTAAACGAGAGTCCCGCGAGGCCGCTCGAGAAGATGAGTTAGACAGGTTGTCTAAAAATCTGCGATGATCTACGCTGACACGGACCGCTTTATCAAACGATACGGGAGAATGCCTCGAAGTCGTTCGGAAATCTTCGATTCTCGAACCACTTGACCCCGAAGCGATTCATCGCCTAGTAACGGACGACGATTGGCTGCAGGATCGAGCGGCCCAGATCGCTCTCGAGAACGAGGGCCGAATCTATACCTCACGCGCAACGTTGCTCGAATTCTGATGATTTCCAACCGATTCGAGTTCGATCGGATGGAGGCGCTTACGTACGCACTCGAAATCGCGTCGGTTCCGGAGGACGAAGACGTTCTGTTCCAGGCGGCAGACTACATGGAGCAAGATGACCTTACTGCCTTTGATGCGTATAACGTCGCGTACGCGGATGAAAACGCCATCATCTCCTCGGACAAGTCCCTCGACCGTGTTACGGACGACCGTCTCCCGATAGAGGGACCCGAATAGCGAATCCGCACGCTATTGTTTTGTGAAAGCCCGTGGGATGCCCGGGGGATGCCTATGGGACGAGAGTGGTGGAGATGAAGGCTGAGTGGGGATGGGTGGAGTGGAGGGCAAGGTCTGTTGCCCACGGGTATTCGGATACTGGAGGCGATTGAGTATAAAAATTACAGCCGTTCCCCGCAAATTGGGAATGCGCTGGAGATCGCACCTACTGTCGTATTTGTGGGTTTCGCTTACTCATTGCAACCTTGCGTGCGAACTGGACACGATTCCAAGTAATCCGCGACGGTACACATCGCAAGACGTACACATCGCAAGAGACCGTTAGGCCGCTCTCGGACTCGTTCCGACCGAGTCGATCGCCTCGAGGAAAATCCCTACACCGAGCGCGATTTCGCGTTCGCTCGAGTCCAGCGGCGGGAGCAGTCGGATCGTCTTCTTGCCGCAGCCGAGCGTCAGCAACCCGCGCTCGAGCGACTCCTTCACCACAGCGTTCCGCCGATCGGCCGTATCGAATTCGACGGCGAGCATCAGCCCTTTGCCGCGCACGTCTTCGACGTAGTCCGGCGCGTCGTCACGAAGCAGTTCTTTGGCGTGCTCGCCGCGCGTTGTAGCGTTCGCGAGCAGGTCGTACTCCTCGATGGCCTCGAGGGTGAACGCGCCCATCATCGACCCGAGCAGGTCGCCGCCGCCGAACGTCGATCCGAGTCGGTTCTTCTCCTCGGGGAAAATCTCCGACCGCGAGATGGTCGCGCCGACGCGAAGCGCCTTCGCGCTAGCGATGACATCGGGTTCGATCGGATAGTGGTCCGAGGCCCAGATCTCGCCGGTCCGACCGACGCCGGACTGAATCTCGTCGACGACGAGCGGAATATCGTACTCGTCGGTGACATCCGCGACCTCGCGCATGAACTCCTCGCTCGGGAAGCGGTAGCCGCCGACGCCCTGAATCGGCTCGAGGGTAAGGAAGGCTATTTCGTCCGGGTTGATGTGACCTCCTTCGGGCGAAAGCGAGTTTCGGAGCCGGGAACCCGCTCCGGTAAAGAATCCGCAGTCGCACGTTTCCTCGCTACAACCGCGGTCGGCACAGAACGGCACCGTCTCGATCCCGCTAATTTCGGGGTAGTGTCGGGTGTAGACCTCCTTGGATTTCGTCAGCGAGAGCGTGCCGAGGGTTCGTCCGTGGAAACTCCCCTCGAACGCGACGCCGTACTTCGCAGGTGCGCGATAATCGTGCGTTATTTTCATCGAATTCTCCATCGCTTCCGCGCCGGAGTTCGAGAGGAAAACGGTGTCCATCCCGTACTGGCTCGAGACGTCGACCAGTTTCGCCATCAGGTGACTCGAGCCCGGAACGTCGGATTCGCCCGGGGTCGGCCCTGCTCCGAAGTACATGTCCTGGCCCGCGATTTTCATCGGCTCGACGAGGTCGAACTCGCGGAGTTTGCCGAGGATCTTTTCGTTGTTGTATCCGAGCGGCGCTGCGCCGATGTGACACGTAAAATCCAGCAGAACGTTTCCGTCGACATCCGTGACGAACGGGCCGTCGGCCTCGCGGGTGATATCCCAGACGAACTCGTGAGAGTACTCGCTCGGCGCCGCGTTGGCTCCGTGAAACTCGACCCACTCTCGAGCGTTCGGCCCGGGAAACGCGGCCACGTCGGGCTCCGCCGTGCTCCTATCCATACACAGAATATGTGTATGACATACATTAAAACTTGTTATAGGCAGTCTCACCGGTTCGGACGGCGGTCAAAGCGTTTCTCGAGGCTTCCGCTCGATTTTCGATTCGGTCTTTGTAACGGTGAAGTCGAATTCCGTTGCCCGCTAGTCGTCACCTGGATCGACGCTCGCCGGCGGATCGCTTTCCGGTTGCTCCTCACTTGGTCCGATCAATACGGTCTTTTCCTGAAGCAAGACTCGACCGTGATTTTCGCTGAAGTTCTTGATAAGCGAGAGCATGGCGAGGAAACAGACGAACGCGAACGGTGCGCCGGTGATGACGACGGCTTGCTGTAACGCATCAGCACCACCTTCGCCGCCGAGAATAATGAGAATCGCGGCAGTCAGTCCGAGAACGATCCCCCAGAAGACTCGGTTGATGCTCGAGGGGCTCGCCTTCCCGCCGGTCGTCATCATCGAGACGGCGAGCGTCGACGAGTCGGCGGACGTGATGAAGAACGTGGTTACGAGGACCATGAACGCGAGTATCAGGATCGAACCGACCGGCAACGTCAATTCGGCGATCCCCAGATTCACCGAGAACTGTAGTGCGTCGAACAGGATGAAGCCCGAGACTTCCGCACCGGCATCTCCCGCGAGAACCTCGCCGAAGTCGGCGATGCCGTTGTGTTGGGCCCACACGGCGGTTCCGCCGACGAAGGTGAACCACGGAATCGTCGCCGCCGACGTCGCGACGATTCCCGTAAACGCGACCTCGCGAACGGTTCGTCCCTTGGAGATGCGAGCGATGAACAGTCCTGCGAACGGAGACCACGAGAGCGCCCACGCCCAGTAGAAGACGGTCCAGGCTTCGACCCACCCCGTCCCTCCTTCGCCGGCACCGGTGTAGAGACTCATAGCCGTAAAGTCCGAGATCATCCCGCCGACGGCCTGAGAGCCGAGCAACAGGAGAAACATGGTCGGGCCTACGATGAACGTCGTTATCATGAGTCCGACGAACAGGATCATGTTGAAGTTCGACAGCCGACGGATTCCCTTGTCGATCCCGAGCACCATCGAGATCGTAAACAGGATCGTCATCGTCGTCACCACGAGGAGGACGCCGATATCGCCCAGATTGATCCCCCACTGGTAGTCCAGTCCGCTAACGAACTGGCTTCCGATAAACCCTAGCGAGGTCGCGACGCCGCCGATCGTCGCAAACACCGCGAGTATGTCGATGACTTTTGCCACCGGACCGTCGAGGTTGTCGGCGCCGATGATAGGCGTTAGTGCCGAGGAAACCCGGAGCGGGACGTTCTCGTAGTTGTACGCGAAGTAACCGATCGCGATTCCCATGATCGTAAAGACGGCTAATTGGGGCAACGCCCAGTGGAACAGGGTCTGTTGCACCGCGAGCGAAATCGCCTCGCTCGAGCCGCCGGTGGCCCCGAACAGCGGATTCGGATCGTCGTAGTAAAATAGCGCCTCTGTCGGCCCCCAGAACACGACGCCCGCGGCGAACCCGGCGGAGTACAACATCGCGAAAAACGAGAGGAAACTGTACTCCGGATCGCCGTCCCCGAACTTGATCTTCCCCCACGGCCCCACGATTAAGAAGAGCAAGAAGATGACGATCAAGAACACGATCACCAACAACGCCCAGCTCAGGTAGCTGAGCATCTCGTCGTGGACGACTTCGATTCCGGTCGAAACGGCATCTCGATTGACGAAGAATGCGGCGATCACGCCGACCGAAAGCAACGCCCCGAACACGAAGACGATCGGATCGAGTTCTTCGAAGAACCGGTCGACCATCCCCCCGTCGGCGTCACTCATCGGTACTCACCACCGATACCGTTGCGGAATGTGCCGGTTGCCGACACCACTCCTGACTCCACCTACCGAACACCATGCTTTGCGATGGCATACCGAACTTGTTGTTAGTATACGATATAAATATTTCCTTTTTGTAACTGGCATATACAGATTTTGTTTATGGAGAACGTCCAACTACGCGTCGTCAATCTCAGATTGAATTGACCGAACGTGTAGTGTTCGTCGAAACGCAACTCGAGTGGACGAGTATCTGGGAAAACGCGTTAGTTGTGTTCGAGAAACGAGGGGAGAATTCCATAGGTCCGCGTCGGTTCTCCACCCTGGGTACGTGAATTATTCCGGACGTGAATGATCGGCGTAAGAATGATCGGTGTAATCTCCATTCACACGTGGTGTCTCAAAGGGTAGGGGTAGGAGAGATCACGCGTCGAGTTCGACGCGAGGGTAATCTCTCTTGGAGACGGGTGTGATAACGTTCGGACTGTCAAAATTGACTGTGTCCGTACCCCCCGTCGTGTGAGTAATTCGACCGGTGCTAGTTAGCTATAGATTCGATAAAGAGCTCTTTTCCACCGTTCGTCTGTACTCAACTGTTCTTCATTTTCAAATTGTTCACCGAAAGTGCCGAGTCATCGGTACTGGCGCCGGACGGTACCCGGATCTAACACTGGCGGCTGACGACATGGAATATTCGGTGTTCATGAGTCTGGGCATCCTTTCGGCGACCGATTGCGGAACCCCGAAGTCGATTGTCCGATCGGAAAAACGCCCGACTCCTATCGCAACCTGTTCGGTTGACATGTTCTCGCTCCCTAAAATGACGGCAAAGAAATCGCGGATCCCAACTCAGTTCGTCAGTTCCTCGAGTTTCTGGTCGCGCGTTTCGGCGCTCTCGTTGACCTTTTTGGTGTACTCGTCGACGCGGTCTTTGATCTCCTCTCGAGTTTCGTCGGGCGAGAATTCGTCGGACATCGTCAGCAGCCGGACGAACGCCCGTAGTTCTTCGTCGGTGAGCTGGGCGAACTCCTCGTTCTCGAGCTTTTCGACGACTTCGTCGACGTTGATCTGACCGACGGGATCGACGTTGAACTCGACGTTGACCATGCGGTAGTTCGATCCGGCGAGTCGCTGTTCGGCCTTGCCGACTCCCTCCGAAAGCATGTCTTTAAACGGCGTGTGATAGCCCATCGTTCCGAGGTGCAAAAACGCGAGCATGTCCGTTATTCCCTGCGTGTAGGCGTCTCGTTCCTCGTCGTCGGGGTCGAAGACCGTGTTCCGGTCCCGTTCTTCCATGTATTCGAAGAGGATACTGAAATCGAGCACCGCGTTTCGAACCCGCCGCCGAATGCGATTTCGTTTTTGTTTCTTCGAGTGGTCGGTGTAGTCCGTCTTCCGGCCGAGCAAGAAGTCGCGATCCGATGGTGTGAGGATACCGCGAGGGCGATCCGCGTCCGCTGCCGTCCGAAGCGACTCCGGCATCTCGTCCTGACTCATACACTGAACACGGGTAGCCCGCGGATTAATGCTTCTGATCCGATACACGTGATGCCTGACGAACAGGTTCGGCGGAAACGGAGTGCAACGGGACTCGATATCGGGTTAACAGCACTGTTGTTCCCGGGAAAGGCGCTGTTGTGGCGACTCTCTCCGCTCGAGAGCTGGCAACTATCACAGGAAGTAACCAGCACCTCGTTCGATATCTGGTGTGAGAAGATAGAGAACCTACTGGCCTTGCTCCGAGCATTCGACGACGGCATCGGTCAGCACCGACACGCCGATCTCGAGGCTTTCGTCGTCGATGTCGAACGTCGGCGTCTGTTGATTCGTTGGTGAGTCCGTTCCGATGAGGACGTACGAGGCGAGTCCGCCGTTGTCCGTGACGTGCTCCATGAGGAAGGTCGCGTCCTCGCTCGCGCCGAACTCGGCGGTCGGCACGACCGAATCGACATCGTCGATCCTCCCCGCGACGGTGCCGACGAGATCCCGAAGCGCCGGATCGCTATCGACGCGGGGCGACTCGCTTATGACGCGCGGGGTCACGTCGCAGTCGTGCATCTCCGCGGCGGCGTAGAGCACCCGCTCGAGTTCTGTTCTGGTGTACTCCATCAGCGCCGTCGTCTCGCCGCGGACTTCGCCCTCTAGGGTGATCTCCTCGGCGATGACGTTGCTCGCGGTGCCGCCTTCGATCCGACCGAAGTTGATCCGGGTCATGCCGTTGCTGTGGCGCGGAATCGCGTAGGCGTTCTGGACGGCGCTCGCGACGGCTTGCATCGCGTTCGCCCCGTCGTTCGGCGCTTTGCCCGCGTGTGCGCTCGCCCCTTCGAAGGTCACGGTCAGATGTGCCATCGCCAGCGGTTTCTCGGCGCCCGCTACGATCGTTCCGGTCGGATGGTCGTGTCCGATGTGAACGGCGAAGAGACAGTCGACATCGTCGAGGTATCCGCTTTGTGCCATCGCTCGGCCTCCGCCGGAGATCTCTTCTGCCGGCTGGAAGAACACCTTGAACGTCCCAGAAAAGTCGCTTTCTTTCACCGCCTCGAGGGTCCCGAGTCCCATTGCGATGTGTCCGTCGTGGCCGCAGGCGTGCATGTACCCGTCGTGCTCGGACCGGAACCCCTCGTCCGCGGGTCGATGACCCGGCTCGTCGGACTCCTCGAGCGAGATGGCGTCCATATCGACGCGGAGCCCGACACAGGGTCCCTGCCCCTCAGCACCGTTCTCGTCACGCCGCCCACTCTCTTTTTCAACGTCGGAAGCGCCCTGTTCGATGACTGCGACCACACCCGTGTGCCCGCCCGCGGTTCGCTCGAGGATCTCTTCGCGAACGCCCGCCTCGCGTGCCCGCTCGAGCCAGGGCTCGATATCCTCGTCGTCGGGAACCGCCATCCGCGCTTCCGACGAGAGCGCGTCCCGCCCGACGGCGAGTTCGTCGACGCCGATTCGCTCGATCTCCTCGACGATCCTGGCGGTGGTCCGGAACTCGCGCCAGCCGGGCTCGGGGAAGCGATGAAACGCCCGGCGAAGCTCGGTGAGTTCGTGTCGTCTGTCGTGTTCCATCATAGTCCGCACAACGGAGGGGGGACACTTAATCGTAGTCAATAATCGGATATGATAGTATCACGATCGGTGTATAATTCGGTCAACTAGTTTGACGTTCGCTCGAAATATCGTCCGCAATTACGAAATCGTGGAGTCGGTGTTCGGCTGCTACTCGAGCGAAGCGATCGCGTCCAGTTCGACGCGAACGTCGTCGGGGAGCCGGGACGCTTCGATGCAGACCCTGGCGGGGGGAGTCTCACCGAACTTGGCACCGTAGGCGTCGTTGACTCGGTCGTAATCCTCGAGGTTCGTCAGGTAGACTGTCACCTTGACGACATCCTCGAGACCGCTCCCGCCGGCTTCCTCGACGACCGCGGCGATGTTGTCGAGGACCTGGTCGGTCTGTGCCGCGATATCGCCGTCGACGACCTCGTCCGTCGCCGGATCGACTGGCCCGTACCCGGAGACGTAGAGCGTCCCATCGTCGCGAATGCCCTGCGAGTAGGGGTTGTCGTTGCTCGGTGCGTCGTCGGTTTCGATGGGTTCGATGTCGGACATTCGTGCTTAGCTCGTGTGTTGGCAGTGTTCCGTTCGTGCTGGTCGTGTTCAGTTCGTGTTGATCGTGTTCAACTCGTGTTGGTCGTCTGTTCGATCGCCTCGATGACGACGTCGAGGGCCGTCTCCGCGAGGTCGTGCGTGAGCACGAGCGGCGGGAGGAAACGGAGCACGTTGCCGTGGCGACCGGCCGTCCAGACCAGCACGCCGCGCTCGAAACAGTACTGCTGGATGTCGTCGACGAGGTCGCCGTCCGGATTACCCGTTTCGTCGACGAACTCGGCACCGATGAACAGCCCGCGACCGCGGATATCTGCGAGACGGTCGCTTCCGTCTGCGGCTTCCTGGAGCCTACCCTGAATGTACCCGCCGAGTTCGCGGGCGTGCGAGAGGAGTTCGTGTTCCTGAATGTACTCGATCGCGCGGGTCCCGGCTCGCATGCCGACGACGTGACCGCGATAGGTGCCGGCGTGGTCGCCCGGCCCCCACGTATCGAGATCTTCGTGGTACATCGTCGCCGAGAGAGGAAAGCCCGCGCCGCCGAGGGCTTTCGCCGAGGTCATCGCGTCCGGCGTGACTCCCTCCCAGTCGCTCGCCCACCACTCGCCGGTGCGGCCGAGCCCGCTCTGGATCTCGTCGAACACGAGGATGATGTCGTTATCGTCCGCGATATCGCGCAATCCCTGCAGGAACCCCTCCGGCGGCGTCACGATGCCTCCTTCTCCCTGAATCGGCTCGACCACGATGCCGGCAGGGTTGGCCAGGCCGCCGTACGGATCCTCGACGATGGCCTGGACCTCCTCGAGGGCGTGATCGACGGCTTCTTGTGGCGCTTTGTCCTGCCGGAACGGGTCCGGATACGGCGCGTGGACGACGTCCGAGAGCAGCGGCGTGTAGTGTTCTTTGAAGCTCTTGTTCGACGTCAGACTCATCGCGCCCGTCGTCGCGCCGTGGTAGGCTCCGCGGAACGCGATGAGGCCGTCACCGCCGGTGTTGTACTTCGCGAGTTTGATCGAGGCCTCGATTGCGTCGCTGCCCGTCGGGCCCCCGAACACGACGCGGTTGTTCCCTGCCAATCCCTCGGGTGCGATCTCGTCGAGTTTTTCGATCAACTCGAGGCGAGCCTCGGTCGGGAAGTCGACCGTGTGCACGAACTTGTCCGCTTGCTCGTGGACGGCCTCGAGAACGTAGGGATTCGAGTGGCCGACGTTGAGTACACCGATTCCGGCGAACATGTCGATGTAGGTGTTGCCGTCCGCGTCCCGTACCGTCGCGCCCTTTCCCTCCTCGAACGCGATGGGAATGTCGTTCGGGTAGGCGACGGCGCTGCTGTCTATCTCCTGTTGTTTCTCGAGTAACTGTCGGGTGTTCGGTCCGGGAACGGAACCGACGTTCGGTGCGTTTTCGAAGTGGATCTCCTCGATGGGCGGTCCAGCGGTCATATATGGTACCAGGTGAATCAATTATAAAAAACTGTCTACGATAACCATATCGACCATATACAGATATTGAATATCGGAGAGTGGCAGTGGATAGTGGCCACTCTCGGAAATCAACTGGACAAACGCACTCTCGCGTGGTCGCCGGATTGACTGACCCGTATTCAACCGAGAGCCAACTGCCGTATTCAACCGATATTCGAGACGGATTTCCCGTACCCATTGGGGGCGGCTAGTCGACCTGGCGACCCCCTCGAGTGATGGCAGTCGGTCGGATTATATGGCTCTCGAGGTGCAAGTACGCGCATGGCCGCTCTCGAGGACCGCTCGACGGTTGAATCGCCACGACCGATCCGTCGCTGTCTGCTCGCCGGCGCTTGTCTGCTCGGAGTGCTCGCGGCGGCGAACGAGCTTCGTTCTCGGTTCCGAGCAAAATCCGAATTCACGGCGCCGTTCGTAACCGTTTAATCGAGTTACACTAATAATGGATTAGCCAGCAAACGACTGCACTACGCTTTTAGACGTACATAGTGAGCGGGTTGGTATGCGTACTCGGAGCGGAGTAGTCGGTCGATCGCCGGCGATCCGAATCAGTAGCTCGAGAGACTCTCGGCCGGAGGAGGTACTCGAGACTGCACGCGAGACGGCCGAAACGACCGATGTCGTGGAGGTCGGCCCGGTCGGAGTTCCCCGATTCGAACCGCTCGTACTGGCAACCCGCGAGGGAACGACGGCGTTTCACATCGCCACCGAACGAAACGACGTTCAGCCGCTCGTCGAAACGCTCGAGGAGGGGGACACCCCGACCGACGGCGCTCACGCCGTCGTCTCTCACGACTCCGAGACGACGAGCCTTCCGCTTCCCGAGGAGGGGCCACTGGCGGTCGGGGATCGTACGGTCCTCGCTCGATGTGGCTGGGTCGTCCCCGTGAGCGTCGCCGATTACGAACCCGGTGCCGGAATTGTCTCCGACAGCACCGAGCCCGACGACGCGCTCGAGCGAATCACCGAGCTCGGTCTCCGCGGACGGGGACGCGGCGACGGAAGTACAGACGAGCCGGTCGCGGACGCGTGGTCGACGGTTCGAGAGGCGTCAGGCGAGCCGGTCGTCGTCGTCAACGCGAACGAGGCGGACGAAAGCGCTCGACTGGACTCGCTCTTGTTGGAAGGCGTGCCGATCGACGTCTTGGATGGTGCCCGCCTCGTCGCGTCGATTCTCGACACGCCCGACATCGTCGTCTATCTCAACGAAGCGGACACGCTCGCACGCCAACGCGTCGAACAGGCGGCGGGGGCGATGAACGACGCCGTCGACGAGGTGAACGTACAGGTCGCGACGGGCCCCGACGAGTACACGGCTGGCGAGATGACGATGGCGCTCGAATCGCTCGAAGGCAGCGACCGGCTCGAGGCGCGCCGTCGCCCTCCGGGCCCCGCGGAGCACGGCCTGTTCGGTCGACCGACGGCGATCCATACGGCTCGGACGCTCGCACAGGTTCGGGCGCTCGTCGCGACGGACGAACCGCACAACGCCGACGAAATCGATCCCGGAACGCGGCTCTTTACGGTCGCCGGCGACGTCGAATCACCGGCTACCGTCGAGCTTCCGACCGACGGCTCGCTCGAAACCGCGTTCGAGGCAGTCGTCGGCGACGGGCAGTTCAAAGCCGCCTGCGTCGGCGGCGTCTTCGGCGGGATCACTCGAGACCTTCGCGTCGCGCCGAGTGCGGGATCGCTTCGCTCGTCGAATCTGGGAACGAACGGAATCGTCGAGCGACTCAATCACGACCGATGTCTGGTCGCGGTCGCCGGGAAGCGTGCGAAGTTCGCTCGCGAAGGAAACTGCGGGCGTTGCGTGCCCGGTCGCGAAGGGACCAAGCAGCTCGTCGAACTTCTCCGGGAGATCTACGAGGGCGACTACGACCGGGGCATGATCGAAGAACTCGCTCGAGTGATGCGACGGTCGTCGATCTGTGACTTCGGTCGCACCGCTTCGCGTCCGGTGACGACCGCGATCGCTCACTTCGATAGCGAGTTTACCGCCCACACGGAGGGGTACTGTCCGGCCGGCTTCTGCGAGGAACGCGCGGAGACCGAGCGTCGAACCGAACCGCGACGACCCGAATCGACGAACCCATGATGACCACCGATCCATGAGTAGCGACAAAGATCCGCGACCGCAGGTCCCGAACATCGACGATCCCCAGCCGGAGACGCCGCTGACCGAGGACTTCAACAAGGGGACCGCGAACGATCCGAACGTCGACGTGACGGCGACCGAGACCGAGATCACCGTCAACGGCGAGCGACGTACCATGCGTCCGGGGGCGACCGTCCTCGACGGTCTCGAGGGAACCGACGCCCACGAAGACGTTCCCGCCCTCTGTTACTACGAACGGGGGGACGAGGGCGACTCGGGCGATCACGGGCGCTACGAGATCGGGCCGCGAAGCGAGTGTCGAACGTGCATGGTCGAGACGGACAAATACGGCCTGGTCCCGTCGTGTAGTTTTCCCGCGGAGGGCGGCCTGACCGTACGGACGGACACGGCCGATGCGAGGGAATCTCGCGACGTCAATCTCGATCTGGTCCTTTCGAACCACAACCTCCGGTGTACGACGTGCTCGAAAAACGGCTGGTGCGAGCTTCAGGAAGCCTCGATTCACCAGGGCGTCGAGCACCCGCGATACGGCGTGTTCGACGAACGCGATCAGTACGAGCCGATCGACTCGACGTCGTCGTTCATCCAGATCGATCGGAACAAGTGCATCCTCTGTAATCGGTGCGTCGAAGCCTGTAGCGACGTTCAGGTCGCGGGCGTGCTTCGAATGGAGGGTAACGGTCCCGATACCCGCATCGGCTTCCAGAGCGAAGCCGAAACGATGGGCGACTCGAACTGCATCTCCTGTGGCCACTGCGCGACGGTTTGTCCGACGGGCGCGATCGTCGAGGAGGGGCTGACGGAGATGACGACGCTTCCACTGCCCGGCTTCAACCAGGAGAACTCGATCGGGAAGACGATCCGCGGAGCACGGGCCGAAACGAGCGAAACGAGCGAGTCGCCGAACCGCGCGGTCACGGGACGGGTGCCGACGGACGTGGACGTCGCCGAGAAATCGGGGGTCGCGAAGATGATGTCCCGGGCGAAACAGCAAGTCGAGAACGCGAAAACGCTGGCCAGCGAGAAGGCCCGCCAAACGGCGGACATGGTTCTCCAGGAGACGGAACACACCGCCGAGTTCTTCGCGGCGAACTCGCTCCCCGAGGGGATGCTGTTCGATATCGGCCGCGCGGTCGGCTCCCGGCGACTCGACCGAGTGAACAAAGCCGAAACGACCTGCGGCTACTGCGCGGTCGGCTGTCGGTTCGATCTGTACGGCAAAGACGGTGAAATCCTCGGAACGCGGCCGGCCGACCCCGACGCGACGCCCGCGAACGGCTACTCGACCTGCGTCAAGGGCAAGTTCGGCTACGACTTCGCCAACAGCGACGAACGCCTCGAGACGCCGCTGATCAAGGAGGACGGCGAGTTCCGGGAGGCGTCGTGGAACGAGGCGCTCTCGCGGGTCGCGGAGGAACTGGCCGAGACACGCGCTACCCACGGCAAGGACTCGCTCGCGGTCTTTTCCTCGTCGAAGGCGACCAACGAGGAGAACTTCCTGATGCAGAAATTCGCCCGGCAGGTGCTCGAGACGAAGAACATCGACAACTGCACGCGGCTGTGTCACTCCTCGACAGTCGCGGCGTTGAAACAGACGATGGGTTACGGGGCGATGTCGAACCGGATCAAGGATGTGGGTAACGCCGACTGCTATCTCATCACGGGCTCGAACACGACCGAGAGCCATCCCGTGTTAGCGACGAAGCTCAAACAGAACGTTCGCGACGGTGCGGATCTGTTCGTCTTCGAACCGCGGAAGATCGAACTCGCCGAGCACGCAGATCAGTTCACGCGAACGGCGGGCGGCCACGACATCGCGTGGATCAACGGCATGATCCGCCACATACTCGAGAACGATCTGCACGACGAGGAATTCATCGAGGAGCGAACGAAGGGTTTCGAGGACGTCGCGGAGAAAGTGCAGGCGTTTACGCCCGACAAGGTCGAGGAGCTTACGAACGTCTCGCCCGAGGAACTCGAGAACGCGGCCGAAACCATCGCCGAGGCCGAGACGTGCGTCTTCGGCTGGGCGATGGGTATCTCCCAACACACGTACGGAACGCAGACGGTTCTCGCCCTCGCGGACCTCGCGCTCGTAACCGGTCACGTCGGCAAGCCCAACTCGGGGTTGTCGCCGTTTCGCGGACAGAACAACGTGCAGGGTGGCGGCGGCGACATGGGTACGATTCCCGACAACCTCCCCGGCTATCAGGACGTCACCGACGACGACGTGCTCGACGAGTTCGAGGAAGCGTGGGGCGTCAGACCGCCGGACGAACCCGGGCTTCGCGTCACGGAGGTGTTCGACGAGGTCGACGAGGGGAACGTCCGCGGACTGTACGTGATCGGCGAGAATCCCGCGATCTCCGAACCCGACGTGACGAATGCCAGAGAGAGTTTACAGAAACTCGATTTCCTCGTGGTTCAGGACATCTTCGTGACCGAAACCGCGGAGTACGCGGACGTGATCCTTCCGGCGGCGACGTTCACCGAGAAGTACGGCACCGTCACGAACACCGAGCGACGCGTCCAACTGGTTCGACCGGCGGTCGAACCGCCCGGGGAGGCTCGAGCGGACTGGAAGATCCTTCAGGACCTCGCTCGACGGTTCGGGTTCGACTGGGAGTACGACTCGTCGACCGAGATCATGGACGAGATAAACGACCTGACGCCGATCTACGGCGGGATCACCCATGAACGATTAGAGGAGAACGGCGACGGACTCCAGTGGCCCTGCCCGGACGAGGAGCACCCGGGGACGCCCTATCTTTACGAGGAGGAGTTCAACTTCGAGGACGGAAAGGCGCGGTTCGTCCCGGCCGACCTGGGGGATCCGACCGAGCTACCCGGCGAGGAGTTCCCTATCGCACTCACCTCGGGCCGGGTGCTGTATCACTGGCACACCGGCCAGCTCACTCGACGGAGCGAGGGACTGATGGGCCACGTCGGCGAGAGCTACGCGGAGATTCACCCGCAGACTGCCGGACAGATCGGCGTCGTGGACGGCGAGTACGTTGAGGTCGAATCCAGACGGGGGTCTATCGTCGTCCGTGCGAAGGTGACCGATCGAACCGCGCCCGGGAAGGTCTTCATTCCGATGCACTTCGCGGTCGGCGCGGTCAACGAACTCACGCAGGAGGAACTCGATCCGATAAGCCGGATTCCGGACTACAAACTCGCGAGCGTCCGCGTCCGTTCGAGGGGAGCCGACCCCGACACCGAACCGATCGGGGAGACGGATAACTACCCGCCGAGAACGTACCTGGACGACTGATAACCGAGCGACCGCAGGCCACAGGCCTATTCACCTCGGCCTCGACCGTCTACGCATCATGACAGTCGAAATCACGGACGACGTGGTGGGAAAAGCGGTCGTCACCGACGGCGGACAGGAGATCGGAACCGTCGCCGAAATCGACGACAATCACTTGTACGTCGATTTCACCGGTGCTGGCGACACCGAACGCGAGGAGGACGTCGACGTGGACGAAATCAAGGACATTACCGACGAGCAGGTGATCCTCTTCGAGCCCGAAAAGCGATAACGGACGGTCGGTAGCCGTCGCGGCAAGGTCGGAAGAACTGGACCGACGAGAGCAGGCGCGAGGCTCCCGGAAGGATCCGATCGATTTTCGAGTTGCCGGCGTCTTTCGTAGCTCGACGTACGTCTCGTCGGCGAGACGGCGTCTCTTCGACGACACTCCTCGAGCGTGCTCGCCGGTATGGTCATCGGGAACATGACGATCGGTAGCAGGAAACATACGTAGTGGTAATTAAACAATCTATTTTTATTCCCTGAGGACATATCGGGGGCAATGGCACTCGATTTCACTCCGATGACTATCGACGAATTGGATCCGGACCGGCGCCCGTCGGTTCGGCTCGCGCTCCTTCCGGTTCTCGCGGTCGTCGTCTTTCTCGGTATCGGCTCCGCAGTGCTCGGTCTCGATCCGCACGTTCCGTTGCTCTGGAGCATCGTCTTCGTCGGCGCGTTCGGACAGTACCTCGGCTACTCGTGGTCCGACCTCTACGATGGCATCTCGAACGGCCTCCTCATGGGCCTGCAGGCGCTGCTCATCATCTTCACCATCTATGCACTCATTGCGACGTGGGTCGACGCGGGAACCATCCCCGCGATGATGTACTACGGGCTCGAGTTGCTGTCACCGGCCGTGTTCCTGCCTGTTGCAACAATCTTAGCCGCCGTCGTCGCCTTCGCGATCGGCTCCTCGTGGACGACGGTCGGAACCCTCGGCGTCGCGTTCGTCGGCATCGGCGCCGGCCTCGGCGTTCCCGGTGCGATGACGGTCGGTGCGGTAATCTCGGGAGCGTACGCTGGCGACAAACAATCGCCGCTCTCGGATACGACTAACCTCGCCGCTGGCGTGACGAATACGCCGCTGTACGACCACATCCATCGCATGCGACCGGGCACGCTGATCGCGTTCGGAATCGCGGTTCTCGCCTTCGCGTTCCTCGGCCTGCAGTCGAGCGGAGCCGTTCCGGCCCAAGAAGTCGCGGAGATCCAGCGCGCACTCGCCGGAACGTACGACGTTTCGCCACTGGTCTTTCTCCCGCTCGTGATCACGTTCGGCTTCGCCCTTCGAGGCTATCCCGCGCTCCCGACGCTCGTGGTCGGCGTCTTCGCCGGCGTCTTCACCTCGATACTCGTCCAGGGGACCGGATTCGTCCCCGCCTGGGAGGTCTTTCTGACCGGAACGGTTCCCGCGACTGGCTCGGACCTCGTCGACGAACTCCTCGAGACCGGCGGCCTCACCGGATCGGCCTGGACGATCACGGTCGTCGTCGCGGCGCTCGCTCTCGGCGGCCTCCTCGAGAAAACGGGAGTCCTCGCTGTCCTCGCCCACCGACTTTCACAAGGAGTGCGGAGTTCGGGCAGCCTGATCGCCGGCACGGGCGTTTCCGCGATCCTCATCAACGCGCTCACCGCACAGCAGTACATGAGCATCGTTCTCCCGGGAATGACGCTTCGGAATCTCTACGAGGAGTTCGATCTGGACAGCGACCAACTCTCTCGAGCGGTCGAGGCGGCGGGCACGCCGACGGGCGCGCTCATCCCGTGGCACGCGGGCGGAGTCTTCATGGCCTCTGCCACCGGCGTTCCGACGCTCGAGTACGCTCCGTACTACCTGTTCGGGATCCTCTCCCCGCTGGTTCTGTTCGCGATGACGCTAACCGGGTTCGGCGTTCCGTCGACACAGCGCGCCGAGTCAGTTCAAACGGCGGATTGAGAGACGGGCGGTAATCGAGTGGCTGCATCGGAGATAGTATCTGTTTGTAATATTAGGCATTTGGAATCTAGTCAGTGTGTGTTAACTTCTACTGGTCTGGGGTGCGTCCGGAGTTTATCGAGTTTGGCGCGGGATCGGATAGCTTGTAATTGCTGAATAAGAATATTGCTGCTAAATAACTATCGTATGTCGTATTTTAGGCGAAATTAGCGTATACTAGAAAATAACCTCTGCAACAGAGAGTTCAACGATCGATACCTGCGCTTTCGACCTCTCGATAATTCTATCGAAAGCTGCAATTAGCCACTAAATATGCCGACTACTGTATAATATATTGGTTCCGAGTAGTCTTCAACTTCGTTGCTCCCAAACCGATACCTGCGTTCGTCGCTCGAGCGGCGGCCGTTACTCGGTTGCCAGTTGCGGACCGGTACTCGCCGCGTCTCCGTCCCGCAGCGTGACGATTTCGCCGAAGCCGACAGAGTCGCCGATCGAAATATCGGAATCCCGTAACTGCGCGATGAGGCTCACGTCGTCGTCGAACCGAACCAGTCCGAGTCGGTTCGGCGTTCTCACGCCCGGCGGCGTCGCGTGCACGGTCGTCGTCGCGAAGACCCGTCCCGAGCCGAGTCCGTACGTCTCGAACGACGACGATCCGCAGTCGGGACAGCGAGCGCGGGTGTAATACCAACTCCTCGAGCAGCTTTCGCATCGAAGCGCCCGATCGGCGTCTTCGTTCTCGACCGTCGGTTCTCCGTGTTCGTTCATGGTTCCTTTCTCATGCTTGTTTCACGATCGTACAGATCGAATTGTTGCCGAACCCGGCGACGTTGATCGCCAGCCCGACCGTCGGGTCGTCGAGTTGACGGCCTTCGCCCGGAGCCTCGCCGCGAAGTTGCCAGACGAGTTCGATCACCTGCGAGACGCCGGTCGCGCCGAGGGGATGCCCTCGAGCTTTGAGCCCGCCGCCCGGGTTGACCGGCAACTCCCCGTCCAGATCGGTGCGCCCGTCCATCGTCGCTCGCCAGGCTTCCCCGTTGTCGTAAAAGCCCAACTCTTCGAGTTCGAGTAGTTCGAGGATCGTGAACGCGTCGTGGATGCACGCCACGTCGACGTCCTCGTGGGTGATCGACGCGTTCGCCATCGCCCGTTCGCCCGCGAGAGCAACGCTCTCGATCTCGAGCGGGTCGGCTCGCTCGGCGACCGCGTGGGAGCCGGTCGCCCCTTCGATGGCGGACAGCCGAATCTCGCCGTCTGCGCCGTCGCTTCCGGCGGTGAGCACCACCGCGGCCGCGCCGTCGCTGGTCGGACAGCAGTCGTACAGTCGGAGCGGTTCGGCGACCGGAGGCGACTCGAGCGCGTCCTCGATCGTGATTCGTTTTTGAAACTGCGCGTACGGGTTTGCGGCCGCGTTTCGGTGGTTCTTGACCGCGACCGTCGCGAGCGCCTCTCGGTCGGCGTCGTAGCGCTCGAGGTACGCGTCAGCCGCCAGTCCGGCGAACGAGGGCAGCGTCAGTCCCTGCACGTACTCGCGATCGTGTGTGAGACTGCTGATTACGTCCGTCGCAGTGTCGGTGTCGACTGACGACATGGTTTCGACGCCGACGACGAGGGCCGTCTGCGATCGACCGGCGCGGATCGCATCGACCGCACGAAGGAGTGCGCTCGCTCCGCTGGCGCTGGTGTTTTCGATTCGATCCGCCGTCGCGCCAACGATTCCGAGCGCACCACAGACGGCGTTCTCGAGGCCCGTTCGACTGTCGAGTGCCTCGGCGGCCATGTTTCCGACGTGGACCGATTCGACGACTCCGGGGCCGATCTCGGCATCTTCGAGGGCGTCCCAGGCGACTCGTTCGGCGAGTTCGAGCGTGTTGGCCGAGCCGTCGCTTTCGAAGCGAGTCATGCCGACGCCGGTGATGGAGACGTCCATCCGGGCTGTCACTCCCCGCCGAACGCGCCGCGGGCTTCGAGGTCGTCCAGTTCGTCCTCGCTGTAGCCGAGGGCCGCGAACACGTCCCGGTTGTGTTCGCCCAGTTGCGGCGGCGGGGACTCGAACCCGCTACTCGAGCGGTCGTACTTGAGCGGATGCTCGATGACCGGAATTTCGCCGCGTTCGGGATCCTCGATCGTCGTGACGCTGTCGCGAGCATCGGTCTGTTCGTTGTACAGGGCGTCTTCGGCCTCGAGAACCGGCCCCGCGGGAATACCGGCTTCCTCCACGAGGAGGACCATCCACTCGTCGGTGGTCAGTTCGCGGAACGTCTCCTCGAGTTCCGCCTCGAGTTCGTCCATGTGTTCGACGCGGTCGGCGTTCGTCTCGAAGCGCTCGTCCTCGACGAGGTCGGGCCGCTCGAGGGCCGTACAGAGCCCCTTCCAGAGCTTCTGGTTCAGACAGGCGACGTTGATGTGGCCGTCGGCGGTCTCGAACGTCTGGTAGGGCGCGAGGACGGGATCTTTGGTTCCCATTCGCGAGGGCGATTCGTCGGCGAAGACTTTGCCGGCCTGTTTGGTCAGCCACGGGAGCGCGGCGTCGAGCATGCCCAGATCGATGTACTCGCCCTCGCCGGTTCGCTCGCGTCGGTAGAGCGCGTTCGAGACGCCGAAAGCGGCCCACATCGCGGTGATGAGGTCGGTCATCGGAAGCCCGACTTTGACGGGTTTGCTGTCGGGCTCTCCAGTGACGCTCATGATGCCACTCATGCCCTGAATCAGCAAGTCGTAGCCGGGTCGTTCGCGCCAGGGACCGGTTTGGCCGAACGCCGAAATCGCACAGTAGATGATGTCGTCGTTGTGCGATCGGATCGCGTCCTCGTCGACGTCCAAGCGCTCGGCGGTGCCGGGACGGTAGTTCTGGATGAAAACGTCGGCCTCGCTCGCGAGTTCGTAAAGTGCCTCTCGGCCGGCATCGGACCTCAAGTCGAGTTCGACGCTCTTCTTTCCGTAGTTGACCGACCAGAAGTAGGGCGATTCGCCGTCGACGAACGGCGGTCCGGAGTGGCGGTTGTCGTCGCCGATGTCGGGTCGTTCGACTTTGATGACCTCCGCGCCCTGGTTCGCGAGCATCAACGAACAGAAGCCGCCGGTGACGAACGTCGTTAGATCGAGGACTCTCACGCCGTCTAAAATGCGATCGCTGCCAGTCATGTGATGTCGTATCACTCTGTTCGGATCGGGGAAAAAGGTTCCTATCAGATTCGGCGACCTGCCCGAGCGAGCGTTGGCCTCCACGGGCCGTCACTCGAGCGCCGACGTTCGAACCACTGCCACGTTCTCGCCGGCCGCGATATCGCTCGTCGTCAGGACGAATCCGTCGGCCGCGGCCGCCCGCGTACTCGAGGAGAGCACGCTCGGGTCGAACGTCTCCTCGTACACCGCGAGCGGGGAATCGACGTGACCGAGCGGGGTCGCTGTTTCGTCCTCGAGCGTGACCGGAATCACATATTCGAACCCTTCTGGGCCGAGACCGATATCGTGGGTCATTCGGTGTTCGACGGTGGGGACATCCTTCTCGCCGGTGAACAGCGCTCGGGCGACGAACGCGGCGCTGACGTACGCGCCGATCGGCTTTCCCGGAATGGCAACCGCGAGCGCATCGTACTCCGGCAGACGGGCTACGGCGATGGGTTTCCCCGGACGAATTCGGACGCGGTGAAAGTCGACGTCCCCGAGGCTCTCGAGGGCGTCGATGACGTAGTCCTTCGCGCCGACGCTCGTCCCACCCGTGGTGACGACCACGTCGTGCTCGAGGGCGAGTTCTTCGATCCGCATCTCGACTCGGTTTCCTTCGTCGGGAACCGACCCCTCGTAGATCGGCTCGTGACCCCACGAGCGGATCAGGTTAGACAGCATCGGGGAGTCGAGGTCGGTGTGACGGCCCTCGTGGATCTCGGTGCCGGTCGCAAGCGCGCCGACGGAGAACGGTTCGACGACGTCGACCGCTTCGCGACCGATATCGCGGAGCAAAATCGCGTCCATCGCGGAGAGTTGATCCCCGCTCGAGTAGAGTCGATCGCCAGCCGAGAGGTTCGAGCCGCGCTCGTAGACGTACGTTCCCGCCGAGAGCGTTGGTTTGTCGAATCGTCCGCCCTCGAGGTCGACGTCTTCCTGTTTGACGACCGTATCGGCTCGCTCGGGCAGGGGTGCTCCCGTCGCGATTTCGATCGCTTGCCCCGATTCGATCTCCGGGCGATCCGATTCCGGGTAACTCGTTTCGGAAACAACCTCGAGCGGTCCGTCGTCGTCGGAATTGTACGCGTAGCCGTCCATCGTCGCCCGATCGGTGGCGGGCTGATCGGCGGATGCGAGGAGATCCTCGGCGAGGTGGTGACCGGCGATATCCTCGACCGGACGGGACATCGTCGCTTGAGACTCGAGGAACTCCGTGCGGACGGAGCGGACACGGTTCGTCGCTTCCTCCCGCCAGATGAGATCGTCGTACTCGCTCATGGCACTAGCTCACCCGGAATCGAAAAAAGCGTTTGGAGAATCGGCTACTCTTGGTTCCGTTCTCGTCGCTGTTCTTGCTCTCGTTTCTGGTCTCGTTCTTGTTCCTCGCGGACCGCCTCGATTGCGGGCTCGAGTTCCGCGTAGAGCGTCTCGACGTCCTCGGGAAAGATTTCCACGGGCTTTGGTTGACTGTGGGTATGTATCCGAACGCGATTTCGGTGGCGGTAACTTCGATACAGGCTCCAGATCCCGACCGCGGCAAACCCGCCCCCGAGGAGTGGATTCGACGTCATCGAGTAGACTCCGAAGGCAACGAGCGCCGCGCTCATGATTGCGAGAAACCAGTTGAACGCCTCGTTGTTGACTTCGTCGACGTTCGTGTACGGGATACTCGTGAGTCCGTCGTCTCCATTGACGAGCAGACGTTTTTCGGTGACACCGACCTCCCCGTCCTTTCGAAGCTCGCCTCTGTAGTGAAGCCGTTCACCGCGATCGAGGTCGAGTCCATGTCTGCTCGGCATTGTCAGTCACTGAGTGAAGCCACCTAATCAAATTTTCCCCCGACTCGCAAAAAACGCGTCGAGCCGCGTCGATTAGTCCGCCTGATCGACCGGTTTTTGCTCGTCACCGGAACGCATCTGCTCGAAGTAGGTGACGAATTCGTCTTCGCCTTCGGCAAGCTGGTCCCACTGCGTGAGCCCGCGTTCCTCTCGAGTGCCGCGGATCGTGTTATCGAGGAGAACCGCGATGATCCCACCGACCGCCATCGTCGTCGATCCGATGACGAAGATCGTATCAGAAATCACCTGCTGACCGAGGATTGGCCCAATAACGGCGGCGTTGGACGTAATTTCCTCACGGAAGTAGTCGGTTGCACCCATATCGGCGGCCCCGGCGGCCGCTTCGATGTTGCCCATGTACACCGGAATCGCGAGTCCCATGAACAGGGCGATACCGATAATGAAGACGTTGCGCGAGGAGTCGAGGTCGACGTACTTCAAATTCGAGAGACCGACCGCGGCGATCTGTCCGAACATCGCGATGTACAGCGCGCCGACGATCGGTGCCGGAATCGTCGTGATGAACGCGCCGAAGTAGCCGATAAACCCGACGACGAGCATCACGACCGCTCCGATCTGGACGACGTAACGGGATGCGACGCCGGTGATACCGATCGCGCCGATGTTCTCACCGTAGGAGGTCGAACCGTTGCCCGTTCCCATGATGCCGGCGATGATGTTTCCGACACCTTCCATCCCGATTCCGTGGTTGATCCGTTTCTCGCTCGGCGCGCCGACGCCGGCGATTCGGGCGACCGCGTAGTAGTCGCCGAGACTTTCCACCATCGACGCGAGGATTCCGGCGAAGATACCGATCGCGAACGCGAAGGTGAACTCCGGAATACCCCACTGTAGGGGCGTGATCGGTTGAATCAGGGACGCATCGGCGACAGCTGCGGTGTCGACGTAGCCGGTCGTTTCGGAGCCGTAGACGCCGGTAAACGAGAGTACTGCGGCGACGATCCAGGCGACGGCGATCCCCAGAAGCACCGGGAACAGCTTCGCGTACCGACTGTACTGATCAAGGTACTGCGAGAACAGCACGATCAGGAACAGGGTCAGCCCGAGCAGCCACCAGTTCTGATCGACCGCCGTCACGTCCGCGACGTCGAACAGGGAGAGACCGATCAGTACAATCACCGGCGCAATCACGACCGGTGAAAGGTAGTACTTGAGCTTCCCGAGGACGCCGACGTATCCGAGTCCAACTTGGACGACCGCGGACGCGATGATCGCCCCTTGCAACTCGAGAATCGTCACTTCCCAACCGACGCCTTGCGCGCCGAGCGCTCCGATGATCGCCAGCGCGGGTGCAAGCAGTGCGAACGTCCCGCCCTGAACGATCGGGTATCGATTCCCGAACGTCGTCTGTAGCAGGGTTGCGACTCCCGAGACGACGAAGAAGGTCCCGACGAGTCTTGCTGTCTCCCCGTCGGGCATTCCCATCGCTCCCGCGAGAATCAGGGGAATCGCGACCGTCGCCCCGATCATCGTCAGATAGTGTTGTAGCCCGAGAAGGATCGATTCCCCCAGCGGCGGTTTATCTTCGATTCCGTATTCGACGAACGATGCTTCTTCTCGAGAGACGGAGCCCCCGTCCGTCTCTATATCGTCCGAATTTCCAGTATCTTGTGTCATGTGTATCTCTTTCCCTCGGTTCTCACCGAGTGTGCTGTACGAGGGTATGCCACACTCGAACAGACATGCGACCAAAAACCCAGGGAATGTACATAAAGGTACCGGCGCAAGCGGGAACGATTCGACGGGGTTCGGTCCACCGTGTGTCGTTGGTCGGAAATACGCGCCGTCGATCGGTATTCGTCCAGAAATCTCTCGAGTTCCCGATCCAAGCGCGATTACTCGTACTAATTTCTCTCCTCGGGTGCGACCGCCCGTATCAGAAACCGATCACGTGGGGATACACTCTTACAGGATGACCGTCTCTGTGGGAGTGATGGCATCCGATCCGGAGTACGCGGTCCACGCCGAGTTGAACGTGCAGGTTGAAACGCGCGACGGGATACAGCTTGCGACGGACGTCTACCGTCCCGCAGACCCGGAGACGGGCGAGCCGATCGACGAGCCGAAACCGGTCTTGCTCGATCGGACGCCCTACGGCAAGCGGGGACGCATGGAACGACACGGCGAATGGTACGCCGAACGCGGCTACGTCGTCGCCATACAGGACTGTCGCGGCCGGTTCGACAGCAAGGGCGAGTACTATATCTTCAAGAACGAACCCGAAGACGGCTACGACACCGTCGAGTGGCTCGCCGAACAGCCCTACTGTGACGGACAGGTCGGTACTTTCGGTACCTCCTACGGCGCGTGGGTCCAGAGCGCGCTCGCGACGCAGGACCCGCCCCACCTCGAGGCCATGTTCGTCAATCAGGGCGCGGCCAACGGCCGGAAGGCGACGTTCCGACACAACGGTGCGTTCGAACTGCGCTGGCTCGCCTGGGCCTTTACCCTCGGCGGCGGCTTCGCCAAACGAGCGCTCGAGAACGAGGACGTCCAGCAGCGACTGGCCAACGTCGACGTCGGCGATGTCCTCGAGAACGGCCCCGTCCAGCGCGGACAGTCGCCGCTCCGACACATCCCCGACTACGAGGAGTGGGCCTTCGACATCATGACGCAGGGAAGCGCCAGCGACGAACTCTGGCAGGAACCCGGTCTCAACTTCGAAGCGTTCTACGAGGAATCCGCGGACGTGCCGACCGTCTACTCGGGCGCGTGGTACGACTCCTACACGAAGGCGACCTGCGACAACTTCGAGTCGCTGGCCGACCGCAAGGAGAGCGACCACTACTTGCTGATGGGCCCGTGGACCCACGGCTGGAACGGCTACCCGCTGCCCTCGTGGAACAAGTCCTACTCGGGCGAACTCGAGTTCGGCGAGGAGAGTCTCCGGGACTACCAACACACCCGCTTGCGCTTTTTCGATCACTACCTCAAGGGCGAGGACACGTGGTCGAACCAGCCGACGGTCCAGTACTTCGAGATGGGAACCGGCGACGGCTCGCGCTCGGGAGACCGCCTCTTCCACGGCGGCGAGTGGCGTTCGGCGACCGAGTGGCCGCTTCCCGACACCGAATTCGAGACTTACTACATTCACGGCGACGGGACGCTCTCGACGGAGAAACCGACCGTCGAGGGGGCTTCGACCACCTACGAGTTCGACCCGAAAGATCCCGTCCCGACGCTGGGCGGGAACTGCTCGTCGTACATCACCTACGAACAGCGCGAGGAGAACATCCTCGAGTACCCCCTCGCACAGCGGAAACTGCAGGATCTCACGGGTCGGGGCGGCTACGACCAGCGCACGCGCCCCGACACGCTCGGCGCGGACGAACCCTACGGGCCGCTCGAGGAGCGAAACGACGTGCTCGTCTATCGCACGCCGCCGCTCAAGGAGGCCGTCGAGGTAACCGGTCCGATCAGCGTGACAGTGTACGGATCGACCGACGCGCCGGATACCGACTTCACCGCGAAGCTGATCGACGAGTATCCAGCCAGCGAGGACTTCCCGAACGGATTCGCAGTCAACGTCTCGGACTCCATCTGCCGCGGTCGCTATCGCGGCTACCGCGACGAACCGGACTTCCTCGAGACGGGCGAGGTCTACGAGTTCGAGATGGAGCCGTACCCGACGTCGACCGTCTTCGAGGAGGGCCACCGCATCCGACTCGACATCTCCTCGTCGAACTACCCGCGCTTCGACGTGAACCACAACACCGGCGGTCCGCTCTACGGCGACCGCGAGTACAACGTCGCGAACAACACGGTCCACCACGATAGCGAGTACGCGACGCAGATCGAATTGCCGGTCCAGCCCCGGTAGCCGATTGCTGACAGCGCTCCGTCGAACTCGCTTTCCGAATTTCGTCGCACTCTTTCGATTTTCAGTAGCCGACCGACCGGATCCAGAGCAGCCAGATCGCTCCGACGGAGAGTCCCATCGCCGCGAAGCCCGCGGCGTACCCCGCCGTCGCCGTTAGTAACCACCCGACGAGCCACGGGTACGCGAGCGCCCCGGCGTTTCCGACGAGTAACATCCCCGAGAGCGTCACCCCCGAGTCGTCCGTCAGCTCGGAGAAGGCGAGGCTGAACAGCGGGCCGAAGGGGATTCCGAATCCGAACCCGGTCGCGACGAGTCCCGCCGAAATCCCGATCGGAGAACCCGCTCGAATAGCCACTGCAAGCCCGACGAGGACGACCGCGAGCCCGAGCAGGGATCCGGAGACCGTCGCCCGCTCGCCGTAATCTCGAGAGAGCCACCCGCCGAGCCCGCGGCCCAAAACGGTCGCCAGCGCGAATCCGACGAGGACGGCGACCGCAGGGACGGCGACGTCGGCGAGGACTTCCGTGTACCAGGTCGCCGCGACCATCAGAAAGCCGAACGTCGCCATGTTTCCCAGCCCGAGCGCGAGCCCGCTTGCCGAGGTGAACGGCTCGACGTACGACCGGAGCGCAGTTACGGCGTTCCCGGTAACGGCGGCGAGTCGGACCGTGAGCGCACAGCCCGCGAACGTGACCGCGGCTGCGGTTATCGCGGGTGCGGTCTCCCCGAACACGTCGACTGTGGGCGGGCTCGCTGCCAACCCGACGGCGAGTCCGAGCGTAAAGAGCGCTCCGAGCATTCCCTGTGCGGTCGCGGTATCGGAACCGCTGGTTCGCAGTCCGACGTATTTCATTCCCGCGACGAACGCCGTCCCCTGTCCGAGCCCGAGCAGGAGTCTCGAGAGGTACGTTGTCTCGAGGGTAACGACGCCCCCGATCGCGATTCCGACGCCGGCTCCGGCGAGTCCGAGCGCGGCGACCCGTTCGACCCGCACCATCCGAGTCAGCCTGTCCGCGGGAACGACTGCGAGCAGCTGGCCGAGTAAAAACAGAGACATGCCGAATCCCGCCGCATCGGGTTCCACGCCGCTTGCAATAAGCAACGAAACGTACGTTCCGTACGCGCCGACGGCGAGGCCCAGGCCGAACAATCCGACGCCGACGGAACTCACGGCATTCCAAGGAATCTCTCGGCTACTGGCCGATGCCCGTTTCGCGGTTGCCATTGGAATGTCCAACCCGTTACCCCGCTAAATGCGTTACGGCGAAGCGTCGACGCCGGAGTTGTCGATAATGTGGATAAACCGAAGAAAAGTATATACGTGTGAAATTTAATCTCAGTTTGTAAGATGGATGGTAACACTATGCAGCCAGATGGTGACGCTACGCGCTCTTCTTCGTCCGGAGACGACCAACTGATCGAATACGGGATCGAAGACAAACCCAAGCTGGCCGAGGCGATTCCGCTCGGGTTGCAACATCTGCTGGCAATGTTCCTCTCGACGGTCGCATTGCCGCTTGTGATCGCGGGCGCTATCGGGCTCAACGACGCCGAAACTGCGTTTATCGTGCAGATGGCGTTGCTGGTTGCCGGCCTCGCGACGATCGTTCAGGTGTACTCGATCGGACCCGTCGGCGCACGGTTGCCGATCGTGATGGGCACGAGCGCGATTTTCGTCGCTCCGCTGATCAACATCGGCGCGACGTACGGCGTTGCCGCGATCTTCGGCGCGGTGATCGTCGCCGCACCGGTCGAACTCGCGATCGGTTACTTCTACGAGGATCTTCGTCGACTGTTCCCGCCGCTCGTGACGGGAATCGTCGTCATGCTCGTCGGCCTCACGCTCATTCCGGTCGCCATGGACTACTCCGCCGGCGGGGCGGGGTCCGAAAACTTCGGCGCGCTGTACAACCTCGGACTCGCCGGACTCGTCTTCGTCCTCGCGATCGGACTGAACCAATACCTCGAGGGCTTTCTCTCGATCTCGAGCATCCTGATCGCAGTCGTCGTCGGCTACCTCGTCGCGTACCCGCTCGGCTTGCTCGATCTCTCGGGGGTTGCCGACGCCGCGTGGGTCGAAGTGCCGATGCCCCTGGAGTTCGGCCTCGAGTTCCACCCGAGCGCCATCCTGATCGCCGCCTTCGCCTACGTTATTGCCTCGATCGAGACGATAGGCGACATCGAAGGAACGACCGGAACGGTGGGTCGAAGAGCGACTTCGGACGAAATGAGCGGCGGTCTTCTCGCGGACGGCGTCATGAGCATGTTCGCCGGCGTGTTCAACGCCTTTCCCAACACGTCGTTCTCCCAGAACGTGGGGCTCATCGGATTTACCGGCGTCGCGAGTCGATTCGTCGTCGGAATCTGCGGCATCTTTCTCGTGGTCCTCGGCCTCATCCCGAAAGTCTCGGCCGTCGCCGCGGCGATGCCAGATCCCGTACTCGGCGGTGCCGCCATCGTCCTGTTCGGGATGATCTTCTCCATCGGCCTCCGTATCATCGCAAATCGCGTCGAACTTAATCGCCGAAACTTGACGATCATCGCCGCCTCCGTCGTCCTCGGCGTCGGCGTGGAAATCACCCCCGAAATGTTAGAGCAACTGCCGCAGGACGTGGAGGTGCTGGTCGGCTCCGGTCTGCTCGTCGGCGGCGTCGCGGCGCTCGTTCTCAACCTGGTTCTGCCGGGCGACGGTGGACTAGAGAAAGAATCGGCCCAAACGGTGAGCGACGACTGAACGGATAGTGAGTGATAAGGAGTTTTTCTCGACGAATTACGGCTCGAGAACGACCATCCCGTGGCTTTCGCCGTTCCTGATGCGTTCGTGTGCATCCGGAACCTCCTCGAGGCCGATACGGTCGGTGACGACCGGCTCTATCCTGTCTGCGGCGAATAGCTCCCCCGCTCGGACGATCTCGTCTTTCGTCGCGTATCGCGATCCAACGAGCGATCCTTCCTTGACGACGAACTCTTTCAACAGCGGTGCGAACGAGCGGTCGTGGTGGGTCGTCAGCGTGACGACCTGCCCGCCCATTCCGAGCGCGTTCCAGGCGTCACCGAGCGTGTCGACGTCGCCGACCGTATCGACGACGACCGTCGGTCCGCGGTCGGTCGCCGCCGCCTCGCGAAGCCGCTCGTCGAGTCGGCCTCCGCGAGCGTCGATCGGCACAACTGCTCCGCCGGTCACGCGGTCGACGTGCTCGAGTCGCTCGTCGTCGATATCGGTTGCAAGCACTCGAGCGCCCCGACAGGCCGCGAGCTGTGAGAGGTGGATACCGACCCGCCCCGCGGCCCCGATGACGACGACTGTGTCGGTGTCGTCGATCTCCGTTCGTCGGCAGATGTGAAGCGGGGTCGCGAGCCCGTCTGCGGCGATTGCCCCTTCGGCGAAACTCGCCCCGTCGGGCAGTGGGAGTACGTTCGTCGCGGGTGCGACCGCTTTCTCGGCGTAGGCTCCGTCGCAGTTCACGCCGTACCAGCCGCCGAAGTCGAGACACTGGTTCGTCTCGCCGCGGCGACACGCCTCGCAGGTGCCACACGAGAGGTAAAAGTACGCGAGGACTCGATCGCCCGGCGTGACGCCCTCGACATCCTCGCCGACGGCGTCGACGATCCCGGCGAACTCGTGACCCGGAATCCGCGGCGTGAGTTTGGTGTCGTCCGAGAGCCCGCCCTGAATCGCGTTTTCGATCGTTCGGGTGACGCCACACGCGCGAACGTCGATCCGCACTTCTCCCTGGCTGGGTTCGGGTTCGGGGACCGTTTCGACCGAGAGCGATCCGCCCCACTCCTCGAGAACGCAAGCGTTCATGGTCATACGTACCGTGTTCGCGGGAGACTAATAGCGTTATCCCCGACGGATACGCTCTCGCAATCTTCTCCTTCTCGCGATCCTAAATGTCGGAGAAGATATAATACCGATGCCGTCCATCAGATTGGTATGCCTAACCATATCTTGGTTCCGGTCGACGGTTCGACACGATCCGACGACGCGCTCGAGTACGCGATCGATGTGTTTCCGGACGCGGAGATCACGGCGTTTCACGTAATTTCGGCGGGGCAGGGTGATATCGGTGCGTTATCCGGAATGACGGGGAACGTTCCCGGTGACGAGGCCGCACTTGAACATTCCGAGGAGATCCTCGAGGCTGCCCGCGAGCGCGGCGAGGAACGCGGCGTCGAGGTCGACACCGAACGCGGACGGGGCCGCCCCGATCAGTTGATCGTCAAACGGGCCGAGGACGGCGAGTACGACCTGATCGTCATCGGCAGTCACGGCCGCGATGGCGTGGCCCGGATCCTCCTCGGAAGCGTCGCGGAGAACGTGACGCGCCGGTCTCCGGTTCCGGTGACGGTCGTCAGATAGTCCGTTGTAACGTTCAGAAGAGCCCGGAAACGCGTTCTGCGGTCAGACTTGATCTGCGTTCTCGGGAATCTGGTGAGACGGAAGCAGGCCGGTTTGCTCGAGGGCGTAGTAGCCGACAATGTGGACGACTGCCGCCGCGATCATCCCGTTGAGTGCCGCCATTCCGGGAATCGGAGCCGTCACCGCGACGCCAGGAATCACCGATCCGGCGGTCAGCACCGCGACGAGACAGCCTACGATGTAGGCGATTACGCTCGTCCATCGGACGCTCGTAAATCGAACGTCGCCCATTCGCGGAATCGGGCCGCGCCAGCACAGCAGGAAATCGGCGATGATGATCGCACCGAGCGGTGGGATGTACTGTCCCAGCAGCTCGAGCCACGGCAGGAGCAGGTTGTCGGCTCCCGCCAGCGCGAGTCCGATCCCGATCAGACAGCCCGCGATGACGAACGGTCGCTTGCGGTCGAACTCGAAGGCTTCGGCACCGGCGACGCTGAACGCGTAGGCCGCGTTGTCGTTGGTCGTCCAGATGTTCAGGATCAGCGCGATCAGGCCGACCGTCGCCAGTCCCTGTGCGACCAGCACTTCGTACAGGTCGCCCTGAGGAGTGACATCGTAGACGGCACCGCCGACCGCCCCGCTGAGAAAGAGAAAGCTGTTCCCCACGAGGAAGGCGATCAACCCGGCCCAGAACGCGACTCGAGAGTTGATCGCAAAGCGCGCCCAGTTCGGGGCCTGCGTGCCGGCGCTGATGAACGTGCCGACCACGATCGTCACCGCCAGTCCGAACGACATCTCGCCGCCGCCGGTCTGGGCCATCAGTCCGTCGATACCGCCGGCGTCACCGATCGCGAGGTATATCGAGAGGACGCCGACGAGGATCAGAAACGGAACGGCCACGTAGGATAGTTTCTCCATCCCTTCGTACCCGAAGTACGCGGTCATCATGTGTAAGAGTCCCCAAATGAGGATGAGTGCGCTGAGCATCGCCGCGCTCTCGAGACCGAGGTACGTCGCGGTTGGAACCGCGACCATCGGGATGGTCACGCCGAACCAGCCCACCTGCGTCCCGCCAAGCAGGAGGTCGGCCCATTTCGCGCCGACGCGACCGAAGGAGTATCGGGCCAGCAAGACCGTCGTGAGCCCCGCCTTCGCGGATATTCCACAAAGAAGGGCGACGTACCCGCCGAGGATAATGTGGCCGACGACCATCGCGGACAACATTTCCTGGAACCCCATCGCCGCACTCACTTCTGCACCCGCCCACATCGTTCCCGCGAAGAAGACGAGTCCGAGTAATACCGCAGAGAGGCTAACGAGCCCCTTTCGTTCGTCCTTCGGGACGTGATCGAGCGGATAGTCGGGATCGGGAAGGTTCTCGTCGCCGAATACGATGCGTCGCCAGTCGAAGCCACCGTCGCGTGTTGCCATTGAGCATGACAGGTCACCCGACCGTAATTAATCTTTCCGACAAACGATCAACGTATCGGTGTAGAAGTTTGGCTCTGGGCACAATAACCGATTCTATTTGGCTGATCCACGTACCCAAGAGACTATTATCGCGCCGGGGTACGTTCGGACCGTATGACTACGTGGCTTATCACCGATGCAACGACGCTCGAGGGATCCTCGGTCGATATTGCGATAGCGGACGGCACCGTCTCCCGGCTCGAGGACGCCGGCTCGATCGATCCGTCCGTCGCTCCCGAGGATCGACGATACGACGCGGCCGGCCGGCTCGTGACGCCGACGCTGACCGAGCCTCACATCCACCTCGACGCGACGCTCACCGCGGGCGAGCCGAGCTGGAACGAGTCCGGAACCCTCGCCGAGGGGATCGGTATCTGGGCCGATCGGAAGGAATCGCTTGAGGCCGACGACGTGAAAGAACGGGCCGAACAGGCCATCGAGTGGATGGCGGCCAACGGCGTTACCCGCGTTCGGACACACGCGGATACCACCGAGGAGTCCCTTACCGGCGTTCGTGCCCTGCTCGAACTCCGCGAAGAAGTCGCGGATCTGGTTGACCTCCAGGTCGTCGCGTTTCCACAGGACGGCATCTTTACGGACGAATCTCACGAGGACTTGCTTAGGGAGTCCCTCGAGATGGGTGCCGACCTCGTCGGCGGCATTCCGCACAACGAACACACGCGGGAGGACGGTGTCGCGTCGGTCGAACTCGCGATGGATCTCGCCGAGCGCTACGACCGACCGGTCGACATGCACATCGACGAGACGGACGATCCCGGGTCGCGGTTCACCGAGGTGCTCGCGAGCGAGTCGATCAAGCGCGGTATCGGCGATCGGGTGACGGCAAGTCACACGACGGCGATGCACTCCTACTCCAACGCGTACGCGGCGAAGGTGATCTCGCTCCTCGCCGAGAGCGGGGCCAGTGTGATCACCAACCCGCCGGACAACGCGGTGTTGCAGGGACGGTACGACGACTACCCGCGACGGCGCGGTCACACTCGGATCGACGAACTGCGCGAGGCCGACGTGACCGTCGGGATCGGGCACGACTCCGTGATGGATCCGTGGTATCACTACGGGCGCGGCGATCAGTTAGACGCCGCGTTCGTCCTCCTCCACTACGCCCATATGAGCGGCCGAAGCGATGTGGGGCCGCTCTGGGAGATGCTCACGACGGCGAACGCCGATGTTTTCGGCGTCGAGGATTACGGCCTCTCCGTCGGTGCACCGGGTTCGCTCGTCGTCTACGACGCACCGGATCCGTTCAACACGCTTCGAACGCGAGCCCCGCGCACGCTGGTTCTCAAGGAGGGTTGCGAAATCGCACGAACCGAACCCTCGAGCACGCACGTCGTCCGCGAGGGTGACGACGGCGACGAAACCGAGCGGTCCGTCGATTTCCATCGCTAAAGACGGAACCCCTCACCCCGTCGCAACACCCGAATTGCCGTTTCTAACTCCCGTTCTCGGCGCTCCTCTCCTCGCGTTACCGCCGAACTGCCGATTCGAACGTGTTCTCGGCGACGACCGCCCCGTCGTGGACGACCCACCGCGGCGCTCGACCTGCCCGGATGGCGTCGTGACGGCTCTCGATCCCGCTCGGGAACATGTTGAACGTCGCCGGCTCGTCGACGCCGATCCCGCGAGCACGCTCGAGGACCGACGCTGCGTTCGTCGTCACGAATCCCCACGCGAGCCGTCGCTCTTCCGAGGTCGTTAGCTGCGCCGCGTGGGCGGTCAGCAGGGCCGTCTCGAGCATGCTCGCCCGGCCGTAAGGGTAGAAGCCGTCGAGCAAGCAGTCCTGTCCGGCGGCGACGGTAACGCCAGCGTCGACCAGTTCGTCCACCCGAGTGATCCCGCGACGCTTCGGATGCGTATCGTGTCGTCCCTGCAGGAGAAGGTTCGTCGGCGGATTCGTAATCACCGACAGTCCGGCGTCGGCGACGAGTTCGATCACTCGCGCCGCGTGGGCGTCGTCGTAGGCCGCCAGCGCACAGGTGTGGCCTGCCGTCACCGGTCGATCGAACCCCCGGTCGATCACCTCGGCCGCGAGGTATTCGAGCGAGCGGGCCGACGGATCGTCGGTCTCGTCGACGTGCATGTCGACGCCAACGTCGTATCGCTCGGCCAAGTCGAGACAGATATCGACGTGCTCGCGTCGGTGGACCTCCGTTCGTTCGTTGTCCGGCATGCCGCCGATCAGATCGGCACCGCTCTCGAGCGCTCGTTCGAGCTTCTCGGCGGTTCCGTCGTCCTGCAGGATTCCCTCCTGCGGAAACGCGACGATTTCCACGTCGGCGATTTCGTCACAGGCCTCGCGGGCGGCGACGACTCCCTCGAGCGGGGTTAGTCCGCCGATCGTATCGACGTCGACGTGCGTCCGGATGCGCGTACAACCGTTCCGTACGTGTGATTCTATCGCCCGAACGGCGCGCTCGCGGACGTCCTCGAGCGTGTAGTCCGCCTTCCGGTCGTGGATGCTTTCGATCGCCTCGGCGAGCGTCCCCGACTCGTTCGGCGGCAGATCGGGCTCGGTGTAGGCTTTGTCGAGGTGGACGTGCGGATCGACGAATCCGCTCGCGACGAGCGCGCCCTCGGCGTCGAGAACGGTCGTCTCATCGCCCTCCGGGAAAGGGGTTGGGTCGTCGGTATCGCCGTGGATTCCGTCGATCCGCCCGTTCGAGACGGTGATCGTCGTTGGTTCTCGACGCTCGGGCAGTATCGCGTTCCTGACGAGGAGATCGGGTGTTTTCCTCTCGGAAGTCATACTCTCCCGTTCGCGTCCGAAACAAAAAGTGTTGAGTCGGTCAGCTATTCGAACGCGACGCAGCGACAGACGCTCGATTCGCCGCCGCGGAACCGCCACGGGAAGGTACCGATCTGTACGCGCTCGTTCAGTAGCTCTTCGGGAACCTGCGCGTTTTCGACGTGGATGATGCCTTCGGGGAACAGCTCGTTGTGCATCAGCTGGTAGCCTTCGGGCGGGAAAACCTCGTCAAGGTCGTCGACGCCGAGAGCGTCGGCGGCCTCTTTCGCGAGTTCCGGCCGAATCTCTCGAACGATCGTGTTCATCGGGTGGTCCGCGCTCCCGCAGTCGAGGATGAGATAGTTGATGTTCATCTCTTTACACCAGTCCGCGAACTCCTGGTTCGGGCCGGGGTGTTTACAGAAGAACCGGTCGGGATCCGCTTCGTCCTTGTGCCAGGCGTGTTTCTGATAGCCCGTGTGGATGAACAGAATGTCGCCCTCTCGGACGTCACAGACGTCCTCGATCATTTCGCTGGTGTAGACATCGTAGTCGCCGACCTTATCGGAGATGTCCGCGACGACGGCGTCGCCGACGAGCTCGTCCAGTCCCACCTGTTCGATATCTCGGCCGCTCGCGACGAAGTGTTTCTCGCCGTCCAGGTGAGTTCCGGTGTGGTTCATGAACTCGATCTTCTGTCCGTTCACTTTCTCGGTGTCGAGGCTCTTCTCGTACCACACCTTGGGGTTGTCGTACGTCGGCCACGCCGGCGTATCTTGTGACCACGGCTGTGTCAGGTCGTGCATCTCGTAGTCGTCGAGCATGACATGAACGTATCCGTCCCCGCCACTTAAACTTACGTAAACGGGATATCCGTCCACTCGAGCGAAAATCCTTCTCGTCGACGCTTCCGATGTATTGGTTTCAGCCCGTTAGACTCGATTTCTGGACAAATGTGGGCATGCCAACACCCAACAACACTTATTAGTACCGTTGGGATAATGATACGGTATCCGTGTGATCGACAGATGACTATACGAACCACCGCCCAGTACGGACTCGAATCCACCCACCAGCCGCCCGTCGGCCGGCGACTACGCGGTCGCTACGACTCGAGCAATCGCTCCCGATCCGGGTGCGATGGCCGGGGACGGCACCGTGATCGATTCGAGGGGCTATGAAACCAGCACCGTTTACACACCACCGCCCGGAGACGATCGAAGAGGCACTCGAACTCCTCCGCGACCTCGAGGACGCGGAACTGATGGCGGGCAATCAGTCGCTGGGGATCGTGATGGCGAATCGCCTTGCGACGCCGGATCATCTCGTCGATCTCAACGGTGTCGACGACCTCGCGTACATCGAGGAGCGAGACGACGAGGTCCGGATCGGGGCAATGACGACCCACCGAACCCTCGAGCGGTCGGACAGGCTCGCCGACGCGCTTCCGATGCTTCCCGACGCTGCCGGACAGATCGCGGGCCCCTCCGTTCGCAATCAGGGCACGGTCGGCGGTAGTCTCGGCGAAGCCGACCCAGCGGGGAACTACCCTGCGGCGTTGCTCGCGCTCGATGGCTCCGTGACCCTCCACTCACTCGAGGGCACTCGCACGATTCCCGTGAGCGAGTTCTTTATCGCGTACATGTTTACCGATCTCCGGGAGGATGAACTCATCGAGAGCGTCTCAGTGCCGACGGAACCGTTCCCTGCCGACCGAACCGGCATGGCGTTCGTCGAACTCAAGCGGGCCGCCCAGACCTTCCCGACGGTTAGCGCGGCGACAGCTCTTCGAGTCGACGACCCGAGCGCCGACGATCCCGTTATCGAAACGGCACGCCTCGCCCTCGCGAACGCGGCGGACGTGCCGTTGCGGGTTCAGGATGCCGAGTCGGTCCTCGAGGGCGAGCCGTTGTCCGAAGACGGCCTCGAGGAAGTTGCCGAAATCGTCACGGGCGCGGTCACTCCCGAGGGCGAGATGCACGCGGACCGAGAGTACAAAGAGGAAGTGGCCGGCCAGTACGCCAAACGGTCGTTCGAGAGCGCGTACGACGATGCGCTAGAGTGATCGCGTTCGTCGCCGAGAGCGATCATCCCGTGCAGGCAGCAACGGACCACCCCGTATAGACAAGCAACCAACCACGATACCACCCGTACAAATCACACATGTTAGAATTCACTGGCGAAAACGAGATGGAACAGTCGAGAGAGCAATTGTGGCCGTACTTTACCGACCCCGACGTGCTCGCGGAGTGCGCCCCGGGCTGTAAGGAGATGATCCTCGAGTCCCCACACGAGATCACCGCGGTACTCGCGGTCGGCGTCGGAAGCGTCAAGCCGGAGTTCGAGGTCGACGCGGTCGTGACCAACATCGAGTACCCGGGGGTACTCGAGTTGACGGCGGTCGGTCAGGCCCCGCGAAACGAGTTCGAGATGACGGCGACGATGGAGCTGATCGAACAGGACGACGGCGGAACGATCGTCGACTGGGAGGCAAAGGCGGACGTTTCCGGAACGATCGTCAGTCTGGGAAGCCGAGCGTTAAAGAGCGTGACCAACCGGCTGGTCAAAAAGTACTTTTCGGACATGCAGACGGTCATCGAGGAGGGCGAGGGAGCCGAATCGAAACTCGAGGAGGCGCCGGACGAGGCGGACGCGGACCTCGACGTGGAACTCGAATCGACGTAATCAGTCACACCCTGACCCGACGTAGTGGGTCGCAGTCTGTTTTGACGCGTTCGCGTGTTTCGATGTTCTCCTCGACTTCCCGCACCCAGTAGCTCGTGTGCGGTTCTCTCGATCAGCGCTTGCGCTCGCTCGTCAAATCAACTCATTGTCAACGTTTCGGCGCAAAACGGTCGAATACGATACGACAGCAGAAAATCGAGAGGACGAGCGACTACTCGAGGTCCCGAACGTTCTCTCGGATGTGATCCGGCGCGACGGGGATCTGATCCGCGGGCTCGTCGATGCCGAGCGGCTCGAGGGCCGCGTTGATCGAGGTGGCGATACTCGCGGGGGCGTCGATCATGCCGCCTTCGCCGACGCCTTTCGCACCGGTTTCGGTGTAGGGCGAGGGCGTCTCGGTGTGTTCCATCTGGATCTCCGGCACGTTCTCGATCGACGGAAGCAGGTAATCGAACAGCGTGATCGCTTGGGGCTGTCCGTCGTCCTCGTAGCCGAACTCCTCCATGAGCGACGCGCCGATCCCCTGGGCGATGCCGCCGTGGGCCTGGCCCTCGACGATCATCGGGTTCAACATCGTTCCGCAGTCTCGCACCGTGTGGAACGTGAGGATGTCGACCTCGCCCGTTTCGATGTCGACCTCGACGATGGGCGCGTTCGCCCCGAAGGCGGCCGTCGGGTAGACCGGGAACTTCCGCGAGAACGCCTCGTCGAACTCCTCGAACTCCGTCGCGGGGTGCTCGTAGTTGTAGCTGACTTCCGCGAGACGCCGTTCGCCGTCGGCGTCGATCGCCGACAGCTCTTCTAACGAGAGCGAGTCGCCGGTGTCGATTCGCTCGAGCGTGCCGTCGCGATAGCTGACGTCTTCCTCGGAGACGTCCCAGTGGTCGGTTGCGACCGCTTTCGCGTTCGCGATGAAGCGCTCCGCCAGGCCGACGGTCGCGCCCGAGAGCATTACGGCCATCCGCGAGGCCGCGCTTCCGTACTCGGTGGGCGCGTCGACGCTATCGAGATAGTCGACCTCGATGTCGCTCGGGAGGATCTCGAGTTCGTCGGCGAGCAGTTGGGAGACCAATGTCTGGTGGCCCTGTCCGGAGGAATCCGTCGCGAGGGACGCCGTGACCGTGCCGTCGTCCTCGAGGGTCGCCCGGAGGTGCTCGGGCAGTTCGTCGACGTCGTCGCGGTCTCGGTCCTCGAGCGCGTCGCGGTCGCTTCGCTGGCGGTCGGTCCAGTCCGAGCCGCTGACGCCGGGCTCGATGATGACGCTCGGTTGCACGCCGCGGTACTTGCCCTCCTCGCGCTTGGCCTCGACGACCTCGGGATCGAGCAGACCGCCGTCGCGTTCGTCCTCGATGATCTCCTGGATCCGATCGAGGGTCGCGGGGTAGTCGCCCGAATCGTAGATGTTCTTCGAGGGGAGGGTGTAGGGCATCTGCTCGGGCTGGATCATGTTCCGCCGGCGGAACTCCGTCGGATCCATCCCGATTTCGCGGGCGGCCTTGTCGACGACCATCTCCAGCGCGTAGATGTGCGGGTCGACGCCGAACCCGCGGTAGGCCGTCTGGGACGTTTTGTTCGTGAGGACGAGATCGTACTCGTAGGAGACGTCGTCGATATCGTAGGAGTTGGTGAGAACCGACAGCGGTTTGAGCACCTGATTGACGGGATAACGCGGAAACGCGCCGAAGTCGTCCACGAACCACACTTCGAGCCCGCGGATGGTTCCGTCGTCGTCGACGCCCATGCGCATCTCGTACTCCCGATCCGAACAGTGCATGTCTCCGCCCTGCAGGTTCTCGATTCGGTCCTCTTCGAACTTTACTGGGCGCTCGAGCTGGTGGCTCGCCATCGCGGCCAGACAGCAGTAACGGTGAATGCCGATTTTGGTTCCGTAACTCCCGCCGACATCCGCCGGAACGTTGACCCGAACGTCGTCTTCGCCGTAGCCCAGCGTCTCGTAGATCATGTGATCGACGAGCGTGTGCAACTGGATGTTGCAGTCGATATCGAACGAATCACCGTCCTCGTCGTACTGGGCGACGACGCCCGCGGTCTCGAGTGGCACACCGGATATCCGGCCCCACGAATAGTCGCCTTCGACGACGGTGTCGGCGTCGTCGAACGCATCCGACGGGTTGCCGAACTCGATTCGCTCGTGGTCGACGACGTTCGTTTCGGCGTGTTCGTGGACCACCACGTCGTCCTCTCGAGCGGCCATCCCGTCAGCGACCGCCTCGATGGAGTTGTACTCGACGTCGACGAGGTCCGCGACGTCTTCGGCCGCGTATCGGTTCGAGGCGACGATAGCGACGACGGGCTCGCCGACGAAGCGGGCCTTATCAGTGGCGAGCGACCACTCGAACAGCTCGGCAACGCCGTCTTCGGTCTCGACGCTTTCGATGCCCGTCGGCATCGGGTTGTACTCCGCTTGCAGGTCCGATCCGGTCAAGGCGAGCTCGCAGTCGGGGTGGGCTTCGGCCTCGCTGGTATCGATCGATTCGATCTCCGCGTGGGCGTGCATGCTCCGGACGAGCGCCATGTGCAGGCAGTTCTCCGGCGTAATGTCGTGAATGAACTCGGCTTTCCCCGTCAGGATTCGGTGATCCTCGACCCGCGGGAGCCCCTGGCCCGTGAACGATTCCGATTCGGCGTCGGCGTCGTCGCCGACCTCGGTAGGTTGTGATCTGGACATTGTTACTCCTCCATCTTCTCCGCCGCGTGCTCGACCGCTTCGTAGATGTTCTGGTAGCCGGTACACCGGCAGATGTTGTCTGCCAGTCCGGTCTCGATTTCCTCTCGAGTCGGATCGGGATTCTCCTCGAGCAGTTCCTTCGTCGCCATCACGAACCCACTCGTACAGAACCCACACTGGAGCGCGTGCGTCTCGTGGAATGCTTCCTGAATCGGATGGAGCGATCCGTCTTCGTCGAGCCCTTCGACGGTTTCGATTTCAGCCCCGTCGGCCTGAACAGCGTACGAGAGGCAACTCTTGACGGTTCGTCCGTCCTGCTGGACCGTACACGCCCCACAGACGCCGTGCTCGCAGCCGACGCGGACGCCGTTGAGATCGCATTCGTACCGCAAAAAGTCGGAAAGCTTGAGCCGCGGCTCGACTGCTGCGGTTACCGGTTCACCGTTGACGGTCACCGTGATCTCTTCGGTCACGGGTCCGTCCGTTCCATCTGTGCTATCGGTGCTCATAGAGATAGATAAACTATCCCGTGACCGAAACATAAGCGTTGCGTTGCCGGTGGGCGAATCCCCCACCGGTCGGCGACTTGATCGATCGGTCAGGCGTTCGGAGCAGTCACTGCGATCGGGTACACTCAAGTAGGATGAGCTACGTGTAGACGTATGGTCGACGCAACCGCAGACCTTCGAGTGACGAATGCACGAGTCGTCACTCCGAACGGAACGATCAGCGGCGGAGTTGTAGCGAACGACGGTATCATCGTCGGTGTCGGCGACGAGTCGAACCTTCCCGAAGCGGATCGAGAGATCGACGCCGAAGGGAACTACCTGATTCCCGGATTCATCGATCCCCACGTTCACTGGGGGCTCTCGCGGTACGAATTCGACTACCACGAGGGACTCGAGCACGACTTCGAGACGGAAACGCGCGGCGCGATTCACGGCGGCGTGACCACTGTCGTCAATTTCCTTCTCCAGAAGGAGCCGTACACGCCGGACATGGACTTCTTCAAGCGCGCCGGCGAGGAGAACTCCTACATCGACTTCGGTTATCACGCCATCGTCCATCAGGACCACCACGTCGACGAAATCGAGGCGCTTGCCGACGCCGGAATCCGCTCGTACAAGGTCTTTTTCAACTGGTACAAACACGCCTCGCCCGAGCTCGGCATCGACCACTCCGACGCCGGTCGAACGTATCGCGTGCTCGATCGCGTGTCGGACATCCCCGGCGGCGTCGTGATGTTCCACGCCGAAAACGAGGATCTCGCGATCGAACGTCGCAAAGAACTCCAGGAAGAGGGTCGCAACGACCTCGAGGCGTGGTCCGAAGCCTCGCCGAACGTGGCCGAGGCGATGCAGATCGAACAGATCGGACGGCTTACGGAGTACACTGACTCGCGCGCTTACATCGTCCACATGAGCACCGGCGAAGGCGTCGACGTCTGCGAGCGCTTCCAGGACAAGGGCGTGAACCTCCACGCGGAAACGCTCCCGGCGTTCCTCAGCCACACCTACGAGCAGGACGACCTCGGTATCTGGGGGAAGATTTCTCCGCCGCTTCGGGGCGAGGAGAGCAAGAAACGCCTCTGGGAGGGAATTCGAACCGGCGTCGTCGACTACGTCGGAACCGACCACTGCCCGCACAAGATCGAGTTCAAGGAGAAGGACACGGGCAAACACGGCGACATCTGGGACGCGATCCCCGGCGACAACAACGGGATCGAGTACTTCCTCCCGGTTATGATGAGCGAGGGTGTCAACAAGAACCGCCTCAGCATGGAACGACTCGTCGAGGTCTGTTCGACCAACAACGCCAAACGCTGGGGGCTCTACCCCCGAAAAGGAGCCATCGCAGAGGGCTCGGACGCCGATATGGTTATCGTCGACTTAGAGAAGAGCACGGTCGTCGACGACGACTTCTACCACACGATGGAGCCTCGCTACTCGACCTACCACGGTGAGGAACTCACCGGCTTGCCGACCCACACGATCGTCGACGGCGAGGTCGTCGTCGAAGACGGAGAACTACTCGCCGAACCTGGCGGACGCGAGTACCTCCCGCGTGGACCGGAAGGAGTCGCACTCGAGTAAGCATGAGTGAACTCGTCGGCGTCGTGCTCGCGGCGGGCCTGGGAACCCGATTCGAGGCCGGAAACAAGCTGGTCGCGACGGTCGAGGACGAACCGATCGTCCGTCGGGCCGTCCGATCGCTGGCCGAAGCGCCGCTCGATCGAACGGTCGCCATCGTCGGACACGATGACGAGCCCGTCCGAGACGCCGTCGAGTCACACGCCGACGAGACGATCGGCAACGCCGAGTACGAACGCGGCCAGAGCCGTTCGGTCCGGTTGGGTGCACGGGACGCTCGAGAAGCTGGTGCCGACGCTGTCGTCTTTCTTCCGGGAGATATGCCGTGTGTCGATCCGGAAACCGTCCGGCAACTCGGTGCCGCGTATCGAGGCGGTGGTGGCGATATCTTCGTCCCGACTTACGACGGCCAGCGCGGCAACCCGGTCCTGTTCGATGCAGTCCATTTCGAGGGTCTGACATCGCTTTCGGGGGACGTTGGCGGTCGGTCGCTGTTCGACGACGGGACCGTTCGTCGCGTCCCGGTCGACGATCCGGGAATTCACCTCGATATCGATACGGAAGCCGATCTGCAGAACGTTCGTCAGTCCGACTGCGGCGTCGGTCGGTCGTGAATCGGTCCCTCTCGGTCGCGGAGCCGCCCGCCACTTTTCTCGTTGCTCACCGCGACGACTTCGGAGACGATACTCAACGCGATCTCGACCGGCTCACCGCCGCCGAGTTCGAGCCCGACGGGGGTGGCTATTCGTGCACGGTCGTCCGCAGACAGCGTGACGCCGTCCGCCTCGAGGTCGTCTCTCAGGCGTTCGAATCGTTCCCGCGGCCCCATGAGTCCGATAAACGGGACCGGCGTCTCGAGGAGCGTCTCGAGGGCGAGCCGATCGTCGACGAAGTTGTGGGACATCACGACTGGGTAGGTTCGTTCGTCGACGAATTCGTCCAGGTCGGACGGATGCGTCGAAACGACGCGGTCGGCCCGAGGAAACGCCGATTCGTCGGCCTGTCCCCCTCTGGCCGTCGCAACCGTCACGTGCAGACCGACGTCTCGAGCTAGTCGCGTTACGGGCCGAACGTCTGGTTGGCCGCCGAACACCAAGAGCCGCGTCGGCGGCGTGATTCCGTCGACGAAGAGTTCGACGGACCCGTCTGCCGTTTCGACTGTTCGAGTACACCATTTCCCGTCTTTTGCCCGTTCTCGTACACTATCGTCGATCCGTTCGAGAACGGTAGGCGGGAGGGATGAACTGTCGACGGTGTTCGCCGTTGATCCGTCGGCCGTAAGAACCGCTTTCGACCCGGTCTGAATCGCGTCGGTTCCGTCGATTGTTGTCACGAGCGTGCGCGCCGCTCCGCGGTGGAACGCGCCGACCGGTTCCGTCCACGTCTCGTCTGCCGGTTCGACGAGAACGTCTACGACCCCTTCGCAGCCGAGCCCGATCCCCCACCCGTCCTCGTCGGCGGTGAGGTCGAAGGTGACGACCTGTGTCGCGTCGTCCGCGATTACTTCCTGTGCGACCTCTCGAAGCGGGCCCTCGAGACAGCCCGCCGTAATCCCGCCGTAGGTCGACCCGTCTTCTCCAAGTATCATCTTCGCTCCGGGTCGCCTGTACGCGGATCCATCTACCCGTACTACCGTCGCGACCGCGTGCTCGACGGGACCGCCGAACGTCTCCTCGAGGAGTTCGAAAAGGTCGAGGGTGGTCACGCCCCACGGGTCTGTATCGGTCATATCCCTATGATAGGTGGCGAGCTGTATATTTGTTATCCTATCGCATATGGCGTTTCGTATCGTGGGACGTGTCATAGCTACATATGATAGACGCTTGTGCAACGGGTTCACCTAATTATAGCGACTTTTTGATTTTGAATACTTCCGGTAGCTATTTTGCTCGGCTGTGGAGACTTTGTCCGCTGGTGGTTGTGGTTTGGCAATCTCCGGTGGGGATGCCGTTCTACGATACTGAACATTTAATATCGTTCAGTCCGTACGGTTTGGTATGACAAACGCCGAAACGAACGGTATACAGGCGATCGAACGGACGTTCAGCATCGTGGAAGGCCTTAACGAACTCGATGGTGCTGGTGTCTCTGAACTCGCAAGGCACGTCGATCTCCCGAAAAGTACCGTTCACAACCATTTAAATACGCTCGAGTCCGCGGAGTATATCGTCCGTCGAGACGGGGAGTATCGCACTGGACTAAAATTCCTCCAGACCGGGGAAATCGCCCGAAGTCAGCATAAACTGTATCAGGTGGCACGATCAGAGGTCGATAAACTCGCCGACAAAACCGGGGATATCTCCGGGTTGATGACCGAAGAGCACGGACGCGGCGTCTTCATCTATCGAGGTCGCGGGTCGGAAGCAGCTCGGATAGACACACACATCGGGGATCGAATCCCGCTCCACTGCACTGCGCTCGGCAAAGTCATTATGGCTTTCCTTCCGGACGAGCGGGTCGACGCGATTATCGATCGACACGGCCTCGAACAACTCACACACAACACGATTACCGATCGCGACCAGCTGTTCGAGCAACTCGAGGAGGCTCGAGAACGAAAAATCGCGTTCGACGACGAAGAGCGGCTCAACGGATTACGAAGCGTCGCAGCGCCGATTTTGGACGGTACGAATACGGTTATCGGGGCCATCAGCGTCGCGGGGCCGACCCATCGGATGCAGGGTGAACGGTTCCGCACGGAACTGCCTGATCAGGCACTGGGTGTGGCGAACATCATCGAACTCAACATTCAACATTCGTAATCGTTCTGTATCGTGGAACGATTTTGTACCCGCGATTTTCCCGGGTGACTGGTTACGAGACGAGCCCGATCTTTACAAACATACTTTCGTAATGTGCCCATATCCAAATCAATCATTAGAAGTATTTTCCCAAACATTTCTTTTTCATACCATCGTTTCTGCTGCTGCGGTTGGGCGCATAATTATTCATTGGCCAGTGTTTCTTCCCATCCGAATAGGCGGTTGTATACAGGTACTCTCACTAGCCGTGATAACTCGTCATCTGTCTATTATCGTACTATATAATACAATAAACCGTTTCAGCTTTCTTCTAATTCACTTCAATATACTATTCGTCTACTCATACTCTCGGTTTATTCAGTTATCTGCGTCTATTAGCGATTGTTTAGCCGTCTCTCCCTCATTGTGATCGGACAAACAGTATTAGTTCCTCACGTTTCCGTACTGCGGCCGATCAGCGGCTTTACTTCGGGCTAAACGGTCTCTACGGTACTCCCGATCTCACACCCGTGCTGTGTGTGGCGCTGACTTGTGATACTATTGAGTAACTAATTTTGATTTTGATGGTGGATCGTTTTTTGGCGCCTTCGGGGTGAACACTTCCGATAACTACGTTATCGTTCGTGCTATCGCCGTCAACCAAAAGCGGTCATCACCGAGTAGGTGTTCACTCCTCCGCGGGTTGGCGAATCGTCAGCCCGATTGTTTCGATTCGGTCGAATATATCGGCATTGTCGGCGTTTATCTCGACTGCCATACACAAGATTTCCTCGGGGTTCAGAACGACGGCGTCCTCCGCGAGTAACTCTCCATCTTGTTCGTGGTCTGGAATCGTGTAAGGAAACCTCACCGCTCCGCCCGGTTGAACGATCGAACTCTCTTCCATGGACGATCCATCGTACAGTCGCAGACGTATTTCGACGGTCTCGCCGATCCTCGAGGCTGTCCCAACTCCACCGAGATTCGCGATCAGAAAGGCCGTGTTCTGCGGATCGACGTTCCCTCGCCCGTCGAGTCGACCGACGCGAGTCGTCGAATCCGCATTGACCGACTCGAAGCTGATTCCCTCGAGGAATCCGCCGTCGTCTTCCCGAATGATACTCGAGTTCGTGACACCGATATCGTCTCGGTCCAGCTCGTCAAACCGGTGATCACTGCTCTCGACGTCGGTGATCGTTTGGACGCGGACTTCGCCGGTCCTTTCGCCCTCGAACTGGTTCGCCTCGACCCAGTTTCCTTGGCTTCCGCCGGTATCGCTTCCGAACGCACCGCTGACGATAAAACTCCCGCTGCCGAAAACGAGCGCTCCGAATCCGAGAAGTGCGTTTCGTCGTCGCATTAGTAGAGAGTGCTCATCTGTCGTGTTGGCTGCATACTCGTGAGTGATTCGTTCAAAGCCGTCCGTTGGCGCTTAGTTGGGGTCGGTGGTTTCTGCGTGGACGGTGATGGTGTAGTTGTTTCCTTCGGTATACGTTTCTTCGCTGGACGAGCGCGTGTCTATCTCGAGGCCGACGACGAGATCCGCGCCGTCTGGATCCTCACTGTGATCTCCGACCTCGATCTCCTGTGCGTTGGTATCGCCGGTGATACTGTTGCCATCTCCATCGACGAACGTTACTCCCTCGGCTGCGCCGGTTTCGAACCAGACGTGGACATCCTCGGTCCCGTTGTTGCCAACGGCGAAGAGATCGGTGAACGTCGTTAGCGCTTCGTCGTTGATCCCCGCGCTTCCGTCTTCCGTTCCGATATCGATCTCGAGCATTTCGTTGTCGTCGTCGCTGACCTGAACGTATTCCTCGTCGATTTGGAGGAGCGCCAGGAGCGCACTCGCGTCGTCATCGAGTTCCACGTCAAAATCACGGTCGGCTTGGACCGTATCGAACGCACCGGTTCCGCCGATCAATCCTGCTCCGCCCGCGAGACCTCCGAGACCGATTAGGGTATTACGTCGTGTTAATTTCATGCGTTATCTATTTTATTTGGTGACAGTCTCTTTATAGTGTAGTATTGTTTTCCAGGCAGGTTGCTCCTGAATAGGTGGATCGCACATCCTGAATTCCGTTCTGGCGGTGCCTGAATCGGTTTTGAGGTGCTGTATTGGCTGTTTCCGTTATTGATGATTTCTTGACGCCTATTCGAATCGTATTCCTCTCCTTATGAAATTGCGTGTCCATTTCCGTTCGAACGAATGCACTGCTCTCGCTCGAGAGACGGTTTCGCTCATCGCGTATGCCACCGGGCTCACGTCCGAAACTCGAATCGAACGCCGCCAGCCGCACTGTCTGTAATGGTGACGTCCCACCCGTGGGCGGTCGCGACGCCTTTGACGATCGATAGACCGAGCCCCGTCCCGTCGGGGCTAGTCGTGTACCCGTGTTCGAACACGCTTTGCTGTCTTTGTTCGGGAATCCCGTCGCCATCGTCTTCCACGTAGAATCCGTTTCCATCGTCCAGCGCCCCAATGGTTACCGTAATGCCGGTTCCACCGTGCGTGACAGCATTGGTGAACAGGTTCTCGAGGAGCGAGTTCAACCGGTTTCTATCGGCGTCGATCGTCTCGAGGTCGCTTTCGAACGCCAACTCCGCAGAGTTGGTATTGACCCATTGCCACGACTCGGTCGCGACGGTTTCGAGGGAGACGTTCTCCTTTTCACCGACGGTTTCTCCGTGTTGGGCCAGTTTGAGCGTATTCTGTATCATCCGCTCCATCCGATCGAGCGACTCGGCGATTTCGGGTAGCTCATCGCGGTCGAGATCCTCTTTGAGGATCTCCGTGTACCCTTTCGCAACGTTCAGCGGGCTCTGGAGGTCGTGAGAGAGAACCCTCGCAAAGCTCTCGAGTTGTTCGTTCTGCCGTTCTAATTGTTGTTCCTGTTGCTTAATATCAGATATGTCGCGAAACACACCAGTAAAGAGCATCTTCCCGTTAAATTCGTGCTCTCTAAGGCTGATTGTGACTGGCACTTCGTGGCCGTCTTTGTGCAACGCTGGTAGTTCGACGCCGTTCCAATCGATATTCTTGGTCCCGGTTTGAATGTACGCCTCGAGTCTCCGTTTATGGACGTGTCGAAGTCGTTCCGGGATTATTTCTAACTTCGAATTCCCGACCAACTCTTCCGGCGTGTACCCGAGAACGTCTTCGATTGCGGCGTTTGCGAAAACGATTTCACTCTCTCTGTCAATGGTCAACAGCCCTTCAGACGTATTCGATACGAGCGTTTGACAGAAACGATCTTCCACCGTAGACAGCTGGGGAGCGATTGAATACTGGCTAGCTTGCCCACCCTCAGAAGTCATCTATTCATAAACTGGAATAAACCATTATGAACTCTTGGTCCGTTATTCATTATATTTATGATGGCTGATGTGTTAGAAATTTGCCTTCTTGTCGAGATCAGCAAAGTCCAGATCGTCGGCGAGCGTTTCGATTGTCGTGTCTGCTCGGTGCTTGGCCTGATCGTACTGCGCTATGAGTTCGGTGTACTCTTCGCTTGAATCGAGTTCCGTGCCCGTCTTTGCGGCCTCGAGTGCAGCCTTTTTCGACGCGAGTTGAAAGTACTCTTGGACGGCATCCTCGTACGCCGGGAGCGAAACGAGATCATCGACGAGCGACAGAAGCGCGTCGCGTTCGATCGGCTTTACGAGGTAGTCGTCGAACTCCATCTCGACGATGTCGAAGTCCGGGTCGACAGCGGTGACCATTGCGATGGGAAATTCGAACCCACGATCCCGTATTTCCTCGAGAACGTCGTCACCGGACAGCCCGGGCATGCGACGATCGAGGATGGCTATGTCGATTTGCTCATCGAGGAGTTCCAACGCGTTCTCTCCGTCGTACGCAACGCGGACACTGTACTCGGATTCCAACCACGTTGCGAACAGATCACCTAACATACGTTCATCTTCGACGACGAGAACTGTGGGTGGCGTCTCCATTCTTGGTTGCCCCTACTCAGGCGATCCTATAAATAGTACTGGCAGATCGTTCCCTGCTGAGGACGTTCCGTTCTGCTTTGGTGTCGTTCGGTTGTCTTCTTTGCACAGGACGTGACTATCGGGTTTCACTTTCGACCTCCGTACTCTCCGTAGATACCGCGAGGATATTATCGAAAATAGGTTTCAGTGAGTTGACATCCTGGAGCTCTTCTGTGGTGTGGTCGATATGGAAATACGACGTCACGGATGCAGACTGTAACTTCGCGAGCAGTATATGGAGAAACCGGAATACCTGCTTGATAGTTTTGTACTGCAGTAATATATTCAGCGTATCGAAGTACAGGATAGTATCCTCCGGGTACGACTCCCATTCTTCGACGATTCCCGTCGTAACGATTCCGAGGCGAGTAAGGTCAGTTGGACTGTTGATCCGAATGATATCGATCTTGTCTTTCAGTTGACTCGGGATAGACTGACTGTATCCGACCGAAATGAGCGTTGTCCGATTGGATCGTTGAGCGACCTCTGCAAGGACGTTTTTATCTATCCGCCTGTACCTAACGAGCGCTACGTTGGTCTCTTCCGGTTGTTCGTTTTCGAGTACGTCGACGGCGGACGCTCGCTTTCGCTTGGCTTTCGATTCAGACTGGACGAGCGTGCTGGTCGCGCGTGCTGGCTGATAATCGAGCGGTTCCGCCTTCTTTTCGAGCGGTTCCGTATCGGTTTTGGTTACGTTTTGTTCGCTACTGGCCTCACCTTCGGTGGTAGTAGCGCTTTGCGTTGATTCGCTACCAGCTGGCTTCGTGTTGTCCGTTTCACCCGGTTCGACGATATCGATGCTCGTCGACTTCGGTTCTCCGCTGTTTGTTACCTGCGTTGGGGTATCCGGTGTGGACTGTCGGATGCGCCGGAGGAGTACGCCGTTCTCTGCGATTGATTTCGAGATATAATCGTCAGCGCCCGCTTTGATCGCTTCATTTATCGTTTTGTCCGCTTCGTCTTCTGTGAATAGGAAAAAGGGGACTGTTGCATCTCGTTTTTTGACTTCCTTCAGAAACTCGAGGTTACGCTCTTCGGTCGTCGATAAGTCACTCAGGATACAGTCGATATCGTTGGTCGCGACGGCTGTAACCCCTTCTGAAACGCTTTCTGCGGTAGTTACAGCGAGCTCGCCGTGATCTGCGAGAAAATCGGCCCACGTTCGCAACGATTCCGGCTCATCGTTTACGTAGAGCACCCGAGTCTGATTTGCCATTGCAGATTTCTATCTACGAGTTCGTATTGCATCGACTTTAACCTACATATCTCGGTACGACGCGCCTCGTCCAATGGTTTCGGTTACAACGTCTCGTATTTTACTCTCCTGTAAGTTGATCTGGACGTGTCTCTCCGCCGAACGGTTCCAATCGTGGATTCGAATCCGTATTCGGCGTTGTCGGTACGGGGTAGTAGCCACGTTAAATTGCGTTCGCCCAGTAGAATTAAGATAACTCCCAAGGGTTATTGCGTACGTTTTGCATGAACGACCCCTCTCTGGCGGTGCGGATTGTCGACGTTTTCGTACGAACCGAAGCCCCGATTTGCACAAGAGAGCAACGGACCGTCCACGAACCCGGTACGGTCGACGACGAGTCAGTTTATCCCCCGAGGATGGGAATCTCTCGATTCAATCACGATCAATGACTAACTCAGCACAATCAGTTTCGGTCGTGTTTCCGCCGTCATCGCTCGAGGAATCCAAATCGGTATCCGTGGAACCGGAAGCGAATGTGATGGAATCTTTAACAAGTATGTCGGCATGGTCGTCTCGAACCAAGTCCAGTACCCCCAACGCGTCGCGAGAATTCGATCCACGTGCCGTTGTATTCCATGGGAATTACACACGTCCGGCTATCGATTTGGGGAAGTATAAATAACTCGAGCTATGAGTACTGTTCAAGCTGGAGAACGTTCACTATTCGTGAACTTTTCGGGAAAGCACAATGAATAGGGAGGACTGGTCTATTCGGGCTCGAGCGTTTTTGACCGACTGGTTCGTTCCCGTACTCGTCTTCTTACTCGTACTCACTGCTCTGTTCGGGGTTTGGGCTTATCAGGTCAACGCAGTTCCGGAGTTCGAGCACGAAGAGCGCGTCATCGAACAGTGGGGAGAGTCAACCGCGTATAATCACAGCGTGCTAGTCACCGACGACACCGCCGTCTGGTCGTCGGGAGAGCGATTGAGTAATCGGCCGATTTACTACACGGCCGTCTCTACGGAATTGGACGGTACGTACTCCGACGAGTATACGGCGACGGAGGGAGAAGCCGCGGTGACGACCGACACGTACCTCCTCGTTCGAGGCGTCGATGACGGCGACGGCGAAAACGTCTTCTGGGAATTCTCGGAACCGCTCGAGGAATCGACGACCGAGTCGTTGGGTCCCGAAGACGTACACACCGTCGAATTTACCGTCGATATAGAAGCCGTCCAGGCAGACGTCTTCGAGGTCGAAGAAGACCTGGAAGCGAGCGAGGGCGCTGTCGATATTCGCGTCGTTTCGACGACGGCCATTGAGGGCGAAATCGAAGGCGAACAAGTTACCACCACCTACGATAGTGAAATGCCGCTCGAAGTCGGACCGTCAACGTTTAGCGTCGGTGATATCGAAACCGTCGACGAACAGGAACGGACAACCGAACAAACTGAGGTGCCCGTCGAGTCGTCGATGCTCGAGTCGATCGGTTCGATTCTGGCCTTCGCAACCGCTCTCGCTCTGGCGATCACGTTGGTCGTCGGACGCAACGCGAACTACATCGAAATTACCGAGGAAGAAAAGCAACGCTTGCAGTTCGAACGGAACCGAGAGCGCTTCGACGAGTGGATAACGACCGGAACGTTCCCCTCCGAACGCGAGTACGAATCGACAATTCTCGTCGACGATCTCACCGGATTGATCGACGTCGCAATCGACACGAACAAGCGAGTTATCGAAGACAAACAACTCGGCGTGAGTACGGTGCTCGACGAAGAGTACAGTTACATTTTCGTACACCCCGGCTCGCCCGCTCGAGATTGGTTGCTCAACTACGCCGACGAAACGATCGACGAATTCGAGGGCCATGACTTTTGAGTCACATACGTTTGGGTCGAGGAAGCGTTCGCCCGACACGGCAGCGTCCGTGTGGCGGTCTCGTCGTCCATTGAGGCGGTCTCGGCGCGCACTCAGGGCGTATCGATGTCGATTCTGCCGATGCCTGCAGTCGTATAGCTCGTCCCGACGGCCGCTTCGGAAGATCACCATTTGCCCAGCAACGGTGTGGGCACTTTGAGAAGCACATGAGTTCGGTAGTACAGTGGATTAAATATGCGCTCGTCTTCTTCCTCCTTCTCTTTATCGGAGTTACACTCGTCGGTCAGCTCCTCGGCCAACCGATGCTCGTGTTCGTCGAGACTGGGAGCATGGAGCCGACGCTCGAGCCTGGTGACGGATACGTCGCCGTTCCAGCGATGCTCGCCGGCGAAATAGAGGAGGGCGACGTGATTCTTTTCGAGGCCGAAGAACTCGGCGACGGTGGGGAGTTAACCACTCATCGGGTGGATGCGGTCACGGCCGAAGGGTATATAACGAAAGGAGACGCGAATCCGTTCACCGACCAAGAAGACGAGGAGCCGCCGGTACAGAAGGGACAAATTCAATCGGTTGGACTCACCGCAGGCGGGGACCTCGTCGCCATCCCCGGGTTAGGATCCGTCGTCGAAACGGTCTCTGGTGTCTTGGACACCACCCAAGACCGAATATTCTCCTCCCTTGGGCTTGAGCCACCAGGGGTGACTAGCTTTGCTGTTGGCGTGCTGGCTTTCAGCGCGCTCTTGTTCCTCGGTAGTTCGCTGACCGAGGTGTTCGGTCGAGGGAGTTCGACTGGCCGTTCACGCGGGAGTTCGGCTCGAACGGGCGCCATTATCATCCTCGTGTTGATCTTGGTCGTACTGGTTCCACTCAATCTTTCTATGTTGCTTCCGTCGGGCGTTTATCAGTACGAAATAGTCAGTTCGAACGCTCCGGACGGGGACGAACAGACGATCGAAGCAGGGACTTCGGCGGAGGTTTCGTATCCGATAACCAACGGCGGACAGATTCCGATGCTCGTAATCGTCGAACCGGCGAGTGACGGAATTCATATCGATCAAAACGAGTATTACGTATCCAGAGCATCGACGGAGGATGCCTCCTTCACGATGGACGCTCCGGAGGAAACCGGAACACACTATCGGTTCGTCGAAGAGACCAGGTATCTCGTTTTCCTTCCTCCCTCGTTGATCGCAACGTTGCATTCGGTTCATCCGATCGTCGCACTATTCGCGATTAACGCACCGATCGTCATCGTCTTGGCGCTTATTGGAATCAGTACGCTGGGGACCGGGCGGCTGCGTCTTCGATCCCGTTCGCGGAACCTCACGCTTCGCGAAGAAATCCGTCGAAAGCTACCGGTTCTCTCGCTCTTGAATCGTCGACCCGATAGACCCGCTCCGCCACCCCTGTGGGAGCCCGAGGCGTCACAATCGGATCGCCCCCGCGAGACCGATTCGAAGGTGCACACTGCAGAAACGACACCATCGCTGGACCGACCGAACGATTTCGAGGAACCAACGCTGCGTCGATACGGGTGGATCGAGGGAGTTCTCCGGACGCCACCGAACGAAATCGGACTCGACGGCACCGAATGGACGCCGACGCTCCTTCGAACGTTTCTCGAGACGGCGTACGACGAACAGTACACGCGAACCGAATGCAGAAGGTTGATGGGGGAGTTAAACCCATCAACGATACGAACGTACCAAATCGATACGGATTCGACGGGGAGTGGAGATACCCTGTCTGGATCGACCGATGGGTGGGGTGCGGACGATCCATAAGTATGAGTCAAGCGATTCACGGCGAGACGGTAGAAACTGCCGAACACGAACAGCAAAACGAACTTTTCGACGCGCTCGGGAGCCACCGAAGTCGGTACGCGCTGTACGCGTGTCTCCAAACTGATGGTCAACTCTCACTCTCGGTGATCGCGGATCAGGTCGCCGCGTGGGAGTACGAGAAACCGATCGCCGAGGTCACGTCAACCGAACACAAGCGCGTGTATACGTCCCTCCAACAGCACCATCTTTCGAAACTCGAGCGATCCGGGTTGATCGAACTCGACGACAAATCGATCGATTGTACCGAGAAAGCGCGAAACCTCGATCTGTACATCGAACTGGTCCCCGAATCCGATGTTCCCTGGAGCCTCTATTATCTGGGTTTGAGCACGATTGGTGGATTCATCCTCGGAGTACAGCTGATCGGGCTCCTTCCGGATCCGATTTCTGCTCAGTTGCTCTCCGGAATCGTTCTGTTCGTGTTTTTCTGCTCGGCGCTCGTCCACTATCGGCGCTCGAACCGCGTTAGCTTCGGCCCTTCGGACCGCCCGCTCGAGATTACTGACTGACCGGTCCACGCTCGATACTCCGTCCGCAAACGTAACCACTAGAACGCAGTCGCCGGGAGAGCTCATCTCGTTTCCAACGCGGTAGGCGGATAGATAAATACGGGCGTCACTTACAGAAACATCACACCCGTATATCTGTAATGGATGGTGGATGGAAATATAGTGTGATTGAATTACTAATACCGATTGTATTATTCGTTCGGTTACCGACTTCTGACCGGAGCAACGTCTCCTCGTGCCGGCAGCTAGTCGCCAGACACTGCCTGCGGGAGTTCGATCGCAACAACGCTTCCCCGTGGGTCGTTTTCTTCGAACGAAAGCGTTCCGTGTGCACGTCGAATAACCCAGTGAACGAATCACAATCCGAACCCGCTTCCATGTTCGAGGTTCTTCTCTCGTTTCGTCTCTTCGAGGATTTGTTGTTCCATCTCGGCTATCCCTGGCCCGTTGTCGGCAACTGCTATCTGAATCGTTTCGTCCGTTCGACGGACATCGATGTCGATAGCCGGCTTCGCTCGATCCGAGTGGATGATCGCGTTCTCGAGGAGTTCTGTGACGGCTTCGGAAACCTGTTCCGTCGCAGTGACGACCGCTCGGTCAGGCACCTCGAAGGAATATGACTATCCGGGTTGGCTTCTAGCGCCGTAGTCGCAGTCCGCTCGACGACGTCGACTGGTTTCAGTTGGGCCGTTTCGGGCAGTATCTGTGTGACTTTCCGTCATTTCCGTGCGGTTTCTAGGAGTCGTTCGGTCCGCTCGTGAATGCGATCGAGTACGCTCAGTTCTCGACGCTTTCGTAACGGATTCGACAGCACGAGTGACATTCGAGGACGTATTGAGGAGGCGATGGCGTTTCGCTCCTCGCACAGGTCGAGGAGGAAAGCCGCTGCGCTCATTACGCCACAATCTTCTCGAACGGTTCTTTTAAATATAGTATGTGTTTGCCTATCGAGGGGTGATTGCAGTCGTCCTTCGACGCTATTGTGTGATCCTGGGACAATATTATGTGCCGGACGCCCGTCGTAGTACGCATGAACGACGGAACAAATGGCGTCCGTGTTTGGTTGGTCGAACGAACGTACTCGGACGACGAACAGAACCTTATAATACTAATCTACGCGACGGTAAGTGGAGACCGATACTTCCGAAAAGAACGTGCGCTTACGAGTTCGACGGATATGCGAACGACGACAGCGGCGGTGACAGTTGAGGCGACGAATCTCGGATCCGTGGACGATCCGGATTTACGGGAGCAGTACGGCACGGAAGCGACTCGAATGGCCGGTGTACACGATCCGAGCGACGCTATCTAGCGCCGTTCGGAACGTATACTCGCTTCGATGAGTTTTCTCCCGTCGATGGCCTTTCGTCGACGTGTTCGTACTTCTCCTCGAACTCCTAAACGAGTTGGCCCATTATCGCGTACTAGGTGTATTCATTGCAAGTTGTTTGCTATCTGGGTCGGGTCGGCCGGGTAGTAGCTACCCTGATCGTAGTTGATCTGTTCTTTCTGGACGAACCCGCTCTGGAGCAGTCACTTGACCGACCGATAGGCAGTTGAACGTTCTCGGTCGACCTGTTCGTCGATCTCGTCGTCCGTGAACCGCTCGTCGCTTTCGACCATGAACGCGGTAGCACGCTTTGTCGAGTTGCTTGAGGCCGTACATACACTCGAGTAGTCCCTCACACTCCATCTCTTGTTGCAGTTGTTCTGCCATCGATATAGACATTTTTCTCCCATCGCAGAGTTCGTCGACCAGTATATGGGTTTTGTGTGTATTGTACAATTCCTTTGATCTGGCCTCGAATCTCGACGAGGCCGCCCTCGTTTCTCGTCCACATTTCGGGACGTTGCTGTCGAGGACTCCATTACGGCAAACCGGTGAGCGTTTCGGAAAGAAAATTGTTCAGAAGTGAACCCGACTGGTCGCTAACAGTACTCTTGACAGATTTTTCGACAATGCCTCGAGCGTCGTCTCTCGGGTTATTCGTAGTAATCCTTCCGCTCGAGGACCTCTCCGAAGGCAACGGTATCTGTCACGTCGGCGATTTCGATAGTAACTCGTTCACCCTTCTCTGCGTCGGGGACGATAACAACGTACCCTCGTTCGATCCGCGCAATACCGTCCCCTTGCTCGCCGATATCTTCGATATCGACCGTACGATTTTCACCCTCTTCGACTGGCGGTTCGGGACCGCCTCGATTCGATTTCCGTGACGGGCTTGGGTCAGTTGCCGACTCGGATTCGGGTTCGTCGGCCGACTCCGAAGCAAGCAGTGCGACCCGGTACACTTCTCCGTCTTCGATGTCACCAACCGCGACTTCGTTCTCTGGAACCTCGAGACGGTACGAATCCCCTTGTTCCGTCACTTCCGCGCTGAATACACACAGTAACTCATCTGGTATTTCCATGAATATCGTTCCTTGCCAAAGAGACGTGTAGACAACCCCTTCAGTCCTCCGGTGCCGTTCGCTCCGTTTTACTCGGCGATATCTTCTCCCTAACGGGCGATCGTCCGGGGAGATGAACCTCCTTGAGTCTCGTTAGTCGACGAGTGGTCCACTGCGGGCGGCGGATTGGATTGGCTAGCGGTGAATCACGATCTGGTCGTTGAGCGTAGAAATCTGACTGATGGGAATTCGGAGTCGACCGTTGTCGTCGGTTTCGAAGTCGACCGATTGTGTCGAGAGTCCCTCGTTCGGGTCGATGACGAGGTCGCCTAGTTCGGCCGATTCGAGTTCCATAGTAATGGTAGAGAGTGTTCCAAAGTCGGTCCCGTCGATACCAACGATAGATTTGTCTATGAGATTTCTGGCAAGTATCTCGTCCATACCATTTGATTCTTTCCCAGAGTATCTTAAATGTAATGGAATTTTTAACTGTCATATCAATCATTCTGATTGTTTTTTCCTCTCTCGACCGGCAGGACACGGCTGTTTTTCGACTGGTAACTGTTCGAACGAGATTCTTATTCGGTTGTGGCTCGTCGCTAGATAGTGCGTTCACTTGCTCTCACATTATGTACTCGCTCTTTCTCGCCGTCAGCGCCGTCGGTAGCTACTGCATACGATCGTCCGAAACGATGGTCTTTGAAACTGGTGTCGCAGTCCCGTCGGCCGATACTTCGGTCGTTCCACTAGTCTCCGCATACTTTCAGACGCCGCCGAGATTGCTTCTGTGGTGATGGGAAAAACGGTCGTCTCGCCGAATGCAGTGGGACCCTCACTGACGCCACCGTTCGACGATCCCGTCTTGATTTTTGGGCTCTCGATGGTAATCTTTCTGACTGCTCCGCTCGTCCTCAAACGCTACCGACTGCCGGGGATCATCGGAATTATCCTGATTGGTGCGGCGATCGGCCCGAACGGACTGTACGTCTTAGAGCGCGGTGAGACTATCCAACTGCTCGGCGAAGTTGGCCTTCTCTACCTGATGTTTATCGCCGGACTCGAGATAAACTTCGCCCAGTTCGTCAGGTACAAGGATCGCAGTCTCGTCTTCGGTCTGGTATCCTTTCTTATCCCGCAGGCGATCGGAACCGTTGTCGGCATTTACGTCCTCGATCTGACCGTCCTCTCGGCGTCGTTGTTCGCAGCCATCTTTTCTTCGCACACGTTGCTTGCCTATCCAATTGTCAGTCGGTTGGGAATAGCAAAAAACGAAGCAATTACGGCGACGATCGGCGGTACTATCCTGACGGATACGCTCGCATTGCTCGTTCTCGCCGTCGTGGTCGCATCCACCGACGGAGCTCTCGATGCCGAATTTTGGCTCCAGCTGGTACTCGGGCTATCGGTGTTCTTCGCGGGCGTCTGGATCGCGGTTCCCCGTCTCGCCCGGTGGTTCTTTCGGATCCACAACGAGGAAAGCTACTTCGAGTTCCTGTTCGTGATGGCCGTCTTGTTCGGCTGTGCGTTCCTCGCCGAACTCGTCGGCGTCGAGCACATCATCGGCGCGTTCCTCGCGGGGCTCGCACTCAATCGGTTGATCCCCGAAACTGGTCCGCTGATGAACCGGATCGAGTTCACCGGGAACGCGCTGTTTATCCCCTTTTTCCTTCTCTCGGTGGGGATGCTCGTCGACGCACGCGTCGTTCTCGAGGGCGTGGATACGCTCCTCATCGCGGCGTCCTTACTCGTCATGGTCGTCATAACGAAATACGCCGCGGCGTGGGTGACCGGACGAGTGTACGGATACGATCGGAACGAGATTCTCGGAATGTTCGGGCTCTCGGTGGGACAGGCGGCCGCCGCCCTCGCAATCGTTCAGATCGGCTTCGACGCGGGTATCCCCGGTTTCGATCAAAACATGATCAACGCGGTCGTGTTGATGATACTTGTCGTGAGTTTGCTCAGCCCCGCGGTCGTCGAGCGGTCGGGAGCGGCGCTCGTCCGTGAGACGGATCGGCAAGAGTACGACCCGAGTGACACGCCACAGCGCCTTCTCGTTCCGGTAACGGAAACTTCTAGACAGACGGAGTCGTTACTCGATCTCGCGTTTGCGATCCGCGATGAGCGTTCAGGGCAGCCGATCCACACCCTTTCGGTCGTTCGGCCGGATCAACACACCCCGACGGACGAAAAAGTCGCGGAGTCAGAATCCCTTCTAGAGGGAGTAGCGGAGTACGCCTCGAGCGCGGAGGTTCCGATCGAGGACCACACGCGGGTCAATCACAACATCGCCTCTGGTATCGTTCGGTCCGCGCTCGAGAACCGGATAACCACGCTCGTTATCGGGTGGGATGGCGCTCGTTCGCGAACACAGCGGGTGTTCGGTCGGATCATCGACCAAGTGTTGAGTCGGACCAATCAGTTGACCCTCGTCGGGCACGTTCCAGCCCCTCTCAACACAACCCAACGAATCGTTCTCGTATTGGCGCCGGGTATCGAGCACAACGATGGATTCGAGCAGGCGCTTTACACGGTGGGGCTCATTGCTGCGGATACGGGGGCGCCGGTTCGCGGGCTTGTCGTGGACGGTGAGGCCGAGCGGTTCGAGCGAGTATTCGAACGCGACGACTCCGACGCGTTCGGCGACTTCCGTCCGGTGGATGGGTGGAACGAACTGCGCTCGACGCTTCGAGACGAGACACGTGCTGATGACCTCGTCGTCTGTCTGAGTTCCCGGCGCACCGATATCGGCTGGCATCCCGAACTACAAACGCTTCCGAAGCAAATTTCGAGGTGTACGGACGGGAACTTCGTCATCGTCTACCCTGGGAGCAAAGAACGGATGGACGATCGCCAATTCCTTCGATTTTCGTGATCAAGCGAAGCCAATGGCTTCGCGGACAGGGAGGGATCTCCGATCCCTCGAGCAGTCGGCGTAAAGCGCCGACAACCTCGCGAATTCTGGCGAGACGTACGTCTCGTGACCTCGCGTGAGCTTTGCTCCCGCTTAACTCCGATTCGATCAGTCACGAGAATCGAAGGTTCTCGAACGACTTGATCTCGGGACGGTTCACACTGGATAATCTCTTCCGCTGGCGTTTATCGGCTTACTCGAGCCGAGAAGTGGCTCAAAGCAATCAAAAGTAACATCTCAATATTGTGTGGAAAATGACGGTTCACTACGAGTTATGTTCGGATGATACTACGATCGGTATGAACAACGCGTTTCCCGTTCATCCTTGACGTTCCGTACCATTTTCGAATGCCGAACTGGAGATTACCCCTCTCTTTTATCGAAGTCCGACGAAGTGAGATGCTCATCCGGGTAGTACTGATTTAGCACTCTGTTGGGGGAAATTAACAAATGAATCCACTCATCTTCACGTAAAAATGGACATCCGTTGTACACGAACTATTCCGAGTAGACTTCTGGTACCCTATCTCGTCGAACGGGGTAATTTACGGTAGCAAGAGTACTCCAAAGGCGATCAGGTCTCACGGCTCCTCCCCTATTTCTGTGACCATGGGTTATTGTTTCACCTCGAGGAGAGCCGAACCGAGTTCGGATAGTTGATTGGGAATATACTTCTAACCATTTCGGTGCGTTCTCGAGGGATCCACATTTCACAATGATCGGAGTAAAATTACAGCATTTACGACTGTACGTGTGTATAACACTACCGTCCGAACAAGTGCAACTTGCTGTTGCTTCCGTTCGAGTAAAACGCCCATCTAGCAAAAAATTCGGGTCGATCGAATCGGTCGGCACCGTTCGCTTCGAACCATTTATTCCGGTTACCGACCGCCTGAGGAACGTTTCGTGCGGGAATCGTGTCCCGCGGTATCCACGGGCTACGATCCAGTGCATCCGTCGTTCTCACACAACCTTTATCACTCGAAGTGAATACTGTGTTACCATGCAACGTCGAACGGCCGAACCAACTGTCAGCCGGTTTCCGGGCCCGAAAACGCAGGAGTGGGTCGATTTTCACCGCAATTCGGCCGCGACGAGTACGTACGTCTACGAGTTCGTCTGGGATATCACCGAGGACGCCGCGGGGCCGTTCTGTACCGATCCCGACGGGAACGTGTTACTCGATTTCACGAGTCACGTCGGGGCCGCTCCCCTGGGCTACAATAATCCGAAACTGATGGACGACGTTCGGAAGTTCGATCTCGTCGATCCGCTAAAAATAGCCGGTCAGGATTTTTACGTGAGTACCGGCGGAACGCCCGACGACACCGATTTACCAGGCCCGTCTCATCTAATGGATACGTTAACGGATATCTCCGACCAGTACGGTCTCGATACCGTTTTCCTCTCGAACTCCGGCGGGGAAGCGGTCGAGAACGCGATCAAAATCTGTTACGACAACTGTCCCGCCCCAAAGTACGGGCTCACGTTCGAAGGCGCGTTCCACGGACGCACTCTCGGCGCGCTTTCTCTCAACCGATCGAAATCGGTACACCGGAGGAAGTTCCCCGAACTGAGCGGTATCCACGACGTTCCGCGCTCGCTCGAGGGTCTCGAGCGACTCGAGCAGAAACTCGACCCCGACGTCGGTCACATTCCTTCGGATCAGGTCGCCTTTCTCATCCTCGAGCCGATACAGGGTGAGGGCGGATATCGGATACCGACTCCCGAGTTCATGCGTCGCGTGAACGAAATTTGCTCGAAACACGAGATCCCGATCATCGCGGACGAGATCCAGTCGGGGATCGGTCGAACCGGTTCGATGTGGGCGTCCGATCAGTACGACCTCGAACCGGACGTTATCACCAGTGCGAAGGCTCTCCGCGTCGGGGCGACGATCTCGAGAGCGGAGTTGTTCCCGGACGAAAAAGCTCGTCTCTCCTCAACGTGGGGTGGCGGGGATATTCTGGCTTCGATTCAGGGTACGCTGACGATCGCCGCCATCCAAGAGCACGATCTCTTAGCACATGCGCGGCAAGCGGGTGAACGACTGCTCGCTCAGCTCGAGGACCTGCAAGATCGCTACCCCGAGATCGTCGTCGATTCTCGCGGTCTCGGTCTCATGGCTGCCCTCGAGTTCGACGCGACGGATCGTCGGGAAGCCGTAATCGAGTCCGCGGTCGAACGCGGCTTGTTGACGCTCGGGTGCGGTCACAAGACGCTTCGCTTGTTGCCGCCGCTCGATGTCCGCGATCGTGAACTCGACATCGCCGTCTCGATTCTTGCCGAGGCGATCGAAGACGTCTCGTAGGTGCCGATTCCCATCGGTTCGGGCCGGATACCGACCGGACGACGTTCTCACCGTCCGCCCCGAACCATCACTCCCCGATCGCGGAACGAGTTGAGCTGCGTCTCAGTGAACCCACGAACGGTTTCGGAGGCTGATTTTCGAGACGGCGGATACACCCGATCCGACGGAGTTTGACCGATTTCGGACGCCGTCGACTTCTCGAGCGGGATCGATTTCGACGCCGGAAGCTTCGGCCCGCGTGCGGAGGTGGTCGGGACGCTCTGAATAGCCACGTCCCCCTCGGGTGTCCTCCCTTCTCGTATTCGGCGACCGTATACGCCGATTTTGGGTACGAGAGCGGGCAACGGTCCTTCGCTCCGAAATCAGTCGTGAGAACCAACCATTTCAGTCACGATTGATCAGTAATTCTCGTCGATACACGCACCCTCCGCTTCTATCGATAATTCCAGTTTATCTGGGGTGAGTTCATGCGGGGGTGTATTCGCCGATCGTATACGGGCCGTCATCGACTAGGTCCACTATCGCTCGAGTACAATCCCGCGGGGACTGTCTGTCAGTGACTCTTTCTCGCCACGTTCGATTCCGTTATTGGTCGGCCGATGCATCGCCGTAGATTACCGGATTCGACCTTTCTCGAAGCTCCGCACATCTTGTGGCTCGAGTAGCGCGTTTTGGCTTTCGCCTTACTCCGCGGAGAAGATTTTCCCGGGGTTTAAGATTCCGTTGGGATCGAACGCCGCTTTCACTCGTCGCATGGTGTCGACGGTTCCCTCGTTGTATTCTATCGGTAAGTACGCCTGCTTCCCGAGGCCGACACCGTGTTCGCCCGTCGCCGTCCCGCCGAGTTCGATGGCGTGTCGAACGATACGCTCGTCGACGCGCTCTCCGAGGGAGCGGTGTTCCTCGTCCCCGACGCGTACCATGACCGTATAGTGGATGTTTCCGTCGCCCGCGTGACCGAAGCAGGGGATCTCGAGATCGTGTTTCGCTTCTCTAATCGAAATATACTCCATCAGGTCCGCGTATTTGCTGATCGGAACCGTGACGTCCCCGGACGTAAGCATCGTCAACTCCGGATCGTACTCTTTCAGCGCGGACGCCATCTCCTCTCGAATCTCCCACAGTTCGTTCATCTCGGCCCCGGACGCTTCGATGTCGACTTCCGCGACGTCGTACTCCTCGAGGATCGCGCGACAGAAATCGACTTCCGCCTCGATGTTGTGATTCTTGTGGAACTCGACGAACGCCATCGGGGCGTGTGGAAAATCGGCGCCGAGGTACCGACACGCCATCTTGGCGCTGAGTTCGTCGATCAGTTCTACCTTCGCGACGTCCACGCCCGAGCGAACGATGTCGGATATCGCCGCGGAGGCTTCCGTCCGGTTCCCGAAGCGTATTCGACCACCCCAAATTTGTTCGGGGATTCCGGCGAGTTCGAGCGTCGCTTCGGTAACCACGGCGAGGGTCCCTTCGCTGCCGACGAGGAGATCCATCAGATTGTATCCGCTCGAGGTTTTCGATGCGTTGCTTCCCGTTTCGATCACCGTTCCGTCGGGAAGCACTGCCTCGAGGCGCAGGACCCAATCGTGTACCTCGCCGTACTTGACCGTCTGCATCCCGCTCGCGTCGTTGGCGATCATTCCGCCGATGGTCGAAATTTTTCCGGAAGAGGGAAGCGGAGGGAAGAATAATCCGTCTCGCTTGACCGCCTCGTTGATAGCCGAACCGAAGACGCCGGGCTGAACGTCGATTTGAAAGTCGTTTGGTCTGATATCGACGATATCGTCCATCTTCGTCATATTGAGACTAATGCCGCCCGTAACCGGCACGGCGTGGCCCTCCAGGCTCGTTCCGGCGGCGTACGGCGTGACGCTGATCCCCCGTTGGTTCGCTCGTTGCAATACCGCGGCAACTTCTGCCGTCGTTTCGGGCCACACCACGACATCCGGCATCGTTCCTTCTTCGTCGGGGGTTCCCCAGTCGGTCTTGTGTTCTTCTCGACGGCGCAGATCGGTTGAGAACTGATCGTCGTCGAGTGGGGTGTCGGCGAGAAAGTCGATGTCCATGTGGTATGATATCACCACATGTGTCTACTTATATGATTCGACGTGGCCGGATATGATCCGCTCCCGTCGCCGAAACACGCCGCTGACCACTGATTCGAATTATACTATCAGACAGAACTACGTGAAGATCAGTCGCTCCGTTGCGGCCGTCACCGGTAGAGACGGCCGCGAATTCGCGACCGACTTCGTATTGACTTCTGTCCGACAGTATACTCGTTCGAACGTTCGGACGGCAACGGCGGGCCCCGTGTGAATTGCATTCAGTCTACTGGTTACAATTTCGAGGCGTTATCGTCAGTAACCCTTGAATGTAACAAATTCGTGTAGTCAAATACACAAAAAATTTTAAATATTCAAGTTGGCTCGTATCTGTTGCATGCTATCATCATTCACGGTAGGAGAACCGACTCCGTTACTCGTTGAAACGGTACTGAATCCGGTCGTCATTCTGGCCGTCGGCATTCTGATGGTCGTCGTGTTGCTCATGCGATGGGAATTGCCCGCGTTCGTCGCGTTGATTATCGCCGCGTTCGTCGTTGGCATTCTGTCACCCGACATCGCCGTTCCGACGGTCGGGCCCGAAGTAGCCAGTTCGTTCGGCGAGATACTCACCGCGATCGGTATCCCGATTCTGATGGCGGCACTGATCGGAAAGTGTCTTATCGAAAGCGGGGCGGCCGATCGGATCGTTCGGGCTTTCCATTCGACGTTCGGGGAAGGACGCGAGGGGGTCACGCTGCTCGGAAGTAGCTACCTCCTCTCGATTCCGGTGTTCTTCGACACCGTGTTCTACTTGCTCGCTCCGATCGCCCGCTCTATGCGAGCACGAACCGGCGAAAAGATGGCGCTGTACACCGCCGCGATAATCGGTGGCGCGTTTGCGGCTCACGCTCTCGTCCCACCGACTCCCGGTCCGCTCGCGGTTTCCGGCGAACTCGGATTGGATCTCGGTCTCGTCATCGGTATGGGACTCTTGATCGGTGTCCCGTCGTCGATTATCGGCGGTCTCGTGTACGGGCGCTGGATCGACGATAGAATGAATATTCCGCTCCGTGAAGCTCTGGGTACGACAGCCGAGGATCTCAAGGAAACGACGCAAAAACCGATCGAGAAACTTCCGGGGGCCTTCGAGGCCTTGCTCCCCATCCTTCTCGCGATCGTACTCATCGCGTCGAACACCATCAGCACCACGTTTCTCCCCGAAGGCTCCCAGATCGTCACTGCGACCGAATTCTTGGGGGACGCTAACATTGCACTGACGATCGCCGCGATCGCCGCGATCTGGACGTTCTACCGGTTCGAGGCGGAGACGAACGAAGATTTCAGCGACGGCCTCACGAGCGCCATCAAGGACGGCGGGAACATTATCGCGATAACGGCAGCCGGCGGAGCGTTCGGTGCGATGCTCGGCGCTGCCGGAGTCGGCGACTTTTTCGTGTCGTTCATGGAAGGCATCGGCGTCGGACCGCTCATTACGGCCTGGCTTATCGCCGCCGTCCTGATCGTTTCTACTGGCTCGCTCACCGTGGCGATGATAACGAGCGCGACGATGATGGCGCCGCTCGTGGGTCAACTCGAGGTCCACCCGGTTTACCTGATGCTGACGATCGGAACCGGCTCGATGTTCTTCGCGTGGCACAACAGCAGTCCGTTCTGGATTATTAACGAAATCGGCGGCCTGAAACACGACGAAACGCTACGGACGTTCTCGTTCGTCGGGTTCATCATGTCGGTCGTCGGCTTGGCGATGACGCTCGTGATCGCGACGATTTTCCCGATGGCTTGAGTTACCGCGAAGCCATTTTCGCTCGTATCGCTTTCGGACAACCGACCGATATCGCGACCGATATTTTCCCGTCTCGCCGTTCCGCAAGACAGCGACCTTAGCGTCCCGGATCGAGTACCTGAATCGGGTGTCGGCTCGGTCGCTCGAGCAGCGAATCTAACTGATCGAGACAGGAGGTGCCGCTGGCGACGACGGTCCGGTCTTCGGTTTCCGGTTCGGTAAACTGCTCCCGAAGCACGTCGCCGACGGCCATACTCAGGTCGTAGTACTCCGATTTGTATCCGAAGCTTCCCGCCATCCCACAACACTCCACGTCGGACGTCACGACGTCGTAGCCGGCGCGCTCGAGGACGGCGACGGTGTGGCCCTCGAGGCCGAGCGTTCGCTGTTGACAGTGGCTGTGATAGGCGATTTCCGTCCCGATGTCACCGCTGGTACCGACCCGTTCGTCGGGGCCGCGGAGTGCGCTCGTCTCCGCGCCGTTCTCGAGGAGTCCGTAGACGTATTCGAGCAGTTCGTAGCTGTTCTCCGCCAGCGGTTCGTGGGCGTCTCCCGGAAGGAGCCGCTCGTATTCCCCCTGGAACATCGCGAGATCGCTCGGTTCGATGACGACTACGTCCTTCTGGGCTGCAATCTCGGGTGCGAGCGCGCTGTGAACGCCTCGTGCGTGAGACGACGCGGTGTCTATCATTCCCTGGGAGAGCGGTGCACGCCCGCTCGAGGGGACGTCGGGAACGGTGACGTCGACGCCGAGCGCTTCCAGGACGCGAACGGCGGCCTTCCCGCGGTCGACCTGAACGTGGTTCGTGTACACGTCGGGATAGAGCACCGCCTTGCGAACGGGATCGGACGGTTCAACGGCGTCTCGAGCTTCGAACCACGCTCTAAACGTCTCCCGTTGGAATCGCGGCAGCTCGCGCCGACGTTCGACACCCGCGACCCGATCGAGCGCCGAACGTAGCACGGACACGTCGGCGATCATGTTCGACAGCGGCGCGGTCCGACTCCCCCACTTCGCGAGCGTTTCGAAGTTTCCGAACAGGCGCTTGCTCCGGTCGATACCCGTCGGTTCGTCGTCCGGGGTCAATCCGTCGACGAGGTGATCGAACCCCGATGCGTCGGCCCCGTGGTTGATTCGGTCGCGAACGACCGTGTTGATCCACGGAATGTCGATGTTTACCGGACAGGCATCGACGCATCTCGAGCATCCGGTACAGAGATCGTTGAACTCGGCGGCGCTCTCCTCGCCGTGGACGCCGGCCTCCCAGCCGGTCGCGATGCCGCCCGAGTAGGTTTCGCCGCCGAACGCGTGACCGCCCACCTGTTGAAAGTTCGCACACGAGTTCGCACACGCGCCGCATCGAATGCAGTACAACGTCTCGCGTAGCTCTTCGTCTTCGCGCATCGCCATTCGTCCGTTGTCCACCAGCACCAAGTGGAACGACCGGTCCGAGTTACCGGCGTCGAACGCGGGCTCGTCGGGTTCGGAAAAGTCGGCAACGGGTGAGTCGACCGGCGGTCTAAACAGCGATACGTACGCCGTGATATCCTGTCCCGCCCCGGCCGGTCCGATGAGATTCAGGAACGGCGGCAGATCCGCCACCGTCGGAATCAGCTTTTCGACGCCCGCAACTGCGACGTGAGTGTCCGGCGTGACGATACACTTGCGCGCGTTTCCTTCGTTCGTGATCAGCGCGAGCGTTCCGGTGTCGGCTGCGATAAAATTCGCACCGGAGACGCCGATATCGGCCGTCGTAATGCGATCGAGGAGGTACTCTCGAGCGAAACTCGTCAGTTCCTCGGGCGTCTCCAGCGGTTCGTCGAGGTCGAAGTGTGCGTTGAACAGGGCGGCGATCTCCTCTCGAGACTTGTGGATCGCCGGTGATGCGATGTGGCTCGGCTCTTCCTCGGCGATCTGAAGCACGAATTCCGCGAGATCGGTCTCCCAGACGTCGAGGTCCGCCGCCTCGAGCGCGTCGTTGAGTTCTATCTCTTCGGTGGTCATCGACTTCGCCTTGACGACGCGTTCTGCCCCCTTCGATTCGGCGATTTCACTCACGTGTCGGCGAGCGTCGGCCGCGTCGTCGGCGAGATAGACGCTGCCGCCGTTTTCGGTGACTGCGTCGCGAACGTCGTCGATTAGTTCTGGCAGTCGATCGATCGCATCCTCCTGAATTCGGCGTGCTTCGGCCCGGTACTCCTCGAGATCGTCCATCTCGTCGTAGCGGCGATATCGACCCTCGTTGAACGGTCTAACGGTCTCGTGGACGGTTTCTCCTTCCGTTTCGAGGAGGTGTCGGATCTTCGCCGTCTTCTCCCGACGGGTGAGTTGATTTGGTTGGTCCGTCATATTATTTGTCGGTGAGGATGATCACGTCGACTTTCTCGGGCCCGTGTGCACCGTACACCGGGGCACCCATGTCGGCGGTGGCGCTCGGTCCGGTCGTGATAACGGCGCTCGTGAGCCCGTCGTCGATGGCTCCTTCGAGTTCCGAAATGGCGCTCGCGAGGGTGGGAACGATATCGCTCGCTGCGAGTACGATGACGTGTTTGTCGGGATAGAGGCTCGTGTGCTCGCCGCCGTCGAATTTCGAGGTGACGACAACGCTCCCGTACTCGGCGATGGCGGGCCCGCCGGCGGTGACGCCAGTCGACGCTGCTAGTAGCTCCTCGGCGGTCGGGTCGAGCGTTATCGAACAATTCGCGAGCGAGATGTCCTCGAACGGAAGCGACACACCGATTGCGGGCTGATCGAGGCACGCTTCGAGCGTTTGGTCGAACTCGTCGGTAGCGGTACGTCTGGTCCTCACTGGGAGGTCTGCCAGCGACTGTTCGAACGCGTCTATCGGTGTCGTAGTCATATAACTGGAATCTCAACGAATCTAATTAAGCGTTTCGACGGTCGGAATCAGCGGACGTGGTAAATCGCCGAATGCGTTCTCGAACTACTTGTACGGAAACATATACGTGTGTCCAATCTTTGTTTTCCAGAGAGGAAAAGATGTAATACCCAGAAGAACGTTCAACCGATGATGGACGAACAACCGAAGAAAATCCACGCGGTCGAACGGTCCCTCGAGATCATCGAGATCGTCAGTGATGCCGAACCTGCCGGCGTGTCGGAAATCGCCGAAGAGATGCCGGTCTCGAAGAGTACCGTATACACGCATCTGAATACGCTCGCAGAAAACGGGTACGTGACCAAAGAGGGGGATATGTACCGGCTCAGTTGTAAGTTCCTTACCCTCGGCTCGTCCGTTCAGGAGCGGTTCGAGCTCTACCAGATGGCGAAACAACATGTCGACGAATTGGCTAAAAAAACCGGCGAACCGACGAACCTCGTCGTCGAAATGGATGGGGAGGGGATTTGTCTCTACGCGACCAATCCCAGAAACTCGGCCGACGTCTTCATGTCTAGCGGCGAGCGAAATTACATGCACGCAACCGGTACGGGAAAGGCGATCCTCGCCCACATGCCGGACGCCGAAGTCGAAGCGATCATCGATCAGCACGGCCTTCCGGAACTCACGGAACACACGATAACGTCCCGCGACGAACTGTTCGACGAACTCGAGCAAATAGCGGAACGAGGATTGGCGTTCGACCGTCAGGAGACGATTCACGGACTATACTGTATCTCGGCCCCCGTGATCGTCGACGACGATGTCATCGGCGCGATAAGCGTTTCCGGTCCTGTTAATCGGTTCACAAACGAAGAACGGCGGACGGAATTGAGCGAGGCGGTCGAAGAGATAGCGAACGTCATCGAGCTCCGGTTCGTTTTTTCGTAGTCGAAACGGCTTTCGGGGGTCCCTGGGAAGTAATCTCTCTATTGCCCCACCACTCGGCTCGCTTTTGGTAACAAAATGTTGTAGAATATGCGTTCTGTATTATCAAATTCACCTTCTCTCAAACAAAATATCTATTCACCACAGGTGTTCAACCTCACGTTTTGGTCTCTTTGGAGAGAACTTTCTGTCAAGAAACGATACCGGTTCCCGGAACGGGACCAGTGCGAGAGATCGACTCGATTCGACAACGTGTCAGCTGTAATCCTCCCTCTTGTCCCTCTTTTTGGGGTCAATCGGGGAGTCTCGTGGAGATAGATACTTCAGAGGGTTCGAAACTCCGTGTGTTTTCTTTTCCGAAACGCATAGTTACCACTGCCGAACGGAGACGCTCCGATAGCGTTTACTGTGGTTTTGAGCTCCACTTATTGACTTTATCCATTACAAGTATATGGTCGTAATATATCCTCGCAACGCTTCGCTCACACGCTTCATTCGGCCTGTAGTGGAAGCGAGAATGCCTCATATCAAATCGGACAACCCAATAACGGATTGTTCGGTTTTGGCACCGTAGTAACTGCTCGTTCTCCTCTGTCTACTAGCCGGTTCCCAGGAGTTGGTTAGTGGGGGCCTTCGAAGTAGCGGTTTCGACAGAAGTTGTGAGGGGTCGCTCGAGACCGTTGTCTCCGATCGGCTGAGGCTCATCCGGGCGGTTACGGTGTCAGTACGACGTCCGCCGGATTCGCTCGCGCTCGCGTTCGGATATGCGGTGACGAAATCCGAACGCGTCCTCTCAGCGTCTTACCGAAGAGCGTATAGTTCTGTACACGAGAGATACTTTCCTGTATGGTGAGAACGGAGTTTGAACTCCCTGATGTCGGCGAAGGCGTGGCTGAAGGGGAGCTTGTTACGTGGCTCGTCGAGACCGACGAGCACGTCGAGGAGGACCAACCGATTGCGGAGGTCGAAACTGACAAAGCGCTGGTGGAAATTCCATCGGCGTACGACGGCGTTATCGTCGAACGACGCGCCGAGGAAGGCGAAACGGTTCCGGTCGGCGACGTCCTCGTGGTTTTCGACGTGGACGACGAGTCCGTCGAGGACGCCGACGCGGAGGACACGACCGACGCATCGGGCACAGAGACCGAAGAAACGGTGGATCCACCCGAACCAGCGGAATCGGTCGAATCCGGGGTTGGAGACGGAGCCAGCGTGCCCGACGGTCGGGTGTTCGCCCCGCCGAGCGTCCGGAACGTTGCGCGCGAACTCGGCGTTTCCCTCGAGGCCGTCGGAAGCGCCAAATCCGGGGATCGAATTACGGAACGCGACGTGCGCGAAGCGGCTCGCCGAGATGCCGGAAACGCTTCCGACGGATCGGATTCGTCCTCGGCCGCGGCGGAGCAGGGGGCGGACGCTTCTACCGTTGCGGGCATCGAGCGCGACGAAAGCGAACAGGCTAACGGGCAGTCCGCGTCCGCTTCCCTCGAGGCCGCCGGCCGAGAGCGAACGCTGGCGATGCCGGCGACTCGTCAGCTCGCCCGTGAAGAAGACGTTTCCCTGGACGACGTCCCGGCGAGCGAACGACGGGACGGCGAACCGTTCGTCATCCCCGAGGACGTTCGAGCGTTCTCGCGCGGTGACGGGCCAGCGGCGACACCGTCGTCCGCTTCCGAGACGCCTTCTCGAGAGGACACCGACGACGAGCGTCCGGGCGACCGGATCCCCTACAGCGGGGTGAGAAAAACCATCGGCGAGCAGATGGCGACCTCGAAGTACACCGCACCACACGTGAGTCACCACGACGAGGTCGACGTCTCGGAACTTGTCGCCGCGCGGAGCCGTCTCAAGTCGGAGGCCGAATCGCGCGAGACGAAACTCACGTACATGCCGTTCGCGGTCAAAGCCGTCGTTGCAGCGCTGAAAGAGGTTCCGGCGATCAACGCCGAACTCGACGAGGAGAACGAAGAAATCATCCTCCACGACGAGTACAACATCGGCATCGCGGTAGCGAGCGATGCCGGGCTCATGGTGCCGGTTATCGACGATGCGGATCAGAAAAGCCTGCTCGAGCTCGCCAGAGAGATTAATGATAAGGCCGCGCGGGCCCGAGATCGGTCGATCGGACTCGAGGAGATGCAGGGTGGGACGTTTACGATCACGAACGTGGGTGCGATCGGCGGCGAGTACGCGTCGCCGATCATCAACCATCCCGAGGCGGGCATCCTCGCGCTCGGGGCGATGAAAGAGCGCCCGTGGGCGGAGGACGGCGAGCTGGTGGTTCGCGAGACGATGCCGATTTCGATGTCGGTCGACCACCGGATCGTCGACGGCGCGGAGGCGGCACAGTTTACGAACGAGGTCAAGCGATACCTGAACAATCCTGAACTGCTACTACTCGAATAATGGTGATGGGAGATGTGCGGACGGCGACGGATGTACTGGTAATCGGCGGCGGACCCGGCGGCTACGTGGCCGCGATTCGGGCCGCCCAACACGGCCTCGACGCGACGCTCGTCGAGCGAGACGCCTATGGCGGAACCTGCCTGAACTACGGCTGTATCCCCTCGAAAGCGATGATAACCGCGACGGACGTCGCACACGAGGCGGCGACCGCCGAAGAGATGGGCGTTCACGCCGACCCGTCGATCGACATGCGAGCGCTCGTCGAGTGGAAGGACGACGTCGTGGATCAACTGACCGGCGGCGTCGAAAAGCTCTGTAAGGCAAACGGCGTCTCGCTGATCGAGGGAACGGCGACGTTCATCGACGAAGACGCCGTTCGGGTCGCCCACGGCGGCGAGGGCCAGGGAAGTGAATCGATCCAGTTCGAACACGCCATCATCGCCACCGGTAGCCGAGCGATGTCGATTCCCGGCTTCGACTTCGCCGACGACCCCGTCTGGTCCTCGCGCGAAGCGCTTGAGGCTGAGGAGATCCCGGACGAACTCGTGGTGGTGGGCGCGGGCTACATCGGGATGGAGCTCTCGACGGTGTTCGCGAAAGCCGGCGCTGACGTAACGGTCGTCGAAATGTTAGACGACGCGCTCCCGACCTACGAGGACGATATCGCACGAGTCGTCAAGGAGCGAGCCGAAGCGCTCGGCATCGATTTCGAGTTCGGCCTCGGCGCGAGCGAGTGGCGCGAGACCGACGAGGGAATCGAAGTTGTCGCCGAGGACGAAGACGGCGAGCAGTCGGTCTTCGACGCTGATCGGGTTCTGGTCGCGGTCGGTCGCGAGCCCGTGACCGAAGCACTCGAGGTGGACGAACTCGGCCTCGAGACCGACGATCGCGGTTTCCTTGAAACGGACGAGTTTACTCGAACGGACCTCGAGCACGTCCTCGCGGTGGGTGACGTGGCGGGGGAACCGATGTTGGCGCACAAAGCCAGCGCCGAAGGATTGGTGGCGGCCGCGGTTGCGGCGGGCGAACCGTCGGCGCTCGACCACCAGGCGATCCCGGCTGCCGTGTTCACGGATCCCGAAATCGGGACGGTCGGGATGACCGAAGCCGAGGCCGACGACGCAGGGTTCGACCCTGTCGTCGGAACGATGCCGCTCCGTGCGAGCGGGCGGGCGCTTTCGATGGACGAATCCGACGGCTTCGTCCGGATCGTCGCCGACGAGGAAACCGAGTTCGTGCTCGGGAGCCAGATCGTCGCGCCGGAAGCCTCCGAACTCGTCGCCGAACTCGGCCTCGCGATCGAGATGGGCGCGAAACTCGAGGATATCGCCGGAACGGTTCACTCCCATCCGACGCTTTCAGAGGCGGTGATGGAGGCGGCCGAACACGCACAGGGGAAGGCGATTCACACGCTGAATCGATAGGAATCCGTTGATTCGATATCGGTTGGCCGAACCGACATCACACGCTGAATCGGGAGGAAAAAATCAGTGGGCGAGCGTTTCTTTGATCGCTTCTTCGATTTTCGGCGGATGCGGGATGTAATAGTCTTCCATCGAGAGGAGCGGAACGGGAACGTCGAAGCCGGTGACTCGCTCGACGGGGGCCTCGAGGTAGATGAGCGCTTCGTCGTTGATCGTGGCGATGACTTCGCCGCCGAAGCCGCCGGTTTTGGCCGCCTCGTGGACGACGACACAACGGCCCGTCTTTTCGACCGACTCGATGACGGTCTCCTTGTCGAACGGCGAGATGGTCCGTAGGTCGATCACTTCGGCGTCGACTCCCTCGAGGTTGTCGACGGCCTCGAGGGTGTTGTGCATCATCGCGCCCCAGGAGATGACGGTAACGTCCTCGCCTTCTTCGCGGACGGCCGCCTCGCCGAGCGGTTCGGTGTAGGAGCCTTCAGGAACCTCGTCGCGGATGGAGCGATAGACGTGTTTGGGCTCCATGAACAACACCGGATCGGGATCGCGGATGGCGCTGATGAGCATCCCCTTCGCGTCGTGTGGCGTCGAGGGAATCGCTAACTTCAGGCCTGGAATGTGCCCGTAGGCTCCCTCGAGGCTCTCACCGTGGTGCTCGAGCGCCCGGACGCCGGCACCGTAGGGCGTTCGAATGACCATCGGTGCGGTGAGTTCGCCGCGCGTCCGCCAGCGGATGCGGCTGGCGTTGGTGACGAGCTGGTCGAACGCCGGCGGGAGGAAGCCCGAAAACTGGATCTCTGCGATCGGTTTGTAGCCGTGTGTTGCGAGTCCGACGGCCGCACCGGCGATGGCGATCTCCGAGAGCGGGGTGTCGAGGACGCGTTCTTCGCCGAACTCCTCGAGGAGGCCCTCGGTGGCTCGAAAGACGCCGCCGGATTCGGCGACGTCCTGTCCGAAGACGACCGTCTTGTCGTCGGTGGTCATCTCCTCGTGCAATGCGTCGTTGACGGCTTCGATAATTGTCGCGTTCATAGTGTCTCCTCTCTTATCCCTTCGGTCGGTGTTCGATGTGGTCGTACATATCCGGTCGTTCCTCGAGCAGCTCCCGAAACTCCTCGAGTTGGCGCTCGAGTTCCGGGGGTTTCCTTTCGTAGAGGTAGTCGAAAATGGCATCGATACCCCGATTTTCGAACGCGTCGGCGGCGTCGACCGCGTCGGAGAACTCGGCTTCGACTTCCTGCTCGATTGCCTCTTCGTCGATCGCGTCCCAACGGCCGGTCTCCTCGAGGAACGACTGATAGCGCTCGAGCGGATCCTGCTCCGCCCACCGCTCGACTTCCGCTTCCGATCGGTACCGCGTCGGATCGTCGCTCGTCGTGTGGGCGCCGCGCCGGTACGTAACGGCTTCGACGAGCACAGGATTCCCCTCGAGTGCTCGTTCTCGTGCTTTCGAGACAGCGTTGTAGACGGCGAGCACGTCGTTTCCGTCGACGCGAATGCCGTCCATTCCGTAGGCCAACGCCTTCTGGGCGACCGTTTCGGAGTTCGTCTGCCCGTCGAACGATCGCGAAATCGCGTACTGGTTGTTCTGACAGAAGAAGACGGCGGGCACGTCGAGTACGCCGGCGAAGTTGATCCCTTCGTGGAACGCGCCGGTCGACGTTGCGCCGTCCCCGAGGTTTGCGAACGCAATGTTGTCTTCGCCCTCGAGTTGCATTCCCCAGGCTTTGCCGGTGACGACCGGAATGTGCGAACCGATGGAAATTGCGAGGCCGAAAATGTTCGCGTCTTCCATGCGCGAGGCGTCCTCGATACCGCGCCAGTAAAGCAACAGGTCCCGCATCGAGAGTCCGTGCATCAACAGTGCGCCGGTCTCCCGGCCGTACGGAAAGATCCAGTCGTCGGGTGAGAGGGCGAATCCGCCGCCGATGATGCTCGCCTCTTGACCCCGGCCCGACGGGTACGTCCCGAGCAGCCCGCGGCGCTGGAGTTTCGTCGCTCGAGTGTCGAAAACGCGCTGGAGTAGCATCCACCGATACAGGTCGAGGAACGCTTCGTCGTCTACGTCGGGAACCCTGTCGGCGTCGTAGGATCCGTCGGGACGAACGACCTGATAGGTATCCATATCCAACTCTGTTTGCGAGAGCGGATCGATACCAACGTCGCCCGACTCGGTTGAAACTGGTCGTTGACTGTCGTTCATCTCACAGTGTAGATGTCGTCATCTACAATATAAATCTTTGTAACCACAGCTTTGTCCCGTCGCGAAATGGGGCGACTTCGATGGCAGCCGCCAACGGCCGTCTTCGGAGACCCCAAGTCCGTGACTGCGTGGGCTCGAGAGTGATGCGAAACCTATCTCGACCGAGTGGAGGAACGGTCCGCGACCACTAGAATCGGTCCCACGTGGAAAATAAGCCATAACGCGGGGAACGTCGGCCCACGCGGGGACCGCTACGCGTGAATCGTTCACGTGCGAATCGTTTGAGACTGACCTGCTCGAATCGAGTAGTGGCAGATCTGAATATTTCGTTCGTCAAGACGATAGCTGTCCTGTAACTGGCCCACGATTTCGTCAAGCGAGACATCGCGATTAAGTCGCGTCTCTGACACCAGTTAACACATCCCGAAAGATTTAAGGTGACTTCTCCGCACATTACAGACCATGCAGGATAGACGTGCATTCATACAGCGCACCGTAGCTGGGGGAGTAGGGGCTGCATCACTGGCTTTCGCAGGATGTCTCGGCGACGACGAGGGGGATGGAGACTTTCCTTCCCAACAGTTTCACGGCGTTATTCCGTGGGGACAGGGCGGTGGAACCGATATTTTCACGAGAGAGATCTGGCAGCGAATCGCGGACCAGAGCGACGTCTCGGTCGGGTTCGAAAACGTCACGGGTGCGGCCGGCGTCCGAGGGATAACCGAACTGTACGGCTCGGAGCCGGACGGATACACGATTTCTCCGATGAACTCGCCATCCGTCGTCCCGCTTCTCACGCAGGATCCGGGATTCACGATCGACGAGTTCAGACACATCGGTGCGTACACGCAGACCGTCTGGGTACTCGTCACGGACCCCGACCTCGGCTTGAGTGAGTTCGACGAGGTGGTCGAGGCGTACGAGGACGGCGACATCGGATCCATTTCGGGTCAGTCGCCGGGCGAACCGAACCACGTCCTCGCGGAGTCGTTGAAGTCCGAACTGGACGTACCGTGGGAAAATTACGTCGCCTACGATGGGAGCGGTCCGGTCATACAGGCCGTTGCCTCCGGCGAGGTCTCGGCGGGTATCGTAACCGAGACGGCGGCGGCGGACGCGGAGGATCAGATCGATATTATAGCCGCACTCGCGAGCGAGGGGAGTCCCGTCTTCCCGGACCTTCCGGTCTACACCGATTACGGATACGAACCGGAAATCGACTTCATGGGACAGTTCCTTCGGTCGTTCATGGCGCCGCCGGACACGCCGGACGACCGAATCGACATTCTGAACGAAAACCTTCAGGAGGCCCTCGAGAGCGATGAACTGCAGTCGTGGGCCGACGAGACCGGGAACCACCTCGAGTATCTGGGTGGCGAGGCTGAGGTCCTCGAAGTACTCGAAGAGAATCAGGAGCGCATTCCGGAAATCATCGATTTGGACGACCTGGAATAAGAGCGCCTACGTAGTATGATCCACTCACTCTATACTTCGATGAAACGTCGAGTGACCTCAGAGCAGCTGATGCTCCTCGCAATGCTTGGGGTCTCGAGCTACATGCTCATCGAATCGTTTTCCTTCTCTTACGAAGCCGGGATCTTTCCCCGGTTCGCGGCGGCCGTGACCGTTTGTGGGTGTGTTCTCTTACTTCTCAGGGCGTACCTCCCGGAGCCGATACGACAGGTAATTACCGAATCGGCGGGGATGTTCGACCAGTACGACGAAGAGTTCGAGTCCTCGGCCGACGATACGGAACCGAGCGACGACGAGTTTAGCGAGGGTGTCGGTACGGTCGGAGACGCCGATCGAGATCTGGCAGCGGACAACGGCGCCGATCGAGATATGGTTGAAAATGCCGACCCGGGTGCGGTCGAGGACAGCGAGATAGACTCGACGAAACAAGTAATTCTCGTGGCGCTTCTCGCCGGTTACGGGCTCGTCGGATACGCAATCGGTCTCGTCTGGGCCACGCCGCTGTTTATCCTCGCCTTCGCGCGACTGTTCGATCTTCCGCGGCTTATGACGCTGGTGATTGTGGTCCTCGGGCTTGTCGCCGCGTTCGCGTTCAACTCGATACTTCCCGTAAACATGACTGACGGAGTGTTCCTCTAACCGATGGTTCAAGAATCGCTGTTCGGCGCACTGGAAATCCTCGTCACCTGGCCGACCGCGGGATGGTTGCTGGTGGGACTGTTGGCCGGAATCGTCATCGGAACGATTCCCGGTCTCGGACCGAACCTCGGTCTGGCGGTCGTCCTCCCGTTGACGATGCGCCTCGACGGTCCCGACGCGATCATCCTGCTGATCAGCATCTACAGCGGAGCGATGTACGGCGGGAGTATCGCGGCGATCTTGATCAATACTCCCGGAACTGCCGCGGCGGCGGCCACGACGCTGGACGGATACCCGATGACTCGACAGGGCCGTGCCATGGATGCGCTTTCGATTTCGGCGACGGCGTCGGCGATCGGCGGTGCGTTCGCCATCGTCACGCTGATTCTGTTGACGCCGTTTTTGACGACGATCGTGCTTCTGTTCGGGTCGCCCGAGTACTTCCTCATCGCGCTGTTCGGGATCGCACTGATCACCATCGTCGCGCAGGGGTCGATGGTCAAAGGGTTGACGGCGGGTGCGTTCGGACTTCTCCTTTCGACGATCGGCTTTCCGGTTGCCGCCGGTCAACCGAGGTACACCTTCGATACGTTCATCCTCTACGACGGGCTTGACTTCGTCGCCGTGTTGATCGGGATCTTCGCGGTCGGTGAGATGATCAAGCTGGCCGGAGAGAAAGGGAGCCTCGCGAACAAGGACCTCAGCTTGAGCGGAAACGTCCTCTCCGGCGTTCGAAAGGTCTTGTCTGCGCCGATTACCACGATCAAATCCGGGTATATCGGGATGTTCATCGGTGCGATTCCCGGCTCCGGAGCGTCGATATCGAACTTCATCTCCTACGCGGAGGCGGTCCGAAGCGGGGGTGGCGACAAGGAGTACGGAGACGGCAATCACCGCGGTGTGATCGCGTCGGAAGCCTCGAACAACGGAACCGTCGCGGGCTCGCTTATCCCGACCTTTTCGTTCGGGATTCCCGGAAGCGGCGCGACGGCCATCCTTCTCGGTGGCCTGATGATGCACGGACTTCGTCCGGGGCCGGAACTGTTCACGGACAACGTCGATATCACGTACAGCATCTTTCTGGCCTTGCTCGCCGGAAACGTCGTCATCCTGTTGTTCGGACTCCTGATCATCACTCGAGCGGTGTACATCACGACGATCGATACCGATTACATCATCCCGCTGGTCATCGCCGTCGCTTCACTCGGTGCGTTCGGGCTTCGAGGGAGCTGGCTGGACGTCTTTACCGTGCTCATCTTCGGTATATTCGGCTTCTTCATGATGAAGCACAACTACTCGATAATCGCGTTCGTTCTCGGGATCGTTCTGGGGCCGATAGCGGAGGAAAACCTCGTCCGTTCGTTACAACTGTCCGAGGGATCGCTCATGATATTCATCAACGAACCGATCCCGCTGGTGCTTACGTTGCTGACGGTTGCGGTGATTGCGTCCCCGATTCTCTCCGTTATTCGATCGGCGGTTGGCAGCGGTGATCGATAGCCGTCCCTTCGTTGGCGGAGGATCTATCGGCGATCCTCCGCCCCGCGCTGTCCGCTCGCACTACGCCAGACCGCCGGTTGAGACCAGTAAAAATAAGTCTATGGACGCTGTCGATTCGATTACTATTGGGTACGACTACCGATGAAAATTACAGACGTTCAAGCGACGACGCACACCGTACCGGCCGACGTTCCCGGCATGGACGAACCCGACGAAATGACGCTCGCGTTCGTCTCCGTCGAAACGAACGAGGGGATCACCGGCTACGGTGAAACCGGGTATCTTCACCCCCCGGCGAGCGTTTCGTTCATCAACGACCACATCGAGCCGTTGCTGACTGGGCGAAATCCGCTGAACAACGAACGAATCTGGGACGACCTCTACACCGAACTCAATCCTCGAGCGCAGACCGGTGTCTGGAGCACGGCGGTGAGCGCCGTCGATATCGCCCTGTGGGATATCAAAGGGAAGCAGTACGGCGAACCCGTGTGGCGACTGCTCGGCGGTGCCGACGACACGGTGCCGGTGTACTACACGATCGGACAGGCGATTCGAGACGAACAGCGACTCGCCGGGGTCGCGGAACAACTCGTTTCTGACGGCGCAGAACGGATCAAAGTCGTCGTCGGAAAGGGTGAGTGGGCGACCCCGAGGGTCGACGAGGGACGAGTAACCGCCGTTCGAGAAGCCGTCGGCGAGGACGTCGAGTTGGCGATCGACGCGAACTACCTCTACTCGCTCAACGAAGCGCTCGAGTTGTGTAACCGCCTCGAGTCGACTTCGATCAGCTGGTTCGAGGAGCCGGTGTACGGAAACGACGCGTCCCTGCTTGCTGACCTCCGCTCGCGGACGCGCGTTCCGATCGCCGCGGGCCAAAACGAGGGACACCGTTTCCGTCATCGAGACCTCATCGAAGGCGGTGCGGTCGATATCAGCCTCCCGAACGTCTGTTTCACCGGCGGGTACACGGAAGCCAGGAAGGTTGCGGGAATGGCCGCTGCGTTCAATATCGACGTCTATCACGGCGGCGGCTGGCCGTTCCAGAATATGCACCTTCAGGCCGGACTACCGAACGGCAAGATGGTCGAGTTTCACGACATCGTCTGGGAAATCGGAAAAATAATTTACGACGCACCACCCGAACCGACCGGCGAGTCTATCACGCTTCCGGACGAACCGGGACTCGGTCTCGAGCCCGACCTCGACACCCTGGAGGCCTACCGAGACGACTAGCAGTACTCCGATCTCCACCCTTCGGACTCGGCGCTATTCGACGATTCGGTTGCTCTGGGAAAGAGTGAATAGCCGTGAGTACGAGCACTCGATATGGTAATCGTTGCAGCAGTCGATCGATCCGCGAGGGCCCCGGAAGTCGTCGAACAGGCTGAGCGCTTGGCAGCGGCGTTCGACGATGAAATCCACGTCGTTCACGTCCTATCCGAGTCGGAATTCGTGAGTTTGGAACGAACGAGCGTCAACAACACTGGCAGTGCGCTCGACATGGATCGAGTGCGTGAGGTTGCGGCGACCGTCGCGGACGAGGCGGCGTCGAGTCTCGACTCACCAGCGGAAACTGTCGGATTAGTTGGTGACCCGTCGGATCGAATCCTCGAATACGCAGACGACCAAAGCGCTCGCTATATCGTCGTTTCGAGCCGAAAGCGATCTCCTGCTGGAAAGGTGCTGTTCGGAAGTGTCGCCCAGTCGGTACTCCTGAACGCGGATTGTCTCGTCGTCGTTTCTGCCGGTCAGTAGCCCGTTTTACTGTCGGCGATTCGACGGTCCGCTGTCCGTTCGTGAGTGGATGTGACACGACGATCGATCCGCGTCCGGACGAAATCGTCTCCCGGCCAGAAGCTTTTCAACCGTGGGTGTGAATACCACAAATAGATGTCAGAAAGCGAATTGTTGTTCTCTCAGGAAAATACAGGGGATTCTGAGGGAACGGACGACCTCGAGCGACTCCGTGCCGAACGCGACTTCTGGCGGAATCTCTTCGACCAGTTGGTCGAGGAGTTCCCCGAATCAGTCGTCGTCGTCAACGACGAAGGGACTATCACACATTGGAACGATCCGATCGTCGAGTTGATCGGCGCGACTCGGGCAGAGGCGGTCGGGAACCAGGCGATCGATATCGTCGGTACGGAGGGTGTCGAGGAAACGCTCGCGGAGAAAATCGCTCGGACGGGAGAATCGGTCCGGGAGGATCGAATCCGGTCGGGGAAAACCGGCGGCGAGAACTGGCACGTTCGAGCGGCGGGTGTTCCGCTGTTGACACCCGACGGCGAATCGATCGGTGCGTTCGAGTACGTCAGTAGCGTCACGGAGCTGGTCGAACAACGCGAGGGATTAGAGCGAGTTCAGGCGTCGATCAGCGAAACTGTGGAGGGGGCGGTCGAAGAGTTACTCGCCGCCGCCGAGACAAACGCCGAAACGACCGCGGAAGTCGACGAACTGGCCGAGAAACAGGTCGAGAACCTGGTCGAGGTTCGTAACGAGATGGAATCGCTCTCGGCGACTGTCGAAGAAATTTCGGCGAGCGCGGAGGAGGTTAGCAGTCAGAGCGAGGTCGCCGCCGAACTGGCCGACGAATCCAAGGATGCGACCGCGGAGATCGTTTCGATGATCGACGACGTTCGACGGGCGACGGACGCCCTCTCGGAGAGCAGTCAGGAACTCGAGAAGCGCATCATCGAAATCGACAAAGTGGTGGACGTAATCGACGGGATCGCGGACGAGACGAATCTGCTCGCCGTCAACGCGAACATTCAGGCCGCACAGGTTGATTCCGGGGCCGAAGGGTTTGCCGTCGTTGCCGACGAGGTCAAAGAACTCGCCGATCAGTCCAAAGAAGAGGTTGGAACGATCGAGGACATCGTCGACGACGTCCGGGAGAACACGACGACGACGGTCGAAAGCGTCGAAGCGACGATCGACCGCGTTGAGGATGCGATCGAACGGGCCGGAGCGGTCGACGATAAACAATCGGAGATCAAGTCCGCCGTGGAGGAGGCGACGACGGGTATCGAACAGATCGCCGGCGCTACCGACGATCAGGCTGCGACCGCCGAGGAGGTCGCCACGATGCTCAGTACGTCCGTCGAACAGATCGAAGACGTCGCGGCCGAAATCGAGACGCTCGCGGAAACGAACGCGAAGCAAACGAACAAGGTGCGCGAAGTCCGAGACGAGGTTCGGGACCTCGAGAACGACCTCTAACCTGACGGCTGGTCGGTCGGTTTCTGCGGGACGAACTGTCTGGAGGATCGCTCCGGCGGATGTGGCGATAGTTTCGAGGAATCACGGCTTTTCCTTTCTCCTCGAACGGGAACGCGCGATATTGGGTCGACCACATTCTGTATACAGTTACCGTATACCACTGTTCGAATAACGCGCCTTCCGGTCAAAATTACAGAAGTATTTGTGTAAACTATTTTGTTCGTGTCCATCGGTAGAACGCGACTTGCTTGCCGTTCTCTGATGTATTCGTCCGAGTGGCGGACTTCTTGACTCACGTTCATTTTTGTATACGAGGATCGTATACGCGAGACCCATCTCGTGGCTGCTCGTTCGCTCTCTCGAGATTCGGGGATACCACTCGCCGGTATCGATCTGTTTCGAAACGTCAGTCGCGGACCGAGCAGCTTCAGAAGGCGTTACAGACCGAGCGCATCGCTCGCGACCGTCGTTTTTTGGATTTCCGTCGTCCCGCCGATGATACTCAGTATCTTTGCGTCCCGATAGTAGCGCTCGAGGGGGAGGTCCGTTCGATACCCCTTCCCGCCGTGAACCTGTATCGCGTTCCGGGTGACGAACTCGGCCGTTTCGCTCGCGACGTACTTGGCTTTGCTCGACTGGCGCGTGCTCGCGTCGCCGTTGGCGATCGCGGCCGCGGAGTCATACACCAGGTGTCGTGCACCGTCGAGGCGGGCGTCCATGTCCGCGATTAGCACCTGCACTGCCTGGTACTCGCCGACGGCCTGACCGCCCTGCTCGCGGTCGCCTGCGTACTCGATCGCTTCCTCGAACGCCGCGGTAGCGATTCCGGTTCCGATCGCGCCCAGCCCGGTGCGGGCCATGTCGATCGTTCCCATCGCGATTCGAAAGCCCTGACCGACCTCGCCGAGCAGCGCCGATTCGTCGATCGGGACGTCCTCGAGCGTCGAGTCTCCGGTCACGTGGCCGCGCATCCCCATAAATTTCGATCGGTCGAAGGTGAACCCGTCCCGTTCGTCGATACCGGGGGTCAGGAAGACGCTCACGCCGTGGCTGTCTTCGGGCGTCGGTTGTTTCCGAGCGACGACGAGGTGGACGTCCGCGACGCCAGCGTTCGTTCCGAACGATTTCTCGCCGGTGAGGCGGTAGCCGTTTCCGTTTTCGTGCTCGGCGGCAACCGTCGACAGTTCGGTGGGGGAACTCCCGGCGTCGGGTTCGGTCAGTAGCATCGCCCCCACGGATTCGCCGCGTATCATGGGATCGAGATACGTTTCCTTCTGCGCTTCCGTGCCGAAGTTCGCGATGGGAAGCGCGGCGAAGGTGTGGCCGTGTATCGTCTCGGCGACCGCGCCGCTCACCTGCGCAATTCGCTCGATGGCAAGACAGTACGACAGGAAGTCAGACCCTTCGCCGCCGTCGGCTTCGGGAACCAAAATCCCCAGCAGGCCTCGGTCGCCCGCCTCCTCGACGACCGCTCGCGGAAACTCGTCCGTTCGCTCGATGCGTTCTGCTTCGGGTTTCACGACCTCGGTTGCGAACGACGCCGCTCGGTCACGGAACTCACGGTGCTCTTCGGAGAGGGCGTTCTCGATGAGAGTCATACAGTGGCATACGCGGGCCACACTACCATAAAAGTCCCGAGATAGCCAATGACGGGTTCGTCTCGGCGGCATCGTCGTCTCCGCCCCGTCGTCGAGGTGGACGTGGGCCGGTCGTTCGCTCGAGCGGCGTTACTCGAGGTTGACGTTGACGTTTTTCGTCTGGGTGTACTCGTGGATCGCTTCCGTTCCCTGTTCGCGGCCGTTACCGCTCTGTTTGAAGCCGCCGAAGGGCGTCTGGGGCTGGGTAACCGGGTACTCGTTGATGCTGACCATCCCGTAGTCGAGATACTCCGCGACGCCGTGTGCAGTGTTGAGATCGGATGTCCAGATTCCCGCCATGAGGCCGTACGGCGAGTCGTTCGCGATTTCGATCGCCTCTTCCTGGTCGGCGAACTCGATAACCGAGAGGACTGGCCCGAAGATCTCTTCTCGAGCGACAGTCATGTCGTTGGTCACGTCCGTCAACACGGTCGGTTCGACGAAGTGACCGGCGTCTTTGTCCTCGGGAACGCCGCCGCCGGTCGCGACGGTTGCGCCTTCTGCCTTCCCCGTCTCGATGTAGTCGAGAACCTCCTGCTGTTGGCTCTTGCTCACCGTCGGCCCCATCCGGCCGCCGTCGTCGATACCGCTTCCGAGCGGCGTTCCCTCGGCGCGCTCGACGACCTGTTCGACGACCTCCTCGTGGACCGATTCGTGGACAAGCAAGCGCGACCCCGCCCAGCACATTTGTCCGGCGTTCATGAATATTCCGTAGTGACAGCCCGCGGCGGCCGCCTCGAGGTCGGCGTCAGGGAAGACGATGTTCGGTCCCTTCCCGCCCAGTTCGAGGGTCACGCCGGTGACGTTCTGGGAGGCGCGTTCCATGACGCCCTTTCCGACGCCCGTACTCCCGGTGAACGCGATGTGGTCCACGTCGGGGTGTTCGGCGAGCCTGTTGCCGGCGGTGCTCCCGCGTCCGGGAACGACGTTCAACACGCCGTCAGGGAGTCCGGCCTCTTCGGCGGCGACGGCGAAATACAGCGCCGAAAGCGGCGTCGTGCTCGAGGGTTTGAGCACTGCGGTGTTCCCGCAGGCGAGTGCGGGTGCGAGACTCCGTCCCGCGAGCTGGAAGGGGTAGTTCCACGGGATGACGTGTCCCGTTACGCCCACCGGCTCTCGGACGGTGTAGTTCAGCCTGTTGCCGGGAACGGGAACCTCGTCGCCCTGGATCTTGTCGGTCCAGCCGGCGTAGTACCGGAACGTGTCGATCACCATGTCGACGTCGAGCGTGGCCTCGAAGGGCGTCTTCCCGTTATCTCGAGATTCCACGCGGACGATTTCGTCCTTTCGCGATTCGATAGCGTCCGCCATCGCGCGGAGACGCTCGCCGCGTTCTCGGGGATCGAGCGATCGCCATTCGCCGTCGCGGTCGACCGCTTCCGAGGCCGCAGAAACCGCGTTGTCGATGTCTTCTTCGGCCGCCTTCGCGACGTCCGCGTACGGTTCTTCGGTCGCGGGATCTTCGGTCGTGAACGTCTCGTCGCTTTCGGCGGCGATCCATTCGCCGTCGATATACAGGTCTGTTGGACCGGTGTAGCTCATACACGGTAGCGTATCAGCCGGATCGGTAAAAGCCGTGTGGTACCGGGTGGCCGCGGATGGGTATCTCCCGGCGGTTCGCTCGAGGGATCGCTCGCGTACTGGTTCCGCTCGAGTGTAATCACGTTGCCCCCGTCGTTGACAATACTGTCCGCATCGTCGATGACGCCGTACAGCTCCCATCGTCGATGGCACCGCTCCGTCGTGAGTCATCTATAAGAGTGCGGAGCAGATACTTCAACTCATGCGAGATGCATACGTGCTCGGAGCCGGACAGTCGTCGTTCGGCTCGTTTCCCGACGAAACGTATCTGTCGCTGTTCGACGACGCGTTCGACGCGGCGATCGACAGCGCGGACGCGCCAATCAACCCGGAGATGATCGACGAGGCGTTCCTCGGAACGCTCGGCGTCGGCGGCCGCCAGATCGGCCTTTCAGGGCCAGCGGTGACCGAACACATCGGCCTTCATGGCGTTCCGACGACTCGAGTCGAAAACGCTTGCGCCGCGAGCGGCTACGCGTTCCGACAGGCCGTGACGGCCGTCCGATCGGGGATGGTCGACGTCGCGCTGGCCGGCGGCTACGAAGTGATGACCGACGCGAGCTCCGACCACACTCGCTGGTGGCTCGGGGTCAGCGGCGAGACCGAGTGGGAGCGAACGAGCGGGACGACGTTTGCCGGCGTTTACGCACAGATGGCCAGCGCCCACATGGAGGAGTACGGAACGACGACCGAAGACCTCAGTCGCGTCGCGGTCAAAAACCACGGTAACGGGGCACAGAATCCCAAAGCTCACCTCGGCTTCGAGTGTTCGTTAGAGGACGCCGTCTCCGCGCCGTCGGTCGCCGACCCGCTCAACCTCTATCACTGCTGTCCGACGACCGACGGAGCCAGCGCCGTCCTCGTCGCGAGCGAAGACGTCGCGAGAGAACGCAGCGACACGCCGATTCGCGTCGCTGGCTGTGGCGCTTCGAGCGGTCGCGTCGGCCTGTTCCAGCGCGGTTCGTTGACGTCCGTTCCGGCGAGCACCCGCGCGGGAGAAGACGCCTACGAAGCCGCGGGGATCGGTCCGTCGGATCTCGACTTCGCGGAGGTCCACGACTGTTTCGCCATCGCCGAACTGCTGGCCTACGAGGATCTGGGCTTTTGCGAACGAGGCGAAGCCGGACGGCTCCTTCGGGAGGGCGTCACCGATCCCGACGGCGAGTTGCCCACGAACACCAGCGGCGGGCTGAAGTCGAAGGGACACCCGATCGGCGCGACCGGTACCGGCCAGATCGTCGAGGCGTTCGACCAACTGCGCGGCGAGGCCCACGTGCAGGTCGACGATCCGAAATACGGACTCACCCACAACGTCGGCGGGAGCGGGGGCGGCGTGACCGTCCACATCTTCGAAAAGGAGGAGACGGGGGGATCGGTATGAGGGGTATCGTCGCCGCCGGCGTCTACGTTCCTCGATTCCGACTCTCGAGCGACGAACTCGACGACGCGTGGGGGACGAACCACGCATCGGGCGTCGACCGAAAGGCGGTTCCCGCGGCCGACGAGGACTCGCTGACGATGGCCGTCGAAGCGGCCGAACGAGCGCTCGAGAGCCACGCTGTCGACCGAGCGGCGATCGACGTTGTCTCGGCCGCGACGACGACGCCGCCGCTCGAGGAAGGCGACTTCGTTCCGCGACTGATCCGCGCGCTCGACCTTCCGGCGGACGTTGCGAGTGCGACCGCGACTCACCACACCGCAGCGGGAGCCGAGGCGCTCTCGAGGGGACTCGACGCCGACGGAACTACGCTCGTGGTGACGGCCGACTGCCCCGAGGGGGAGCCGGCCGACGCCGACCATCCGTACGGCGCGGGAGCGGCGGCGTTCCTGCTCGGCGACGATCCGGCAGTCGAAATCGAGGACACCGCCTGGTACAGCAACGAGACGCCGGGCGTTCGATTCCGCGAGCGCGACAGTCGGAACGTCGAAGCCCTCGGAATTACGACGTACGAGCGCGACGCGGTTCGCGACGCCGTAACCGACGCGGTGTCTTCGCTCGAGATTGACCCGTCGACGCCGACTGCCGCGGCGATTCACCAGCGCGACGGGGCGTTTCCCTACCGCGTCGCGGGCGATCTGCCGGTATCGAACGAAGCCGTGGCGGCGGGGACGGTCGTCGATCGCATCGGCGACGCCGGGGCGGCCACCGTTCCGATCGGACTGCTTTCAGCGCTTTCGGGAACCGACGACGACGAACTCACGGTCGCCGGGTTCTTCGGCGGCGGGAGCGCGGCGGCGATAGCCTGCAGAGGGACTCTCTCGGTCCCCGGACTCGAGGATATCGAGTCTACCGAACCGATCTCGTACGCGGCGTACCTCCGCGAACGCGGCTACGTCGTCGACGGCGAGGTTTCCGGCGGCGGAGCGAACGTCAGCCTGCCGAACTGGCAGGGATCGCTCGAACAGCGGTATCGACTCGTTGCGGGGTCCTGTCCCGAGTGTGGCGGGGTGACGTTCCCGCCGAAGGGGGCCTGCCAGGAGTGTCACGCTCGAGTCGAGTTCGACGAGTTCGAAGCGCCCCGAACCGGGACCGTTCGGGCGATGACGATCATCGGGCAGGGCGGTGCGCCTCCGGAGTTCGCGGAACTACAGCAACGGGACGGCGCGTACGCGGCCGCGATCGTCGCGTTGGAATCCGACGAGGGGACGATCACGCTTCCCGCACAGGTGACGGATGCCGACCCGGAAACGGTGTCGGTCGGCGATACCGTCGAGGCGACGATCCGGCGGATTTACACGCAAGAGGGAGTGGCGCGCTACGGTGTGAAGTTCAGGCCGACGGAGTAGTTCGACGCCTCGCGTCGGGTCGGTTGGTCGAGTGGTTCGGGTCCTCGAACGGTGAGGGTTGCTCGACTCCAGTGACCGTTCGTTCGATAGGAACATTTTTTATCGTTACTCGAGATGATCCGCGTATGCAAATCACAGTCCTCGGAGCCGGGAGTATGGGCCACGGAATCGCACAGGTCTCGGCGATGGCGGGTCACGACGTCGTTCTTCGGGACATCAAACAGCAGTTCGTCGACGACGGCCTCGAGGGGATCCGCGACAATCTCCAGGGTGGTGTCGACCGCGGAAAGGTATCGGCCGAGGAGATGGAAGCGACCCTCGAGCGAATTTCGGGAACGACCGACCTCGAGGCCGCGGTTGCCGGCGCGGATCTCGTCGTCGAGGCCGTTCCCGAAGAGATGGATCTCAAGAAGGACGTCTTTTCGGACGTCGAGGCCGCGGTGAACGAGGACACTGTCATCGCGTCGAACACGTCCTCGCTGTCGGTGACGGAGATGGCGAGCGCGCTCGAGCACCCCGAACGAGCGATTGGGCTCCACTTCTTCAACCCGCCCCACATCATGGATCTCGTCGAGATCGTCGTCGCCGAACAGACCGACGACGAGACGGAAGCGTTCGCAGTCGACTACGTCCGCGACATCGACAAGGAAGACGTCGTCGTCCGCGACACTGCCGGCTTCGCCTCCTCGAGACTTGGCGTCGCGACGGGGCTCGAAGCGATCCGGATGGTCGAGGAGGGCGTCTCCAGCCCCGCCGACATCGACGAGGCGATGAAGATCGGCTACGGCTATCCGATGGGACCGCTCGAGTTGACCGATCACGTCGGTCTCGACGTTCGCCTCCATATCGCGGAACATCTCCGCGAGGAACTCGGCGAGCGGTTCAAGCCGCCCCAGACGTTGCGTCGGAAGGTCCGGGCGGGCAACCTCGGAAAGAAGTCCGGCGAGGGGTTCTACGTCTGGGAGGACGGCGAGCGCGTCGGCACGAGCGGCGATCGGGGTGGGGACGATGAGTGAGCTCGCGGACGACTACGACCTGCTTTCGGTCGAGGTCGGCGACCGGGCCGATCGCGTCGCGACGATCGCGATCGAGCGTCCGGACGCTAGAAACGCGCTCAACGGCCAGGTTCGGACGGAGCTCAAGGACGCCGTGGCCGCGGCCGACGCCGACGACGACGTGCGCGTCCTCGTGCTCACGGGCGGCGATGGATCCGGATCGTTCGTCGCCGGCGCGGACGTAACCGAGTTTCGAGAGCGTGGGGTCGTCGAGCAGCGTGAGGCCAGCGAACGCCCGCGCGTTTACGAGACGGTCGACGACGCGTCGATTCCGGTTATCGCCCGAATCAACGGCCACGCACTCGGGGGCGGCTGTGAACTCGCCCAGGCCTGTGACGTGCGGATCGCCAAATCCGGATCGAAACTCGGCCAGCCCGAAATCAACCTCGGGATCATCCCCGGAGGCGGAGGCACCCAGCGTCTCACCCGCCTCGTCGGCGAAGGCCAGGCGATGCGGTTGATCCTCTCGGGCGAACTGATCGACGCCGAGGAGGCCCGCGAAATCGGTCTCGTCGACGAGGTCCTCGAGGCGGACGACCTCGACGAGCGGGTGTACGAATTGGCCGGGAAGATGGCCGCGAAGAGCTCGATCGCCCTCGAGTTCGCCAAGAACGCGGTCAAGGCGAGCTCCCGAACGGGACTCGAGGAGGGGTTGGATTACGAGGCGGAACTGTTCGTACAGCTGTTCGCGACGGACGACAAAGACGAGGGGATCGACGCGTTCCTCGAGGGGCGCGAGCCGACGTTCACCGGCGAGTAACGGCGCGAGAACGATCGGTCGAACGAAAGTCGACCGATCGTTCGCCGCCGTTAGGGCAGATATTCGTTCGTCGCGTGGTTTTCGACGTCGAACGTGCCGTCCGTGATTCCCGACGCCTCGAGCTCGTCCATCGCGTACTGGAGGTCGTCGAAGTCGACCTCGTACACCCCGCGGTAGTAATCGTGTTCGGTCAGGTAGAACGCGTCGATCTGTTCTTCGGGGACTTCGAAGTGATCTGCTGCCAACGAGACGACCTCGTCTCGATTCTCCTCGACGTAGTCGATGATGTCGACGTAGTCTTCGGCCCACGTCCGGATCGCATCCTCGTGATCCTCGAGCGCGCGGTTGGCGGCGGCGATGTAGGCGAACGGATACTCTCGATCGAACACCTCGTGGCTCGTGTACACCGCGTTGAATTCGTCGCGGACGCCCGCGGCGAACAGCGGCGGGAGCACGATGGCGTCGACGATGCCGTCTTCGGCGGCCGCCGGGAGCGCGCCGAACTCCTGTTCGACGTACTCGACGTCTTCTTCGGGATCCAATCCGAGATCCATTAACTTCCTGGTGTACGTGGCGTGTATTCCCGTATTAATCGCGTTGATCCCCAAACTCGCGCCTTCCATGTCTTCGGGTTCCGTGAGATCCGAACCGGGCGGCGAGTAGACGGTAAATCCGTAGAAGTCGTCGTGGGCGTCCCAGAAATCGGTCGCGATTTTGGTGATTCCCTGCGGAACCGCGTCTTCCATGATCGCGTTCGCGTAACTTTCGGTCGTCACCTGCGCGATGTCACACTCCCCCGCGGCCATCGCGTTTAGCGAATCGATCGTACTCGAGTCGTTCGAGACGGTGAGTTCGTACTCCTCGCCGACGTTCTCGAGTTCCTCCTGAATCTCGGGAATGCCGAGCAACGAGGCGAAATTCTCGATCGGGACCGTGAAATGATACGATAGCGTCGGTATTCCGTCGTCCCCGCCGAGACACCCCGAAATCCCCGTTATTCCGGCCGCCGTTACGGCTGTCCCTGATTTGAGGAACCCTCTTCTGTCAATAGGTACCATATGTCATAAAATGGGTTGCGTGTATATAAACAATTTCGTCAACGCAGTTCCACGAACGCGAAAGGGGGCGGGGGAACACTTTCGTCAAGCCGGTCCGCCAACTCGCGTTGTAACCGTTCGACATCCTTTCCGTTCGCTCGAATTCCGGCTGGTTTTGGGACGGCGAGACACCGACTTCGATGCGGTGACACCGCAAGGTTAAATTGTGTTGTTTGTGTACGAATGACTAAGTCACATGGTACGGCGGAACATGCAGATGGCCCGGCGGAGCACCACCCCTCATAACAGCAATCAGTAACATACTCATGAAACAGCCATTACTCACTACGGATTATCTGGATCGGGCGGTGGACCTGTTCGGCGACGATACCGGCGTGATCGCCGACGACGGAACCGAATTCACGTACGGCGAGCTCGGCGAACGAGTCGATCGCCTCTCGAACGCGCTGGACGAGCGCGGCGTCGAGAAGGGCGACCGCGTCGCACTCCTCTCGCCGAACTCCCACTACTTCATCGAGACGTTGTACGCGACGATGCAGATCGGCGCGCTGTTCGTCCCGTTGAATTTCCGACTGCAACCTGAGGAGTACGATTACCTCGTCGACGATTGCGACCCGGCCGTCCTCATCGCCGATTACGAGTACGCGGGCAAACTCGAACACCTCAAAGGCGAGCGCGACCTCGAATCGTGGATCGCCTACGACGCCGCCGCCGTCGACGGAGAGTGGGCCGATTACGAAACGGTCCTCGAGGAGTCTTCGCCCGACCCGCCCGAAGACGTCGACATCTCCGAAGAGGACGACGCGACGATCCTCTACACGTCGGGGACGACGGGCGATCCGAAGGGGGTCGTCCACACCCACCGTATCCAGCACTATCACGCGATGATCCACGCCCACCACGTGGAGTTCGAGGACGACGACACCATCCTCTGGACTTCGCCGATGTTCCACATCAACGGCTGGGGGCACATCTACGGGCTCACCGGCATCGGCGGCACGCACGTCATCCTCCGCGATTTCGACCCGGGGACGGTCTTCGAGCGGATCCACGAGTACGACGTTTCCTTCCTCGGGGGTGCGCCGACGGTCCTGAACATGCTGCTCGAGTACCACGAGGAGGCCGACGCTCCCACGAGCGGCGAGAAGCCGGTTCGCGTCGAGACGGCCGCCAGTCCCCCGCCGAAGCAGACCATCCGGCGGACCGAGGACGAACTCGGGTGGCGGATCATCCACGCCTACGGTGCGACCGAGACCGGCCCCCTCATCACGACCAGCAATTCCCGGCGCAAGATCGAGGACGGAGACAAGTACGATATCATCAACAAACCCGGCTTCGCGACGCTGAATACGAAAATCCGCGTGGTCGACGAGGACGGCGAGGACGTGCCGACGGACGACGAGACGAAAGGAGAGGTCGTGGCTCGAGGCAATCAGGTCCTCGACCGGTACTGGAACAAGCCGGAGGAGACCGAACGGGCGTTCAACGATCGCGTCGACGACTGGTTCCACACCGGCGACATCGCGACGATCGACGAGAACAAGATGATTACCATCGTCGATCGGAAGAAAGACATCATTATCTCCGGCGGCGAGAACATCTCCTCGATCGAGGTTCAAGACACGATCTACGATCACCCCGACGTGCAGGTGGCCGCAGTCATCGCCGTCCCTCACGAGAAGTGGGGCGAGACCCCGAAGGCGCTCGTCGTTCCCCGCGAGGGCTCGGACCTGACCGAGGACGAACTCATCGAGTTCACTCGAGAGCGCCTTGCCCACTACAAGTGCCCGACTCGAGTCGAGTTCCGGGAGAACCTTCCGCAGACGTCGACCGGCAAGATTCAGAAGTTCGAGCTCCGCGAGGAACACTGGAGTGACGCCGAGGAGAACGTCAACTAGCGGTAGCGGCCGTTTTCGAAGTGCCTCGAGTCCGTCACGATCGTCGTAGTCGATCTACTTGTCGTAGTCGATCTGCTTGTCGTAGTCGATCTGCTCGACCTACTCGACCTACTCGACCTGCTCGTCTACAAAGAGTCGAATCGTCCGACTCAATCCCGCTCGAGCGGAATCGAACCGCGTTCAGTTCTCCGGACACGGTGGTGTCTCGGCTCGAGATACTCGCACGCTCGAGACCTTATACTCCGGGATGCCGCTGATCGGGTCGAACGACTCCTGGGTCAGTTCGTTGACGGCCCCCTTTGCGAAGTGCATCGGCATGAACACGACGCCGCGGTCGGGGCGGTCGGTCACCTGCGCGCTGACGGTCGTCGAGCCGCGGCGGGATTCGACGGTGACAGCATCGCCGTCGCCGATATCGAGTTGCTCGGCGGTGTCGGGGTGGACCTCGACGAAGCTCTCGCCCACGTGGGACATGATTCCCTCGACGCGGCGACTGAGCGTGCCCGTGTGGAAGTGATAGAGCACCCGACCCGTCGTCATCGTGAGCGGGTATTCCTCGTCGGGGAGCTCGTTCGGCTCGCCGAGGTCGGCGGGGACGAATCGGGCCTTTCCGTCCGCGAAGTTGAACCCATCCTCGTAGAGGTACGGCGTTCCGGGGTCCTCCGCGTCTCTGCACGGCCACTGGAGGCCCCCCTCGTTCTCGAGACGCTCGTGGCTAATCCCCCCGTAGATCGGCGTGAGGTCGGCAATCTCGTCCATCACCTCGGCGGGCGAGTCGTAGGACCAGTCGTAGCCGAGGCGGTTCGCGAGCTCCTGGAGGATCTCCCAGTCCTGACGGGCCGACCCTGGCGTGTCGACGGCCTTGCCGACCATCTGTACCCGGCGTTCGGTGTTCGTGAACGTGCCGTTTTTCTCGGCGAACGACGCAGCCGGAAGGACCACGTCGGCGTGCTCGGCGGTTTCCGTGAGGAAGATGTCTTGGACGACGAGGAAGTCGAGGGCCTCGAGGGCCTCCTCGGCGTGGCCGATATCGGGCTCGGAGAGCGCCGGGTTCTCGCCCATGACGTACATACCCTTGACGTTGCCCTCGTGGGCTTCCGTGAACGTCTCCGGCACCGTTAGCCCGGCCTCTTCGGGCGGTCGTTCGCCCCAGGATTCCTCGAAGGCCTCGAGCACGTCGGGGTCGTCGACCGGCTGATAGCCGGGCAAGGAGTTCGGGAGCGTGCCCATGTCGCCGCCCCCGCCCTGGACGTTGTTGTGTCCGCGAAACGGCGAGAGACCCGCGTTGGGCTTGCCGAGCTGGCCGGTAACCAACGCGAGGTTCGCCAGCGCGAGGACGTTCTGCGTGCCGTGGGAGTGCTGGGTCATCCCCATCGCCCAGCCGAAGACGCAGGTCTCGGCGGCGGCGATCGTCTCCGCTGCACTCTCGAGTTCCTCGGGCGGGACGCCACAGAGGCGCTCGACCTCATCGGGCGTAAACGGCTCGAGTTTTTCCTGCAGTTCGTCGAAGTGTTTCGTGTGTTCCTCGATGAACCCCTCGTCGTGGAGGTCGTTCTCGACGATGTACCGCGTGAGTCCGTTGATCCAGGCGACGTCGAAGCCCGGCTCGACTCGAGTGTACTGGTCGGCGTGGTCGGCGATGTCGACCTTCCTCGGGTCGAAGACGATGAGGTCCGCGCCATCCCGGACGTTCTGTTTGATTCGGGTCGCCAGCACGGGATGGCTTCCGGTCGTGTTCGAACCGGTGATCAGGTAACAGTCGGTATTTGCTACGTCCTCGATGCGGTTGGTCATCGCGCCGTAGCCGACGGTCTGTTTGAGCGCCGCGACGGTCGAGGAGTGACAGAGCCGCGCGCAGTTATCGATGTTCTTCGTCCCGAGCACCTGTCGGGCGAACTTCTGCATGAGGTAGTTCTCTTCGTTGGTACACTTCGAGGACGCGAAACAGGAGACAGCGTCCGGCCCGGTGTCGTCGACGATGGCCGAGAGCTCCTCGACCACTCGCTCTATGGCCTCCTCCCAACTTGCTTCGCGAAGCCGGCCGTTTTCGCGGATTAGCGGCGTCTCGAGGCGGTCCTCGCTGTTGACGAAGTCGTAGCCGAACTTTCCTTTCACGCAGGTCGAAAACCCGTCGTTCGCGGGTGCGTGGTCCGAATCGGTCGGCCGGACGCCGAGCACTTCGTCGTCTTTGCCGTACACGTCGAACCGACAGCCGACGCTACAGTAGCCACAGGTCGTTTCGGTCACGTCGACGTCGTCGAGGCGGTGCTTCGAGACGAACTCTGCGATATCGAACATCTGTCCTTCGGAGAGGACGCTCGAGGCGACCCCCTCTGCGGCGTGCTCTGCCTCGAGGAATGCACGCTCGCCTGCCCCCCGCAGGGCCAAACTCGCCTGCTGTTTCCCGCGTTGCATCACGCCGGCGACGCCCGAGAGCGAGTCTTCCGGCTCGGAGTCGGCGACCCCTGTGGCGTTCTCGTCGGTGCCGGCGGCTTTCTCGCCCTCGTCGTCCCCGTCGTACTCGATCGCTTTCCCGATCGAATTCTTCTGCGTGAACCCGGGGATCGGAAGGGTTGCGCTGTCGACGAGTCCCTTCTCCGTGAGCGAGCCGGTCGGACAGACGGTCGCGCAGTGTCCACAGGAGACACACGAGGAGCCGGCCATCGCCTCGCTCTCGTTCTGGAAACCGATTCGGGTATCCTCGCCGGTTCCTTCGATTCGGAGGACGCCTTCGACCTGTACGTCGTTGCAGGCCTCCACACAGCGATTGCAGAGGATGCACTTGTTCCGGTCGATCTGGATGAACGGCGACGTATCGTCCAGCGGTTCGTAGGCGTCTCGGTCGTCGAAGACGCCGTATCGCGGATGCTCGACCTCCTGTTCGATCGCGGTATCCTGCAGTTCACAGCGGCCGTTCTTCCCGCAGGTCGTACAGCGGAGGTTGTGATTCGAGAGCACCAGATCGAGGTTGACGTCTCGGACTTCCGACGCTTCGGCATCGTCCGTTCGAACGTTCATCCCCTCCTCAGCGGGGTGGCTACACGAGGAGACCAGTCCGTGTTCTTCGGTCTCGACGACGCACGTCTGGCACGTGCTTCGCGGCCCGATTTCGTCGCTCTGGTCGTAGTGACAGAGCGCCGGAACGGACGAGCCGTCGCCGACCGCCTCGAGCGCGTCGAGCACCGTCGCATCGCCGCTGACGGTGACCGACTGGCCGTCCACGGTCAACGTCGTCGGCCCGTCGCCGGTCGGAACGTCCGGATCGTTCGCCGTGCCGGTCTGGAAGTCTTCGGTCAGGGGCGTGCTCGGCTGGGGATCCTCCACGGAGGGAACGCCGGGAAGCGGCGACTGACCTGTTCCGGCCCTCGAATCGTCGTTCGAGCTCACGACTGACTCACCTCGCACTCGCCGGCGGGACACCGGCCATCAGCGTGTGCGGAGAACTCCGATTCGAAACGATCCAGCGCGGTCGTCACGGGCCGAGCGGCGTCCCGTCCGAACCCGCAGACGCTCGAGCGCTCCATCACTCGAGCGAGTTCCCGGGCGTCCGCGACGATGTCCTGATCGTCGTAGGCGGCCCGAAGGAGTTCGGTCAACTGAACGGAGCCCTCGCGACACGGAACACACCGCCCGCAGTTTTGCTCGCGAGCGAAGGTGGCTCGTCGTCCGGCCAGGGCTACTGCACACCGATCGTCGCCGAACAGTTCGACCGCGCCGTTCGTTCCGAGCCCCGACGACTCGAGGCCGTTCGCGGTCACTGGCACGTCGAGGGACTCCGTGAGTCCGCCGAAGGTTCCGCCGACGCAGGCGACTTTCATCCGCTTGTTGGTCTCGACGGCCTCGAGCGCCGTCTCGAGGGTCGCGCTCGTCGGAAGTTCGACGATTCCGCGGGCGTCGACGGCTCCGCTTACGTCGAATACTCGCGTACCCGGATCGTCGTCGACGCCGACGAGCGGTCGATCCGAAGCCAGTTGCCGGATCTGGGCGAACGTCCGCGGGGTGTGAACGATCGTCGGCCGGCCGTAGAGCCCGTATTCGGCGGGCCCCGGCGGACTGCGTCGGGCCTCGAGGCGGTCGTTCCCTTCGAGGGACTCGAGCGCCATCGTCGGCTCGCCGGCCTTGTACTCGTCGGGACCGGCGACGACCTCGACGCTCACGTCGTGGCCGTCGAACGCGGTGCTGGTGACTGACTCGGCGGCGGTTGACGCCGTCCGTTGGACGGCCTCCTCCGCTTCGTTGACGTAGACGACGACGTTCGGCGCGCCGATTTGTTTCGCGACCGCCACGGCGGGGTCGAGCACGCTGAACGGATCCGAACGCAACAGCAACGAGTCGACGGTTACCCGGTGATCGGCTTCGTTGGCGTTGACGACGACGACCGGTTCGCCGTCGGCGTCGATCGCGGTCTGCCAGCGGTCGCCGACGGCTTCGTCGCTGGCGTCGTCCCCCCGCCCGCGTCCTCGAAGGCCCGCGTCGGCGACGAGTTCGAGCAGGGATTGGCCGTCCGATTCGGTCGTCTCGCTCGAGAGGACCGTTCCTCGAGCGAGGTAGTCGTCCTCGCTCGCCGGATCGGCCCAGCCGCAGGCCTCGAGGACGCGTCGCTCGCCGGTTGCGAGCCGGGAGCGTTCGGGAATCGGAAGGACCGACGTTTCGGGGTCGTGGTCGACGAGCCACGTCGCCGTCTCGTCGGGTAGTTCTCCGTTGGCGAGCGCTTCGGTGACGGCCGTTGCAGCGTCGGGATCACACTGTGTGAGGACGGCAGTCTCGCCCTCGAGCGTCGCCAGCAGTAGCGGTTCGATCGCGGTCGCGCCGGTCGATCCGACGTCGACGACCGGAACGTCACCCGTCGCGTCCGAGGCGGCAGTTCGTACCGACGATGAATCCGTTGTTCCTGCCACGCGAACGACCGGTGACGACCCGCTTGTGTTCCCGTCCATTGATCGGATCCAGAGTGGCCGATGGTGTAAACCTTGTCTTCGACGGAGAACGCGGCGACGAGCTGGCGCGGCCGACGCGGCGATTTACGCCGGTAGTTACTCTCCCGTGAATTCGGGATCGCGCTTCTCTCGGAACGCTCGAATCCCCTCCCGGTGATCCGCCGTCTCGAGGAGGGTGCTCTGGGCGTAGGATTCGAGCAAGCCGGCCGTCTGCGTATCGGTCTCGCGAGCGGCGTTGACGACGCGTTTGGCCAGGCCGACGGCCTGTGGGGGGCGGTCGCAGAGCGATTCGGCGTACTCGAGCGCGGCGGTCTCCGGATCCGCTTCGAGTCGCTCGATCAGTCCGATTTCTCGTGCGCGCTCGCCGTCGACGAGCTCGCCGCTGAATATCATGTCTTTGGCAATCCCCGGACCGACGAGGGTGACGAACCGCGAGCAGCCGCCTAAACCGGGGATCAGTCCGATATTGTGTTCCGGAAAGCCAAGCGTCGCATCGGGGGCGGCGATCCTTACGTCACACGCCAGCGCGAGTTCGAGCCCGCCGCCGACGCACGTTCCGTCTAGCGCCGCGAGAACGGGTTTTTCGATCTCCTCGAGTCCCTCGAAGGCCCTCCCGAGGATACGAGAGTTCGATCGAAACTCCGCGGTCGTCCACGATTGTGCTTCCTCGAAGAGGCCGACGTCGGCGCCGACCGAAAAGACGTCGTCGGCCCCGGTGAACACGCCGACCCGAACGCGGTCCTCGCGGAGCACGTCGACCGCTTCGGCCAGTTCGTGGCGCATCTGTTGATCGATCGCGTTCACCGGATCGTTGTCGAGCCGAACGGTCGCGATTCCATCTTCGACGGATACCTCGAGCGTTTCGAATTCCATACCCACCCGTTTGGCTCCCAACCGTTTTGATTCTATTGTCTCTCCGGCCGCGTACTCGAGTCCGTGAGTGAGACGACTATCTCCTCGCTCACCGTCCATCGCTACCGACGCGAGCACCCCCGATACAGGGGTTCTCGGCCCCACTACGGGTTTCGACGTAGCTGTCGTGGTACTCCATGAGTTGAAACAGCGTGCCGGTCGGGTTCGCCGGCGAAACGAACGCTTCCGTCCAGTCGTCTCGTTCCGTGTAGTCGACGACTCGAATCGCTTCGTCCTCGAGCGCCCCGATGATCTCGTCGATATCGGCCACCTCGAGGGTCACGTGGTGGAGTCCCGGTCCGTGTTCCTCGAGGTAGTTCGTCAAAAACGTGTCCTCGGCGATCGGCGCGATGAGTTCGATCCGCGAGGCGTCGCCGAGTTCGTAGTAGGCCCATTTGAACTCGTCGTCGACCGGCTCTTCGAGTATCTTCTCACAGCCGAGCGCCTCGAGAAACGGTTCGCCAGTCTCGATCGAATCGATGGCGATTCCGACGTGGTCGACCCGAATCGGAACGTCGTGTGCTGTCATTACACACTCGTATAGACTACCCGTACACAAAGAGATTCCCGTCGGCGAAAATCCCTACTCCCAATCGGGCTGGCGATTCTCGAGGAACGCCGACAACCCTTCGTCGAAGACGTCCGAATCGCTCATCCGTTTGATGGCGGCTCGTTCTTCCTCTAAGTGTTGATCGAGGTGGCCCTCGAAGACGGTGTCGACGAGTTCCTTCGTCCGGGCGTAGGTCTCCGTCGGACCGTTAGCGTACCCGATCGCCCGTTCGGTAACCCTGTCGACGAACGTCGCTTCCGGGCCGTCGAAACACTCGTTCGCCAGCCCGAGGTCGACGGCTTCGCGCGCCGTGATCGGTTCCGGATCGAAAAACAGCTCGCGGGCTTTGTACGGTCCGACGGTCTTGACGAGGAAGAACGGGGCCGCGTTATCGGGGGTGAGGCCCACTCGAGCGTAGCCCGTGTTGAGGACGGCGTCCTCGTGCATGTAGACGAGATCCGACGCGAGGACGAACCCGAGCCCGCCGCCCGCGGCGACGCCGGTGACGCCCGCGATAACCGGTGCCGGGAAGCTTCGAACGGATCGGATAAACCGATTCGACGCACCGGCGATCGTATCGATTTTCGCCGATCGCATCTCCTGTGGCGTTTGTTCGATCTCGTCGAGGTCCGCTCCCGCTGAAAACACCGGCTCGCCGTAGAGGACGATGGCGTCGACCTCGCCGGAGAGCGATTCGACGGCGGTTGCCAACGCTTCGACGCTCGAGGGGTGGAACACGTTCAGCGACGTTTCGTTCGTTTCGAGAACGAGTCGCGCGACGGACTCGTCTCCCAGGTGTTCGATGCGAACCGACTCGTGGACGCGTTCGGTTTCTGTGATCACGGTTATTCACTCCTGTGAAACGCCATTATTTGACACCGAGGTACGACTCCATCGCTTCGCGATCGCTCGCCAGCGCTTCGGCGGGCGATTCGTGGACGATTTCGCCCGTCTCGAGGACGTACGCGTAATCCGCGAGTCCGAGCGCCATCTCCGCGTTCTGTTCGACGAGCAGGATCGTCACGCCGTCCTCGTTGAGCTCCCGAATGATGTCCTCGACGTCGTCGACGATCTGCGGTGCGAGCCCTTCGGACGGCTCGTCGAGCAAGAGCAGATCGGTTTCGGGCCCCAACAGTGCGCGGGCGATGGCCAGCATCTGCTGTTCGCCGCCGCTCATCGTCCCGGCGTCCTGTTCTCTGCGCTCGTCGAGGCGAGGGAATCGGCGGTAGATCTCTTCGAATCGGTCGCCCTGCTCTTTTTCGCCGCTGTGGGCCGCGAGTCGGAGGTTTTCCTCGACGGTTAGTCCGCCGAAGACGCGTCGTTCCTCGGGGACCCACGAGATCCCCTCCTTGCGGATTTCGTGGGGCTCTCGGGCCTGAATCTGTTCGCTACCTTTGACGATCCGGCCGTTCGTAACAGGGGTCAGTCCCATGATGCTCCGGAGCGTCGTCGTCTTTCCGGCCCCGTTTCGGCCGACCAGCGCGACGACGTCTCCTCGATCGACCGTCAGCGACAGATCGAACAGGATGTGGCTCTCTCCGTAGTGGGTGTCTATCGACTCGACCGACAGCAGGGACTCGCCTCCGTCGGTGCGTTGGCGTCCTCGATCACGGTCGGATTCAGTCACGGCCACCACCTCCGAGGTAGGCCTCCTGGACGCGGTCGTCCTGCTGTATCTCGGCCGGCGTTCCGCGAGCGAGCAAGGATCCCTTGTTCATCACGGCGATACGATCCGAGATGTCCATGACGATATCCATATCGTGCTCGATGAGCACGAGCGTCACGTCCGTTGCGATTTCCGTGATCAACTCGACGGTCTCTCTGGTCTCTTCGGGACTCATCCCCGCGGTGGGTTCGTCCATCAACAGTAGGTCGGGATCGGCCGCGAGCGAAATCGCGATCTCGAGGTGTCGACGCTGGCCGTAGGAAAGGTTGGCGGCCGGTCGCTGGGCAACGTCAGCCAAGTGGACCCGTTCGAGTACGCGGCTTGCCTCCTCGATCGGTTGTTCGACCGAACCGTGGTGGCGAACGAAATCTGACGGCCGGAAGCCGGTCTGGCGCGCCTGGGTGGCGAGCCGGACGTTCTCGAGGGCCGTTAGTTCGCTGAAGAAGTTCGTGATCTGGTACGACCGAACGATGCCGTCCGCGACGATTTTGTGCGGCTTTTTCCCGCCGATGTCGACGCCGCGGAATTTGATGGAACCGCTCGTGGGCTCGTGCTTTCCGGTAAAGAGGTTGAACAGCGTCGTCTTTCCGGCTCCGTTGGGCCCGATGATCGAGTTGATCGTTCCGGACTCGATCTCGATCGATACGTCGTCCACCGCGGTCAGCGCTCCGAACTTCTTGGTGAGTCCGTTCGTCTCGAGGACGATACCGTCTTCGAACGTCGCGGAATTCGGCTCTGTCGTTGTGGTACTCATAGTTATCCTCTCACCGCTTCGAGATAGTTTCGAACTGCCTGTTTTGCGTTCTCGAGTGCACTACCCGGATCGTCTCGGATCGAGATCAGGATTCCGGCCAGTCCCCGCGGCGCGAAGATGACGACGCCGACGAATATCGCGCCGAGGATGATCTCCCAGCTCGCGAAGCCGGCGAGTTGCTCCTCGAGCAAGACGACCAGTCCGGCTCCGAGCATCGGTCCCCAGAGCGTTCCCATGCCGCCGAGCAACAACATGACGATGAGTTCGCCGCTGATCATCCAGTGGAGTAGTCCCGGGTGAGCGACGCTCTGGAACGGGACGTACAGGCCGCCTGCGAGTCCGGCGAAACCGCCGCTGATCGCGAAGCCGACCACTTTGTACCGCTGTACGTTGTACCCGATAAACTCGGTCCGTTCTTCGTTCTCGCGGATCCCCTGCAACACCCGTCCGAACTGCGAGTTCGCGAGCCGGATGATAATTGCAAGCGAGAGAGCGACCAGTGCGAGCGTCAGGTAAAAGTACATGAGCGTCGACGTGAAGTCGATTCCGAACAGTTCGTACATCCCGATGCCGTACAGCCCGTTGTCGCCGCCGGTGACCGAGTCGCGCCCGAGAACCGTCGCCGGAAGGTCGGTGAACGCGATCACGTAGAACATCTGCGCGAACGCGAGGGTAAGCATTGCGAAGTAAATCCCCCGAGCCCGAACGCTCAGCCAGCCGATAAGGGCCGCGATCACGACGCCCGAGACGACGGCGAGGGGTAACACGACGAGAGCGTGTGGCGTAACCTCGGTGATCACGATCGCGGCGGCGTAGCCGCCCGCCCCGAACATCGCGGCGTGACCGAACGAAAGCAACCCCGCGTAGCCGAAGACGAAGTCAAGACTCAACGCCAACAGCGCGAAGATCATCATTCGGACCATGAGGTTCAACCAGAACGGGTGGATCATCTGAACGATCGGTGCTGCGATGGCGAGCACGGCAATCGCGATGACCAGCGCGAATCTCCCCTGACTCGAGAGGAGTCGGTTTCCCGTTCGCGAGGGCGAACTTCGTTCGAAGAATTCGGTTACTGCTTTCATCTACGCTGCCTCCGTGGCTCCGAAGAGCCCGCTCGGTTTGATCATGAGAACGACTGCCATCAACAGGAACAGGAACAGTTCGGTCAGCGTCGGCGCGATCAGCGCGCCGTAGGCGCTGACGAGCCCGATTAGTAACGCGCTGTACACCGCGCCGCGGAAACTCCCGAGTCCGCCGATAACGACGATGATGAACGCTTCGATGATGATTCCGAACCCCATTCCCGGGTGAACGGATTGCGTTCCGCTCAAAAGCACCCCGGCGACGCCGGCGAGGATGGCTCCGAACACGAACACGCCGGTAAACACCTTCGAGACGTCGATGCCGAGCGCGTTCACCATTTCGGTGTCGTGTGCGCTTGCGCGCATCAGGATTCCAAGGTTCGACCGTTCGATGCCGATCCAGACGAGTCCGATCAGGACGGTACTGAAAACGAACACGAACAGCCAGTACAACGGGTAGTTAACTGGGCCGATCGGGACCGATCCCGAGAGGATCTCGGGGACCGAAATCTGTCTCGATTGGCCGCCCCATATCTGGAGGATCGCCCCCTGTATCATGATCGCGATCCCGAACGTCAGGAGGATGTGATAGAGCGGGTTTCGCCCGTACAGTGGTCGAAGCGACAGGATCTCGATAGCCGCGCCGATAACGCCGACGATGAGGGGGGCAAGCAGTAACGCCAGCCAGAAGCTTCCGAACTGTCCGGCGATAACCGTCCCGAGATAGGCCCCGAGCATGAACAGGGCTCCGTGGGCGAAGTTGATCACGTCGAGCATCCCGAAGATGAGGGTCAGTCCCGCCGCGATGAGCGCGAGCGTCATCCCTAACTGGAGCCCGAGTAACGTCGCGCGGATAATCGATTCAACCATGTGTTGGTGTTTCTCCTCGAGTCACGTTCTCGAACCGGTCCCGGCTGCTCTTCGTCAGAGCGTTTTCGGACCGTCGTTTCCGCTCGAGACGGCGTGGTAGTTCCGAAATCATGTTTGTTACAGACTGCAACCCCAGTCCGGTCCTTCGACCATCTCGATCGTGTCGATAACTTCGTTTTCGACCTCGAAGTCCTCGTCGTCGCTTTCGACGACTTCCCGAATGTGCATGTCGTGGATGGCCTCGTGGGTATCTGGATTGAACTGGAAGTGCCCGCGCGGACTGTCGAGTTCCATTCCGGCGAGCGCGTCGGCCATCTCGTCCGGATCGGTGCCGCCAGTTTCCTCGACTGCGGCGCTGAAGGCCTGAGCCGAGTCGTATCCTTGACAGGCGTAGACGTTCGCCGACTCGTGGTCGTACATTTCGCTGTAGTTATCCACGAACTCCCGGTTCCGTTCCGTGTCCTGGGTCGTCGTGTAGTGGAGAAGCGAGTACATCCCCTCGGCGGCGTCTCCCTGGGCCGGAAGGGTGTCCTCCGAGAGCAAGAATCCGCTTCCGGTCTGGGTCATCTCTTCGTTCAGTCCGAAGTCGTTGAAGTCGCTGACGTAGTTGACCGCGTCGTCGCCGGCGAAGAACGAGTAGACGGCGTCGGCTCCGGAATCTTCGATGTCGCCGAGGTACGTCGAGTAATTGTCCGTCCCGAGCGGGATGCCGACCTCCTCGACGATTTCGCCGCCCTCCTCTTCGAACGCTTCGCCGAAGAATTCCTTGGAGTTCTGCCCGAACGCGTAGTCCGCGTAGGCGAGACAGACGTTGTCGGCGACGTTGTCGTACACCCACTCGGCGAGCGGAGCGCTCGTCTGCCAGTCGTTGAACGACGTCCGGAAGTGGTAATCGAGACACCCTTCCTCCGTGACGCGGTAGTCGCCCGCGTTCGCGTTGAGCCAGATCGCGCTCGACTCGGCTTCGACGATTCCCATCATCGCGATCGCGACGGCGCTCGAGACGGGGCCGACGATCGCATCCACGTTCTCCTCGACCAGTAGCTCTCGAGTGACGTCTACCCCGCGGTCGGTATCCGCCTCCGTGTCGAGTTGGACGGTGTTGACCTCCTCGCCGTTGATCTCGCCATCCTGTTGTTCCAGGAACATATCGAAGCCGTTGACGATGCTTTCTCCCAGAAACGCGTACGTTCCGGTAAACGGGAGCGCGTAGCCGACGGTGAGTCCGTCGTCGCTTCCCATACAGCCCGCGAACGTCGCGGTGATACCTGCTGCGGTCGTTCCGGCCAGGTACTTTCGTCGTGAGAGCATCGTCGATCTCCCCCCGTTCCCTTGGTTCGTGGTACTGTCCCCCTGGTTGCTAGCAATATTCGCGTCTCTGCGAGACATATGAGTTGTGTGCACACCACACGTATATATAACTTTTGTTAATGTAGGTGGTCGAACCGACGAGACGATCGCTATCGCGTGGATTTAAATATCTCCGTTTGGTATCCGCTACTACATGACAAACGAAGTTGCGACGCTCGAGGAGGCCGTTTCGCGAATCGATTCGGGCAGTTCGATCGCGGCCGGACTCGCACTCGAGCACTCGATTCCGTTCGCGGCGGGACACGAACTGCTTCGGCAGGGAACGGACGACCTCACGATGATCGGACCGATCAGCGACCTGCTGTTCGATCAGCTGATCGGCGGCGGCGCGGTTTCCCGCGTCCGGGCTGCCTGGGCGGGAAACGTTAGTGCCGGGACGGGGTATCGCTTTAGAGAAGCCGTCGAAAACGGGACGATCGACGTCGAGGATCACTCTAACTTCAGTATCGCACTCGCATTGAAAGCCGGGGCGATGGGCGTCCCTTACCTCCCGACGAAGTCGTTGCTCGGAAGCGACATCTTCGAACGAAGCGACCTGTTCCGCGAGGAGCCCAACCCGTTCGGCGACGACCGACTCGCGCTCGTGCCGGCTATCGAACCCGATTGGACGGTCGTTCACGCCCAGCGTGCGAGTCCCGAGGGCGACGCTCACCTCTGGGGGAATACGGGAATCACGGAACCAGCGGTCGGCGCCGCCAAAAACGTCCTCGTCACCGCCGAGGAAATCGTCGACCCCGAGGTGATCAAGAGCGACCCGAGCAGGGTGGGAATCACTCGAGACAAGGTGACGGCCGTCACAGAGTGTCCCTTCGGGGCACATCCGTCGCCGGTCGCAGGCTACTACAACCGGGACAACGAGTATTATTTGGAGTACAGTTCCCAGACGAAAACGCAGTCGGCCTACGACGAGTGGGCCGACGAGTGGGTGTACGGCGTTTCCGATCGTGAGGAATACGAGTCGCTCGTCGAACGAGAGCTCGGGATAACCGAGCCGACCATCGCCGCGGAGGTGCAGTATGGCCAGTGAATCGTACACGGATCGCGAGTTGATGGTCACCGCCGCCGCGAGCGAAATCGACGACGGCGACACGGCGTTCGTCGGAATGCGACTGCCGTTGATCGCGTTTCAGGTCGCGGTCAGCACCCACGCCCCGAATTCGATGGCGGTGTACGAAAGCGGTGTCGTGCGGGACTCTCCCGCGGACGGGTTCATCCACACGATGTGTGACCTCCCGAACCTGAATCGAGCCGTGTCGACGACGGGAATGATCGATATTATGTCCCGCCTCCAGCGCGGGGATGTCGACGTCGGCTTCCTGGGTGGCGCGGAAATCGATCGGTACGGTAACGTGAACACGACCTGGGTTCAGGGCGGCGAGCAGGAGATTCGACTCCCCGGAAGCGGCGGTGCCTGTGATATCGCTTGCATGGCAGATCGAACGGTGTTGCTCATGCCCCACGAACCCCGTCGCTTCGTCGAGGAAGTGAACTACGTAACCAGCCCCGGCCACTCGAGCGACGGGAGCGGTCGGGATACCCATCCCCGGGCCGGCGGTGGCCCGAGCGCACTCGTGACCTCGAAGGCGACGTTCGGGTTCGACGACGGCGGCGAACTGTATCTCCGAAGCCTGCACCCCGGTGTTAGCGAGGCGGAGGTCGTCGCCGACTTCCCCTGGGAGATGAACACGGCCGAAGATATCGGCGAGGGACCCGTGACGACGACGGTGGACCCGACGACGGAGGAACTCGAGTTGATTCGAACGTTCGATCCCGACGGGTTCTGGACCTGATCGGCGGCCGAACGATCCTGAACCGGGACCCGAGGACTCCCGTCACGCTGTCGCCGAAACGGGTACTCCGTGATCGGTCGTTCAACGTTTCTTCACACTCGTAACTTCCATCCTCTTTCTGGAGAGAAGAACCGTTAGGTATATCATTTTAAGCTATGATGAACTAATCGTACATGCAGCCCAACGTCTCAACTGAGTCTCTACCAGACGAGGAGAACGCCCCGGATTACATTTATCCGGTCCCGGAGGCCCATTACCCCCAGCAGCTGAACGTCGTCGACGAGCTACTCGATCGGCACGTTCGAGAGGGCCGCGGTGATACCGTTGCGATTCGCTTCGAAGATCGAACGATCACCTACGAGGAGTTACAGTCGCGGGTGAACCGATTGGGGAACGCCCTCCGTGATTCAGGTGTCGAAGCCGGCGATCGAGTCGTCGTCCGGTTCCCGAACCGACCGGAGGCGGTCGTCTCGTGTCTTGCCATTCAAAAGATCGGCGCCGTCGCACTGCCGTCGATGAAACTCCTGCGGGCCAAAGAACTCGAGTACATCATCAACAACGCCGAAGCGACGACGGTCATCGTGTACGACGACCTCCTCGGGGAAGTCGAAAACGCGCTCCCCGAACTCGAAACCGTCGAGAACGTCGTCGTCGCCGAGCGAAACGGCGTCGAGCACGGCTATCACGGGTACGACGACCTCCTCGAGGCAGGGAGCGAGGAACTCGAGCCCTACGAAACCGACCGCGAGGATCTCGCGTTGATGCTCTACACGAGCGGGACGACGGGTCGACCGAAGGGTGCGGTGCACACTCACCGGCAGGTGTTGGCATCCGCGGACACCTACGCGCGGTACTGTCTGGAGCCGACGGAGGATGACGTTTTCGGCGGTAACCCGCCGCTCCCGTTCGCGTACGGCTACGGCGACCTGGTTACGTTCCCCCTCCGGTTCGGCGCGAGCACGAGTCTGGTCGAAGACGCCTCACCTGGCGACCTCCTCGAGGCCGTCGAAAATCACGGCGTTTCGGTCCTCTGTTCGATTCCGACGGGATTCAATCAAATTCTGTCCCAACATCCCGACGGCCCAACGGAGTACGACACTTCGTCACTTCGAGTCGGACTCAGCGCGGGCGAACCGCTGACCCCGACGACTTTCGAGAGCTTCGAAGACGAGTACGGAATTCCGCTGTTGGACGGCATCGGGACCACGGAGATGCTTCACATCTTCATCAGTCATCGCCACGACGAGGAGATCGATCCCAGCGCGACCGGATTCCCGGTGCCGGGCTACGAGTGCAAGATTATCGACCCCGACACGGGTGAGGAACTCTCTCGAGGCGAGGCCGGACTGCTCGCCGTCCGCGGCCCGACCGGTATCGAGTACTGGAACCGTCCGGAGAAGCAACTCGAGGCGGTCGAAGACGGCTGGTCGGTTCCGGGAGATATCTTCGTTCAGCGCGAGGACGGTCGACTGGAGTACAAATCACGCAGCGACGATCTCATCATCTCGAGCGGGTACAACATCCCCGGCCCGGAGGTCGAAGCCGTCGTCCAGGAACACGACTCCGTCTCGGAGGTCGCCGTAACCGCGAGTCCGGACGAAGAACGCGGTGAGATCGTAAAAGCGTTCGTCGTCCTGACCGAAGACGCGACGGGAGGAGACGATCTCGTCGCCGAAATTCAGGATCACGTGAAGAACACCCTCGCGCCGTATAAGTACCCGCGAGCGGTCGAGTTCATGGAAACGCTCCCCCGTACGGAAACGGGGAAGATTCGCCGAACCGAACTGCGCGATCGTGAGCGCCAGTAACCTCGACGGCGACATCGATAGGGCAAGCAGCACTTACTGTGTCGGTAGCGTTCTCGCCCACCTCGCAATCGGCTGCTGTATAGCACAGTGGGAGCTGCTCGTCGATCGGTCGGTTACGGTCGCCATCTTCATCCGCTCGATTGGGCCACGACCGGTCTCCTTCCGGCAGTTCGAAGGCGTCTGTGCGCTCTTTCTCGCTGAGGATCGTTGCAACGCTTGTGGTTCCCGGGAGTACTGAACTCACCCACCGGTACCGGAGATATCTGGGCGAGACGGCAGGATATAGTCGAGAATACAGAGTACGTATTCGGTTACCGTATACGGGGGCCGTATATTCGGGTTACACTGCCTGAGGCGGATAGTTTTTGATCATGCTAGCTGATAACGTGGTACGCGTTTAGTAATCATGTCTCTTGTCACCAATGTAATTACAGGTGTATGGATGTAAACAACTAGTATCATCCTCGATTCGTGTGAGGATACCGAGCGAACCGCCGATCCGATAGTAGTGCGAGGGCTGATCTCTCCGTAGACAAACTGCGTATACGCTATACGTATACAATCGGTGATGAACGACGAGCTGACGACGGAGTGCGATGACGAACGGGCACGTAACAAATGGTTTCGCTCACCGGCGTCACGACTATCGTTCGGTGCCCACCGAAAACGGATTTCGAGACGTTCTGTCAGGGGCTTTCGTCGGTCCGAATGCGAAGGTCGGACCTCGGCTTCGCGATGCAGGTCAGCGCGTACCCCTCTTCTTTCTCGTTCTCGGAGAGGAACATCCCCTCCGTCTGTTCGACCTCACCGTCCTCGACGACCATGCCACAACAGACCCCACAGACGCCCATTCGACACTGGTAGGGAGGCGCGAGTCCCGCTTCCTCCGCCGCCTCGAGCACCGGCTTGTTCGCCGGTACTTCGATCGTCCGCCCCTCGTCGACAAACTCGACTGTGTAACTCTCGACCATAGTTCAGTGGTCCTGATCGATCGATTTTTCGAAGACGTGTTCGACGGGGTCGAAATCCTCGGACTCGTAGAATCCCTGCGACTGCTCGTCGCCGTCGATGGTGTCGACGCGGTAAAAGTCGACGTCCTTCGAGGACTGGGAGAACCACTCGTGAACTTCCTCCAGGAGCGCGGTACCGACGCCGTTCCCGCGGTGCCCTTCCGAGACGAAGTGACCGTTAATGTATCCGTGGTTCTGCAGGCGAAAGATTGGATGATTCCCCATGATACGCGCCTCGAGCACGCCGACGAGATCTCCGGACGGTTCGTGTTCGGCGACGATCACCGTTCCGTATTTCGACTCGAGCAGTTGGCTTTCGAAGTACTGGAGCCATCGGTCGTTCGCGCTCTCTTTGTGTTGATATCGCTCGTCGTATTTCGAGAGGTGCTCAGTAAACCCGTGCCAGAGTTCAAGGAGTTCCTCGCCGTCTTCGGCACTCGCTTGGCGTATATCGTACGACATGTACTACTGTCTGAGTTGGACTACCAAAAAAGGCACTGCTAGAAGATTTCGAACCCCAGACATATGTTGCCGGTTTGAGTCGGTCTGTTACTCCGCCGAATCAGTCGCGGTTGTGGCGCGTCGTGAACGTCGAACGGTCGTAGCGGTCAGGCGGGCGTAGTAACAGGTGAATACCGACGGTAATTCTGCCGGAAAATACACCAAGCGTATACAGAAAACAATTATAACCCTGGGGTGTCAACGGATAGTTGGACGAAACGAGCTATGCCCACGGAAAAGCAATTCAAGAACGACCTCCAGAACGGAAAGATGATCGAATCGACCGACGAGATGACCGACGGGTACAAACAGGCCCTCAAACAGATCCTGTTGGTTTCCGGCGATACGGAGCTGATGAGCGCACCCGCCTACTACGACCAGTCGCTCAACGCACCCTCGCTCGACGCACGCGCGTCGTGTATCAGCGTTATCCAGGACGAACTCGGCCACGGCCACATCGCCTATCGCCTGCTCGAGGACCTCGGCGAGGATCGAGAGGAACTCATCTACGAACGAGAACCGCACGAGTTCCGTAACACGTACGGGTTCGACCAGCATATCGACAACTTCGCCGAACTCGTCACGGCTCACGGGATATTCGACCGTGCGGGTATCGTGCTCCTCAGCGATATTCACGAGAATACCTCCTACGCACCGTGGAAGCGCGCGCTGACGAAAGTGAGCAAGGAAGAACAGTTTCACCTCCGTCATGGCGAAACCTGGATGCGTCGACTCGCGAACAACAGCGAGAAGACCAAACAATATCTACAGGAAGCGATCGACTGGATGTTCCCGATGGGCGTCGAGTGGTTCGGCATGCCCGACGACAAGAAAAAACACGACGACCAACTCGAGTACCGCATCAAGGGCAAGTCCAACGACGAACTCCGTCAGGACTGGCTCTCGCGGACGCTCCCGCTCATGGACGAACTCGAACTCGACGTGCCGGCTCACTACAGCGAGGACCGGGACGAATACGTCCTCGAGTACGACCTTCCGGTCGCGTTCGACGCCGCCAATAAGGAGTGGCGCTTCGACGAACCGATTTCGTGGTCCGACGTCATGGACCGGTGGCGCTCGCGCGGGCCCGCCAACGAAAAGTACGTGAACATGGTCCAGTCCGGCAAAGTCGAGCTCGAGGGATAACGATGTCGAGTGCACGCGCGAACGCAGCGGAGTCGGTAGGGGGCGGCCAGATCAGCGAGTTCGTCGAGCGCCGCCGCGCCGACGCGACGCCGTTCGAACGGGAACTCTGGGACATGATCGACGAAATCCCGGATCCACACATCCCCGTTAGCCTCGTGGAAATGGGCATGATCTACGACGTTGAGGCGATCGACGGACAGGTCACGGTCGAGATGACCTACCCGTGTATGGGGTGTCCGGCCTACGACATGATCCAGAACGATATCAGCAGTTGTCTCTCCCTCACCGACGGCGTCGACGACGTCGACATCGAGGTCGTCTGGGATCCCGTCTGGTCCAAGGACATGCTCACCGAACCGGTTCGTGAAAAGATGCGCGAGTCGGGAATCAGCCTTTAACAACGATCTATGAAGTACGAAGTATTCGCACGAATCAATCAAGGCGACGATACCATGCACATCGGTAACGTCACCGCACAGAGCGATAGACTAGCAAAGATGTACGCCTACAACACGTTCGACGAAGAAGACTGGGACTACCTGACGGTGGTTCGCGAAGAAAACCTGCTGGAAGTAACCGGCGCACAGCCCAAACGCGAGGTGGCCGCCGGTGAGTGAGTGGCCAGAACCGGCAGTCGACTACGTGCAGGCGATCTCCGATACGAAACTCGTTCTCGGACACCGGTACGCGGAGTGGAGTCTCTCCGGTCCCTCGCTCGAGGACGATATCGGCGGCGCGAGCGCGGCCCAGGAAGAGATCGGTCACGTCCGCCAGTTGGCCCGAGAACTCGAAAGCCAGGGTCGTGATCTCGACTGGCTAAACGGGCAACGAGAGCCCGAGGCGTTCTCGAACGCCGCATGTCTCGACAGCATCGAGGGTACTTGGACGGAATACGTCGCGTCGATCGCACCCGCAGACCGCGCCGCGTGGTATCTGCTCGATGCGATCGATCGAGACGACCTCGACGGGCTGATCACTAAAATGGGCGAGGACGAGTACTTCCACCTCGAGTACCACGACGCCCGTCTCGAGACGCTCGCGGAGGACAACCCCGAAACCGTCCAGAACACGCTCGAGACGACGTTGCCGCAGGCGCTCGCGTTGATCGGTCCGGAACCCTACGACGCAGACGAGGATCCGGTGTTCGAAACCGGGTTCACTGACCGGCCGGTCGCCGAGATCCGAGCGGCGTACATCGATCACTACCGAAGCCTGTTCGACGGAACCGACGTGTCGCTCGAGAACGTCGATTGGGACGCACCGCCCCTCGAGGACTGGGACGAAACCAGACGGCGGACCGGTTCCGGTTCGATCAGTCAGACGGACGTCGAGCAACTTCGCGGCGAGAAAAACCAGCTGTTCACGATGAACTAACGACGATGAACGATCAACTCTCAGATTCGACCGTGTTGTGCCCGTTCTGTGGCGCTGCCGATACGGAACAGGAGTCCGCCTTCGGAAGCGAGATTTCGAAGACACAGTACTACTGTAACGGTTGTAACACGATGTTCGAACGGATAAAGTACGACGGGGAGAACCCGGAAACCGGTCGATAACGCTCTCGAGCCGGCTGGCGTTCGTCTCCGCGCCCATAGCGAGAGCCATTGCTATATTTTCAATTATATGAAATTTAGAACGGGAAAGAAAGTTACTTATATGTGGACGCCAATTGGTATCCTGTATGCAACTCCGACCGTTCAGTGAGCTGGATCTGGAGTATTTCACCACAGAGGTAACCGACCACGTCGGTGTCCTCCGGCTGGATCGGCCGCCGGCGAACGCACACGACATCAACGTGTTGTTGGAACTACAGCGAGCCGTGGAATCGGTTCGATTCGACGAGGACGTCCGTGCGGTCCTCTTCGGTAGTTCGAACGACAAGTTCTTCTCGACCGGATTCGATATCAAGGTCCTTCAGGAGAAGTCGGGCCGACAAGTCGGCTACGCGAGTCAGACGAGCAAAGAGATCATCATGAAGATGCGAACGACCGACACCATCTTCATCGCGATGGTCAACGGCCACTGCATGGGCGGCGGGCTCGAGCTCGCACTCGCCTGTGACTTCCGATACGTCGGGAACGACGAGAACTATAACATCGGCATGCCGGAAATCCACCTTGGACTGATCGCCGGCGAGGCCGGAACGCAGTTGCTCCCGCGGTACATCGACCGCTCCGAGGCGCTCGAGATGATGATCACCGGAGAGACGCTCACTCCCGAAGAGGCGACTGAGAAGGGAATCTTCGACGAGATCCACCCGCCCGAGGAGATCGAAGACGCCGCCTTCGAGTTCGCCGAACTCATCGCCTCGAAGTCTAGCGTCGCAGTCGGAAACAACAAACTCGCCGTCAACGAGGGCCTCGAGATGCCGCTTTCGGACGCCTTAGCCCACGAACGAGAACTACAGAATCGCCTGCTCGGCTCCGATGTCGCCAAAGAAGGCGTCGACGCCTTCCTCGACGATCGCGAGCCCGATTTCCTGGGTGTCGAACTCGGGGACAAAGATCCGGGCGCCGACGAGTAGACTCCATCCCCTCGATACTACCGAACTATTCTTTGGGTCGTAAGTCCCGCAGTTCCAACTCTCCGTCAGGACTCGAGAAACTGGTGTCGGTACACGCTACACTGTCGATACACACTACCCTGTCGCTTTCGCTACAACAACGCAGTGAAATCAGGATAGTCCTCGACGGCGGGACGGAATCGAATCGGTTCGTCCGCTGTGGACGTGACGATTCCCAGTGCGGCCAACCGCTCGAGATGCGCGGCCGCTTCTCCGGCACCGAACTTCGCGTGAATCCCGCGCATTTCACCGAACAGTTCCCGGCCGACGTCCCACGGCGTACTCGCCGTCCGCTCGGCCGCCTCGAGCGCTTGGAAAGACGCGCGGGCCCGCTCTCGGTGATGCTGTCGAACCTCGTCGACCGCCGCTTGAATTTCGATTTTCGTCCCGTGACCCGGCTCACCGCGTTCGAAACGGGATTCGAGCCGGTCTAGGGCCCGTAGGTACGATTCGAGCGGATCGGAGAGCCGCGTGTCGCTCCCGCCGACGTTCGGCGTGTACGTCGGCAACAACACGTCGCCCAGATAGAGTCGCTCGTCCGCTCGGAGCGATGCATGACCTTTCGTATGCCCCGGTGTGTGGACGAACTCGATGCCTGCAACGACGTCGCCGTCGGCGTGTGATTCGATCGGGAACGTCTCCGGCATCGGGGAGGGCGTATCTCCATCGAGAACCCGCGCTCGAATCGAGTCTGGAACGCCCCAGTACTCCAGCGTTCGCCCGTCGCGCTCGAGTCGGTGTTCGCGCGCGTCGGCGTAGTCGCCGATCAGCGAGCTATCGTCTCGATGGACGTGTACCGTGGCGTTCGCTCGCTCGGCCAATCGACAGCTAAGCCCCGCGTGATCGATGTGCCAGTGCGTGACGAAGATGTGCTCGACGTCGGCTATTCCGAGGCCGGCCTCGCCGATTCCGTCCCGAAGCGCCGCCCACGCGTCGTCGGTCGGGGGCCCGGGGTCGATTACGACACCTCGTTCCGGGAGAACGTAGGCGCTGTTTACTCCTTCGGGTGATCCGGCGCCGACGGGGATTCGAACGTGTTCGTTCATGAGTTATCGGGGATTGCCGTGTCTTCTCGGTCGCCGAGCAGTTCGTCGAGCCCTAATTCGGTCCAGCGGTCGCTCAGCGCTTGGAGGATGTTTTCCGAGAACGTCGTCTCGAAGGTCACTCGCGGGGCGATGTACTCCTCGTCCCACCGCGGATCCCAGGTCGCGTTGACGTAGAGCCGGGAGCCGGTTTCGCCACCGTGACGGTACTGCGTCGCGGTCGCCGCGGGCGCGTTCGGCTCGCTGAAGGTCCAGTCGTTCGCGGGGTGGGCTTTCACCCACATATCGTTGACCGCTCGAGCGAGGTTCGTCGGATCGGCCTGTTCGTCCAGCACGACGACCTTGTCGAAGAGGTTCGAAAACGAAAACAGCGTGTTCGCCAGTTGCCACTCGAAGCCCGCGTACAGAATCTCGCTCGAGACGATACAAAGTCCGAGCCGCCCTTCGACCGGGAGCTGTATCCATTTGACCGGAGAGACGCCCCAGTAATTATTGACACGTCTGAACAGTTGTGCGGCTTCGACGAGGCTCATGAGATGCATATCGTCGCTCAGGGGCGCACCGAGTGGTGCGAACGGGATCACAGGATCCTCGCGCGTGGCGATGGTGTCGGCTCGGACCTCGACGGTCGCAGTTTCACACGTCAACTCCCAGGCCGCGTCCGGCCCGTGAGACCCGGAGTCGACGACGGTTAGGCTTCCGTCGATTCGAACCTCCGCGTCCGCCGGAACGATCCGCGATCCGACGGTCGCCATCGAGGTGTCGGCCAGACCCGCCGCAAATGCGGGGACATCGGGCGTGGTCCGGTCCTGCGTCCAGCCCTGAATCGCGGCGATCAGCGAACACGCCGAAACGCCGAGTGCGACGCTCGCTTCCGTTTCCGGGCCACACCAGTCGGTAAACGCGTCCGGCACTGAGAGACGGAGTTTTCTGCTGTGTACGGCCTCTCCTCGGATCGGGACCCACGTGGTCGTTCCCTGGCGCTCGACGATGAGTAGCCCGAGCGAGACGAGCGGGTACCGCTCGTCGCCGATCGTCGGAAGACCGAGCGTGTGAAGGTCACAGTCCCCCTGATCGGCCGTCGCCGCAGATGACGTCATCACCTCTTGGACCGACGCTGTTTCGCGCCTGGACAGTCGCTCGAGTAATTTCACGTACGAACAGTCCGGTCCGAGTCCGAGCGCCTGGGCGATTCGTTGCCCCGATCGGTGTGATCGGCTGGCGAACTGACTGGGACCGCCGTACACGCCGCTGGCGAGGCGCACCGTTCCGGGCGTCGTCTCGAACAGCGTCGCGGGCCCGTCGTGTCGGGCCGCCTCTCGCGCGACGCTGGGCGCCGTTTCGTCCCAGTGGACGCGTTCCGTGATCGTCACCAGATCGTCCGTTTCCTCGAGTCGTTCGAGTTGCGCTCGAAGCGTCATTCGTGACCACCTTCGTTCGGACCGTCGAACGGGCGGGTTTCTAACTCGACGCCCGCTCGCTCGAGGATTTTCTGCGCGCGATACTCTGGTTCGATGTCGCCGGGCGATCCCAACCCGGTCACATCCGTACTCGTCTCGTCTTCGTCCTCCTCACGCGTGGCGTCGATGTACGCTTTCGCCGATTTCGCCTTGGATGTCCCCGTTTGTACGTCCCCTTTCTCGTTTGGGGTTTGATAAATGTTCAACGGGACCTTCGGCATCGTTTCGACCCCGAACTGGTGAAAGTCGCTGTCCGGATCGGCGTGGACGGAAAGCGCCTCGAGTACCGCCCGCTGATCGAGCGGGTCGACATCGGCGTCGACGAAGACGAAGAAATCCACGTGAAGCATGCCCCACGTCGTGAAAATAAAATTCGCGAGTTCGTGTAGGTAGCCGGCGTTCGTCGTGTCGGTCGAGATGACGTAGACGGTTCTCGGCGTCGATTTCCAGGGAACGCAGCTCTCGACGTCGAACCCCGCTGCCCTCAGACCGAGTGTCGCGTCGGGGCCGACGCAGCCGACTTCCATCGAACTCGTCGAATTTTCGGAGTAGCCGACGCCCGTTCCCTCGACGCAAAACGGGATGATCGGGTCCTCCTGATGGGTTATCGACGTGACCCGGAGAAGGGGCATCGATCGTCTGGGGCCGTGCATGTATCCGAAATAGTCCCCGAACGGCCCTTCGTCCCGGCGCTCGTTGGGCACGATTTCGCCTTCGATGACGAGTTCCGCCGTCGCGGGAACCATGAGGTCGTTCGTCTCGCAGGGGACGAGTTCGACGGGACTCTGTTTCAGTCCGCCCGCGAACTCGGCCTCGCTTCGTCCCGTCGGGATCCACATGACCGACGTGTACTGGACGGCGGGTTCGACACCGACCGCAATCGCAACGGGCATGGGTTCGTTTCTGCGCTCGTATTTGTAGTAGTAGAGATTTGGCGTTTGCTCTCCGGCCAACAGCAACACGCTCGCGTTTTCGCCGTCGTGGATCATCGAACGGTGTGTCGACCAATCGACCCACGACGAGTCCGGATCGGGGGCGATGAGGGTGTGTAAGTTCGAGTATCTGCCGCCGTCGCCGCCGTGGATGTACGGCCAGGGAAAATCCAGCAGGTCGACGTCGTCCCCGTCAACGACGTTCTCCTTACACGGGGCGTCGTCGGCGGAAACCGTCACGGGGTCGCGCGGATTTTTCAGGCGATCGATAACGATTTCGTAGTACTCTCGAGCCGAGAGATCTGGTGGCAATCCTAACCCGAGCGCGATCCGGTCCCAGGGTCTGTCCTGCGTTCCGCGAAACGGATCGCCCACCAACCGTGCCGAGTCGACGTCGTCGAACAGCGGGATTTTGCTATCCTCTTTGTTCAACAGCATCGTTACCGCACTGGCCTCTAGATTCCAGGAAGTCGGCTCGGAGACTCGATGGAGGTCTCCTTTCGATTCGACGGTTTGCAGGTACTTTCGGAGACTATTGATTGTCATTCGTGGTCGTGTAGTTCTTCGGCGAGGTCCGTCCGCTCTGACTGGACCTTGAGGTCGATATATTCGCGGACGAGAGCCGGATAGTTCTCCGAAAGATGCGCTAACATGATAGATCGGCTCGCTTCGGAGACGGATTGAAACTCCCCTTTCTCGGCCAGGTACTGTAACAACGTTTTCACTTCTTTCGACCGGGTGTTAATAACCGTCGACTGATCTTCGATCTCTTCTATCGTCGCCTCGAGAAGGCCGATGTCGATGTCGTCCTGTTCGTCGGTCTCGATAATGTCGATATACCACTCTTCTTCGGTGTTTTCGTGTGGCCCCTTGACCACGGTTAATATATCAGGATCTGTAAGGTTATCCGGATCCGTATCTATTCTGGCTCGAACGCTGGAAATCTCCTTCGTTTGTGCATCACTTATTTGTAATCTGGTTTCTTCCCCCGTCGGATCCTCCGGTAGATTGTTTTCCGATGTGATGTAGTTCCCTGCCATGCTTACTACCAAATATTGGGAAGTCCTCCAAATAAAAGCCCTACGTATTTTATCAAACAGGTATATAACTTGACTCGACCACAATGAGTCGGTACGTCATCGGATTTTGCGGGCTGTGGTTCGAAAGGGGTCTACCCCCGCTCAATAATCCGGTTCTTCGTTCGCTAAGAACGCTCGAACCCCTTCTTCGTGTTCGGGGGAGCCGTAGGCGAGTGACTGCGTGTGGATTTCGTGGGTCAGTGCGTCCTGCCAGTGTCGACCCATGTTTTCGTGGATCGCCCGCTTAGTGAGCCCGATGGTGCGCGTCGGCCGTTTTTCGAGGGTTTCGAGGAGCTCTTCGACGGTCTCGTCGAGTTCGCCGCTCGGCACGCTTTCGTTTACGAGACCCAACTCCGCGGCCTCGGATGCAGTGATAAACTCGCCGGTAAGCGCCAGCTGTTTTGCGGCTCGGAGGCCCACCAGCTTCGGAAGGAGGAAGGTCCCGCCCGTATCGGGAACCAGCCCGACGCGCACGAACGCGCAACTGAAGGACGCCGAATCTGCAGCGTAGGCGAAATCGCTGATAGCGGTGATCGCTAGCCCGGCACCGACAGCGTCGCCGTTGACTTTGGCGACGATTGGCACTTCCGAGGAAAGCGCTGTTTCGACCACTCGACCGAGCGTGTTGCTCACCCTGTCGACGGATTCTTTCGGCGTCTCGTCGCGCTCGGCCATCGCCTCGAGGTCGCCACCGGCGCTGAAGGCGTCACCCTCGCCGGTGAGGACGATCACGTCGTGATCGTCGACATTGACTGCTTCGATGGCGTCTGCCAACTCTTCGGCGACGGTCGCCGTAACTGCGTTGAGCGATTCAGGTCTGTCGAACGTAATCGTTCGTCTCCCCCCGCTGTCTTCAACGATCATACTGTACCCATTCTACTGACCGTGTTAAAATTACCTAGACCGAGTTCAGTTTGCCACGACTATAGAATATTAATAAATATTGACGCCTGTAACGTAATGACGAGAAATAAACCTAATCTTCTCATTTGAACTTGGACGGGAATATAGTCAACTTTTGCAGAATAACTCGTTCAAACCACATCTTAACCGCTAAGAACTTGTCTTTGGCTAAAGACACACGAAAATACTTTGAGGAAACTAACTCCCCTTCAGAAACAGTCTCTCATTATTCTGTTGGCGATTTCTATGCAGTATTTCTTCCGTTTAGCGCTTGTTACTGTGATAGAATAGTCTGACTGCTGCGCACCTAGTAGCGTTCGCAGCAACACTCTTTTCGCATCATATTTATTTTACAATATGTATTTGAATATGGTGGGTCTTTCGTTTCGGTGCAAAATAAGTCACCTACCTGAACTGCGAGACAGCATTCGAGGAGGTAAACGTCGACGAGGAATTCAAACCCGTTCCGTAAATTCCAGAGTGGCTGTGGTATTCGTTTTTCACAGCTCTCGGCGTTTCGACACCGTTTCTTGCACTGTATACGTGTATCCACATCGTCTGCGCGGTTGATCGTCCGTTTTCGATCGGAATGGAACTGGCTTTTCGAATCGGTCGTCGTGGGGATCGCCACCGAGCTTACTTGTACGCTAAGTTCAGTTCGATATCGTTCGCGGTCGCTTTGACGAGCGGGACGAGTTCCTCCACGCAGTACTCTTCCGTGAGACGATTCGCTGCGCCGCCGACGGAAATCGAACCCACGAGCTCGGTATCACCGTCGAAGATCGGAACGCCGACGGCGTGGATCCCGTGGATGTCTTCGCCCCAGTTCTTTGCAAACCCCTGACGGCGAATCTCTCCGAGTTCTTCGCGAACAGCCTCGGGATCCGTGGTAGAGTACTCGGTCATCGCCGGGAGCGTCTCCCGGTCCAGAAATGCGTCCCGTCGCTCCGCTGGCAGGTTCGCCAGAATCGCCTTTCCCGTGGAACTACAGTGAAGCGGCTTCCACGTGCCGATAACACCGTGCGGGTTGAGCGACGCTTTCGACGAGTAGCCGTCGATGAAAATCCCTCGTCCGTTCTCTTCGACCATACACCAGGCCGTCTCACCGGTCTCTTCTGCGAGTTGGGGCAGGTTCTGTTTTACCGGTTGATAGACCTGGTACCGATTCCGAGCGTCGAAGCCGACCGAAAAGAACTCGAGACCGATCGAGTACCTTCCGCTTGCCTTCTTGACCACGAACCCATGATCCTGCATCGTCGAAAGATGGTGGTGGACGTTGCTCTTTGACATGTCGAGGGCGTCGGCGAGTTCCGTCACGCCCGCCTCGTCAGTAGCCCGAAGTTGGTCGACGATGGCAAACATCGTCTCCGACGACTTGATTTTCCGGGTCGTATCCATACTCCTGTTTTTGCTAACATCAAACATTAACATTTCGATCGGATTGACCCCTGACGCTCTTCGTTCGATTCCACTTACCAAGCGCGTGAATTACTCCGTCGAACGAACGAGCGCCTTCTAGATACTAGTGGCGTTCCAGGCATGAACTGCCGGCTGAAATCGATTGGGGTCGTCGAATTCACTCATCAGTCGACGCTTGGAACGGTACTAGCGGTAGTTTCGCCACGATGATTGGATGAGAAGGCTGTTTTTGTCGACCCGACGCTCGAGTGATACGGAGTGGTACGATTACACTTTGACGAGCACGTCGTCCCCCTCCACTTTCACGTCGAAGACGCTTACTCGTTTGCCCGACGTTTCGTGTTCGCCGGTTTCGAGGCCGATCTCCCAGAGGTGCCACGGACAGGTAACCGCGGGTTGGTCGGTAAATCCACCTCGGCGCTCGTTCCAGCACTTTTCGCCGTTGATCTTTTTTTCACCGACTTTGTCGAGGGGGGCGTTCTGGTGTGGACAGCGGTTGGTAATAGCGTGATACTCACCGTCGACTTTGAACAGTGCGATCTCGATCCCGTCCACGGTGGTGCTCATTCCTCGTTCCGGTTCCACGTCGTCGACGGTCGTCACTTTCGTGTAGTCGTTCGAACTCATATTAGATCCCAAACAGGTCTTCCGCGTTTTCGTGTAAGATTGCATTCGAGAGGTCGTCGTCGAACGCGGGGTTCCGAAAGGCCCACGTCGCCGGGTCCAGCGTTTGATGCGGCCAGTCGCTCGAGTAGAGGAAGGTGTCCTCGGCCATGGATTGCTCGAGCATCTGTTTCGTGTCTCGAGTCCGCTCCGGCGGAGCCATCGGTTGGGTCGTTACGTAGACATTATCCCGAAGGTATTCACTCGGTTTGCGACCAAGCCGTCGCTCTCCCATCTCGTGTTTGCGCGGCTGGATAATGATATCGTCCGGGTGCATCTCGTAGAACTCGTCGAGTCGGTATCGGAGGAACGGAATCCACCAGTGACCGCCCTCTTCGATGATGACGTTCAGGCTCGGGAACTTGTCGAACAGACCCGACATAATCATATTTGCCACGTTTACCTGCGCGAAGACGGGCCAATCGAGACCGAGCATCTCCGTCCAGCTCAACATGTTATCGCCCACGGGCGTGTTCTGAGGCCACATCGACAGCGAGCCGTGAAGGACCAACGGGAGGTCGTGTTCGACGAGGGCTTCGAACATCGGATCGAACCGTGTCTCTCCGAACAGCGCGAACGGTCCGAACCAGCCGTATGCGCCGATGAAGCCGTCTTCGTCACCGACGCGTCGGATCTCTTCGGCGGCGTGCTCTGGATCCCACTGCGGAACCATCATCAGACAGTAGAGATCCTCGGGGATGACTCGATCGAGTGCGAAGTCGTTCGCGGCCTGAACGATCGCGTTCTTGAGGACGGGATTGTGCTGAGTCGGCGTGTTATTGAGGCCAATGTTGACGATCGGTTCGTCTATTGCGAACTTGTCGGCGGCGAGTTTAACGTCCTCGGCGGCTTCGGCTTTCCCCTGCGTGAACAGGCCTTCGTTACCGCCGGGAATGGCGTACGCCGCGTCCGACTTGGCTTTCCGCGGAAGCATTCCGAACTCCGTCGAGAGTTTCTCTCGAGCGGCGTCGTCCTCGACGTATCCGATGAGTTGGTCCTCCGTCGGGTTCATGTGGAAGTCGAGGTCGATGATTCGAACGTCCCTCGCTTCCGCTGGTATCTCCAAATCTGTATCCACCTGTTCTGTTGCCATGTGTGTCAATAATGTAGACGAGATATTTAGTAGTATCCGTTGGCGTGGAACTATTCCCGCCCGCTGCGACGTGACGTATCCGGGTTGGAACTCTCGATGGTTCGGCGGTGTACGAACGTGCAAGAGCGACACTCGCCGTGCCCGTTGGCCGACGATTCGGGTGCAGGGAGCCAGTACCGTTTCGAGTGTCGACTGCTGAGCGAAACCGGACGAATACCCTCGGTTTCACCCGGCGCTCGGAGTTAGAACGGTACTAGATGCCGTGACGCTATACGCTGCTAGTACGCATTCAGCGAGCCGATCGCTTCGGCGTCGATGGAAAGCGGCGGGAGGCATTTGCTGGTCGGCGGAGCGTAATTGTACACGTTTGTTATGGTCGAACGATGCCGATATAGGGAAGAGAATTCCGAATCTTATACGATCGTATTGGTGTAAAAGAGAGCGTCGTGGGACCACCGTCTACTTTAGCGGGGTCGACGTGCGTTCTCTCACAACAAACATTCCGCAGAGCGGATTACACCCGTTTAGCGTCACGCCAACTTTTGCCCTCGGGTGAGAACTGTCGTCCTCGGCCGACCCAAGATTTAAGTGAATTAGAAATCAAAATCCTTGTGGTGTGGTAAAACACAACATGAACTATTCGCAAGCACGTCGTCGGACGTTTCTCAAGACGAGCATCGCTGGAGCGACTCTCGGGACACTTGCTGGCTGTCTCGGTGAGCTCCGCGGTGGCGACGACGATACCATCACGATCGGGGGATTACAGCCGTACAGTGGGCCGTTTGCCGATTTCTCGGCAGCCTACGACCCGGGGATCGAATTCGCTCTCCAGGAAATCAACGACGACGGGGGCGTCCTCGACAAAGAAGTGTCATACGAGAGTATCGATACCGAAACCGATCCGAGGGAGGCGAACACCGCCGCGACACAACTGGTCGAAGGGGACGGTGCAGTCGCTCTCGTGGGGCCGGTATCGAGCGACGTCGGGGTCGCTACGGCGAACACCGTCGAAGATCTCGAGGTCCCGCTCTTCCTTCACGCGGCCGGAGATCACCAGATTCTGACGACCGACTCGCGGTACACGTTTCGCGTCGGTCACCTCCCTGCACCGACGACAATTCAGGCGCAGGCGGAGGTCGTCGAGGAGGAAGGGTACGACGAGGTCGCAGCAATCATCGGCGACTACGCGTGGGGAAGAGCCGTCGAAGCGTCCATCGAGGAGTTTTTCCCCGTCGATGTCCAGATCGAAGTTGCACCGTTCGAAGAAGATAACTTCAATCCGTACCTCCGAAACCTCTCCGATGACGTCGAGTTTTTGGTCGGCTCGGGTCACCCATCCGGCGTCCACGCGATGTTCTCTCAGATGCTCGAGATCGGCATCGAACCGGACCTCTTTACCGCCGGGCTACAGGAACCGACGGCGAGTTACAACGCCGTCGGCGACGACATTTCCCGCGGGTTCGCGTTCTTCCACCAACCGGATGTCTACTCGGAGGAGTACGTGGAAGTCGCGGATCGATTCTACGAGGAGACGGGGGAGTATTTCGGCAGCACGCAAGCGCTCGGATACGTAACGACTCACCTGATCGCCGCCGGAATCGAAGCGGCCGATTCCGAGGACCCGTCCGAGATCAGCGCGGCGATTCGCGACATCGAACATGACACGCTCTTTTCTACCCCGCTCGAGTACAGCGACTGGGGAGAACTCGATACCCAGTCACAAATCTACAGCGAGTTCGAACTCGAGCCACCGGCGTACTACCCTGACGGGGACTTCGGGTTGGTCGAATCGTTCCGATCCGAACCGCTAGAACCGTACAACCCCGACGAGATGCCGATCGACTGACTCGAGAAACGAGTTTCTCTCTCGAGTCAGCCTACCCCGTCAACAGCAATCGGAACCACTTGTTCTCGCCCGTGTGCTCGCCGATTACCGTGATAGCGCCGTGGCTCAGTGATCGGAGAGGAACAGCGTTCAGACAGGACTAGTGATCGGACAGAAACAGCATTCGAAGAGGGACGTATCCACGAAACCGAGCACCCATGCAATTACATGTTACTTCGAGGTACACGAATCGATGAGGGAAGTGGCATGTTCGGTACCGCGATGATGCGTCTCGTCGAAGGCGATGGCGACAACAGTCAGTTCGGAGCCGAACCTGGAGTGTCCACCGTCATCGGTATCGATTCTGACTTGGATACTCACTGAGTCAGCGGGGATCTCGTCTCCGTCGTGGAAGTATCACTGTATTATCGGGTAGTATTGTGGATGTGATACAAACAAGGAACCTGCTGATTTCTGGGACCTCGTACTGAAATTCTATAGAGCGCCGAACTGGAACTCAAATACTCACTTTAGTGCTTCTCTCTATTGACTTACTGTTGCTTTCCGACATCGAGCGAAATATCCTCCTATTGTGCTTATTTCCCGCTTCGTGACTAGTATACCCATTCTCTGTGAATATCGTTGCGCTATCGAATTTAAATAATGTCTTCTTACTATATCTATCCAATTCCATGTAGGTGTTCTATATTGGCAAATATACACACTACTGATGGCAAACAACTCTTCTGAACGGCCGGGACTGTCCTCAGCAAGTGTTCGGGCGCGTTGGAACGCCGAAACGGCCCGAATAAGACCTGAAACGTCGATCTATCTCGATCGCTTTGACTGCTCGGTATTCAACTCTCAGGAGTGTTATCTCCGTTGCCCGATTCGCCTTTTCCCGATAATTCCGGCGAGTAGGTATTCGGGGTGTACGGTCGCAAAACGAACGAGAACGAAAGCGGATCTGGAGTGATTCGGTGCTCCTCGCTCGGTTTTACCGGCGTTCCGCCGACCCCCGAAACGCGCGCATCGACCGACAGCGTCGTCTCGTCGCTCGGAATCAGGTCCTCGAGGTACGCGGCCGCATTGAGGTTCCGGTACCGATCGAAGCGGACGTTCAGCGGGCGATCTCCGGAGACGACGATGCCGGCCTCCGAACTGGTCATCGCCGCCCATCGAACGTCGGTTTTGTTTCCGTTGTCCTGTGGCACGCGGTAGGGGACGAACTGGTCTTCGATTCGACCGGTGTATCGCCCGATTTTCGCTCCGGTCTTCCTATCGGGATACGTTTCGTGTGGCCCACGACCGTACCATTCGATGTCCGTTATCGCGGCTGGTAACTCGAGGTCGATACCCATCCGTGGTAGCCACGACGAAAGCCGTTCACGGAGCGTTTCGGTCGGCTCGACGGTAACCTCGACATCGATGGCTCCCGTCGAGTGAATATCGTACCCGTAGACGACGTCGAATAAGCGATTCCCTCGCGTGTTTTCGACCGCCGTCTGAACCACGAGATGCGCGTGATCTGACGAACCCTGCTCGAGAGTCAACTCCCGAACATCGTGGGTGAGTCTATCGAGCCCGAGTTCGGTCCACTCCGTTTCGTTGTCGTACCCCCACTCTGTCGCGGTTCGAACGCGGCCCTCGTTCGGAATGGGTACGCGATACGCGTCAAATATCGGCCCGTCTTGTGCGACGGATTGTCCCCCGATGGATAGGTCCCGGAATCGCCCTCGAGTCCGATCGAAGCGGTACTCGAACTGGCCGCAGGCGAACGTAATTTCCTCCTCGAGTTCGGTGACCTCGAGAGTCCCGCGTTCGACCTCGTCATCGTTCGACGATTTCGCCGAAGGGTGAATCGACACTTCGAACTGTTCGAACGCTATCTCGTGCCCGCGATCGGCCCACTTCGTGTCGGAACCGAGATGAAGACTAACCGTCACCAGACACTCCTGGCCTGGGTCGAGAGACGGCTCTTCGAACGGGAGTCTCGCTCCTCGAGTGCGTCCCGCGGGATATCTACGTCAACGACGCCCTTCTGATCGGCTACACCGTCGATAGCGAGTTCCCATCGAAGTTCGTACTCGCACAGATTCGTGAAATCGAAGCCGTTCGTTATCGTTACGACGCCGTCGAGCGGTGTTATCGGTTCTACCGACATCGGTCGCTGAGTCCATTTCACCTGCTCGAGCGATGGTTTGGCCGTAAGGTCCGAGAAAACGACGCCGTCCAGGAGGAAGCTGTCGTCGTCGAACCACACGCTGTCACTCTCTGTGCTTTCACCCGTCACGGTATCCGCTTGAAGCGTCTGGTTGGTCCACTCCCAGATGAATCCGCCTTGCACCCCGTCGATCGTATTGACGAGGTCCCAGTAGGCGTCCTGCAAACCGAGGCTGTTACAGAACGCGTGGGCGTACTCTCCCATGATCAGCGGACGATCGTCGACCGAACTGAACTGCGCCAGCGTGTCCGGAATCGGATATCGCGGCCCGGAAATATCGGTAAACGGCGCCGTCCCGGTCATCGAGTCGTGGAACGCCTCGTATGGTGCCTCACCATCGCCTTGGTGAAATACGAATCGCGTCTCGTCCGCGTCTCGTGCGTGCTCGGCCATCGCCTCGTGAGCCGGTCCGGTTCCGGCCTCGTTACTCGTGCTCCAGGCGACGATGCTGGTGACGTTTTTGTGATGGGCGATCATCCGCTCGAATCGCTCGAGAAACGCGTCATGAAATTCGGGGTGATCGTTGACGAAGTTCAGATCGAAGTGGGTTTCGACGTTCGCTTCGTCGAAGACGTACAGTCCGAGTTCGTCGGCGATGGCGTAGACCGAGAGATCGTGCGGATAGTGAGCTGTTCGGATAGCATTGATATTATTGCACTTCATCACTTTGAGGTCCTCGAGTGCCCGCTCGAACGGGACGGTTCGTCCTCCGCGAGGATCGTGGTCGTGTCGGTTCATCCCGCGGATCGTCACCGGGTTCCCGTTAACCGTGAGGACTCCGTCGTCGATCTCGTATTCGCGGAAGCCGACAAATTGGGTGAGCGCCTCCGTTGTCTCGCCGGCCGCCGTTCGGAGCGCGATCGCCAGGGTATACAGTGTCGGATCCTCCGCGGACCACTTTTCCGGATCGGAAATTTCCGCTTCCAGCCGCACGGAATTTCCGTCTCCGCGCTCGGCGAGCGCTTCCATCGTCGTGACGAGTGACCCGCTCGGATCGTACAACTCGCCGACGAGCGTCAGTTCCGGTTCGTCTTCGGTGGTTCGCGGCCAACAAATATCGGCGTCGACGGAGAGCGTGGCGTCGACGAGCGCCTCGTCGAAGTCGGTTCGAACGGTGTAATCTCGGACGTGTCTCTCCGGCTTCGAATACGCGAATACGCTCCGGAAGATACCGCTGAATCGGATCATATCCTGGGTCTCCAGGTAGCTCCCGTCGGAGAACCGGAATACTTGGACTAGGAGTTCGTGATCCGACCCCGGCTGAAGGTGATCGGTCACGTCGAACTCGGACGGCGTCATCGATCCCTGATCGTATCCGACGTACTCGCCGTCGATCCAGACGAAAAAGGCGGATTTGACGCCCTCGAACTGGAGGTACGAACGCCGGTTTCCCTCCCAGGCATCGGGAACGGCCACCGTTCGTCGATACGTGCCGACCGGATTGAATTCGTTCGGGACGTCGGGCGCATTTGGAAGCGTCTCGACTTCGGGCAGTCGCTCCCACGTCAACGCGTGATTCCGATAAATGGGGCTATCGTACCCGTGCAGTTGCCAGACCGACGGAACCGGAATCGTGTCCCAGTCGCCGCCCGCCGGGAGTTCCTCGGGAAGGTCCGTTGGCGTTTCGGCCCAACAGAACTCCCACTCCCCGTCGAGCCGTTCGAAGTAGTTCGATTCCTCCCATCGGGACTCGAGTTCGGTCAGCGGTTCGTTTGCGTTGACGGCGCGCGCTATCGTTTCGTAGCCGACCGTCGGACAGTGGACCGGTTCGACGTTCTCCCCGAGCTGAGCCGGGTTTTCGATGTACTCGGGCAGCGAACTTCGTTCTACTGGGCGTCGAGCCATAGGAACACCACGAATCGGTCGATCATAAACGGTCGGGTGAAAAATAACCGATCTGGCACGTTCTCGGTGAGATCCGCCGCTCGTCGAGGGACTGCCAGCGTCTTTTGACCTCCCTACTCACAGCAGTCCAGATCAGTCCATTGCGGGAAGATCACCGGCGCGCGATCCGGTTATCTGGAATCGTGCGCTCCCCGCTAGCTGCGTGCTCGACTCGAGTTCCGGCTCTTGATCCAGAACTGGATACCGGTCCATCCAGTCGTCGCTGGAACCCGAAAGTGATCGATCGAGAACGAGCACGTCGACGGTGCCGTCGCGAACCTGACACCGAACGTGTTGGTCTCCCTCGGAGAGAATCGTCACTCCGTCCTCGTCGTCGTTCCTGAGGTCTGCGGCGAGCACGTTCCGTTTCGTGCTCCGGAAGTCGTTGGACCCGCGGATTGTCGCGTCGTCTTTCCACGGCTGATCGGGATCGAGTCGCTTCGTGTCGTCGTCCGACCGATCGCCGGTCGGAAACGCGCTCGCGGTCCCCGACGGTCGACCGATGTGATTCGCCGGGTAGGTACTCCAGTGTCCATCCCGCGTCCACGAAAGCGTGGTGTGGTCGTCCGCGACTGGCAACGCCACGCCGATTTCTCGCAGCGTATGCGACTCCTCGAGCGTGAAATCGTACTCGATCTCGATACCCCTCGAGAGGGGGTGGATCACGAACTCACCGGTCGCCGTCTGGTAGCTCACTTCCGTGACGATCGTCTCGCCGTCGTCTCCGATCCGAACATCGTCGACCGTTCGTCCCTCAAGGCGGTGGTCGATGGCTTCGTCGTACGCTCTCCCGGCGTCGGACTGGATCGGCGTTGCGGCGAGCTCGAGGGCTCCGGAGACGACCGAGTCGTTACCCCCCGATCCGACAGCAAGCTCCCCCGACTGACAGTCCACCGACAGCGCGTGGGTCGGCGTTTCCGCGCGAACCGCTCCGTCGGCTTCGAAGACGGATCCGGCACCGTCAGGGGGACCGCCCCCTGTCTCGTTCGTCCGTTCCGATTCCGGCTGCTCTCGGTGAAGTGCGAACGACGTTATCGTGAATCCATCCGGATGACAGGCGCGAACGGTAACTTCGTCCGCGTTCTCCGCGGGGATGACGATCTCTCCGCGTTCTCCGGGTTCGATGTCCGCGTCCACGACACCTTCGCCCTCGGCGTGTTCCCACTCGAGGCGACGATCGGAGAGATTGACGAATTCGTAGCGGTTCTCGATCGTAAGCTGAACCGATTCACCGCCGTCGATCCACTCCGTCGCCGCGAGTTTGACCGGAGAATACGTCTTCTTCACGTGCCAGTATTCGGGCCGCGGCCGTCGGTGTCGGTCGACGATGCCCCAGAGGTAATCGCCCCACTGCTCTAGGTGATCGCCGCCTGCCCAGATTGCCGCACCCATACACGCCTCGAGCGATCGACACTGCTCCCAGATCTCGTCGAACAGGCGACCCCACTCGTCCCGGAGGCCGGGATCGGTGACGAGCTCCTGGTCGTTGTAACAGTAGAGATGGGCATACTCGCCGAACATGGTCGGCTCGTCGTGGTCCTCGAACTGGTCGACCGTCGAATCAACTCGTTTGGCCGGATAGTGGTGGCTGTCGATGTCCACGTGCTCTTCCCACGGTTGACCCTCGTCGTAGACGTCGTAGTGGAAAATCGTCGGACGAGTCGGATCGAGTTCGCGGATGAGCGTCGCCGCGTCCTCGAACGCTTGGTACCACTCGGATTCGTTCGCGATGGACCACAGGCAGACCGAGGTTCGGCTTCGGTCGCGTTCGACCATCTCCGCCGTTTGTTGGAGAACCAGATCGTACTCGGGGTCGGGACGGTCCCGTCCGACGAACATGTGCGGCGCTTCGACCTCGACGACGATCCCCAGTTCGTCACAGGCCTCGAGAAACGCTTCGGAGGTCGGGTGGTGGGCCGTTCGAACGAAGTTGATGTTCGCTTCCAGCAGCCGTTCGGCGTCACGCCGGGTCAGTTCCTCCGGAACCGCGTGGCCGTGCTCGGGGATGTGGATCTCTTCCCAGTTGATCCCCCGAAGCGTGAGCGCCGTTCCGTTCAGGCGGAGTTCGTTTCCGTCGACGGTCAGCTGTCGAATTCCGACCCGTTTCTCGAGAGCGGTTTGCTGGGTACCGTCGGCGAAGGTACACGCGATACCGTACAACCGGGGCTGTTCCGGGTTCCACGTGACCGGATCCGGAACGGGTATCTCGAGCACCGCCGTCCTCGATTCGCCGCTCTCGAGGGGCTCGAGTTCGCGTTCGGTGGAACCGGCGTGTTCTCCGTCCGGGTTCGTCAACTCGAGGTCGACGACCGGGTTTTCGACGATCTCATCCCCGTCGTTCGAAACCGTCGTTTCCGCGTACACCGTCGCGGTTCCGTCCTCGTGGAGTTCGGTGTCTACGTGGAACCGGGAGACGAAGGTCGAAGGAACGCTATAGAGGGTCACGTCTCGCGTAATCCCGCCGGTGACGTTTTGCCAACTGATATCGTCGGCGACTGAATCGTGTGAGACTGCAACGGTCACAGTATTCTCTTGATCGGTCGAGACCTCGTTGGTGATGTCGATTTCGAAGGGGGTGTAACCGCCCGTGTGTTCGCCGACCTCCGTTTCGTTAATCCACACCGTTGCCTGACTGTAGACGGCTCCGAATCGGAGTTTGAGTCGATCGCCGTCCCACGACGGCGGAACGGCGAACGTTCTCCGATACCAACCGTTCTCGTCGTCGGGCGGGTACCATTCGCTCTCGTCCTCGAGGACTTCGTCCCATCTCCACTGTCCCGGAACGTCCTCTGCTCCCCAGTTGTCCGTCTCCGGAATGTCGATGCCCGCGCGTTCAGTGAACTCCCACTTTCCGTTCAGCGATTGTCGACGCTCCGTCTCTGCTGGTCGAGGAGTGAGCGTCACTGACGGAACGGTATCCGTATCGAAACTGGAGAGAACCTCGTCCGTTTCGACGGGGGTTCGATCGCGAGCGCCCACGCTGGGTGCGACGATAGTACTCAATGCAACACCCGATACCGACGAAAGCATCGTTCGTCGGCTAACAGCTTCGCTTGGTATGCCTCTATTTGACATGATCTATCGGCTATTGGCGGTCGATACGTATAGCTATTTCCGTAAGTCATCTGAACGATACAATCGCCACGAGAGAACGCTTCCAACTGATTTAGCTCGCTTGTCGTTGCGTGGGGCCTCGACGAAAACCCACTCCAATTTTGGGCTGTCTCCGCTACTCGTTAGACGCTCCCAGTTTGGACGTACTGTTGGTAGTCGACGTTCGTCTCGCTCGTCTTCGTTTTGAGGGCCGACGAAGTCTGCGGATCGAAGAGGTAGAGGTCCTCCTCCTCGAATCCGAACGTGATTCCGATATCTTCCGCCGGATTGAGCCTGCTTTCGATACGCGCCGTTAGATCGACGTCGCCCATCTCGGCGTAGAGAAAGTTTTCGTTCCCCATCTGCTCGACGACGGTGACGTCACAGGGCATGCTCCCGTCCGAAACGGGCGTCAGGTCTTCCGGCCGGACGCCGACGCGAACGCGGTCCCTGCCCTCAAGCGGAGCGGCGTCCTCGAGGGCGTAGGTGAATTCGCCGGGTCCCGTGAGGGTGTTCCCGCCGACGTCCGCGGAAAAGAGGTTGATACCCGGACTCCCGATGAATCCCGCGACGAACTCGTTGGTCGGGGACCGGTACACTTCTTCTGCGGAACCGACCTGCTGGAGTTCCCCGTGATTGAGAACTGCGATCCGATCACCCATCGCCATCGCTTCAGTCTGGTCGTGGGTCACGTACGCGGTGGTGACGGAGAGTTCCTTTTGTAACTCCTGAAGCTCCGTTCGCATCGTCGACCGGAGCTTCGCGTCGAGGTTCGAGAGCGGCTCGTCCATCAGGAACACCTCCGGATCGCGGATGATCGCACGGCCGAGTGCAACGCGCTGTTGTTGCCCGCCGGAGAGTTCTTTCGGCTTTTTGTTCAACAGCGGCTCGATGCCGAGTAACTCCGCGACCTCCCGCACTCGAGTGGCGATCTCTTCGGAGGATTGCTTCGTCGATAGTTTCAGCGGAAACCCGATGTTCTTCTCGACGCTCATGTGCGGATACAACGCGTAGTTCTGGAACACCATCGCGACGTTTCGTTCCCGCGCTCGTTTGTCCGTCACGTCGACCCCGTCGAACTCGATGGTTCCCTCCGTGACGTCCTCGAGGCCGCCGATGCACCGCAGCGTCGTCGTTTTTCCGCAGCCCGACGGTCCTACGAAGACGAGGAATTCCCCGTCTTCGATTGTGAGATCGACGTCGTCGACTGCCACGATCTGTTCGCCGTCGTCACCGAACTCCTTTCGTAACGTTGTAATGTCAATTGTAGCCATAGTAATCACCTTATTGCTTGACCGATCCTGCGAGAATCCCTTTGATGAAGTACTGCTGGAGCGTCAGGAACACGACGAAGATCGGGATGATGGCGAGCGACGTCGCGACCATTATCTGATCGTAGTACACCCGTTGAGCGCCGACGAGGTCCGCCAACGCGAGCGGAATCGTGTACATTTCCGGTTCCTGTAAGATTACCAGCGGATAGAGGAAGGCTTGCCACTGGAAGAGAAACAGAATAATTGCAAGCGCCGCCAGCGACGGGATCATCGTCGGCAACGCGATCTTGTAGTACAGTTGGAACTCCGTTGCGCCGTCCATCCGTGCCGACTCGAGGAGCGAATCGGGTATCGCTCGCATGTTCTGGCGCATCAAAAATATCCCGAGCGGATTCGCCGCCCACGGAAGAATTACTGCGACAAAGGAGTTTGTCCACCCGAACTGGACCATCAAGAGGAACAGCGGGATAATCAGCAGCTGGATCGGGAGGATGAGCGTCGCGAGAATAAAGTAAAACAGGGGCTCTTTGAACCGGAACTCGTACTTCGCGAAGGCGAAGCCAGCCATCGAGCAAAGAATTAGGGAGAGAAGCGTATAGGAGATCGCGATAACGAGGCTGTTTCCGATACTCCTGATGAAGTTCGTGTTCTCCTGTAGCGCCCCGAGGTTTTCGAAGTAGTACGTGCCAGGGATAACTCGAGGCGGCCAGGAGAAGAACTCCGATTGCGGAATGGTTGCCGTGACAACCATCCAGTAGATCGGAATCGTTACGAGTGCGGTAACGATGAGCAAGAAGATGTAGCTTCCGAACTTCCAGAGCGCTTTGGTTCTGGTTTCCTGTCGCATTAGTCCTCCCCACCTCCGTATTTTATTTGGAGTATCGACAGGATGCTAACCATGGTAACCAGAATCACCGAGGCCGCGCTCGCGTACCCGAGATTGAACTGTAAGAACGCCTGTTCGTAGATGTACTGTACGACGGTAATCGTCGCGTTGCCTGGACCGCCGCCGGTAATGACGTACGGCTCGGCGAATATCTGGAAGGTTCCGATCGTCGAAGTAACCACGACGAACAACAGGACCGGACGGAGTTGCGGGAGTGTCACGTACCGAAACTTCTGCCAACGACTTGCGCCGTCGATTTCGGCCGCTTCGTACAACTGCTGTGGAACCGTCTGTAACCCGGCTAGTATGATGATCATGTTGTATCCAAGCCACCGCCAAGTGACTGCAATCACGAGCGTGATTCGAGCCCAGAACCCGTCCGTCAACCACGGAATCGCCGTCGCGCCGACGGACTCTAGCATGTAGTTGATGAGTCCGATGTCGTCGTTGAACAGCAAGAGGAAGATGGTCGAGTACGCGACGAGACCCGTCGCGACCGGAAGCGCGATCAGGGTCCGAAATAGCCCCTTTGCGCGAATGAATTTGGCGTCCAACACGAGCGCGGTGGCCAGACCGAGGACGACCATCAACGGCACCTGAACGAAGAAAATAAAGGCCGTATTGTACATTGATCGGTGAAAGAGCGAATCCCTGAGAATTAATCGCTCGTAGTTCGATAGACCGGCGAATTCGAGGTTTGCGATTCGCGGAATCGCTATCTCGACTGCCCCGAGCTGGATATCGAAGAGGTTTCCATCAGCCACGCCCAAATACGTAAAAAACGATAGATAGAGCGTATAAACTGTCGGGAACAACAGGAAAACCCCGAAGAGAATAAAAAATGGCGAAATATACAGGTAGGGGAGTCCGGGGAGCGTCGGGAGGCGCTCAGCCAGTTCTTGGCGTTTGTACCGCAGTCCGTCGGAAGCCCGTTTGTACGACTTGGTGGATTGAACCTTCGAAATGAGGGTAGTGAGAGTCATCTGTGTGTCACGTACTCTGTTAACACCGTCGTATCTCCTTTCGTTCGGGGCGTGATCCTCCCCCTTTCAGCCCGATACGGTCTCTCGTGTCCGTTCGCAAGCGTTCGCTTTGGCCGATTACTCGAGCGGACCACCACTCGAGTGGTGAGAGACGGCCGCTCTCGGTTAGTAATTTGAGAACGGTCTCGGGGACATTTTCGTTCCACACGGATCGGGGCTGGCGTCCTAGACGGGTTCGTTCCCGCTGCCGTATCGATTCGTGGTTGTGTCTATTCCAGTGGGACGACTGATCGCGTGTCGTGATATGACGGGTTTGTCTGTCGGTTGTACTCATCTTATGCTAGATCGCGATCTGTGCGATCTGCGACCGTTTCTGCGGCGGCTTCCATCGCTTCTTCCGGCGACTGTTCGTCGTCAAGCATGTCGTTGAGTTCCGTTTCTAGCGCGTCCATGACTTCGGGCGTGTCCGGTGTGTATCGATACGGTTCGATCTCTTCGGCGACCTCCGCAAAGAGTTCCCAGACCGCTTGTCCGTCGTAGAACTCATGTTCCTCCTCGAAAACCGGTGAATCGTATGCGGTCGATAGCGACGGGAAGAGTCCGTACTCCTCTAGCATCGTGTTCTGCACGTCGGGAGTTGTCATGCTCCAGAGACAGTACTCCCAGACTTCTTCGACGACCTCCTCGTCCTGTATCTGCGAAGGAATGACCAGATTAGATCCTCCTCGATTCGACGCTCGAGTTCCGCCTTCCTCAAAGGCTGGCAACTTGTAAACGCCCCAGTTCCCCTCGGTGTCCGGCAGTTCCGCACGGAGGGTTCCGTCCATCCAGGCCGCCGTGGCCATCGACGCGATGGTTCCTTCGGCGAAGGAGGTGAACCAGCCACCGGACCACATTTCGACGCGGGTCGTGATATCCGCCTCGTCTAGTTCATCGATTAGTTCTGCTGCGCGAACGCTTTCGTCGCTATGGATGGTTACCTCGCCGTCTTCGGTGAACGCCTGTCCGCCGAGTTGTCGAAACAACATCCGCCAGAGCTGTGGAATTTCTGCGGTCGGAATGTCGAGCATTGCGACGTCGTCCGGGAGGGACTGTCCGGCTTCGATAAAGTCGTCCCACGTTTCGATGTCGTCAGGATCGATTCCGGCCTCGGCGTACCGTTCTCGGTTGTAGAATATGCCGGTCGGTCCGAGGTCCCACGGGAGGGCGTAATCGTTGCCGTTGATGTTGACCGTGTCCCACTTTCCGTCCACGATGTCGTCTCGTATCCCGGCGTCGTTGATTCGGTCGGTGAGATCCGTCAGTCCGCCGAGGTCGGCGAATGACGCGACTTCGTAGTTCTGGACCGGAGAGAACTCCGGTGCTCCTTCACCGCTCGTAATCGCTGTCTGGAATCGCTGTTCCCAGGCGTCTTCGCCGAGTTCGTCGACCGAAATATCGGTTCCGTTCTCTTCGTTGTATTCCTCCGCAGCGTCTTGGAGCGATTGCGCTGCGACGTTCCATCCCCAACCGGTCGGCTCGGTATCGTCGTCTCCACCGGTACTAACGCATCCGGCAATCCCTGCTATGCCAGCGATTCCGAGTGATTGGAGCAGTCTTCGACGGCGAACGCTAGGGGTAGTCGGCCCTGTCATTAGTTATCCAAACCCATGTTAGAGAAGATATCAAATGAAGGTTTCGGTATATGACCTGTCATGTTATCCCTCGAATTTCGCTCCCGATTTCGCATTCGACGGCGTTTGGGTCGTAAATAGGGCAGGTCAGGGGGCTACGACCCGGAACCACTAGTAAAATCGTATAAACGAATTCCGATCGTCAAAAGTCGTGTAAAAACCGCTCGCGCTGCCGTTGAAGAACTGAAGGAGATCTCTTATGACGGCGACGTAGACGTCTCGGGAAACGAGACGGGGAACGGCGGTTACAGACGAAATAACCTCATCAGCCACGGCGGTCGAGGCACCCTTCGTTCCGGCCGTTATGAGGTCCCCTGACGATATCGAAACGCTGGTCGAGCAAACGGCAGCCACCTACGGCAGTCTCGACGTTCTGGTGAACGGTGCAACCGTTCGGGCGGAGACCACCGCTCGGACGGCGACGCTCGAGGACTGGGAATTCGTTCTTGCAACCACGAACGAGGGAAACGCTCGAGGAACTCGAGTCTCTCTCTGAAGGGCGGCGTTCGTGACCGGTGTCTCGTTACCGGCCGACGGCGGGCGGACGGTCGTCATCGAAGCCGACGGTTTTCGACGGTGCGTCGACCAATAATAACTCCGGTTGACGTTGCTTACTCGGATTCTCGTGGAAATTGAACGCTTTCGATGTAGCTTGAAATTGCGCCGTCCGCGAATTCGAACGGTGAGACCAAAACCCCCCCTTGGAAACGCCATCGCTCGAAATCGATGTTGAATCTCGAGTGCAAGGCAACGGCGTTCACTGTGATGATACGTATCGCGGACTCGAAAGAGATGCCTAGTTGTTCCGACCGATCGCTACGTCCGCGAGCGGGCGGTTACGAAATTCGCACCCGCTTTCGTTTCCCAATGATAAACAATTATTATCCTTGGCGGTGGATGTTCCCTATGGAAACGAACCGGAACGAACTACCGATACGCGCGGTCGGAACGTGCTTTCGACTTATCGAAGCACTCGAACATCGTCGAGAGGCAGGTGTTACTGAACTTGCCCGGAAACTCGAGATTTCGAAAGGGACCGTTCACAAGCATCTCTCGACGCTGGAGACAATGGGGTACGTGACGAACAACAGCGGTTCGTACCGACTCGGGTTTCGATTCCTCGGAATCGGAGAACGCGTCCGCAGCCGCGATCAATTCTGTCTCGTCGCCAGAGCTGCGATAGACAACCTCGCCGAAACCACGAGTGCGACGGTTAGTTTGATGATCCACGAGCACCAACTCGGCGTCTATGCGTACCGTGCCGGTGGGACCTCCGAGACCAGTGGCTTTCTTCCCCCGGTCGGTGGCTCCGTGTTCCTCCACGCGACGGCGGGTGGGAAAGCGATCCTCTCTCAGCTCTCTGCGGACACAATAGACGACATCCTTGAGAAACGGGGGCTTTCAGAATGTACGGGAAAGACGATCACCACGAGAGAGCAATTAACTGAAGAACTCCAATCGGTTCGCGACCGAGGACTGGCTTTCGAGCGCGGAGAGCACGTTCCGTCCATTCAGTGTGTCGCGGCACCAATTCGCACACCTTCCGGAAGCGTCGCTTCGATCACGGCCGCAGGGAACATCGACCATATGAGCGGGAAGAAACTCGAGGAAGACATCGCCGGGCTCGTGGTCAGTGCGAGCAACGCTGTGGAAGTATCGCTCTTGCAAAGAGAGTAACTCGGAACGCCGTTTCGATATATGAAACACCCTGGCTCGAACGTTCGGTGTCTTATGGGTATCACGCCTTGAGAAACGCATTTACAATCGCCTACTCGTATGCACACCGTTGTACTTACCGTCCGCTTTTCGTTCCATTGTGAGAAACGATCTGGAACCGTCGAAGGAGGCTGTTCGACTCGGGCCCGTTTTCGGGGAATTTCTCCTGGTGTGGTATCGAGACACGGAATGTATTTCTCCGACCCGTCCAAGATGCCATCTGATTACTATAGTACTTCTGTAAAAGTATTTGGGCAATCATCTCGAACCGGTTATTCCTCACGGACGAAATTGGTATCCCAACTACAGTCTAGTGATACCGAACAGTCTAGTACAGCACCTCCGATTGCGTCTGTCTGTTACGTGACTGGTGATGTCACTGCTGTTATCGTAGTGTATAAATCAAGTCTTTCTCTGGCGCTTGACTGATCGATTATCGACGAAATGTGAATGTGGTTAATACTATTTGGGAGACAAATCACGTTTCGATCGAGTTTCGTTCGCCGATCGAGCGACTGCTACATCCTCGCCCAAAAAGTGAACCCAGACAGACGTCGCAATCGACGGTAACTTCAGTTTCAGAACGGTTGTGTTCCCCGCTGAATTCGTGAAGAAACGCGGCAACTGAATTGGGGCCCCTTCAAGGAATACGCTATCGGGAACCGTTTCAGATCACAGCATTGCGGTGTATGCCCAAAGCCAACCACCGTTAGAAACAACTTTAATCTCCCAATACCGGCCCTAAGACGGCTTGACCGCCCGCAGACGCCTTCGCGTTTGCTAACGAGCCGAATCTCCGTTTTGGCGACCATTGGAGAACACTGTTCTCCAAGAGGCCACACGAAAGCGTCGCTTCCGTGTTCGCTGGCGGGTCTGGAACGCTGTTAGCTCACCGAAACACCCAGTGCGAGGTCGATTTATGGACTTTCACGCAGATCGGGCGAGGAATCGATTGTGTTTCTCGAAGCGAACAACCGGTTGCGTAGAGGCAGGCGGTAAACCATCCGAACGTGGTCGCAGTCCGCTCATGCATCCCCGATTTGTCAAATCCAACCGCGCGGCCCTCTTCGAGCACAATGCCAGATTCCCTTCAGAATCAGCTCTCTTTTTAAACTGCTTCCGATACACTGCCAGTTGAAAAGAGATAGTTGCCACTAATTCACCCGCGGCTTGCTCGGTCGAAGCGAGTGTTACTCGGGTTGGAGGCCGTTCTGGAGCAGGTAGTGTGCAATTCGATTTGACGTCAACCAGTCGTCACTTTCGAGCTCGAAGTTCCACTCACCATCGTTGACGAAGTAGTGTTCGCTCCACGGGAAGATAGTCACACCCGGCAGGAGTTGATTGTGAACCCAGGCGAGGTTGGTCGAGTGCTCCATGAGTTCGTCGTCGTCCTGAGCGGTCGCCATTGCCTCGAGTTCCTCCTCGATGTCGAATGTGACCGTGTCGCCGTCGGGATTGCCGACTTCGGGAACGTCAACTTCTTCATCAACGATACCTGTGCGCTCGGTGAACAGCCCGCGGTCAGGGTTGTGAAACTCCTCGTCTAAGTCGGCGTGAGGGTGATAGTCACGTGCCATTCCGTAGTTCAGGTGGACGGTCATGTCGTACGCAAGATTGTCTCCAATTTCGGCATCCCACGTCGTCATTTCTTCGACGTACCAGTCCATGTCGATACCGAACTCAGCGAGGTTGTTGTAGATGAGTTCCGAGTGAGTGTCGAACCAGTCGCCAGCCGGGAAATGGACCGTCCAGACGTCGCCGTCGGGCGTAAGCCAGTAGTCGCCGTCGTATTCGAAGCCGACTTCCTCGAGTAGTTCCGCAGCGGTGTCGGTGTCTTCGGGCGCGTAGTTCGGCATGGCATCGAGCGCGTCTTCGTCAACGAAGTTCTCGACGTAGCCGTAGTCGATACCCGTCGAGTACTCGTCGATCGGCGTCCCGGGCGCAGCAACGTCGACGAGATTCTCCATGTCGATGGCGTAGGCGATCGCTTGACGCACTTCGGCGTGGTCACGGATGTACTCATCTTCAGTCCCGAAAATGAGTGTAAACGACTGGCCGGAGAACGACACGGGCGGCTCGTCGTATTTGCTTGGGACGCTGTCGATATCGGGGTTGTTGTGTTCCCAGTCGACTTCGCCAGCCTGAACGCCTTCTTCGTCGTCGTAGACACCGTGACGAAGGTAGAACTCCCAGTCCTGTGCGATCGGGTGATTCGGATTCGGGATCTGGTCTGCATACTGTTCGTTGGCGTCGATAAAGATGAACGGACCCGAGAAAATCGTCTGGTCCCAACTGGGTTCGAATCTGAGTACGTCCTCGCGAATGCTTTGTCTCTCGTCTTCGTCTTCTGCCTCCTCGAACGCCTCGATGAATTGACCGAACTGGTCTTCTGATACCTGCAAAATCGTTTCGGCCCACTGGTTCATCCAGAGCCCGTCCTCGAGGTCGGTGTATTCATCGCGAGGTTCAATGACGAGCGTGTAGTCGTCCTCAGCGTAGATCCCTTCGTCAGGGTCGACGAAGTTCTGCATTCCCATCCCCATATACGCACTGAGTCGCATCTCGGTCGCGAAGTCCTGTGCCGTGACATCTCCGCCGGTCGACCAGCCATAGTCCTCACTGAGGGTCACTTCCGTCCGGAGGTCGTCGTCAATCTCCCAGTCCTCGGCGACGCGCGGGATGAACTCGTCAGTTTCGGTATTGTAGACGGTGAGGTACTCGTTACAGAACTCCTGACCACCGTCCCCCGAACTCCAGTTCGGATGATACGGGTTAAACAGGTATTCGTCGCTAAACGGATTGACGGCACCCGATGGAACTGCCTGATGGTACTCGTCCACGTAATTCTCGTTGTAGTCGATATCGTCTAGAACGTTCTCGAGGTTGTCGTCACCCAGCAAGTCGGAGTCGTCGTCGCCGAAACAACCTGCGAGCGTCGCCGCACCCGTAGCCCCCGAAAGGGCCAGCACTTTTCTACGCGACAAATAACCCTGGCGGTCGTTGCTTGTTGGCATCGAACTAATATGTATCATTGTCCATTATAAATGTTATGGGAACCGTTTTGCCCGATCAATTGCTCGAGTTACCGGATCGGCGGTCGTCTGACCGTACACCACTGCCGGGGTGAACCGCCACGCTAGCGTCGCGCGTGGCTCACGCCATCCAGGATGCAGTCGGGCGAAGTAATCGAGTTCCTCTTCCATCTGATCGACCTGCAGGATCCCGATGTCGATAGTCGTGTCCCCCACTGTCACCCGGAGACGTTCTTGAAGTACTCGTGACTCGAGTTCATCATCGCCTGTATGGCAACCGGATCGCGCTCGAGGATGAATCGGGTCGTGTTGAGCGGGTCGATTCCAAGATCGGTGACCACTCGTCTCGGGGCCGACGAGCTACTGTTTAGTCGCCACTGTTTTTTCCCCAGCCAATGATGGTTTAAGATGTGTCTGCGTGGACGTGGACCGGTTCGCCGATCGCGCCTCCGTTAACGAGTTCTCGGCCCGTTTGACTGTCGGTTCCGTGTGCTGCTGCGCTCCCGACAACCGCGAGGTGGCGTACATTGGGTGTACGGATGTAGACCGCGTCGTAGGCGTCGGTTGCAATACCGTCGTGTAGTTTATCAGCGGTGAGTCCGTAGCCGCTCGACTCGTGGGTCGCGACGAACGTCTCACAGGATCATAGCGGGAGTACCTTGCGTGTGTTTCGCCGTGTGAGGACGATAGTTGCAAGTTCGAGCCGATGGAAGGATATATATGATAAAAGGCCCAACGTGGTAGTCGATGACATATGCCAGGACAGCGTGGTGTCTGCCCATGTATGATGATCAATTGATTGTTTCGGAAGGGGGTATCGTCAACGATGTCAAATAAGGCGATTGAACCAACGGCGACGACGACTCGAGCGACGGGGGATCCGGTCATTACGGTACGAGACGCAAACGTCCGATTCGAGATGGACAAAGGTACCTCGAAGGTGCTCAATAACGTCACTATAGATATCCAACGAGGGGAAACGCTCGGCGTCGTCGGAGAAAGCGGCAGCGGCAAGTCGATGTTCGCCGACGCGTTGCTCGATGCCGTCGTCGAACCCGGGATACTGACGGGCGAAATTATGTACTACCCCGAAGACCGGGAACCGATCGACCTGCTCAACCTTTCTCCGTGGAAACTGCGAGAAGTGCGCTGGGAGGACATCTCGATGGTATTTCAGGGCGCGATGAGCGCCTTCAACCCCACGATGTCTATCGGCGAGCACTTCGAGGAAACCCTCGAGGCCCACGGCTGGGATGTCGCCGAAGGGCTCGAGCGAGCGAACGAGTTGTTCGAGGACCTTCACCTCGAGCCCGAACGGATGCTTTCGTCGTTTCCACACGAACTCTCCGGTGGACAGAAACAGCGAGCGCTGATCGCGCTGAGCCTTATTCTGGAACCCGAAGTGCTCGTGATGGACGAGCCGACAGCAGCGCTCGACCTGTTGATGCAGCGGTCGATTCTCAACTTGCTCTATGATATCAAAGACAAGTACAACCTCACACTCGTATTTATCAGCCACGACCTGCCGATCGTCTCCGGATTCGCCGATCGGCTGGCCGTCCTCTACGCCTTCGAATTCGTCGAGGTCGGCGAAGCAAACGAAATCCTCGGCAACTCTGCACATCCGTACACGAGGGCGCTGCTCAAGTCAACGCCCAACTTAGAGATTCCCTTAGCGGAGATGCAGCCGATAGAAGGCGAGAGTCCAGATCCAGTTACCCATCCCGGCGGTTGCTCGTACCACCCGCGTTGTCCGCTCGGCGACGAACGCTGTGAGGTAGACGATCCGCGGTTCGAGTCGGTCGACGACGACCACGAGGTCCGCTGTCACTATTGGGAACGAGCGGACGAGGGAGTCCCCCTCGTTTTCGGCGGTGATTCCGATGAGTGAAGACGACGATCCGGTCGTTTCGGTTCGCGATCTACAGGTTCACTTCGAAGACTCGTCGATGATCAACTCGATGACGCCCGACTGGCTCGGCAACAAGCTTGGACTCGAGGAAGATCCCACCGTTCGGGCCGTCGACAACATTGATCTCGATCTCGGCGAAAACGACGTACTCGCGCTGGTCGGCGAGAGCGGAAGCGGGAAGACCACGCTCGGGAAGGCGATGGTCGGGCTCACTCGCCCCACCGACGGCACCGTCAAATACCGCGGTCACGACATTTGGGAAGTCCGTGACGGCGACGACGATGCCGTCACGTTCGAAGAGGTCCGACGGTCCCTCCAGATCATCCACCAGGATCCCGGAGCGGCGCTCAACCCCTACCGATCCGTCCTCGAGAACCTCGAGGTCCCACTCAAGCGCTGGCACCCGCACCTCAACTTCGCCGACCGGCGAAGTCGGATCCACCAGATGCTCGAACGAACGGGGATTAGCCCGCCGGAGGACTACGCGAACCGGTACGTCCACCAGCTTTCCGGCGGCGAGCAACAGCGTGTCGCGCTCATTCGCTCGCTGTTGGTCGAGCCCGAAGTGATACTCGCCGACGAGGCCGTCAGCGCACTCGACGTTTCGCTTCGAATCGGCGTGATGGACCTCTTTCTCGAGATGCAGGAGCTGTTCGATACGTCGTTCGTGTTCATCAGCCACGACCTCGCGAACGCCCGCTACCTCGCGGGGAAATCGGGTGGCAAGATCGGCGTGATGTATCTCGGCGAACTCGTAGAAGTGGGGACAGCAGAGGAAATCATTCAGAACCCACAACATCCATACACCAAGGTGTTACAGTGGGCAACGCCGGAACTGGATCCGGAACGTGCCGAAGAGTCGATGCGAGAATCTCCGCCGGTCCGAAAAATCGACATTCCGGATGCGACCAACCCTCCCACAGGGTGTCGGTTCCACACCCGCTGTCCCGACGCACGAGAGGCCTGCCGACAGGAGGCCCCGGCCCTCTACGAGAGCGACGGCGACCAGCACCACGAGACGAAGTGTTTCCGCAACATAGACGACCACGAGTACTGGCAAAGCGACGAAATCGTCGACGGCCAGTTCGACGGATCCGCATCCACGGAGGAATCGGCGACCGACGAAGCCTCGTCCTGATTTGGCCGTCGATTCCTCGTTTTTGCGGTCGTTTGGCTCGCGTGTTTATCTCCCCCTGAATTCGCGCTCGATAATCTCAATTCGCACTCGATGGGGAGAATCCGCACTCGAGCCCGCACCGACCGTCGATTCGAGTGCGGGGTCCGCCAACAGCTTAAAACGGCTTCCAGTTCGAGTAGAGTGCAATCACCGTCCCGATAACTGTGAGGCCGAGGATAATCGCGCTGACCTGACTGATGACGTATGACGGCGTTCCGGGCTCGAGGTACAGAAATGCCCATCCGAGCACCAGTAACATGGTTACCGACATGGCAAACATCCAGATCCAGATTTGTTGACTGAAACTGGAGAGGCGGTTATGTGAAGGGTTCGGCATTCGTACCGTCGACTACTGGCTCGGTATAGATAAACGTCGGGGAAATCGAGAACGACACTGTGTGGCCCGGAATGGCCCGCATCGAACTGCCGACCGTCAGTGACTCAACTCTGCTGCCGTGTCATACGGTTTATTGTAAGTCATTTTCGGCGCAACCGCGTCCCGTCCTGCGGTTGCGCCGGTAAATCGTTACAGTAATCCGTATCAGACCGTATGATTGATATGGTGTGAGTCCGTCTCACCGTAGTATGATAGATAAGTACAACGAGCGATTCGAGCACCCGTATCTGTTCGCACTCATTCCGGCCGCAGGCGTTCTTTTCGGTATGGCAGTGATCGCCTCCGGTATCGGGTCAGACTTTGCAGCGGGGTTCTTGGCCCTGTACGCGACGGTGATGATCGTCCTGTGTACGCTCGGCTACGTCACTCTCTTGTTATTTGCGTTCAGCACGCAATATCTCCGTCAGTGGCGCATTCAGCGGTCGGATTTCGAATAACCCGTTCTCCACTCTTTGCGTTTGAGGACGTGTATCCGTTCCTCTGACACGAGCGTCCCCACACGTCGCGTACGGTGGGAGGTTTCGGCGAATACGCTTGTCGCCTGGACCCGGTTCGCGACGGCCGTCGTCAGGACACCTCGGGAACGCGGCCCTTCTCGTCCGGAACGCCCGATTTATCGTAAAAGTACGCACAGAGCGTTTCGCACCATCGTTCGGCCTGAACGACCTGTTCGTCCAATCGTTCGGCGACGTGGCGATAGCGCCGATCGTCGACGACGCCTCGCAGTGGTTCGGAAGCCGCTTTGTGGCTTCCGTCATCACGAGACTGCGAAGCACTCTCGAGCGATTCCCACTTCGCCCGCAGTTTACGAACGCTCTCGACGCCGTCGTGGCAGTTATCATAGAGCGTCTGGACGACGGTCCGCCCGTCCTCGAGTTCGTACTCCCACGGGAGATGATGGAAAAAGAGCAGGAGTTCCTTCGGACACGCCTCGACCGAATCGTAGCGTTCGGTGATCGGATCACGATACTGGGCGGCGTAGCCGCTCCCTTCCGAGGTCCGATCGACGCCGATGCCGTCCTCGGTCGCACCGATGTACTCGGGCCACTCCTCCGGCGCTGGGTCATAGTGGTTCTCCAGGGCGGCTTCGCCGTTGTACATCATGTGCATCAGGCCGATTCCGCCGGTGTGGTAGTCGATACAGGCGTCCCACGACTCGAGGAGAATATCGCTGACGGCCTCGACGACAGCCGGGTCGTGGCCGAACGTTTGGCGGACCCACTCGTCGGTGATCGCCTCGGTTTCGAGGTCGGGATCCCAGCAGAGTCGCCCGAACCCGTAGAGGTTCGACTGGAGAAGGTGATTGCCGGTCCAGTTCGGGTCCTCGCCGACGATGCCGACGCCGGCGATACCCTGCCCGTCGCGTTCGGCGAGCACATCCTTGACGGGGGTTCGCTCTCCGTCCGCATAGGAATCAAACTCGAGGGTCTCCTTCCACATTGGGACGTGGAAGGTAGTGTGGACGCCCTGACCGGTGTACTCGCCGGTGATCTGCAGTTCACAGCCCAGATTGGTTTCGGGCATCGCACCGAACAGCGTCGAGACGGGCTCACGTTGCTGGAAGTCGATCGGCCCGTTTTTGATCTGGACGGTGACGTTCTCGTAAAATTCACCGTCGATGTGGGAGAACGCCTCGTAGGCCTGAACTGCGCGGTCGTCGTGCTCGGAATAGACGAACGCGCGCCACCAGACGCGGCCGCCGTGAGGTTCGAGCGCTTCGCCGAGGACGTTCGCTCCCTCCGCGTGGCTCCGGTCGTAGTCGTAGGGACCGGGCTGGCCCTCGGAGTCAGCTTTGACCAGAAAACCGCCGAAGTCGGGAATCACGTCGTAAACTTCGTCGACCTTGTCTTGCCACCACTGGCGAACGTCGGGATCGAGGGGATCAGCCGTTTCGAGACCGCCGAGTCGGATCGGCGCGGCGTAGTTGACCGAGAGGTAGATCGTGATGCCGTACCGCCGGAAGACGGAAGCTAGCGCCTCGAGCTTCTCCAAGTTCTCGCGCTCTAGGAGTTGCCAGCCGGCGCGTTCGGCGACGGCGTCGTTGGCGGACGGTCGATCGGGGATGCCGGTGTTGACATTGTTCGGGACGACGCCGTTGATGCCGACGGATGCGAGCAGGCGCGCGTAATCGAAATACCGTTCGCGGAGGTCGGGCAATCGCTCCCAGTCGAAGATGGACTGACCGGCGTAGCCGCGTTCGACGGAGCGACTGAACGGGTTATCCCAGTGGTTGATGATCCGGGAGGCGTTCGCGGGTTCCTCGACGATGTCTAAGTCGTCGATCGGTTCGCCCAACGCGACGAGGCGCAACAGATGGAACGTACCGTAGACGAGCCCGCCGTCGTTCGGAGCCGTGATAACGGTACACTCGTGGCCCTCCCACTCGACGGTCCGAATCACGTAGCCGCCTTCCTCGAGATTCCAAACTTCGTCTGACTCGACCGTCTCGCTGATAGGTCGCATCTCTTCGGGATGACCGATGACGAGGAAGTTCTCGACCGATCGCGGCGGGTGCTGCCAGAGGTGCGGTTCCCGGCCGAGCATTCCCCGAATTCCCGTTCTGAGTTCCTCCCGAACGGCTCCGAGTTCGGGTGCACCTTCGGAGACATACGCGTGGGAAAGTCGATTTCGGTACGCCGGGAGGGCGGCGTCGTCGACGCGCTCGTACCGGAGCCAGCAGTCGTCGTACGTGGAGTCGAACATTCGTCCCTACATGTGTGTGAGTACAATAAAAACGTTCCCCGTTGGTAGACGCTACCGTTCGATTCTATAATTTCTGTGATATATCGCCATCATTTCTCTCGAGTGCCCTCGGCGCTCACCGTTCCTCGAGGGTGCGCTTGACAGCGTCGTAGGCCGGTTTCTGGCCGTATCGATCGTCGAACAGCAGCGGATCACCGGTGTAGCGCTCGCCGAAGTCCTTGAAGCTCCGGAGCCAAGAACTCCCGTCGTGAACTCCCCAAGTGACGACCGTGTCACAGCCAGCGTCAAGACAGGCCACGATAGTGTCTCGATAGAACGTCGCCTGCGTCTCGAGTGGATTTTCGGGTACGTCGTCGGTGTGAAAGGCAACATCCATTTCGGTGAGGTGCACCTCGAGACCGAGTTCCTGGAACCGTCCGATATTCTCTGCGATCGAATCCGGGTCCGGATGGTCGCCCAGCGCGTGCATCTGGAGGCCAACGCCGTCGATCGGGACATCGTCCTCGAGCAACCCCTCGAGGAAGTCGTAGATCGCGTCGGATTTCTCGTTGATTTCGTCGGCGCCGTAATCGTTGTAATAGAGGTCGGCATCGGTGACTTCGTCGGCCCATCGGAACGCATCGGCGAAGTACTCCTCGCCCAACGCGTCGGACCACACCGTTCGGCGCATCGAGCCGTCATCGGCGACCGCCTCGTTAACGACGTCCCAGGCGTCGATTTTCGAGCGGTAACGGCCGGCGACAGTGTGGATGTGATCCCGTAGGAACGTCCGAAGTTGGTCGTCCGCGTAGTCCCACGCCTGGAACCAGTCGGGTTTCTGGTTGTGCCAGACGAGAGTGTGTCCGCGAACGAACATGTCGTTTTCGACGCCGAAGTTGACGATCGCGTCGGCATCTTCGAAATCGTACGTGTGTCGAGACGGTCGCAGCGGCCCCATCTTCAGTA